>JBEKMY010000005.1:0-125376 GCA_049523355.1 Smithella sp. | reverse complement strand
CCTGCATTCAAGCCATGAAGTTGATAATCAAACATCAGGGAAAGCCATACCAGTGGGTTCCATAAATCGGCATATCTTGTGCTGAAAGCCCAGCGAATTCCGGCCAGCGTGATTCCGGACTGGATATTACTGTTTTCCATGACGTAAACTGGATCATCGAAGTTAACAAAATCATATTGATTCACCTGCCAAAAAACAGCAAGTATAGCCAGTATCAAAACTATATAAATGATAAGTTTTTGTCCCTGAGGACTAATATTATTTATCATAGCGACCTACGGGCGATATTTGTACCACATGTTAATCTCGAATTCAGCCACTTTTTGATGATTTCCAATCGTAAAATTTAAAAGGGCGCAAACTTTTGCGCCCTTTTTTATGCCCGATCACTTTCCAATCCTGTAATTATTTGGTGTAGGCATTATTAAACTTACTAATGAAAATATAATGATGATGTGTTACAGTCATCGGGCAGTTAAACAATATTCTAAAAAAATGGACGAGGTTGGCCGAAAAAAACCACTTAACATTATTTAAAGGTAAAACATTGAAAATTTCTAAATCAGGAATTATTGTTGCATTTATCACTATAATAATTGGAATATTTTTCTTGTCCGGTACCTGGGAGGCCTATTTAGAATATATGCGGGTGAATGAATATGCCGGCTATTCCACCGGCCACGTGACAAACAAACATTTTTCCCAAGCTGCCGACGGTAACAGTATGTATTATCTGGACTACTGGTTTTTACTTCCCGGGGGCGGTAAAATAACGTCTACTAGTAATTTATTGCAGCAACAATGGGAGGCTTTAAAAATAGATGATACTCTGGAAATCAGATATGACCTGTCCAATCCTAATCGTAACATACCAAAGTATGGCGGAAGCCTATCGCTTGTTTATGTTTTTCTTGTTTTCGTTCTTGGCGCCGTTTTTCTGGTCTTCGGTATAATGCGTTTGATTAGCAGTTTCAAGATGGCGAACAATAAAACGAGTTAAGAAACCGCCATCATCAGGAATTGATGTGTATTAGCATTCAACTTAAGGCTGAGAAAAAGACAAGCGGAGGGAAGAAAATACACTCTGGAGATATTTCGACAATAAATTCCCATTGAAAAAAATAATATGATAAATTTTATAACTTATGACCTGCATGTTACAAAAAGGCATGCGTCAATATTGGCCGTTTTAGTCATGGTCGCATTAGTCCTTTTTGTTTATTGGCCGGTGCAGAGTTACGATTTTATTAATTATGACGATCAGGGGTATGTTACATCAAATTATCTTGTTCATGCAGGATTTACATGTAATAGTTTCTTAGAGGCATTCAATAAAAATTATCTCGGGAATTGGCATCCTTTAACCATGTTATCGCATATGCTGGATTGGCAGTTATATGGGAGCCATGCGGGTGGCCACCACTGGACGAATGTAATCATTCATATATTCAATACAGTTTTATTGTTTTTACTATTAAGAACACTTACCGGAGCAATATGGAGGAGCGCTTTTGTTGCTGCCCTGTTTGCCATTCATCCGATTAATGTGGAATCTGTGGCCTGGATATCGGAACGGAAGAATGTCTTGAGTACTTTTTTCTGGATAGGAACCATGTTGTTTTATGTCCGGTATGTGAAGTCTCCCAATTGGAAAAGATATTTACCTGTATTGATTTGTTTTGCTTTAGGTTTGATGTCGAAACCCATGCTGGTGACCTTGCCGTTTGCTTTGTTGCTTCTTGATTACTGGCCGCTGGGTCGTATGAAAATAGAACAACTAAATGAAGATCAAACAACAAAAACCACAGAGGTTACGCTAAAAAAGAAAAAAATACTCTTTTTAGTCATAGAAAAAATCCCTTTAATTGTTTTGTCTGCATTTTTCAGTTATTTGACATTGTTCATTCAAAAAAATGAAGGTGCCGTGTTAAGCCTGCATTCTTTTCCTTTATTATACCGCCTGGGTAACGCTGTCATTTCCTATGAACTGTATATCAGGAAAATGTTCTGGCCTTTTGATCTAGCGGTGTTCTATCCATTAAATTATAATATATCTTTATGGCAGGTTATTTTTCCCGCTCTATTGTTAATCGTCATTACTGTTTTCGTGAGCGTTTGTTTTCGTAAATCACCTTATTTACTCATGGGCTGGCTCTGGTATTTGGGTACGCTGGTTCCCGTGATTGGAATTGTTCAGGTTGGCGATCAGGCTATGGCTGATCGCTATGCCTATGTTCCTTTTGTCGGATTATTTATCATGCTGACATGGGGAGCACTTGCTATAATAAAAAAACATTTTTCTTCAAGAACTATTTTAATAATTCCATTATTAATTATTACAGGTCTGACGATTGTCGCTCACCGGCAGGTTAAATACTGGCAAAATACATTCACGCTATTTTCTCACGCTCTTGATGTTACACAGAATAATACCTTAGCACATAGTAGTGTTGCCGGTCAATTGCTTATGCAGAACAAGGTTAATGAAGCAATGCTTCATTGTGAGAAAGCTCTGTTGTTAAATCCACATCATTACAATACACTGGTGCGAATAGCCAGAGCATACAGTATGCGAGGTGAAAAAGATAAGGCCATTGAAGCTTTGCAGCAGGCGATACAGGTTCAACCCGGAAACGCCCAAGCCTATGATAACCTTTATGCGATTCTTATGCAAATGGGCAGGATCAAAGAGGCGTTGCAGGAATATAGAAAGGCCGCCGACATCAATAGGGATAATCCTGATATTCATTATAATTTCGGGAATGCTTTAGCCATGCACGGTGATTATGACGAAGCAATTGTGCAGTTCAAAAGGGTAATACAATTAAGACCTCTTGACTCTGGCGCCTACAGTAATATAGGTGTGATTTTAATGCTTTTAGATAATAAGGATGCAGCCATCAGTTATCTCAAAGAAGCTGTAAAGATTAATCCTGATTATGCCTATGCGCATTATGAATTATCGATTGTCTTGAAGCAGAAAGACATGGTTGAAGAAGCTGATTATCATTTCAAGGAGGCTATACGTATTGATCCGGCATACAAGAATAAAAAATAATGAAAAAAATAATATCGAAAGCGCTGCCAAAATGAATCTGAAGATTATTAGAGTTCCGATTCGCTATAGGGAAGATATATACGGAACGGCCAATATCATCCGCTGAAAACATGGACGGCTTTTACTACGTAAATTTTTCTTCGCCTTGATAAGGATAAAATTTATGATTGATAAATTTAACATATATCAGAAGAATTCGATTTTTGTTGTCTTGATGCTGATCATCTTAATTCTCGGTGTTTATTGGTCAGTGCAAAATTATGAATTTATCAATTTTGACGATAACATATATGTCACAGAGAACAGTCACACCCAGTCCGGAATCACACTGGACGGATTTCGGTGGGCGTTTAGCACACAATATTTTGGTTTATGGAACCCTCTGGTGTGGCTTTCTTTTATGTTGGATTATCAGCTTTTTGGTTTTAATGCCGGTGGTTATCATTGGACAAACGTAATTATTCATGTTTTTAATACCATTTTATTATTTTTCCTTTTCAGGAATCTCACCGGGGCTGTTTGGCGCAGCGCTTTTGTTGCGGCTTTGTTTGCCATCCATCCGATTAATGTGGAGTCCGTCGCGTGGGTAGCTGAGCGCAAAAATGTTTTGAGCACGTTTTTCTGGATGTTGACGATGTTATCCTATGTTTGGTATGTAAAACAGCCCAACTGGAAACGTTATTTGCCGGTGTTCGTCAGTTTTGCTTTGGGATTGATGTCGAAACCAATGCTGGTGGTCCTGCCTTTTGTTTTGTTACTTCTTGATTACTGGCCGCTTAATCGAACCGCGATAAATACACAAAACGAGACAACCATTCAGGCCACTTTAAAAGCAGGAAAAGAGAAACTAAATTTTCTCATTTTGGAGAAAGTTCCTTTATTTATTTTATCGACTATTTTGATGTGTATAACTATTTATTCTCATCAATCGGATCATGCGCCTCAATCAAAAAGAATAATAGCAAGTTTTTTCATACAGCGAATCAATAATGCAATTTTTTCTTATGCTATGTATCTGAAAAAGTTATTTTGGCCTACGGATCTCTCTATTCCATATTTATATCTTAATATATCCATTTGGCATTTATTTTTATCTGCCATATTTTTGATCATTATTACAATCCTTGTCTGCAAATATTTTAAAAAATATCCTTATTTGCCGGTTGGCTGGTTCTGGTACCTGGGGACATTAATTCCTGTTCTCGGGATTGTTAAGTTTGGCGAACATACTATGGCTGATCGTTATGCTTACGTTCCTTTCATCGGACTATTCGTAATTATTGCCTGGGGCGCAGAACAGATTTCATCAAAAAAGATTTATTTAAAGAAATCATTCATATTTGCATCTGTTTTGATAATTGTGCTTCTTTCGGTAGCAACATACAATCAAATAAAACTATGGGCTAATACGGTCACCTTATTTGAACACGCACTGAAAACAGATCCGAATAACTATGTGGCTTATGCGGTTATAGGTCATGAGATGCTTAACAATGGTGAAAATGAGAAAGCATTATATTGTTACGACATGGCTTTAAAATTAAGTCCCGGATTTTACGGAGCCTATATTAATGAAGGTATTGTATTAATGGCAATGGGAAAGCGTTACGATGCTCTTAAATTCTTTGAAAAGGCTATGCGGCTTGATAAATTCCAGGCCAATGCATATTATGATATTGGGTTGTTTTATATGGCGGATAATAAACTCGACGAATCCATTCCATATTTTATAAAAGCTATTGAAATAAAACCTGATTATAAAGAAGCGTATAATGAATTAGGTGTTGTGCTTGTAAAAAAGGGAAGGATTCAGGAAGGTGTTTTGCAATTTGAGAAGGCCCTACACATTAATCCCTATTATAAAGACTCTCAGAAAAATTTGCAAATCGCTCTGGAAATGAATAAGAAAAATAAGAATAGTGGAATTACACCCCGTTGATTTTTGAGCAGTCGATCATTTCTATGATTCTGATCTTTTATTCGACGCTGCCAAATTGATTATCTTGGAGGAATTAACCTGTAAACAGCATAGCAGTTATCATTATAAATCATTTCTGTTGCCCTGCTCATTTGCTGGAGGAATCGATTTGTTGTTTCAAGCGGATAATTATCGTGCAGGTATTTAAGATATAAATCCGTGCGCACAAGCAAATGAGTGAAGCCAAGGGAATGGAGATATGTTTGAAAAGATCCTTCTTCGTGAGAATTTTCAACAAAGCCGCTAACGTCACCTATTCCGTAAGAGACGCCTTCAGAATATATCCGATCCAGATAATATCCGCGCCCGGCAAGAAAAACTAATCTGATTTTGGCATTTGCCGGTGTGTGTGTATTGATATATTTAATAGCCGGATAACTGCTGTTATGACGTGTAATAAACTCATCTCTGGATTCTTTGCCCAAAACATAATTCATGGGGCTAATAGTCTGATAATAATTTTTAATATAAAAGACATTCTCGCTCATCATAACAATAAAAAAAGAAAAGACTAGGACCGCTAAAACTTTTCCGAAGCGATTGGAGAGGCTCATTGTCCAGTTCCAGATATTTATTAAGCCCATAACTGTCAGGATTGATAGAACAGGGATGACAGACAATGTATAGCGTACTATTTGTTCCATAGAAAAAGCTTTTTGTTCAAGAAAGAAGACCGTTAAAATAAAGAAAATCGTAAAATAAATAAATAGAAGCTTATCTCGATAGAATGATTTGTTCATCAATGCAAAAGGAGATAGAATGATTAAAATAGGATTCAAGACACCATCGAAATAGCGAGTAGAATTATCATGGCCTTGAAAAAAAATTCGAATAGGAATCAATAAGGTTTCCCAAAAATTCTCGCCATATAACATTTCCCGCATCTGAAAGAACCCTGTGTGATTATCTCCGGAAACCATGGAGAGGGCGCCTCTTTCAATGGTGGCGCTACTTGTGTTGAAGATGCCTTTAAATAATGGATACATGGGATTGCCTGTGAGAACGATGTTTTTAATCAACCATGGAGAAAATACAAAAAGAGAAATAAGAAAGAAGATTATCCCACGAGTAATAGCTTTCCCTTGCCGTCCTGTATCTCTGGAATAGACATAAACGATAGTCAGCGATAGAAAATACCAGGTAATCAAAGCATTATATTTTGTCCCCAATGCAAGTCCCATGGCAAAAGATGAAAGAAAAAGCCATTTAAATTCTTTATACTCGACGTCACGATAGCGAATAAACGCCAGAATGCTGGCTGTTGTAAAAAAAGCCAAACCAAGATCAACATAGGCTTGTGTAGACAAACGGAATACAATCGGTGTGCTTAGAAAAACAAGAATGCCCAGAAGTCCTGCGATGCGACCTATCTTATTATTTAAGTAATGATAAATGAGTAACGCTGTTCCGATGCCAAAACCCATATGGATGAAATTGGCAATGAAGTCCTTATTAAAATAAAGCGGAAAGAGGTAAAGCAAATCGACGTTCATTGGAAAGTATGAGAATTCCGCCCACTTAACATCATAGAATCCACCATTTTTAAGCCAAAGCTTGGGAATAGCTAAATGATGAATAAGAGCATCGCGGGCAATCGGAGGAGTCAAATTTAATATGAATTCAATGGCTAATAGTATTAAAATGGCTATACAAATAATAGTTACAAATAGATTATAGGATACATGATTTTTGTTTATTGCCATGTGCTGGTAACACTCTCCGGATGGAATAGATTTACTTATGGAAATGATCATAGATATTGTTCATTGTGTTCCAGCCAAAATGTTAAAACACAAAGAACATATTTTTTATAAACAAATAGCTGTTATCTTGTGTAAAGTTTAACAAAATTATAAATATATGTCAATGTCATTATGAAATATATTGTCTCTATACAAGACATTTTTTCCCTGTCGGCAGGCAATATTCCGTTAATCTTTTCTGGAGATTATTTTTCTTGACTTTGAAGTTTTATTGTTCTAGGTTGTCTTGACCGTTGGTCATATATTGACCGCAGTTTTAAAGTGTGTTCACATTTTCAGAGAGAAGAAGGATGCTGTGGGACTCCTGGAACGTAGAGGAAAAGAAAAAGATAGCCGCAAAAAACTAATTCTCAAATCAGCGCGCACGTTATTTTTTAAAAAAAGTTTTAATAAAGTTACTGTTGATGAAATAGCCAAATGCTCCGAGTTGGGAAAAGGGTCAATTTATCTTTATTTTAATAGTAAAGAAGAAATTTATGCCCAGATTCTGCTAAATGATATTGATAATTTCAATAAGCAAGTTTCCGTGTTATTTGACAAAAAAAATACGGCAGCCGGTTTGCTGGTAGAATTTTCCTGCATCTATGTTGATTTTTTTCTCAATGATAGTGAATTGTTTAGAATACTAATGACCTACATGTTGCAACCGGCTAAAATGAATTTAACTGATAAACTTAATTCTCAAATTCTGGGCGCAAATATCAGATCAATTAATTCAATTGGTAAAATATTACAGTTGGGGATATTATCAAAAGAATTTCCCGCTGATATTAATTTGAAACAGAATCAGAACGCAATCTGGGGCTTGCTCAATGGAATAATCTCTCTGTATATTTTTTCAGGGGCGCAGATGAAACGAAGGGAAAGAATTTATTCCACAATCAAATTAGCATTGGAGGTATTCATCAAGGGCTTAAAAAAAGTATGATGAGTATTTATGAATTTTTATAGTCAGCCAATAGTTTAAAGCAAAAAAAGGCAAAGGAGGAAAGTCATGTCATTTGAGATTAAAAAAGCTGCTGTTTTAGGCGCGGGAGTTATGGGTGCGAATATCGCAGCCCATTTAACTAATGCCGGCATTGAGTGTTATTTGCTGGATATCATCCCTTTCGAACTTACTGATGATGATAAGAAGAAAGGACTAACGGAGAAGAGTCCGGCCTGGCGAAATCGGTTTGCTGCAAACGGGTTAGCCGGAGCCACTAAATCGAAGCCGGCGAGTTTTTATTCCAAGAAAAATGCGTCAATGATCAAAATCGGTAACTTTGAAGACGATTTAAAATTATTAGCCGATTGCGACTGGGTATGCGAAGTGGTTGTCGAAAACCTGAAAATCAAACAGGAGCTTTTTGCCAAGGTTGAGAAGGTTGTTAAACCGACGTGTATCGTTACCACGAACACTTCCGGTCTTCCTATTAAAGATATCTCCGCCAAATTCGGTAAAGATTTGAAAAAACGTTTTCTGGGGACCCATTTCTTTAATCCCCCCCGGTACATGAAGTTAATGGAAATCATTCCCGGTGCGGATACGGACAAGGAAATCGTTGCTTACATGACAAAGTTCAGCGAGGAAGTTCTCGGCAAGGGTGTTGTTGTATGCAAGGACGTTCCCAACTTCATTGGCAATCGTGTCGGTGTATATGATCTGAGCAACGCTGTCCGCGTAATGATGGATAAGGATATGAAGGTTGAAGAAGTCGACGCCATCGTCGGCCTGGCACTCGGCCGTCCCGGCACTGCCATCTTCGGCACCATGGATCTGGTAGGTCTTGATATTGGTCTCCATGTCAGCAAGAACCTTTATGCTGCAGTACCTAATGACGAATGTCGCGATATTTTTAAATCCGCGGATTTTTTGGACA
Organism: Smithella sp.; assembly: GCA_049523355.1. GTDB lineage: Bacteria > Desulfobacterota > Syntrophia > Syntrophales > Smithellaceae > Smithella. Next base: position 116,715 of record JBEKMY010000005.1, on the reverse strand, counting down.
AGATGATTGCCAACAAATGGCTGGGCAACAAGACCAAAGGCGGCTACTACAAGAAGGTGAAGGATGAGAAAGGCAAGAACGTCAAAATGGCCATCGACTGGAAGACTCTTGAGTATCATCCTGCCGAGAAGCCGAAATTCGCATCCATCTCCGCAGCCAAAAAGAAGGCCGATGACGGTGTGGCCGCTATGATGAAGATCGCCTTCAATGGCGACGATAAAGCGGGTGAATATGTACGCGAGTACCTCTGTAACAACTTTATTTACTCCGCCAACCGGATTCCCGAAATATGCGATACCATCGTTGAGATAGACAATGCCATGAAGTGGGGCTACAACCAGCAGCTTGGTCCATTTGAATCATGGGATGCAGTCGGTGTTAAGGAAGCCGTCGAAGTCATGAAGAAACTCGGCAAGAAGGTTCCCGCCAAGATCGAGGAAATGCTGGCCAAGAAATGCACATCCTTCTACAAGAAAGAAAAAGACGGCAGCAAATCCTACTATGATTTTGAGAAGAAGGGATATGTAAAACTGAAAGAGAATCCCAAGATCATTATTCTGCCCGAGCTCAAAGAAAGAAAGAAAATTGTTAAAGAAAATGCGGCCGCTACACTTGTCGACATTGGTGACGGTGTTGCCTGTCTGGAATTCCATACCAAGATGAATTCTATTAGTGCCGATATGGTTCAGATGATATCGGAGAGTTGCGATATCGTTAATAAGGACTTTACGGGAATGGTTGTCGCCAATCATGATCCGCGTATGTTCTCTGCCGGCGCCGACATTTTCGGTGTCTTGTGCGCCATCAGTGAAAAACAGTGGGATGACTTGGAGAAAATGGTCGCCGGATTGCAGAACGCCTTAATGAAGATGAAATATCTGCCCAAGCCTGTTGTCACGGCTCCGGCCGGTATGGCTCTGGGCGGTGGTTGCGAAATCGCAATGCACGGCGATTATTGTCTGGCCAACGGTGAGACTTATATGGGTCTGGTCGAAGTTGGTGTCGGTGTTCTGCCTGCCGGCGGCGGCTGCAAGGAACTTCTGGTTCGTCTGACCGAAGGCATTCCTGCCGGTTGCGTGGAAGGCGGTATGAATTTGCAGTATCACATAGGCAAAGCTTTTGAAAATATCGCTACGGCGAAAGTTGCCACAAGCGCGCAGGAAGCCCAGGAATTAGGTTACATCCGCAAGACATGCGCTATTAACATGAGCAGAGATATGCAGATTTACGAAGCCAAACAAATCGTTCTGGGTCTGTCCAAGTTCTACAAACCGCCTAAGCCCGCTTTGATTCCGGTTATGGGTGAGAATTTCCGCGGCCTGGTTGAAGGCATCATCATGAATATGTATTACGGTAAATACATTTCCGATTACGATTTGTTTGTGTCGCGAAAGATAGCCCATGTTCTCTCCGGCGGCGACTGTCCCGAAGGCACCTATGTGACGGAACAGGATATTCTGGATCTGGAAAGAGAAGCTTTCATGAGCCTCTGCGGTCAACAGAAGACGGTCGACAGGATATCGGCTATGCTGAGCACTGGCAAGCCCCTGCGTAACTAAAATAAAGGATATGCCCGGAGGTTTCCGGTCTGAAACCTTAAGCCTCCGGCATTTAACATAACAAAATCCTGTAAGGAGGAATGATATTATGAGTGAAGCTGTTATTATTGAAGCCGTAAGAAGTCCAGGCGGCCGTTATAAAAAAGGTGCCCTTGCACAAACAAGATCGGATAACTATGGTAGCCAGGTAGTCAAAGGTCTGATGGCGAGAGTTCCGGAAGTAGATCCTGCGGAAGTTGATGATTTGATTGTTGGCTGTGCGTTTCCGGAAGCCGAGCAGGGCATGATCCTGGGGCGAACTCTGGCTATGGGAGCAGGTTTGCCCGTTTCATGCTCCGGTATGACTGTAAACCGTTTTTGTTCGGCCGGTATTCAGGCCATTGCCGATGCCACAGCTAAAATCCGTGCCGGCTGGTCGGAAATCATTATTGCCGGCGGTTGCGAAACCCAGTCACATATTCCTATGGGTGGTACCGCCATGCGTCCGAATCCGGATTGGAAATTTGACGGCAGCATGCCCAATCTTTGGATCAACATGGGCAATACGGCGGAAAATGTGGCCGCAGATTATAATATTTCCCGTGAAGATATGGATAAAATGGGTATGGAAAGCAATCGTCGCGCTTATGAAGCCATCAAGGCTGGAAAGTTTAAGGATGAGATTATTCCCATTCAGGCTTTCAAATACAAGATTAAAAACGGCAAACGTATTCGTGAAACGGTTACTTTTGATATAGATGACGGTGTCCGTTGGCCAGTCGCTCTTGAAAATATGGCAAAATTGAAATCACCATTCAGGCTGGGAGGAAATTGTACCGCCGCGAACTCTTCACAGATGACCGACGGCGCTGCTTTCTCTATGCTGATGTCGGCAGAAAAGGCGAAGGCCTTAAAGCTGAAACCCCTCGCCAAAATGACACATTTTGCGGTTGCCGGCTGTAAGGCGGAAGAAATGGGTGTCGGTCCTGCTTACGCAATTCCGAAAGTATTGAAAATGGCCGGTTTGACGACCAAAGACATTGATGTTTTTGAAATCAACGAAGCCTTTGCGTCACAGGCGATTTATTCATGCCGCGTGGTTGGTATCGAAGACCGTTATTGGGCGGGTGACATCAACCCCAATGGTGGCGCGATTGCCCTCGGTCATCCTCTGGGATGCACCGGTGCCAAATTGACGGCTCAGCTGCTTCATGAGTTGAAACGACGAAAGGCAAAACGCGGTATCGTATCAATGTGTATCGGCGGCGGTATGGGCGCAGCCGGCATTTATGAAATGATTGACTAAGCAAATTGTTCCTTCTAGCGTCAAGCTATAACCCTATACGATCCCTTTGCCATCCTCTTTACGGGGATGGCGGGGGGATTGATCTCAAAATTATTTTACCGGCTAAATCCTTTTTTCAATCAAAAATGATATCAAAGCGTTCTCCGCATTCGGCCCCGTTATCTTTTTAAATGTAACCCGGCATAATTTATAAAAAAAAGAGATAAAGCATATGAAAACAGGTTTTATCCAATTTTCACCGGAATTCGAAAAAGCTGAGGCAAACATAGAAAAGGCGTTATCAGTGATTGAAAAGGCCGATGTGGAGTTGATCATTGCTTGTGATTGAACAAAAGAAACTTTTTCCCTTGAAATAGATAATACTTTAAGTTATAGCAAACGTCACTTGGGCGGTTAACTCAGCGGGAGAGTGCTACCTTCACACGGTAGAAGTCGATGGTTCAAATCCATTACCGCCTACCATGAATATCAAGGGGTTAGCCATTTATGGTTAGCCCCTCTTTTTTATTTGTGACCAAATTGTGACCAGTTCCCTCAAAAATGGTGTTTTCTAACCTACAAGCGGCTTCTTGATTTTCCTTTTTCATAAGGTGAGCATATACATTCAATGTGACAGTGGGGCTTGAATGGCCTAATTGATTTTGAACATATTTAATATTTTCGCCTTGTGCCAGTAGAAGGCTTGCATATGTATGCCTGAGGTCGTGAAATCTGATCTGAGGGATTCCTGCGGCTTCTAATGCCTTCTTATAGTATCGGTCAACCATATTACTATAATTCATTGGTTCACCGGCTTCATTAGGAAAAACAAGATCATCATTTCTGCCACTGCATATTAACTGCCATGCGGCAAGCTCCCTTATAAGCATAGGTGCAAGATCAATATTGCGTTTTGATTCCTTTGTTTTCGGCGTAAAGAATCGTCCCATGTTAAAAGTTCTGTTTATGCTGATCTGCTTTTTCTGAAAATCAATATCTGACCATTTCAATCCTAACAGTTCACCTTGCCGCGCACCTGTCATTATTGCCGTTAAAAATAATGTTCTGTGTTTCTGATCCTTAACCGCTTCGAGAAAGTTCCTGATTTGTTCAGGAGTCAATATAGAAATTGATTTTTCCTGACCTTCTTTCCCCTGACTTCGCGGTCTCTCAGCGTCACGTACTGGATTGAAATCAATAAGCCGGTGTCGCACTGCATAGGCCATAATCTGATTTAAAGTGACAAGAATTTTTCTCACAGTGTTCAAACTGATTTTCTTTTCTTCCCCAGTGGGTACAAAATTAGGCTTTCTTGTTGCCGCTGTTGACCGGGGCTTGTTTTGTAACTCTGCTATGAATTTTTCAATGGTTGCGATTGTGATTTGATTAATCCTCAGGTTATCTAACGAATCAAAATGAATCCGTGAATTTGCTTCGCAAGTTTCCCATGTATTTTCTCTTAGGAATTGCCGCTTGTGTTCTAGCCATTCTGCTTTAACCTGAGAAAATAGAGGTGCTTTTTTCTCATGCATAAAAGTTCGCCTTTCTATTTTTGCTTCGATCTCTCTTAATTCTTTACGGGCAAGTTCCTTTGTTGCGTCTACTTTCATTGTCTTTCTATATCTCTTGCCATTCTGATCATAACAATCAATGACATACCGTCCGCGCCTTTTTGTGATACATGCCATATCAATTCACCTCTTTATTGATTTAATGTATACATTATTATAATCTTACATTATATTATGTCAAGTTTTTTCTTGATTTGTTTTTGTTCTGGTTGTAAAAGAATAAATATGGGCGAGAAAAAGATATTTTCCACAAGAATTGATGATGATTTAGTTAGAAAGCTAAAGCATCTTGCCGTTGACGAAAATAAGTCTTTAGGCAATTTGCTTGAAGAAGCAATCCAAGAGCTTTTAAAGAAATACGATAAGAAAAGTAAGAAGTAGTCTTTAAGCACTTATCTAGTCTCCCAATAAAACACACATATACATGGCATAGATATTTATTCTTCACTCTAATGAAGACGATGTTGGTATTGTCATGCTCATCATGCAAAAGTTCTTTTATGCAATGCTAGCAAGCGTTTCTGGCTTTTTTCTGTTCATTTTATCATCTTCACTTTTGTGAAGACGGTCATTTCCTGTTTTTAGCCTATCATCTTCACTTTCGTGAAGTTGTTCCCTTCGCTGTAGTGAAGTTGATTTTGATTTCTGCCTTTCCATATGTTTTCTAATATAAGAGCTTTCTGGCAACACTTTAGGCTTTTCAACCTTTTCAAATTCGGGTGTTCCATATTTACGCCAACGGTCAGAAAATTTATAAACAGAGTAATCTTTTTCTTTGTTATGCTTCTGATACCAACCACCTTGGTGAATTACGTCAAGAAAACCAACTTCAATTAGCTTATGGATGTTTTTCCAATGTTGCGTAGTCCCTATGCCTAAAAAGGCAGCTTCATCGTATGGAAAGATAAAGCCGTCATCTAAATAAACAACTTGTTTTTTCCTACGAGTCTTTTGATATTCCCATTTTCTTTTCTGAAGACAGCGCATTAAGGTAACAATTGTTGAGCCTGCCCTTTTTATTGCTTCAAATGCTTTGGAATAAAATATTTCCGGTTCAATCCAGATTGCATTTTTAATCCTATATTTTGGGGGTTTTTCCATTTACCCTATACCTTCCATTACCTTTTCATTTTCTTTTGCTAGAAGCCCCCTTTTACCTGTACGCCAGAGCAAAAGACGGCATATTTAAAGCCGCTCCTCCCGAGTCTTTCGCTTTGCGCTGTTTTCGTTATACGGCATGAATGGATAAAGAGAACATTTTGCTATTCGGCAATCTTGCCTTCCGTCAGCATAATATCCAAGGCAGTCAAAACATTTTGCCAGGATTGCCTGTTTAGGTGTAAGCCGCCCACCACCAAGGTATTTTAAAAGTTCTTTTTTCCCTAGTGCGGTTTTGCCATACCGATTAATATCGGAAATTATTTTTTCGCTCATTTTGCGGTCTCACCATATTGCTCTGCAATCCACCTCATAACATCATCGGGATTAAGCCGGATATACTTTCCGACCTTAACTCGTGGGATTGCATCTTTTCCAATTTGCATAGTTCTGAAATAAAGCCATGATGGTTTGACTTTCAGTTTTTCTGCCATTTCGTTGATTGTAACTAATTCTTTGCCTGTTACTTCTTGAACCGTTAAAAGTTTTTGATTTTCCATTTTGCTACTTCTCCTTTGAAAATTATAATTAAAAATCAACAATGATTAGAATGTTGCACACAACAACATTCATTATTGAGTTCTAAAATAATGCATTATTAAAAATAAAAATATTGACGTATAAAAGAAACTTTAAACGTCAACTTTTAAGGATATTATAGGTGATGTTATTTGGAAATATTAACTGGTCCTACTGACTTGATTATTTTTTCGGCTATTTTGTAAGCCCTATGAACACGTTTATATGGCGGCCATAGCTCTTCGTTGTAAGCGGGGCTTCTTTCGTCTCTAGGGTATGTTTTTTTGTTTAACTCTAGTGCAATTTTTAGTAGGGGTATGCCAGATTTATGTTTGTCATAAATAAACCATTTATCGTATATGGTTTTTCTTTGCATCCTGTCTTTTGGAAATTTACCCCCCCATGTTTTGATTATTTTACCGAAAGCATCTAATAATTCTTTATTGCTTCTGGTTAGATTTATTTGTAGACGGACAAATTTATATTCACCTATTGCAGCGGAGTAATCCATATAAAGAGCATTCGGCCACTCACCTTCATTTAATTCAATAATAGGATTCTGACTGTTCACTTTAATAAAATCATCTTTGTCTTTGCCAAAACACGGAATAACCGGACTTTTGAGCCTCCACTTCGTGCATAATTTTTCTTGTAAGACTTCAATAGATTTAGGGTCTGTCTTATTTATTTCTTTTTTAAAAAGCTTACGGATTTCCTCAATATCTTTAATGTATATAGGATGGCGCGATATAGCCATTATTCTATCATAATTGCTAATCCTCATTGCCTTCCCTCACAATGTTCCCATAAAGTTAATCGGAGGGGCAGCCGGTGGGATGTTTCCGGTTTTCGGGAGCTACCCTATCCCCTCAATTAATATTATTATATAACTTTTATTCGTTTTCTAGAAGGCATATCTGAAATTTACATTTGCAGTATCAAGAATCACAACTACTTCTTCCTATACTAAATGAAGCTGTGCATTTCCCTCTTTTAAAAATAATTAATAGTGCTATTATCGTAAGCACAGGATTTGGAGGGAAACATGTTTAAGGTTTTGGCGCGGTTTTTCATATTTGTCTTGATAGCATTGGCATTAGGACTTTTAGTCGGGTGTGGTGATGGGAGTAGGGATAGCGCGCGTTCTGATACGGTTTCATCCGGTTCATGGCAGTATCCGGTAAAGCTTGGAGACCGAAGAGAAGAGGTTCACAGAGTGCTTGGAAACGCTAGTCGCATAACAACTGAATTAGAAGAATACCCAGAATCAGGCGTGACCATATGGTTCAATAGGGAGAACCTAGTAATGAAATTTAATTTTGCGGGTGAAGCAAGTGCAATTTACGCAAGCGCTTCGTATGACCCTATAATATCAAAGCAACAAATCGTTTTCGGTCTTACAGGTTACACAGACGAAGCCGGATTCAGGCGTGTTCTCGGAGTTCCGGTTAAAGAGAATTACGAAAGAGCTACGAATGTGAGAGAACGGCAGTGTGTTTGGAAAAAAGACGGGTATGTGGTAGATGCTCTTTTTGTGGTTGCTGAACGCAATTACGAAGGGAAGACATTCTCTAAAGGGAGCCTCATCTGGTTTGAAGTTTTTCGTGGACTATAGTTTGGATAATAAGTTAATAATTAATAAACTTATTATGGTCAGTTTGTCAAGTAAGTAAAACAAAATATTTGATAATTATTTTAATAAAAGGTAGTAACTTCCATGCCAACTAAAAAACCAATAATATCTTTCCCGGTTGATGAGGAACTATTAAAGCGAATTGATGATTATCGCCGTGTCTCTGAGGGCCGAATCCCGCGCCGCTCTGATGCAATCCGGCATCTTTTGGATGAGGCGTTATCCAAGCATGAGAAGCAAGAGAAGAAACTAAAGAAATAGCCCTTATGAATTATAGAACAACCGTCCCATTAAAAGTCATTTGGTTAATGTTTACTGTCATCTTAGTTGGATGCTCTATGACATATAGTTCTTTGAAAAGTGACAACACAGGTACAACGGGTTATGAATTGATAATTGCAGACGAACAAGATGTTTTAGGTGCAGCCTATGATGCTATTCAAAATCTTTTCCCGGAAACTATTATTTTAAACTTGGCGGGAAAGGAAAAAGGTTTCACTTTTTATACTAAACCCTTCCTTGATAGAACAACTTATAAGTTTTTAGTAGAAAAAGCTTCAGCAACTACCCAAGACGGAAAAGCAGTGATTGGATACTATTACTCTATCCACGCACATGGTACAGAAGCTTTTGTTGAGTCAAGATATATTGAACCGTTGATAGCCGAAGTTAGAAGAATGCTTAAGAAGAAAGGTGTAACCCTTATGTTGGTTCAAACAATAAAAATTGAATAATAACATAAAAGGCTTCCTACCACCCCTTAAGCGGACACGCTGTTTCATCCTTTCCCTCGCGGGATTTATTTTCTCTCGTGAATTACAACCGACTTCGGACTGGTTGTTATCGCACCAATATTAATTTTCAAAGATCAAAATAAAAGCCTTTTACCCCTGTATTATTTCCGTGTGGCTAGGTTCATAAAACCTCTGAACCAACCCAAAATGGTAGTGCCACCGCCACCTGGGATTTTTCGCTTTGCCTTCTCATGAAAGAACAAAACACAGTTACAAGACGGTTACACGGCACCGGAAACCCTTACAGAAAAGGATCACAGAAAGCGAAGTGCATTGGTAGTGCAATGCGTCAGTTGTCCTTTATATCGTTATCATCCGGTGATTTTCCCTCCACTTTGGCATTTTTATCACTTATCTGTTCAGGTTTCAGGTCACCGAATCGTATTACCTTGACTATGATTTGTTGATTGCCGGTGGATTGATTACGTTCAAGTCGAATAACATTATGAATCTTATCTATGGCATAAGCAATATTCCCCGTTGTGGCCTTTTTAAGTTTTTTTTTGTCAAGCATTTCACCTGCTAATACCCTTTCAATATTCGTCATTACTTTAGCGCGGTTTTCCTCATATGCCTTGGATATTTCGGGATCGCCTAATATATCTATAAATGCTTTAATTCTTTGCTGTATTGATTGTCTGGTAACACCGTACTTATACGCTATCTGCTGAAACGTAAGCCTGTTGATTAGCCGCAGTTGAATCGCTTCCCCTATGTCAATCTGCCGCGCATGATTTGTGGGTAGATATTTACCTTTGGATTGTTTTTTGCTCTCTTTTTTTTCAATCATATTAGAAACTCCTTTAATGATTTGAGGGGCATCAAGTCTTGATGTTTTCATATGCCTCCTTTTTCCTTACATAAGGAAAATTATTTTTAGACCCCTGTGTGTTGAGTGGAAAGAGGTTCCTTAAAGTGGGTAAGGGTAACGGTTTCGGTCTCCTCACTCACCATGGTTTATATTTTGTGACCAAATTGTGACCATGCTGATAAAAATCAGGCTCAAAAACCAGAAAACAAGATACAAGTTCATTCAAGTTTTTTCCTTATAATTATTGGTCATTTTTTATTTTGTTTTCTGTAATTATAAGCACTTGGCACATTCACACGGTAGAAGTCACTGGTTCAATCCCAGTACCGCCTACCAATTAACAATTCTTTAAAGTCCAATAAATCTTAAAACCCGTTAGAAATAGCGGGTTTTTTGTTGTCATTAGTCCAATGCTGTATTTTATGATTTGACAAAGTACACCCATTTTGGGTATATAGTTTGGTGTACACCCATTTTTTAAGGTTTTGCGTATACCCAAAAAGGAGAATGCCTATGCCAAAGAGAATTATTCCGTTATCTGATATGAAGGTTCAAAAAGCTAAACCAAAAAATAAGCCCGTTACGCTATTTGATGGCGGCGGGTTATTCTTACTGGTTACACCTTCCGGCGGTAAGCTATGGCGTTTTAAATACCGCTATGATGGTAAACAAAAGCTCTTAGCTTTAGGCGCGTATCCCGAAGTAAGTCTGGCTGATGCGCGACAAAAACGCGAAGATGCTCGAAAGCTTCTGGCAAACAATGTTGACCCCGGCGCGGTTCGCAAAGCTCAAAAGCAAGCCACTATTCAAGAATCCGAAACATTTGAAGTCATAGCGCGGGAATGGTTTCAGAAGTTCTTACACAGGTGGAAAGAAACCCACTCTAGCCGACTCATAAGAAGTCTGGAACGTGACGTTTTCCCATGGATAGGCACACGGCCAATTAAAGAAATAAACGCTCCTGAATTACTGGCAGTATTGCGCCGTATAGAAACAAGAGGGACATTGGATACAGTTCACCGCATCAGAACTATTTGCGGTCAGATATTCCGTTATGCAGTAGCCAGCGGGTATGCTGTACGTGATCCTTCGGGCGATCTTAAAGGCGCGATACCGCCACCTCAAGAAGGTCACATGGCGGCTATTACCGAACCAGTGAAAGTGGGGGAACTGCTAAGGGCTATTGACGGTTATCAAGGCAGCTTTGCTGTTCAATGCGCCTTGAAGTTAGCACCTTTGTTTTTTGTCCGTCCTGGTGAACTTAGAAACATGGAATGGCAGGAAATAGACTTTGAGAATGCTCAATGGAACATTCCGGCTGAAAAAATGAAAATGAAAGAACCTCACATAGTGCCATTGTCAACGCAGGCATTAGTAATATTGGAGGCAATTAAGCCTTTAACAAGTGCAAGCCGCTATGTTTTCCCATCCGGGCGATCTTTTGACCGTCCTATGTCAAATAACGCCATTTTAGCGGCATTACGGCGCATGGGTTACGATAAAGATGAAATGTCAGGTCATGGGTTCCGGGCACTAGCGCGAACGATTCTTGATGAAGTTTTACAAGTTAGAACTGATTTTATTGAAGCGCAATTGGCGCACCGTGTTCGTGATCCACTGGGACGTAGTTACAATAGAACGCAACACCTAAACGAAAGACGGAAAATGATGCAGCTATGGGCTGACTATCTGGACGGATTAAAGGCAGGTGCAAAAGTTCTTCCGTTTAAAAAGGTAAAGGGGTAAAAAGACAATTCAGGGATAGGCCGAAGGTCTGCCAAAGGTGTTTCAATATAGTCCTATAAAGGGGGTGTGATAATGATAGATAAAATTGAAAAAATTACGATGATAGTTTTCAAAATTGGTATCTTATTAATCGCCGTTGTCTTTCTGATGGTCTATTATTGGAGTTCTCAGAATGGAAGATTTCAGAAATTTTCGACTGATGAAAGTGAGGTAATTGTTTTAGATACACAAACAGGTATCATTTATGCTCATGATGACAAGGGGCTTGCGTCAGTGAATCTCATAAATGGTGAGGCTCACACTTATAAACGCCAAATTAAAAAATAAAGAAAGAGATTATCAGGGGATAGGTTGACGAACCGAAAAGCCTGAAAATATCTCCGGTCTGAGTCTCAATAACTCCGGGAACATTAAGAGGGAATTCAATGCAATAGAACAAAGACACTTTTAATCAATGGTGGGAATTTCTAAAGTTAAGTGAAAATTATCATTCCATCTGTGATTTAGTTTCAATACATAGAGAAGATGCTTCTGAATTTCCACTTATAAGGCTTTTAAGAGAAATAGAAAATAATGGTAATATTCTAAAAGAAATAGAAAAAAATGAAAAATTAATATTTAGAAAAAATGAAAATATTGATCCAATCGAAAGATATATGAAATTGCTCGCAGTATATGAAAAATTCGGAGATGTTCACAATGATGATTTTGAAGAATGGTGGGATAATTATAATCAAAATAGGCCTAAATCGGTCATGACAGAACAAGAAAAGAGAGATTATAAAGAAGAAAAAGACAGGCGCCAATATGAAGCAGACAGAGGAACAGATGAACAATTAAAATTGTACGAAAGAATTCGTGGGGAAATTATTTACTTTCCTGACACATACGTTCAGTGCTATGTGAACATCCATAGCACTATTGACAGAATTAAATCGCATATTAATAGCGTTGTTAAAGAACTGAAAAAAGAAGCTGAAACAAATAAGAGAGAGAAAATCAAAGCATGTGATGACTATATAGAAATTTTGCATTTATCTCTTCAAGAAGAATATAAAATGCCCCAAATTATCAATGAACTAAGCACTAAAAAAGAAAAAGAAGCTGAGCATGTGGAACGTTCATATAGAAAAAAGAAACAAAAAGCCTTAGAAATATTGCACCGTGTTGAAGAAGGCCGCTTTCCTTAAGTCAACATCTGTTTAAAAACACACTTCAATATTTTTAATCAAGTATTTCATTCCATTTTCTTACCCCCTGAACGCTAAAGTGTATCATTTATCATTCACCCTGAACGCTAAATGATGTTAATTATCGCCCACTTAAATTAATTTTTTTTATGTGTATTTTAGAATAAAAAAACTTAAGGAGCTTTAATTATGAAAGAAGAAAACCAAAAAACCGATTTATCAGCGTTACAAAAAGAGATGCCGCCTTTTTTACCTAAAGATGGATTTGTACGGCTTCGTCAAATCATTGGCGACAAAAAAACAATACCGGCAATTATTCCAGTTTCCCGGTCATCTTGGTTGACAGGCGTTCGTGAAGGTCGCTTTCCGAAGTCGGTCAAGTTAGGGAAGCGAACTACTGCTTGGCATGTTCGAGATATTCGCGCTTTGATAGAAGAGAAGGACACAAAATGAACGAAAAATTAATTTCCGATATTAAGCGTTACGGCAAGACAGCAAAAGGAAAGCTGGAATTGATTAAACATCATGAAGGCAAAAGGCTAAATTTGAAACAGGCGGTCAATGCTCATTGTTTTGACTGTATGGGTTTCTATGTGGACGGAAAGCAAGATTGCAATCTGGCGAAGTGTCCGCTCCATCCGTTCATGTCATACAATGAGAACCGAATTAAAAGAAAAATCTATAAATCCGAAAATGGTGGTCGTTTTTACCCCATAATTTATACTACAATATATTGTACATGGAAAAGTTGACATTCAATTGGTCTTCCCTTATATTTTTATTCATAGGAAGAGAATTCCTATCAACGCAAGGTGACACAGGAGGAAGCTATGAACGTTCGAGACATGAAAGGCAATCCGGAAATCTGGGAAAAATTGTGGTGGGCAGATCTGAGCAGTAAAGAAAAAGAACTCTGGACTCTTCTCGGCTGGCAACAAAATACATGGGATATGAATGAGGCGCCAGAGAGTACCAATAAATTTTGGAAGGACTTGAACTATCAGGAACAAAACGCCGCGATGAAACTTGGATTTACTGAAGATGTATGGAATAATTTCGAGGATGAATAACGATTATAGTGGATTTGCAAAAACTGAGTATTCAAATTATTTATTCGTGATAAAATTACGACAGATTATCTGATGCCCAAACCTTCTTCCTAAAGCAACGTTATGCATTGACCCAAGCGCGACCCCAAAAGAAACGCGATAAAAGCAGTCCTTACCCCCCATTGCGAACCGGCATCTGACATGCGGCAGTTCGCGTGTAACCTGATATCAATGAACAATACAGAATGCCATAATTTCGCCCTTCAGTAATGCAGTATCTTATGGTGCTGGCGAGTATTCCTGAATATTTGCTATGTCCGGAGATTTTCAAATGCCCGGGGAGTCGATTTAAAATCCTACAAAATACAGAAAATAATCAAGCACTTTAAAAGCATTTTTATATTTATAAAAATTTCTTGACAGATTTTTAAAAAACGCTACTATATTACTATATAATACTGAACTGGACAGTATTGCATAGTAATTTTTTGTAATAGTTTTATATTCATCATTATACGGATTCGATCCTGCGGGAATATCTCCAGTAAGAGAAGAAAGGGGGGTTCTATCCTCCGCCTTTATTCAACAAACGGGTATGGAGATTAATTCCTGCAGGATTAGAAGCCGATTGACGATGCGGAATCCTAATTAAGATTCCCGACAAATTGGGTCCCTGATATTTTTTAGGCAATAAAACTGCCACCCGAGAAAAGATAATGTTGCGGTAGTTAAAAATAGCAGGTGATTTTTAGTTTTGATTAGAAACAGAAGTATTTAACCCCGCTGAAGAAAAAACCGGCGTTTGGGCTTATCGGGATATGAAAAACGGTTAGTCCGCTTAATCAGCCCGGACAGGCACAAAGCAAAGGTTATTTCGCCGGCACAACAAAGAACTAGGAGGATAGAAAGATGAAGAAAGTTTTATTGTTAGCAGTTGTCGCATTGTTTGTAATGATGCCGTTGGCGTCATTCGCCATGACCACTATTTCTGATAGTGATCTGAATGCCATTACGGCTCAAGAAGGTGTTTCCATTTATCTGAACAACATCACGTTAAGCGGCATCAACGCAACGATGTCCTGGGGCCAGAGCAACATCAGCAGCATCACCGGTTAACCGATTGCCGGTTTCGCATTTGATCAGGGAGGTTTTATCGGCGCCGTTGTTTCCACCACCGGTAATATAACGGTTAATGGTCTGTTAACAATTGATGTTGGTGTTAACAACACCACCACGCTGGCAGCTACCGGCATCCCCGGCGGTATCGCTCTTGGCTTGACCAATATGGCTATTGGCGTAGGCGGCGTGCAGATGATCATTAAAGTAGGCCCGGAGAAAACACTTACACTACCTCTTCTGACCGGGACATTAGGAACTGCTTACATCAGCAACGTTACCACCACGGTGAACGGTCAGGTTCTCATTTCTACCCATTAATATTGGTGGTAGTGGATAAGACGGCGTTTATTCAGTCGTTATGAATGTGCAAAAAGAGGCGCGGGGAAGTTGCCCATGCCTCTTACACACTTTAAAGAGTTTCATTTTAGGAAAGTCCCGGCGTGCCGGGAGAGCCATCTAAAAATCATCTGCTAATTGCCATGACTTAGAAAAAATGTTATTGGCGTTATATAAGAGGCGATCACAGATGAATCAAGAACTTTACACGAAAATCGTAACTAACCCAACACGCCATGTTGCAAAATTTTATCGATATATTCAGTAACTTTCTTTTCAGGATATATTTTCTTATTTATTAAGTAAGCTCCAAACTCGACTATTCCCATAAAGACATATCCGGCAACTTCACTGTCCAAATCTTTCCGAAAGCGTCCCTCTTGCCGGAGTTGCTCGAATTCACGGATAATTGGATTAATCATCTGCCGCAACAGCTGAAACAGTTTTTTCTTAAGAACGAGGTTTTCACTTACTGACAAACCCCTGACAAGATTCATCATGACAACCCATTGTGGATAAGAATCAAAGAAGGCATAAGTTCTTTTCCATAGTCGCTTAAGTATGTCCGGTTCTTCTTTAATATTCTGCCAGACATGATTGTACATGTCATGAAATATCTTATTTGCGCATTCTATAAACAGCTCATCCTTATTTTTAAAATAGATATAGAAAATTTCTTTACTTAAATGTGTTTCATTTGCAATGTCGGCTATGGTGGTATCTGTATATCCCTTTTGAAAGAAAAGTTTGACACCGGCTGATATGATCTTCTCTTTTCTTTCAGCTTGAAAGAAAAGTTTGACACCGTCTGATATGATCTTCTCTTTTCTTTCAGCAGGCACATAATAATGCTTGGCATAAGTTGAATTCTTATATTCCGGCACTTTATCTTTAACGATTATATTGGACGCCTTTTCTACAGCAGGATAGGCGCCATGGAAAGCAATGTCCCACGCTTTAATTATGAGATCATCAATGTTTACCTTATGGTCTATATAATAATAGATTGTATATTCCTCGGCTCCCATAAGCAGATGTGCCATCAACATGCTGTCTTTCAATCTTATCCTTTTTTCTGAAATGGCTATTTCAAGTTCATTTTGAATTGGTAAGATGAGATTCTTAGTCACGGCATCAAGCTTTTCTTTAAAATTTGGATTTTCCTTGATAGATGCGCCCCTAACAAGGTTGAGCATGTTAGTTATGTGTTGGTGAGAACGTACAAAAAAGAACGCCCGTTTCCAAAGGCGCCGCATAACATCTTTTTCTTTACGAATTTGAGGAATTTCCATACCAATGTCGTAAAATACGTTATCAGTACATTCAAAGAAAAGTAATTCCTTGTTTTTAAAATGCTGATAAAACGTTCCCTTTCCAATACCTGCTTCTTTTATTATCTCATCTATGCTGGTCGCGTCGTATCCCTTTTTACGGAATAGGCTAACGGACGCCTTCACGATTTCATCCCTTTTACTATTATAAACGATATCAGTCGGCTTTTCCTTTTTATGAGAAGCTCTGGGTGCGTCCGCGTTTATCTTCTCTTTGATTGCCATAAGAGACAATCCTTTTTTCTTCAACACGTCGATATTCCGGAGGCCCTTAATATGCTCATACGTATAGTATGCCATAGTCATGCTGGTACGGATTGGTTCCGGAAGAAGGCCTTCTTTGATATAGTATCGTATGGTTGCAGAAGGCGTTTTTAAATAAGCGCTAAGTTCGGATATTTTCATGTGTCTCGGAAGTCGCTGCAATATCTGAAATTTTTTCAAAATGTTTTTCCTTTCTTTAACGATTTTTTTAATAAATAAAATATGGAAATTAATCAAGTACTTTAAAAATATTTCTAACATTCATAAAAAATTACTTGACAAAAAATAAAAAAACGTTATTTATTAACTTACCAATACAGAACTGTATGGTATTGTCAAGTATAAAAAGAACAATCTAACAAAAGGGGGATGCGTTCAGTATGAGCAAGCACGAAATCGCAATTATCGGTATCGGCGAGGTCCCGACGCGCAACATGCCGGAACGAACACAATGGGACATCATCTATGACACATGCATGGAGGCGGTGAGAGATTCCGGTCTGCACAAGAATGACATTGAGGGTGTGATCAGTGTTACGCCGCAGGCCCAGCCGACGATCGCCGCCGAGCTTTCGTTCGGCAAACTACCCGAAGAACTCGGACTTAAAGGGTGCAAGGATGCAGTCAGTGTCAATGCCGGCGGGGCTTCCACCTCGAACGCCATACGGCTGGCCGAAGAATGGATAGCGAACGGTGTTGCCAAGGCTGTAATCGTGCAGCATGTCACCCTCCATTCCACGATTCCGTTGATAGATCAGATCAATTTCTTTGCCAAGGCGGGGATTGATCTGCAGTGGGAATACCCCTTTGGAACTACCTATAACATCATCATGGGCCTGATGGCCAATCGCTGGATGCATGATTACGGTTGGACAGAGGAGCAGATGGCCTCAGTGGTGACGGCGCTACGCAGCTGGGCATCCCGGGATCCCAATTCCATTTTCTACCAGAAAGATGTTCCATCGGTGGAGAAGGTGATGACTTCCGATTTGCTCAATACGCCGCTGCGCAAGAGGCAGAGCAACGTGCTGGGTGACGGCGGCTGTGCCATGGTCATTGTATCAGCCAAGGATGCCAAGAAGATGAAACGGCCGGCAGCCTACAAATTGGGTGATTCCGTGCGTTATTTCAGCGGGACCTGCGTCCTGCGGGATTTCGCGAAGGTGGATGAAGGCATACGGGTAACCGCCAAAGAAGCCTTGACCCAGGCAGGCATCACCAAGAAAGATGTGAGTTTATGGAACTGCTATGTGGCCTATCCTTTTGGTCATCCGATGATGGCGGAATGCCTCGGAGTAGCGCCTCCCGGCCAGGGTGGACAATATTTCCTCGACGGCCGGATGTCCTTCGGCGGCGATATCCCCTGGTCGACCATTGGCGATGCGCCGGGCCGGGGCCATACCGGATCGGGCGTAAGCGCGGCCACGTATGTAGAAACAGCCAGACAGCTTATGGGCAAGGCCGGTGAACGCCAGGTCAAAAACTGTAAATATGTCTATCAGAACGCCGCCGGCGGATCGGGATTTAACCACATAGCCACCATCTGGGGAAAGGAGATTAAATAATGGAATTCGATATGACAAAACCGGTTCCGGTAACGCAACCGTGGTCGGAGAAATTTTGGGAAGGCACAAAACAGGGCAAACTTCTTATTCAGGTCTGCAAGGATTGCAAATCGAAAATATTCTATCCGAGGAAATTCTGTCCGGAATGCTGGTCCGGCAACCTGGACTGGATTGAGGCAAGTGGCAAGGCGAAGATCTATACCTTCTCCACGGCATACAGCATGGTGGAGCCCAAGTTTATGGATGAGCTTCCTTATACGATTGCCTATGTGGATCTGGATGAGGGGATAAGAATGATGACCCGGATCGTGGACTGTAAACCGGAGGATCTCAGTTTCGACATGAAGGTGGAGGCCGTCTTCCATGAGCGCAACGGCTATTCCCTGCCTTACTTCCGCCCTGTCGGCAAAAAGTAAAGGAGATGATTTATGTTTGAATATAAAACCATCACTTATGAAATCAAGGGAACTGTTTGTTACATTACTTTAAACAGGCCGGACAAATATAACGCCATCAACAGAGAAATGGCCGCCGAACTGCTTAATACTTTTCGGAAGGTCAGAGATATTACTGAAGTCGCGGTAGTTGTCCTGGGCGGAAACGGAAAGGCATTTTGCACAGGCGGAGACCTGAGCATCTTTCCGTCGCTTACGGAGCATCAGGAATCCCTCAACTGGCTGGCTCATGACGGCTATGGAATCGGCAAGGCGATTGAGCTTTGTGAAAAAGTAGTCATCGCCAAAGTTACCGGCCATTGCCTTGCCGGTGGTCTGGAACTGGCCCTGATGTGCGACTTGATTTATGCCAAGGAGACAGCGAAGTTTGGTACGACCGAGATCAACATGGGAATCCTGCCCGGATGGGGCGGTACAGTACGCATTGCTCGTGCCATGCCTATCTATCGCGCGCGTGAGATCATCTACAGCGGACGCAAAGATTTTCTGGCGCGCGACATGTACGAAATGGGTTTCCTGACCCGCGTGTTTAAGGACGATGAGTTCGAAGCAAAGTTTGGCGAAGTTGTAGCGAATATCAGCTCGAAAAAGGTCATCGCTCTGCGCATGGCAAAGGAAGTCATGGGACGATCGCTTGAGTGTGGCAGCCTGGATGCTGCCCTGGCACTGGAACGCAATGCCATCCAGTGGCTGACCTATGCCCCGGATATCCAGGCAGTTATGGAACAATTCAGGAAGAAACCCGAGGACATGGTAGCGCAACAGAAGAAAGCAAATATCGATTCGGATGTAAAAAAATAGAGGAGATATATTATGGATTTCAGTTTTAATGAAGACCAGCTCATGATCCAGCAGACGTTCAAGAAGTTCTGCGAGAAAGAGCTTAATTACGAATATGTAAAATGGATGGATGAAAATGTGGATTTTATTCCGGATGAGCTCTGGAACAAGTTTGTGGATTTAGGTTTCTTTGCAGCCCACGTTCCCGAGGAATATGGGGGACAGGGTTTCGGGTATTTCGAAAACATGATCATGTATGAGCAAATCTGCAAGGCCTCCATGTCCGTTTCCCTGGCGGTTGGGACTACGGCGGGATTCGGAGGGCGTTTTATCGGGGAACTTGGTACCCCTGAGCAAAAAGAAAAGTATTTGCCACTCATTTGCGAGGGCAAGTTCAAGACATGCATGGCATTGACCGAACCGGGCGGCGGGACGGATATTTTGGGCTCTTTATCCACTTTTGCTGAAGATAAAGGCGACCGCTGGGTGATCAACGGACAGAAAATCTTCATCACCGGCGCCCATGTGGCGGATTCATTGATCACGATATGCAAGACCGAGAAGGACGCGAAGAGGAGCATGTCCTGGTCCTCCATCATGGTGCCCCGCGAGTCGCCGGGCATCACCATCCGCAAGATCGGCAAGATCAGCTGCCACCACTGCGAGAGCGTTGAGATCTTCTATGACAACGTAGAGGTGCCGAAGGAAAATATGCTTGGGACCCGCGGCCATGGCTACATGGAAATCATGACCGTGCTCAACCCCGAACGCATAGCCGTGGCCATGATGGGCGTTGGAATTATCGCGGCCATCTATGAACAATGCTTCAAATATGTTCAGGAGAGAAATGCGTTTGGCGGACCGATCGGCCGTTTCCAGATCCTCCAGAATTATCTGGCGGACATGTATATCAACCTGGAAAATTCAAAGAACCTGGTTTACAAGGCCGCCTGGCTTTGCGACAACGGCAAGCCATATCACCTGGAGGCGACGATGGCGAAACTGGTTGCGGCGGAAGGCGCAAGGCACGCAGCAACCTATGGCGCGGAGATCTTCGGCGGTTACGGGATTTGCAATGAATACCCCGTGTCGATGTTTGTCCGCGATGCCTACCAGATCCAGTTTTCTCCTATTTCAAACGAAATGAGCCGAAATATGTTGATGCAGTTTCAGGGCCTGCCCAAATCATGGGCATAACGGAAAAACCATACATGAAAAGAGAACACCAATGTACACTTTAGGAGACATTCCGCGTTATGGGGCAACCAGCTATCCCGACAACATCGCGATGGTCTACGAAGGGTCGAGGCTGACCTACAGAGAGTTCAACAACCGCATCAACCGGTTTGCGAACGCCCTTCTCAAGCTAGGATGCGGGAAGGGCGACCGTCTCTGCATAATCGCTGACAACTGCTCAAAGTATATGGAAGCGTATTTTGCGGCGGCCAAGATCGGCATGAGCGTCACACCCCTCAACGTGAGGCTTGGCGACGATGAGCTTGTGTGGGTGGTGAATGACTGCGAGGCAAAAATATTTGTTGTCGGCGATGCCTACGAGGACCGGATTACGAAATTGAAAGGGCAATTTACCAACATCAAGAGTTGGATAACCCTGGACAATCCCGTCGACGGATTTGCCGGATACGAGGATCTCCTGCAGAAATCCTCGGAAGCGGAACCCGATCCCGAGGATTTCGATGTCCAGGAGACCGATATGGCGATCCTCATGTACACGGGAGGGACCACAGGGCTTCCCAAAGGCGTCATGATAAGCCACCGGCAATGTGCGATCCTTGCAATGTCCAGTGTTCTTTCGTTGCATTTTACACCTGAAGACGCCACGTGCTACGTCCTGCCGATCTTCCATGTTTCCTTCTGGCCTATTCTGGGCATCCTGACGGCGGGAGGCAAGGCCTGCATCAACCGCCTGCCGAATCTTGAAAAGATTTTGCAGCTGATTCAGGATGAGGAGTGCACACACATGAATTTGGTTCCCACGATCTACGGATGGCTGGTGGACTACCCCAAAACGGACAAATACGATCTGTCCAGCCTGCGGCTACTGACCTATGCCGGAAGCCCAATGCCGGTCGAGGTGCTCAAGAAGTGCATCCGAAAATTCGGGAACAAGTTCAAGCAGGTGTATGGGGCAACCGAGGTGGCGCCGATCTCCTGGCTGATAGAAAGCGATCATCATCTCGAAGGTGAAAAATCAAAGCACCTCTACAGCGCGGGAAAAGAAACCAACTTTGGACGCATCAAGATCGTGAACGACGACGATGTCACGCTCGGCCCCGGCGAAAAGGGCGAGATATGCATCAAGGGAAAGAATACCATGCTCGGCTACTGGAAGAACCCGGAGCTGACGGCCATAGTCATGAAGGGCGGATGGTACCACACCAGCGACGTAGGCTACCTAGATGATGATGGTTACCTGTACATCACGGACCGCAAAGCGGACATGATCATCTCCGGCGGGGAAAATGTCTATCCGGCCGAGGTGGAGAACGTGATTTACCAATATCCTGCAGTCTTTGAGTGTTCCGTCGTGTCGGCCCCAAATGACAAATGGGGGGAGGTCGTGCAGGCTGTGGTCGTCCTCAAGCCCGGGGCCAAGGCTACGGAAGAGGAGATCATTGAGCACTGCAAGAAGAGCCTGGCGGGATACAAGTGCCCCAAGGCCGTGGCCTTCTGGGATTCCATTCCCAAGACCATAGTCGGCAAGATCATCAAGAAGGACATCAAGGCCAAATTCTGGGAGGGCAAGGACAGGATGGTCAGCTGAAAAATCTATTCAAAATGAGGAGAAAAGTTGAATGTACACTTTAGGAGATATTCCGCGCTGCGGCGCTATTATATGGTCGGATAACATTGCCATTGTTTTTGAGGGGAAACGCTATACTTATAAACAATTCAATGAGCGAATCAATCGGTTTGCCAATTATCTTATCGAATCAGGATACAAAAAGGGTGACGGCATCGCCGTCATGGCGGAGAACTGCTCCAAATATCTCGAAGTTTATTTCGCCGCGGCCAAGATCGGCATGCGTGTCACACCGATCAATGTACGGCTTGGTGATGACGAAATTGTCTTTATCGTCAAAGATAGTGAAACGACTTTCTTTGTCGTAGGCGATGGGTATGAAGAGAAAGTTAAACAATTGAAAGATCGCTTTGAAAAAATTCGGACGTGGATCACATTGGATAATCCTTTGCCCGGATTCCTCGATTACGAAAAGTTGCTGGAAAAATCATATGCGACGGAGCCTGATGTCGATAAGAATATTGTTTCAGAAAACGACCTTGCTATCCTTATGTATACAGGCGGAACAACAGGGCTTCCCAAGGGAGTGATGATGTCGCATAGAAGCGCGATGCTGTCCGGTATATCGGCTGCTCTCGCGTTCGGATTCAGGGATGATGACTCAACCTGTTTTGTGTTGCCCATCTTTCATGTGTCCTGGTGGCCGATCCTGGCGATCCTGCTGACAGGAGGCAAGGTGTGCATCAATCGCAAACCCAATCTGGAAATGATCTTCAAGCTGATCGAAGATGAAAAGTGCACCCACATGAATCTTGTTCCGACCATCTACGGTTGGATGGTGGATTGGCCCAATGTCGAGAAGTATGACTTTTCCAGCCTGAGGCTGCTATCCTATGCCGGCAGTCCCTTCCCGGTGGAAGTTCTGAAGAAATGCATTCGCAAATTCGGCAATAAATTTTACCAGGGATATGGAGCAACGGAAACGGCCGGTGCTGCTATATCCGGATTGGCCCCATATGACCATCATCTGGACGGACCCGAATCGAAGTACCTTGCCAGTGCCGGAAAACCTGCGTTATGTTCACGGATTAAAATCGTGGATGAGAATGATCAGACCCTGGGGCCTGGCGAGTATGGCGAAATTTGTGCCAAAGGCGAACATATCATGCTGGGTTACTGGAAGAATCCCAAACTTACCGCAGAAGTATTGAAGGGTGGCTGGTATCATACCGGCGATATGGGCTACATGAATGAAGATGGCTTCCTCTTCATGACCGACCGCAAGGCCGACATGATTATTTCCGGCGGCGAAAACGTTTATCCCAAGGAAACAGAAGATGTCATCTATCAGCACCCGGCGGTTCGGGAATGCACCGTCGTTTCAGCGCCTGATGCCAAATGGGGTGAAGTGGTTCAGGCCGTTGTAGTGCTTCAACCCGGCAAGCAGGCGACAGAGCAGGAGATCATTGAGCACTGCAAGAAGAGCCTGGCGGGATACAAGTGTCCCAAGGCTGTTGCCTTCTGGACCGATATTCCCAAAACTGTTGTCGGTAAGATCATCAAGAAAGATGTCAAAAAGAAGTTCTGGGAAGGCAAAGATAGAATGATCAGCTGAAAATTCTATTCAAAATAAGGAGGGAGTTATGGCTAAAAAAGAGTTGGACAATTTTTTCAAAATCGATCCGGAGCCGCATCTTATTGGAGACATGTCACACATCAATCATTTTCCCGGTGTACAGATGTGGTGGAAAGCCATTGATAATATCAGGAGACCGCTTATCTTTGGCGCACCTGCAAAATTATTAGGGCCTATGTTGGAGGGGATGGAAGACTGGGAACTCGTAAAAAACGCGGATCCGAATAGTCTTCTGAGATCAATGGATAAATACGGTGTGGACATTGCCTGTCTCTTACCGGAAGCCATGATGGATACGACGGGTTACACCAGCCGGTGGATGTCTAACGGCGAGATGGCCAGGGTTGTGGAGAGCAATCCTGATCGGTTTATGTATCAGCCGAATGTCTCCCCGATCAAACATAAAGGCGTTAAAAACACGATCTGGGAGATGGAATATTGGGTCAAGGAGAAAGGCGCGAAGATCTTTAAATTCTATCCCCCGGAAGATACTTACATGAACGATCCTGAGATATGGCCGTTCTATGAAAAGGCCCAGGAACTGGGCATTGTCCTTGACATTCATACAGGATTTTGCTGGGTGCCGCCGGGAAAGAGCAAATATGCCTTACCTATACAGCTCGATGATGTAGCCCGCGATTTTCCCGGATTGAAGCTGGTTGCCTTCCATATGGGTTATCCCTACTGTGATGATCTCAATATGGTAGCCATGGGGCATCCCAATGTCTACGTCTGTTTAAGTCTATTGATTCCCTGGGCCGTAACCGCTCCGCGGAAATTTGCGAAAATAATTGGAGAGGCGATCCGATGGGTTGGGCCCGACAAGGTTATCTGGGGCAGTGATTATGCTGGTTTCTCAGCGCAAATCAAAGGCGCTGTCGAAGGACTCAGTAATTTCCAGATTCCGGAAGATATGCAGGATGGCTATGGCTATCCGCCGATTACTGACGAGGACAGGGCCAAGATATTTGGCGGCAATCTCGGCAGACTGCTGGGCATCGATACGACGAAGAGAAGATTTAAAAAAAAATGATCAAGAAAAGTGTTTCATAAAAAGTCGGCTTGTTTAGCGTTTTTCGACATTCTGCTGGGGATGTGAGTCTGCTTGAGATCAGTAATGATGCGCCAAAAAAATAAAAGGGGGAGTATGCGTTATGTCATCAGAAGGGAAAAAACAGTTCGGAATAAATAATGGGAGGGTGAATGATGAGTATTAATGCCTTATTTGAGCCTATTAGTATTGGAAATGTGGAGTTAAAGAACAGGATTGCCATGTCACCGATGAACATGGGTTATACGGGACCTTATGGGTTCCCCAGTGAACAAACCTATGCCTGGTATGCTACCCGTGCCAAAGGTGGATTTGGCTTGCTTATTACCGAATGCATTGTCGCCAATCCTTATCGATGGAGAGGATGCGATACTTTTAATCCTCTGTCCATGCACAATCAGCGATATCACCGCTTCCATAGCAGGATAACTGAAATCGTTCATAGCTATCACAAAACAAAAATCTGTGCCCAGATCAGCCCGGGCTGGGGTCGGCAAGGACATCCTGATATTGAAGATTGCACAATTTCTGCAGCTGGCCCCTCGTCAGTACCGGTGCGAGTAGATTTAAGAAATTTCAATAAGGGTTGGTTAAAGCAGTTAAAGAAACTTTCCCCGGATATTATCGACGCACTGGGGGATTACTCTGAATTCCAGAAAATGCCTGATGAAGTATATGCACAGCTCTTTGACACGATGAGGAAGGAAGTAGCCACCAAAATGCCTTCAATGTCGCATACACTTATCGGTGAAACCCCGAGACAACTGGAAATCCATGAAATCGAACAGATGGTCGACGTTATGGTCGAACAGATAGTGAATGCGTTCAGATTAGGTTATGACGCTGTTGAACTCCATACGCCGCACGGCTATCTGTTGCATGCATTCCTGTCGCCTAAAAGCAACCAGCGGCTGGATAAGTATGGCGGCAGTCTTGAGAACAGGGGCCGGGTAGTTACCGACATTATTGAACGGGTAAGAGCCCAGGTTGGTCCGGACAAAGCGCTTGGCTGCCGGCTCTCCGGGGATGAATGTATGCCGGGCGGGCTGTCTCATGAAGAAGCATGCCAGTTCGTGAAATTGTTTACAGATGCCGGGGCTAATTTCTTTAACGTCTCCCAGGGCTGTTACGAAAACCCGAATAAGGCTTTTGCGCCGGACGGCGAAGATGACTTCACTGTATGGGCGCCTGGATTTAAGAAGGCTTCCGGAGGTCTGCCGGTTATCACTCCCAACTGGATTACTCCTGAATTAGCGGCCAAGGCGATTTCAAGTGGGAAAACGGATATTATTTCACTCGGCAGACAAGCCATCGCCGATCCCTTCTGGCCGGCCAAGGTGAAAGCGGGAAGAGAAAAAGACATTGTGAAATGTTCCCGTTGCCAGCAGTGCTACATGGCCCTGACTCAGTCCTGCTGGATGACCTGCTCTGTTAATCCCACCGCTGGGTTTGAAGAATATTATCCCGAACTGTGGAAAGATGACGGTTTTGATAGAAAGTCTAAAAAGTTTATCCAGAGATGCCAGGGTCTGGAACAAATTTAACCTCCAAAAGCCCCAAAAGACGGGCTGCTGCTGAAGCGCCCGTCTTTTAATACATGGAGAGGTATTAAGCCTAATGATTTTGATATGGGGAATGTTAGATAAAATAGGATTGTATGAAAAAACTGTTGGGTATCATTGCTTCCGCGCGCAAGATCGGCAACGCGGAGATCGTCACTAAAGCGGTCGCCGAAAAGCTGGGAATCGGGTGGGAACTCTCGCTGGTGCGCCTTCCTGATATTTCACTCAAGCCCTGCAAGGGTTGCTTTGCCTGCATCTTACCGGGTGGACACTGCAGAATCAGCGACGACACTGAATGGCTCCTCGCTCGCATCAACGAAGCGGACGCGGTCATTTGCGCCGCGCCAAATTATTTCCTGGGACCTGCGGGCATCGTAAAAATGTTCGCAGACCGGGCATTACAGGCAATGAAATATCGCGACTTCTATAACAAAAAACCCATGGCCGTTGCCCTAACCATGGGCGGCGAAGAATATCGCGGCTATGCGGACACGGGGCTTGCCACACAACTTATGTCCCTGCACCTTCACCTCGTTGATCTGGAAATTTTCATCGGGACATTTCCAGGCGAGGTTGCCGTCGCAGCTGATTTTCACGAAAAAATAGAACGTATGGCGACCGCCCTGGCAACCGCCGAACCTACACCGGTTGCCTCCGACCGCTGTCCCCGCTGCCGTAGCGACCTGTTTCGCCTGAGGGACAATGAAATGGAATGTGGTATCTGCCGCGCGCGAGCAAAAATGGAGGGAGGCAAGCTCGCCTTTTATTATTTTGATCCGGAATTTGGCGAAGAGGGACAGGAGGGTCATGCGCGCTGGCTCATTGCCAAAAAAATAGAATACGACAAGATTGGGGGCGCCCTGAGAAGTATACAGGAAAAATACCGGGGAGGGAAATGGCTCAATCCCGGCGCGTGAAGGTTTTCGATATTTTGCTGTGGATGTGAGTCCGCTTGAGATCAGTAATGATGCACCAAAAAAATAAAAGGGGGGGTATTGTTATGTCATCAGAAGGAAAGAAGCAGTTCGAAAATATTTTCAAGCCAATTAAAATAGGCCCGGTGGAGTTGAAGAACCGGATCACCATGGCGCCGATGAACGAGACCATGTCAGGGGTGGAGGGTGAGTGCACTGAACAGATGATTGCGTATTTCGCTGCCCGCGCCAAGGGCGGGACAGGCTTGATCCACACGGGTGCAATCATGGGCACCCGACTTGCCTCGGAATTCATATGGCCCAGAAACCCGTATCTATTCCATCAGGGGCATATGCAAGGTCTGGCAATGCTAGTCGATAGGATACATTATTTTGGGGCCAAGGTCGCTGCCCAAATGACCATCGGTTTTGGCCGGCAGGGACATTCCCGTGATCATCACAAGCTGGCCCCGGCGCCAACTGCCGGTCTGCCCTATGAGGGAACATTAGACAAGATGCCCAAAGGCATCGATGATGGCTTTCGCATGGCTGAACATCCGAGACACTGGCTCGTCGGACAGCAGACTTATGAGATGAGCATCGATCAGATCCATGCAGAGCAGAAAGAATTTGCCAATAGCTGCCAATTGGCAGTTTGTGCTGGTTTCGATGCCATCGAGATCCATGCCCCGCATGGTTATCTCGAGCATCAATTCCTCTCCCCGTTTAGTAATAAGCGCACAGATATGTACGGCGGAGAATGGCGCAACCGCAAGCGTTTCCTCATGGAGGTCGCCGAGCAGATCCGCTATGCATGCCCGGGTATAGCTGTTACCTGCCGGATCAGCGCGGAAGAACATATGCAGGGCGGCCTCACCGAAGAAGAGATGATCGATGTGGCCAAGGATCTGGAGGCATTGGGTATTGATGCCATTAGCCTGTCGGATGGCGGCGGATACGAAGAAGGCGGACACCTCGTCACGGATATGGACCGCTCAAAGCATATCCCCGAACATGGAGCGGCCTTTAAAAAAGCATTGAAGATCCCGGTTATCGTTGCTTCTCAGCATGATCCCGTCAAGATTGAGCAGAACATCGCTGAAGGAAAGTACGATATTCAGGCCCTTGGCAGGCAGATTCTCTGCGACCCGGAATATGTCAATAAGATAGCCGCGGGCAAGCCCAAAGATATTGTGCGGTGCACACGTTGCAATACCTGTACAATGCGCTGCCTTTCCGGTCTAATCCCGGCCTGCCCCAATAACCC
Organism: Smithella sp.; assembly: GCA_049523355.1. Lineage (GTDB taxonomy): Bacteria > Desulfobacterota > Syntrophia > Syntrophales > Smithellaceae > Smithella. The sequence goes on along the minus strand of JBEKMY010000005.1, from coordinate 88,377 downwards.
TAATCTCGGCCGTGAATATGCCATGGACGAATTAAAAATAGGGCCATGGAGGAAAGATGAGTCCCTCATCCCTGAAGGTATGATCCGTGCGCCCATGCCGGCGCTTGATCGGCCGTGGTGGAAAAAAGAACTGGGAATAATGGAAAAGAACTGGCGGCCTTTGCAGGGACGTACGCCTAGGTAAGCGTTCGAAATGATGAGTGTGCCTATATATCTGTGCTGAGGGCGGTTGGTCGTTACAAGTTATGAAACCATACTTTGGAGAACATTCTTTCCATGTAGATCCCTTCTCAAATCTCTCTCCATAGTCTCACGTCTCCCCCTGAACATAGGGGGGAGACGCCAAAGAGGAGATGATAAAAAAGAGGAGGACATCAGGATGGCAATAATTTATGAAACTAAAAGATAAGGTAGCGGTGGTTACGGGTGCTCAGAGATGGTTTGGGAAGACGAGTGCGTTGGCGCTTTCCAGGGAAGGCGCAACTATGGTAACGCATTTGATTTGCCTTAAAATTTCCTTAGGCTTATCGTTAATGTCGCTAAATCACTAAATTTTAAGGGGGTTAACTATTATGAAAGTGTACTTCTTCGCAACCGCTTTTTCATCGATCCCTAAGGGGCTTTTTGTCAAAGGACAGTCTTGGAAACGTGTTCGATTTCCCATTCTTAATGCTGTAATTGAGCATAACGGAGATTTAATTCTATTGGATACTGGCATGGGTACCAGGATTGAGCAAGAGTTAAAGGGCCCCAAATATAAGGCCAGTGCATGGTTCAACCGTAGTGTCATGAAAACGGTTTTCGATGCGGGCCGTGATCCCTTAATATATCAGCTGCAGGCCAAGGGTTTAGACCCTGCAGCGGTCAAATACGGCATCTTGTCTCATCTTCACTTTGATCACGCTGGCGGCATGCGCGACTTCCCTAATGCCAAATACTTTGTAAACAAGAAAGAGTGGGAAGCGGCAACTGCAGCGGATTCGCATAAGCATGCCTACGTTCGTGAACAGTATGATGTTAACCCCAAACTGGATATCGATTTATTTTTGACGGTTCCAGGTAAATCATATCTCGGGTTTCCCGCTTCGCTGGATTTGTTTGGAGATGGCAGTTTTATTTTAGTTGATCTCCCGGGTCACTCTAACGGGTTAACGGGAGTATTTGTCAACCTGCCATCAGGAAGAAGGTTCCTATTTCCCGGCGACTCCGTCTATTTCCCGGAAAACCTGGAAGGTCCGGCACCCAAGTCATGGTTAATGCAAAAACTCGTCCACGAAAAACCCCTGGCCTTCGAAACACTTAAAACGCTTCACAATCTGGCCAAAGCCGAACCCGACCTTGAAATAGTCAGCTTCCACGACCACAGTCTTCCAGGAAAATATGAACTTGCGCCAGTATACTATGAGTGACGCAACAAATGTGGATGAAGAATTCGGCGATGAATATGCAGGTGGAACGATTATGGACCCTATGAGATGATAAAAAATAGAAGGACATAAAGAGACAATAATTTATGAAACTAAAAGATAAGGACATCAGGAGGACAATAATTCATGAAACTAAAAGATAAGGTAGCGGTGATTACGGGTGCGCAGAGAGGCTTCGGCAAGGCGATTGCGTTGGCGCTTGCCAGGGAAGGCGCAACGATTGTTGCCGTTGATATGGGGAAGGATATTGAAGGCACAGCATCTGAAATTAAACAAATGGGTCAAAAGGCAATTGGACTCATTGCAGATATTACTTCTCCCGAACAGATAAAAAATATGGTCAACACAGCCATAGAAGTTTTCGGACGCATCGATATCCTGGTGAATAACGCCGGTATTTTACCAAAACGGTCTTTTCTTTGGGAGGCGGATGATAACGACTGGCGAAAAACCATCGAGGTCAATTTAATTGGAACATATAATATGACCAAAGCGGTATTGCCTTTAATCATTAAAAACGGCAAAGGGCGCGTCATAAATTTATCTTCAGTTTCCGGTAAAAACGGCAGCCCGACAAGTTCTGCTTATTGCGCCTCCAAGCACGGCATTGTCGGTATAACCAGAACACTGGCTATGGAGCTTAGCCTTCTGGGTCTAACTGAAATCACCGTCAACGCAATTTGTCCGGGCGTGGGCAATACTGAGATGGTGACCGAGAAAGGCGGGCTTCTGGATGAAGTTGCCAGGATTACAGGCACGACAAGAGAAATCGTTCTTACTAAACAACTTCCCCAGGTATCTTTGTTAAAACGACTTATTGAACCGGACGAAATCGCAGATATGGTTGTTTATCTTGCTTCCGACGCGGCCAGGGGCATAACGGGTCAGGCCATCAATGTATGCGGAGGCACTGCATTTTATTAATCAAAGGACATTTAAAATGGATCTGTTTCACAAAAAGGGAGGTCCAATGAAAATGCGTGAAAAAAGTAAAGTGAAGAAAATGCTCAATATTTCCCTGGTCATGAACTTGAGTTCTTCGAAAAGAATGTAAAAACATGGCAGGCGTATACATAGAAACGGATGTTTGATGAAAAACATAGAGGTGTTTGAACATGCGATTGAAAGATAAGGTTGCGGTTGTTACTGGTGGTGGAAATGGCATAGGACGCGCCATTTGTCTGGCCTTTGCGGAAGAGGGCGCGGATGTAGTTGTTGCCGATATCGATGCCGGGTCCGCTAAAACTATTGCCGATGAAATTATCAAGCACGGAGGCAAGGCGATCACAACGGTTATGGATGTAACCAATCCTGCGGATGTGAACAAGGGTGTTGAGAAAACCATGGACGCATTCGGAAAAATCCATATCCTCGTGAACAATGCCGGCGTCGAGGGCCACCGCGCCAACATCTGGGAGGCCGATGATGGCGACTGGCGAAGGACCATCGAGGTGCATCTCTTCGGCAACTACAACTGCACCAAGGCCTTTCTCCCCAAGATTATGGAGCAGGGATGGGGAAGGATCATTACCATGGCATCCATTCAGGCCAAGCAGGCGAGCATTCAGAACAGCTCCTACACCGCGGCCAAGCATGCGCTGGTGGGCATGACCAGAACCGTGGCCCACGAGGCAGCTATGGCCGGATACCCGCAGATAACCGTCAATGCCATCTGCCCGGGCATCGTGGCCACCGATCTGGTGCTGGGGTCGGGAGGCGCAATAGAGCAGATAGCCGATCAGTACCATATGACCAGGGAACAGGTGATTGCAATGGGGAAGGCCAAGTGTCTTCAGAACCGGTTCCTTGAAGTGCAGGAGATCGCCGTTATGGCAGTGTTCCTGGCCTCCGATGATGCTAAGGGCATCACCGGTCAGGCCATAAATGTATGCGGAGGGGCAGTATTCCACTGAGAGAAAATGATATGCCGATATTGATGAATCTTGAAGGGAAGGTAGCCCTGGTGACAGGTGCTTCCCGCGGCTTGGGAAGAGCCATTGCTCTGGCGCTGGGGCAGGCTGGTGCGGCTGTTGCGGTAACGGATCTTTTGATTGAGGACGCCGAATATGATGCCAAGGCGTTGAGTGAATACAGCATACTGGCCGGACATTTTTCACAGTCCGGTGAAGTCAAAACATTGCAAACAGTTCAGGAGATTCAGGCAATGGGGTCAAAAAGCGTCGCCATGAAGCTCGATGTGACTGTCCACGAAGAGATCAAAAGGGTAGTCCAAGCGATAGAAGTCCAACTTGGGCCTATTGATATACTCGTAAATAATGCTGCAGTGATGGACAACCTGGGAAAATTTGACGAGCAGAAGCTTGAGCGTTGGGAACGCGATCTGAAGGTGAATCTCACTGGCGCTTACAACTGCAGCAAGGCAGTGTGGTCAAGCATGGTGCATAAAGGCTGGGGCCGGATCATCAATATCTCCTCGGTAGCGGCACTTATGGGGGCTTCTCTGCAGCCATCCTACGGTGCGACCAAAGCCGGGCTGATCGGGTTGAGCAAATCACTGGCCATTGAGGCCGGCCGGTACGGTATCACAGTCAACACAGTCTGCCCGGGTTTCATCGCCACCGAAGCAGTAAAACTGTACGATGAACGGATGACTGAGCGCATTGCGAAACGGACTGCCCTCAAGCGCCTGGGCCGTCCGGAAGAAGTGGCCCAGGTGGTGGCTTTCCTGGTCTCCGATGCGGCTTCATACATTACCGGAGCAGTGATCCCGGTTACCGGCGGAATCGATCTGCTCACGCTATAGAACTTTATACAGGAAAATATAAGACAATACTTAAGGAAGAAGAACTAGCAATGAAAGCACAAGTGATGATTAATGAAGAGGAGCCCATGGCTATGAACGTTATTAAGGAAGGCAACGGAGAGTTGTTTACCGATCCTGACCCGGATCATGCCAGAGAGATATTCCGGCGAAAACCCAGGAAGATGATAAACAAAGTCATGCCGCTTACAAAGGCCATCGAGACCTTCGTCCATGACGGTGACTATCTGGGGCTGGGAGGGTTTGGTGGAAATCGAGCCCCGATTGCCGCCTGTCATGAGATTCTCAGACAGGGTCGCAAACACATGGGATTTGCAGGGCATACGACCACCCATGATTTCGAGATTCTGAGCGCGGGAGAAGTGTTTGACCGAGTGGATGCAGGTTATATTGTCGGTCTGGAGGCACGGGGGCTGTCACCCTGCGCCAGAAAATACATGCAGACCGGCAAGGTTAGAGTGACCGAGTGGACGAATTACAGCCTTTCGGCGAGGCTTCGAGCAGCCGCCATGGGCGTTCCCTTCATACCCACGCGCAATCTTTTAGGCACAGATACCTTTGAATACAGCGCCAGCAAGATCATTGAGTGCCCCTATACCGGCAAGAGACTTGCCCTTCAACCGGCACTTTACCCGGATGTGGCCATCATCCACGTTCACGAGTCGGATGTTTATGGGAATGCCCGGATCCGAGGCATCATGAAGTCGGACGACGATCTGGCCCGGGCCTCCAAGCGGCTGATCATCACCTGCGAACGCCTGATTACCAACGAAGAGATACGCAGAAGTCCCACGGAAACGACGATACCCTATTTCCTTGTCGATGCAGTCTGTGAAGTGCCTTTTGGAAACTATCCGGGCAACATGGTTTATGAGTACTTTTCCGACGAAGAACATTTACAGGAGTGGTTGAAGGTCGAGGAAGACCCTGTGGCCTTCAAGGAATTCTTACAAAAAAACATTTATAGCTGCAAAAATCATCACGAGTATATCAACAAGAATGGCGGCATGGAAAAAATGCTCAAACTCAGAACGATTGAACACCTGCTGCACAAGGAGGCTGACTAATGACACTGCAATATAATGCCATGGAACTGATGATCTGTGTCGCTGCAAGGGAACTGGAGGACGGCTCAACGCTGGCCGTGGGTACCGGCGCCCCCTGTGCCGCGGCCATGCTGGCGCAGAAGCTGAACTCGCCGAGCTTATCAATTCTGTTTGAAGCCGGAAGTATCAGTCCGCAACTGCCTGAGATGCCTATTTCCGTAGGCGATTCACGAGCGGGTCACAAGGCGGTCATGGTTTCTACCATGGGTGCCATTATGGATACCTGTCAAAGGGGATATGTCGATTACACCTTTCTGGGCGGCGCCCAGATCGACATGTATGGCAACCTGAATTCTACGTATATTGGAGGAACCCACGCTAAGCCCAAGGTTCGTTTTCCCGGCAGCGGCGGAGCAAATGATTTCGGCAGTTTCTGCTGGAAGATGATGGTTTTGACCGTCCAGGATGCCAGACGCTTTGTGGAAAAGTGCGAGTTCATCACCACGCCGGGATGGCTTCAGGGCGGCAACAGCCGGAACGAGGCGGGACTTCCCCCGGGAACCGGGCCTTACAAGGTTTTTACTAACATGGCTGTGATGGACTTCGAGCCGGAAAGCAAGCGGATGCGCATTATCTCCATCAATCCCGGCTATTCACTGAAGGATGTTCAGGACAACTGCGGATTTGAGTTACTCAAAGCGCCTAAGATAACGGAAACAGCGCCACCGACTGAAATCGAACTGAAAATCCTCAGAGAGGAAGTTGATCCGCACCGGTATGTGATTGGACGATGAAGTCCCACGGGAAAATCTGTGTGGGGTTATCAAAGAAATGAATGCTGTAAGAAAAAGAAATACAGGAGGGTCGAGTAAAAGCCATTGGAAAAAGTAATCTAATCTAGTCTGACCAGATCATAAAAGTTTTAAGACCGTGCATCGTGCAATCAGGATTGGGGAAAATGCCGATTTACGGAGACGGTGAAGTGTTGTCTTTTTCGCTCAATGCTCATGATGAGAAAAAGACGTGATTATTTCTAACCTTATGAATGATGAGGAGGAAAAAATGAAGAGATTTTTGTTGGTATTGTTGTCGCTGGGGCTGGTCATGGCCTTCAGTGCGTCAGCCTTCGCGGTTGACGTTAAAGTTGGGGCCGAATATTATGTCGGCGGATTGTATTTAAATAAAATTTCACTAGATGATGGTTTCCAGAATTGGGTTGGGAGAACCGGATCAGAGAATCCCAGCACAGCGTTCTTTTTCCAGAGACTGCGCGTAGGCACGGATTTTGTTGTATCTCCCTGCTTGAAACTGGTAACCCAGTTTGACGCGATGGAAAGAATCTGGGGCGGAGCAAGGTCCAATACATGGGGAGTAAACCAGGACTATATGTTTAACGAGTCCGCGGGAACAAGGGCGGAAACCGAAAACATCGCCATGAGACTGGGATATATTGAGTACACTTCACCAGTCGGCCTCTTCAGGATTGGTTACCAGGAGGATTATGTATGGGGAACAGTGTGGGCAGACTTCGGCTCTGGAACTCCCGCAGGCCAGATCCTGTATATGGTTCCGGTTGGACCATTTTTATTTGGGTTTGATTATGGCAAAGAAGTATCTCAACGCTATAGTGCTGTTACCGCCGGTTCCTATAGTTCGACTATCTATAACAATGGATACCTTACCGATGCAGACTCAAATTCTTACCGTATAGGAAGTATTTATAACTTCAAGGGCGGCGAGGCAGGTCTTCTCTTCCTCTTGACCCGTAACGCGACAAATAGGGCTACCACTACACCATTTCCATACGGTTACCTGCAAAATGTTTACGTGATTGACCCTTATGTTAAGGCCAAGATTGGTCCTGTCGCTCTGCAGGCGGAAGCTCTGTATTGGTTTGGTGACGCTATGAAAGCTGACGGCGGTCCCGGCTTTGCCGGTGGTAATACAATTAACATAAGTTCGCTTTCCGCATTTGTCGATGCCACAGCGAACTTCGGCACATTCTATGTCGGCGGCTCTTTTGCATACGTCGAGGGCCAAAATCCCAGTGACTTTGGCAGCAAACTCGAAGGCGGAGTTTCTCCATTTAGCGGCGGTGTGGATTGGAATCCCTGCTTGATTATGTTCAACACTCAAACCCTGGGCTACTGGGCAGGTGGCATATATGGTCACAGCGCCATCTATGGACCCGGCTCCGCATATGTCAACCCGATTGACGGCGAAATGATGAATGCGTGGTTCGGTCAGTTAAGGGGCGGTGTAAAACCCACTCCTCAGTTGGATATCATGGCTTCAATTTCTTACGCAGAGGCTGATCAGAACGGATTTGTTGCAACAGGTCCGACCACAGTCGCCACTTTTCCCGGCAAGACCTATGGTACGGAAATGGATGTTACCGGCACTTACAAAATCACCAACAACCTGTCCTATATGCTGGGCGCAGGTTATTTCTTCGCCGGTGATTATTTCAAGGGCATGAATACTGCCTTTGCCGGCGGTGCCAAAGTTACCGATGATTTCATGATCATCAACAAACTTACTCTTTCTTTCTAAGAGCAAGCAAGTTACTGCCAGTGGTTAGCTTCAAACCCCGGGGGAGTGATCCTCCGGGGAAATATTCGGGTTGATAGAAATATTATAGACGATGAAATACCGGTGAAATTAAAGGGGTTGCGGATTATGCCGCGCCCCTTTTATTTATTCATGATAAAATTACGACAAATTATCTGATGCCCGAACCTCCTTCCTAAAGCATCGTTATCCATTGATCCGGGCGCGACCCCAAAAGGAACGCGATAAAAACAGTTCTTATCCTACTGCGAACTGACATCTGTCAGGCGGCAGTTTGCGCGTAACTTGATATCAATGAACAATACAGAATGCCATAATTTCGCCATAAATATTTCACGCCATAAATATTTCATTGACATATAAGTCCTAATTTTTTATACTTTAGCCATGAATAACCAATATGTTATCAAACAAGCGGTCTTTTTTTCATCGGTTAATAACGGACCTGCAATTCTTCCGGGGTGGCGCCTCTGATGCCCGCCGTAGAAGTGAGACATCAAAGAGTTGTGGTTGAGACTGACCGTTACAGGGTAGAGGGTGACATAACGTTGCCTCTGGAGGGTTATCGCAGCCATCTTTCCGACTACCTGAACCGTCAGGATCAAGAGTTTCTCATGCTCGCGAATGCTGAACTGAACGCTCTTGACGGATCCGGACGTGACTGGAGCACCCCCGTTCTAATGCTCGCAAGGCGTCATATCCATCTGGTTGTTCCGGCTAATCGTGAGGATGAATAGAATCATCCCGTAAATTTTGGGGAATACCATTGATCATTAGCAAATTCCCTCATATGTTTTGATATATATTTTTTAAAATACATAAAATTACTCTTCAAATGCTTACCATGGAAAAAGAAGTTCCGATTAATTCTAAAAAACAGCAGACACTTAAGAAACAGACCCTCCGAAGTTTGAAACTTATGGGGCAACTAAATACCAATACCATTTCTAAATTAAAGATGATATTGCTTAAGCAAGGCTCCGGGCAATGGGTCGTATGGCATACGTGTTCGAGGAGCTGACAACGATACTAACAAAAATAACGTTTTGATTCAGAATTGATATAACTACATTTCATAAGGAGTTTAAAATGAATATAAAGGATTTGTTTGATTTAAAAGGCAAGGTTGCCATCGTTACAGGCGGCGGAAGAGGCATTGGTAAATTTATGGCTGCCGGTCTGGCTGAAGCCGGTTCTAATCTGGTGATTGCTTCACGCAAGCTGGAGAACCTGGAAAAAGAAGTGCAGGAACTCGAAAAGTTGGGCATCAAGGCTCTGGCGGTTAAGTGCGATTTGGCCAAGAAGGAAGATATTGAAAATCTGGTCAAGGCTACCATGGATAAATTTGGCACGATTGATATATTAGTCAACAATGCCGGATTTACCTGGGGCGCGCCCACGCTGGATTTCCCGCTGGATAAATGGGAAAAGGTATTCGACATCAATATCAGGGGTGTCTGGATTTTATCTCAGTTGGTTGCCCGGATCATGAAGGAAAAAGGCGGAGGCAAGATGATCAATGTTTCTTCGATCTACGGTTCGCGCGGTTCCAATGAAGAAGAGCATCCGGCCGTGGCCTATAATCCTTCCAAGTTCGCAGTGGAGGGTTTAACCAAGACGCTCGCTGCTAAATTAGCCCGGTACAAGATTTATGTAAACTGTATAGCGCCTGGATTTTTCAAGACCGATATGATGGCTCATTTGTTCAAGCCGGAAATGAAACCAATCCTTGATTTGACTGTTAACGCGATTCCGCTCAAGATGTATGGAGAAGAGGACGATATAAAGGGACTGGCTGTCTTTTTGGCATCCAGGGCTTCCAATTACGTTACCGGCGGTATTTTCCCCGTGGATGGTGGATTATCAGCGTCGTAAAAACTAATACCGAGCCGCAGCCTTTGGCTAACTTTGCTGGCAGCGTCGCTGACGTCCTCAAGACGTATCAGTAATGCGCCTTCCCAAGCCTCCTTATTGCCGAAGCTCATCCTTTGACTGCAACTTGGCCCAAAAGACGTATGAACAAACAGGATACTTTCTGCGTACTCAAATGGTGAGGAAAGAAGTATCCTGTTTGCGTTTTCTTATTTAATACCGGTTGACTTTGTTTCCGGATGTTCTATAATTTGACATAATTGTTTTCAGGAGCAACTGATATATACGAGGAATCTCCAGGCAAAAGGAGGAAGGAGTTTTGACTATGATGAGGAACGGCATAAAAAATTGTCTGTTTATTTTTGTTGTTCTCCTTTTGACTCTTGGGTCAATTAATGTTCTAGCCGATGACCAATACACCGCATCTCCGCCATTATTTACTGATCAGGAACTTGATAACCTTTTCGCGTCGATTGCCCTCTATCCTGACCCTCTGTTGGCCCAGATGCTGCCGGCTTCCACGTATCCGCAGGAAATTGCCGACGCGTATGACTGGCAAACAAGCGGCGGGGCGATATCAGAAATTGATACGCAGAACTGGGACGACTCCGTCAAGGCTATTGCCCACTATCCTGATATTCTGAAGATGATGACTGAGTATGGGGACTGGACCGCCGATATAGGAGATGCTTTTCTTAATCAGCCGGAAGATGTAACCGCGTCCATCCAGAGGCTCAGATGGGAGGCCCGAAACGCTGGCAATCTGGAAAGTAACAATTGGCAGACTATAATAATTGTGGGAGATTATATTGAGATCATTCCTGCCCAGCCGCAGTATGTCAACATTCCGTCTTATGATCCTTCAGATGTCTATGCCCAGGGATGGGATTCTGACGAAGCGCCTTTCATTACGTTTGGACCCGGTCTGATAATCGGAGACTGGTTGACCATGGACTTTGACTGGAGCCACCACCATATTATTTATCATGGCTGGAACCGCCCCGGTTGGGTAAATCACGCAAGACCTTATGTCCATATGAGAAATGAAACGATTAACAAAAACAAAGCTTACATAAACGCTAATTGGAAGCACAATGCGTCGCACGGCAATCCTGAAAGCTTCCGGGTGGCGCACCCCGGTGTCAGTACCGGCGCGGGTATGAAGTCGCGGATGACCGAAATCAGAGGGAGGTCTGTAAAAACAGCGCCGGCCGTGTCTTTGCCAAAGGGTTTCGGTTCTTCAAAATTGGCGACGACTCCTCAGGATATCAGGAAACAACCGGTCATAACGATCCCGAATGTCAATAAACAGCCGGAACAACAACCTCCCGGTGTCAGCAGACCAACTCAGCAAACCAGTCCTGCCCGCGCGGTTGTCCGGTCTCCCAGAACACCATCGGTCACCTTTGGCGGTTACAGAGAAGCCAGTGAAGCCGCGGGACAGAGTCTCCGCGGCCAGACCAGTCGCCAGAGCAGCGAAAGGGTGCGTTCTTCCTATACTCCCCCTACTCCCCCTGCTGCACAGAGAAGCGCTCCTGAAAGGGGAGGCGGCTCTGGAGGCAATGCTCCCGCGGCCAGGGGAAATGGCGGAGATAAATCGCACCGGTGATACAGACTATATTTTCTGATAACTCGGAATAAATGAGTAAGGAAAGGAAGGAAAATATGACAAAGACAATTCAGCAAAATTCAGCGTTTCATTCATTGCGCAGAATGATTTTTATGGCTGCGCTTTTTGTAATAGGGATGTTGATTTTTACATGGAATATGCCGGCAGTCGCCGCACCGTCACAGAAACTGTTCTTATCCCCCGAAGATGCCGTAAAAGCGCTTACAGAAGCTGTTAAGGCAAATGACAAAATCATGCTGGATCAGATATTCGGGCCATATGGGAAAGACCTTCGTTCTGGCGATGAAGTGCAGGATGCTGACGAATTTGTTGAATTTGCCAAACACCTCGATGAGAACAGCAATCTTGTAAGAGAAAATGATTCGAAAGTGATCCTTCACATCGGCAAAGAGAATTGGCCGTTTCCCGTTCCCATAGTAAAACATGATGATAAATGGTTCTTCGATACCCAGGCAGGTAAAGAAGAGATTCTAAACCGCCGCATCGGGGAAAATGAACTTACGGCCATTCTGGTCTGCCACGTCTACGTCAAGGCGCAGCGCGAGTATGTGCTTAAGGACTGGGATGGCGACGGTATATTTGCGTATGCGCAGAAACTACGGAGCGATCCCGGTAAGAGGAATGGTCTTTTCTGGAGATCCAGGCCGGGCCAGGAAAGGAGTCCCCTTGGTGAGCTTGTGGCACAGGCGTGGCATGAGGGCTACAAAAAGAATAGGGCTGCTTTCAAGGAATCCGAACCATCGCCTTTTCATGGCTATTATTTCAAGATACTGACAGCACAGGGAAAGAAAGTGCCGGGGGGCAGCTATAATTACATCATAAATGGCAACATGGTTGGAGGATTTGCGTTGGTGGCATTTCCCTCGAACTGGGGCAAATCGGGGGTGATGACTTTTATTGTCAATCAACAGGGAAAGGTTTACGAGAAGAATCTCGGACCAGACACGGTAAAAAAAGTTCAGAAGATGAAATTGTACAATCCCGATAAAACATGGACGCTGGTTAAAGAATAAAATATCGGGTATTCTTGGTGGATTTATCTTGCAGGGTTGCCGGTCATCTATGTCAGGAAGTCTTTTATACGCGTATATTTTTCAATCAACTCAGACAAAAGCTCAATTTTCTCCGTATCGTCTTTTTTGAGCAGAGCTTCCATATCGTCAATAGTCTTGGCGGTTATGAACGTGTCCATGTTTACAAGAAGGATAGGTATGCCTTTCTCTTTAGCTCTGGAAATGATATGATGATGCGGAACGATATCGTTGGTGAGTATAATACCGATGGTGTCCCGTTCCAGAGCCGCAAGTATCATATCGCTTCTTTCGCCGCCGGTTATCATCAATTGATTTTCCCTGCTTACGCACTGTTTGGTAAAAAGCGGATCAGTATCAGGGCAGGTATCGGACGGTGCGCCGATGATTATACTCTTAACGACTTTTTTAAGGTGTTCTTCACCGGTAAGCACTCTGGCGAAGAGCTTTTCCGCCAGAAAATCAAGCGTAAAGTAGGTTAATTGCGCTTCATAAGGGATAACGCCGATAATATTAATGCCCATCTCTTTTATACTCGGTGCAAAGAAATTCTCAAATGCTTCAACATCGGTTACCTTGTTGATGATAACGCCGCCGAAATCGGCGTCTATTATCTTCATATATTTTTCAATGAATTTGATATCATCAATAATGGAATCGTTGTCGCCGCTCACGACAATTACGAGCGTGCCGTCAATATATTTTGCAATGGATACCGGATCAAGATTGACGTACGCTCCGCACGAAAAGTCTTTTCCGCCTTCAATAAGGAGCACATCGTTTTTGCCTCCGATATTTGTTACGATATCGGAAAGAGCTGTCTTTATACCTTCCTGATCGTACATGTATCTTAGTTTGGAATGGTCAAAGCCGAGCGTAATCTTCTCATAGTGGCTTTCCAATTCGCCTTCGCGCTCAAGAAGACTGACCATTAAACTCGCGTCGTAATCCCAGCTTCGTTTTCTGCGATAGATCAATCTGTCACCCAACGGCTTGGCGTAAGCGAATTTCTTATCTTTTTGCGAAGAGATTATTCCCGCGATGATGCTTGTTTTGCCGGCATTGCTTCTGATTGAAGAAACAACTATTTTTTTCATTGTATATTCTCCTTCGGTTTGCTAATCAAAATCCTCGCGTCTAAAGCCTTGAGGCCGTTTTTAATATCATACACAACTACAGGATTTATTTCTATATCAGTAATCCTTTCACATTTTTTAATAATGGAACTTATTTTAATGATTATATCTATAACAGCCTCAATGTCCTTCTTCTCCTCTCCTCTCGCGCCGAGAAGCAACGGATAAGATCTGATTTCTTCGAGCATGGAAAGCGCGGTGCCGCGGTTTATGGGGATAGCCCGAAACGATATATCCTTCATTACTTCCACATAAATGCCTCCGAGCCCGCACATGACGACCGGGCCGAATGACGGATCTCTCCTCGCGCCGACAATAAGCTCAACGCCCTTCTTTGCCATCTCGGTGACTTCAATGCCCTCAATAACAGCGTTGGTTTTATACTCCCTGCATTTATGCATGATCACTTCATAACCATCAATAACTTCCTTTTTGTTATCAATGTCCAGTAAAACCCCGCCCGCATCGCTCTTATGTAAAATGTCTTTCGATACAATCTTCATCACGACCGGGTATCCGATCTCTTCGGCGAACTTCACCGCCTCGTCTATATTATGTGCGATTCTGCTTTGCGGAATTGCAATGCCCGCAATCCGCATTAAAGCCGCTCCCTCGTTTGCAAGAAAAAAGGTTCTCCCGTCCTTTAATGCTCCGTCTATAATCTTATTGATCGCCATTACGTCTACTTCGTATTCATCAAATTTATAAGATACTTCATCGATATATTTGTAGTATCTATAGAATGCTCCGATGCACGACACGGCCTGCTCCACATCGTTAAAAACAGGAATGCTGGCGGTTCTCAGAGACTCTATAGCGCCTTCAACCTGCGCACCGCCAATCAGAGCATAGCTGATGGATTTGCCGCTTTTCTTATGGATCGTGTAAGTATCGGTTATCATCTGAGAGAGATTACTGGAATCCATAATCGCTGTTTCGCAGTAAAGCCCGATTGTGGAACCCATTTCTCCGGACTCGGCCGCGATTGAAAGGGCGCGCGTGTAATCCGTCGCGTCGGCCGTTCCTGTAAGATCGATAGGATTTTTTGTTGATCCGAACGAAGGTGTAACAGCATCATAGAGGTTCTTTAACGCGGATTGATTATCATATAATGGAACTCCGTACTTTTCGCACGCGTCGGTAGCCATAACCCCTACGCCTCCTCCGTTCGTCACTATCACGCTGTTGTAGTTTTTGGGAGCAGTGGTCGAAATCATGAATTGGCACCAGTTGAATGCGTCCCCAAGGCATTCGGCCCGGAGTACCCCGCACTGTTTCATGATAGCATCGAATATTTCATCCGAGCCCGCCAGCGATCCCGTGTGCGAAGCGGCGGCCTGTGCTCCTCTTTTCGATTTTCCAGACTTTATGACGATAACAGGTTTTTTACCGGTGGCAGCCTTTAGGGTTTCGATCAGCCGCTCCCCCTTCTTTACGCCTTCAATATATATAAAAATAACTTTTGTATTGTCATTATGGATGAGATAATCAAGAAGGTCGGCTTCATCAACATCGCATTTGTTCCCGATCGAGATGATGGTGGAAAGTCCCATGTTGGCAATGGAGCTTTTTGCGATCATCGCGATTCCCAGCGCGCCGCTTTGCGTGAGTATGGCAACATGGCCCGGATTTATTCTGTCAGCGGAGAAAGTGGCGTTTAGCGACGCTGCCGAGGAGTAGAGACCAAACATATTCGGGCCCACGATGCGCGTTCCCGCTGCTTTGGCAATTTCAGCAATCTCGTTTTCTTCCCGGACATTTCCAATCTCTGAAAATCCGGAAGTTATGATCTGAATGAATTTGACTTTCTTTTGAGCGCAGTTTTTTACCGCGTTCTTTACAAGACCCGACGGAATCACAATTGACGCGCAATCAATATCATCCGGGACTTCCAGAACATCAGTAAATACTTTATGCCCGTCAATATCGCCGCCCTTAGGACTTATGGGGAATACTTTCCCCTTATATCCGCCGGAAATTATATTGTTAAATATGGCATAGCCGATCTTCTTTTTGTCCTGTGAAGCGCCGATAACGGCAATGCTTTGAGGTTCAAACAGGTATTTAATATCGTATCTGTTTTTATTGTCCACTGTGCTCTCCAAATCATAGGATTTACGCAATGTTATAATAGATTGTAATTAAATCCGCCGGATAATGCAACAAATAAACAAGATTCTAAAAAATAATGGTCATAACTTTGTTAAGACTTGTTTTGGTAACAATATGAAGAATCTCATTCTGCTTAAAAATACATTACCCGTGCGCTTTATCATCGCATATCGATGCAAAATTTCGTAAGAGAAAATAATTGACTTACAAAGGGAAATTCCCTATCTTTGTTTTGAAAAAAACAACATTTTATTAAAACTTGTGAAAAAAGCCGGTTTATAGACGTTAGTACACTTATCATTAAGAACAGAAGTGTTTCTGAAGGGTATTTGCCAACACATGAGCCCCTTCTCCTGAGAATATTAAAAATAAATACTAATCTCAGGTATAAACAGACCCGACGATTGATATAACGCATTACCGTACGCTGATATGATTAAACAACCACCCGCATACTGGAGCGTAACTCAAAGTGACTTGCTGACCGGGCTTTGCACGAGGCCGGAAGGATTAAGCAGCCCGGAGGCCAAGCAGCGTCTGATGGACTACGGCGCTAATCTGCTGAAGCCTCCCAAAAGATCAGATACGCTTTCCCTGCTGCTTGCTCAGTTCAAGAGTCCTATTATCCTGACTCTTGTTTTTGCCGCAGGGTTGTCTTTTTTCCTTCAAGACCCCATAGATGCTGTTATTATTCTTTTTATCGTTTTGATCAGCGGCCTTTTGGGATTTTGGCAGGAACGCGGCGCCGTTGATGCTGTCAACAAGTTACTGGCCATCGTCAGTATCAAAACTGCCGTTTTTCGTGACGGGAAAACGGCAGATATTGTTCTTGAAGATGTTGTGCCGGGAGATATTATTATATTGCATGCCGGAGATGCCATTCCGGCCGATGGTCTGATTATTGAATCAAAGGATTTCTTTGTTGATGAAGCAACTCTGACCGGCGAAACGTACCCTGTCGAGAAGGCGGCCGGGTTATTGCCGGCAGAAACGCCGCTTAGCGGACGCACCAATTGCGTCTTTATGGGAACTCATGTCATCAGTGGCACAGGCAAGGCAGTTGTGGTTTTCACAGGACAGCAGGCGGAATTCGGAAAAATATCCGAAAGGCTTAAGTTAAGGCCTCAGGAAACTGAGTTTGAACGCGGCATCCAGCAGTTCGGATACTTCCTGCTCGAAGTTACCTTAGCATTGGTTGTCATAGTATTTGCGATCAATGTTTTTTTCCACAAACCGGTTTTGGAATCGTTTCTTTTTTCGCTGGCTCTGGCCGTTGGGCTGACGCCACAACTGCTGCCGGCAATCATCAGCATTAACCTGGCCCATGGCGCAAAAAAGATGGCCGCGCAAAGAGTCATTGTTAAGCGACTGGCTGCAATTGAGAATTTCGGGAGTATGGATGTGCTGTGCTCGGATAAGACGGGAACCCTGACCGAAGGCAAAGTAACGATGAATTCGGCATTAGATCTCGAGGGTAATCCAAGTGACAGAATATTCTTTCATGCGTACATGAACGCTTTTTTTCAACAGGGATTTACCAATCCTCTTGATGAAGCAATTCTGTCTTACAAACAGCAGGATATCTCCGGATACAAAAAAGCGGATGAAGTGCCTTACGATTTTATTCGTAAGCGGTTGAGTATTCTGGTTGAAAAAGACAGCAGGTATTTGATGGTGACGAAAGGAACAATTCCCAATATCCTTTCCATTTGTGCATTGGCTGAAACTCCCGGGGGAGATAATGTGGCCGTAGCCTCGGTCATGCAGCAGATCCAGCAGAGATTCGAAATGCTCAGCTCTCAGGGATTTCGCCTGCTCGGTCTGGCTTACAAGGATATGGGCGTGGAATCTGTTATTCATAAAGATCTTGAGCGCGACATGATATTTCTCGGGTTTCTTCTTTTCTTTGATCCGCCCAAAAAAGGAATTGCTGAAACAATCGCTAATCTCAAACAGCTTGGTGTTTCTCTGAAAATCGTTACGGGGGATAACCGCCTTGTTGCCGCCAAAGTGAGCCATGATATCGGGATGCCTGAGGCTAAAATTCTTTCCGGAAGTGAAATACATGAAATAAGCGATGCGGCCCTCTTACGGAAAGTGGTGGAAACGGATGTTTTCGCGGAAATAGAACCCAACCAGAAAGAACGAATTATTCTGGCGCTGAGGAAGGCGGGGCATGTCGTAGGATATATGGGGGACGGAATTAATGATGCTTCAGCCCTTCATGCCGCGGACGTTGGCATTTCGGTGGATACGGCGGCGGATGTAGCCAAGGAATCGGCCGATATAGTACTTATGGAAAAGGATCTTGCTGTTTTAGTGCAGGGGGTGAGAGAAGGGAGGACGACCTTTGCCAATACCCTGAAGTACGTCTTTATGGCCACCAGCGCTAATTTCGGGAACATGTTCAGTATGGCCGGCGCTTCTCTGTTTTTGTCTTTTCTTCCCCTGTTGCCCAAACAGATACTTTTGACGAATCTGATGACGGATTTTCCGGAAATGACCATAGCCGCGGATAATGTAGATAGTGAAATGGTTGACAAGCCCCGCAGGTGGGATATCGCTTTTATAAAAAAATTCATGATTACCTTTGGCCTGGTCAGTTCTATTTTTGATTACATGACTTTCGGCGTATTAATATGGATTCTGCATGCCACACAGGCGCAGTTTCAAACAGGCTGGTTTATGGAATCAGTTGTTTCCGCTTCACTTATCGTTCTGGTCATTCGCAGCAGGAGGCCATTCTTTAAGAGCCGTCCGGGAAAATATTTGGTGATAGCCACAATCATTATCGTTGCGGCCACTCTTGTTCTGCCTTTTACACCGTTGGGCTATATATTCGGTTTTGCATTACTGCCGGTATCATTTCTATTGATGATGGGTCTTATTGTCATGCTTTATATATTTATGGCAGAAGTGGTTAAGAGAATATTTTACCGCAAAGTAGATCATTAAAGGTTCTATATATGGAGCGTAAGATATTCCGGGGATTGTTTATCGTGCTCGGAGTGATCGCCGATTTGATTCTGCCTTTGATGTGGGGAATTATCGCCACAGTTCCGATTCTTATTTTTAGTTGATGGGTGGCTTATCGTTCCCAATGGTTTAGATGACGGTTTAAGTCATTTCCTTCAATCTAAAAACGAAATTTAACAACTTGCCTTAAGCCGGCACTAAAAAGCGGCGCGGCATAGCCAAAAATCTTATGACAAAGAGAAAATACTACGGCAGAGAAGCTTAAACCACCGTATCTGAAGAAGGATGAAACACGGGGTGATTATCAGGTCTGGATAGTAGATGGCGCATACATTCGCGGCCACATCGACGAAGAATTCACGAACTTCGGCCAGCACTACAGATATCATTACATACCCAAAAATGAGTTCTGGCTTGACCGGGAAGCAAAGCCTGATGAACACGTCTTCTTCATCGATCACTTACTGGTGGAACATGATCTCATGGCGAAAGGCGCGTCATATGACGACGCAATTACACAGGCCGATCTGGTTGAACGCAAAGTAAGGCGGTGAGCCGGAGATGTCCGCAAACTGACACATCGCGGGAAAGACCTTCCTGATGCTAACGCGGTGCACGAAAGCTTATGGAAGAAACTGGAGGATGGTGTAAGCGTATGGATTGTCAATGACCGGCTGGTGCGAAGTGTATTCGATATTGATTTCACCACCGGAGGTCATGACCACGTTTATGAATTCGTTCCGAAGAACGAGGTCTGGATTGACAACGATATAGAGGAGAAGGAAAGGGGGTTTGTGCTGTTGCATGAGTTGCACGAACGCAACCGCATGACAAAAGGGTTGCCTTACAGCAAAGCGCACAACGAGTCCAGCCGCCTTGAATTCCGGTGCCGCCACCACCCTGATGAATTGCACGACGCGCTGGCGGCTGAAGGATGGGCATGATTTCGATTTCTATTTCCTTGACCGCCGGGCAACAAATTTTACAATCCAGTCTGAGGGCGTACGTGTGAAAAAACCGTTGCTGATGCGGTGTTGAAAATATAAAAATTTGGCGGCAATACCCGGAACGACAAGAAATTTATTTCTTTTGATACTGCGGACAATCGCCTGTGCCACGGTCCGGGGCTTCAATAAACCGGCGAATATTTTTACGGCACGTCCCTCCGGCGGGAGCGTTTTCGATTCTTCTTCGATAAAGGGTGTTTTGACTTCCGGAGGACAGATCAGCGTGACCTTAATATTAAAAAGTTTTAGTTCGCTGCGAAGGCATTCGGAAAACCCCACGAGGGCGTATTTCGTTGCGCTGTACAAAGAATAGCCGAACATGCCGATCAGTCCCGCCATGGAAGAAATGTTGACGATATGGCCGCCGCCTTTTTGTTTCATAAAAGGGAGTACGGCGCTGATGGTGTTTCGGGTGCCGTACACATTTATTTTCATTGATCTGTCAAACCGGTCATAGGAAATATTTTCAAAATAATCTCCCGAACCGACGCCCGCGCTGTTTATCAATATGTCGGGAATGCCGAACCGTTCGACAGCGGCGCTGATTTTTTGCCGTACGTCGTTGTTGTCCGCCACATCAATGGATATGGTGTTGACACTCTGGGAAGTTTTATCCATGCACGCCACGATGTCCTGACATGCTTTATCCAGCAGGGGCTTCCCTCGGGCAATCAGAACCAGACTGCATCCCTGCGATGCCAGTAACTTTGCCGTTTCCAGGCCGATGCCGCTTGATCCTCCGGTAATAAAGGCGAGTTTGTTGGAAAAGAAGGCCATCATGTTTCTCCTCATTTCATTAATTTTTTGTCGATAGATTTTTTAATTTGCTGCAAGCCGTAAGCTTTATAATTGCCGGCTCATATCCCGGTTCACGCCGAACTTTTAATACCGGCGTTCGCGAATATGTCTTTGCATCGCTTCACGATGGAGTTCTCCGAAAAGGAAGTCATAGTTTTGTTTTTTTTATATGGATCGTCCACCCCGATTTTATCGCTTTTTTCGTGCCATAAAGGATTATACGCAAGCAGGGCGGCTTCGGTAATATTAAGGTTTTTTAGAAACGCCGCGATTCCGCTGATGTTTGCTTCCGTATCGGTAATATCAGGAATAAGCGGCGTCCTCGGAAGAAGTATTTTATTGTCTTTTTTTACTGTGCTGGAAATCTGTTTAAAATTATCCAGTATTCTTTCGTTGGGTAGGCCGCAATATTTTTTATGGGCAATGCTGTCGATGAGTTTGATGTCAAAATAAATTATGTCAAGATACGGATAGAGCGTGTCCATAAACCTGCCGGGATCAAAATAACCGCAGGTTTCCAGAAGCGTGTTAATGTTGTGCCGTTTGAGAGTCTTCAGAAGCCGGGATGTGAATTCCATATACAGGGTGGGCTCTCCTCCGGACAGAGTAACGCCGCCTCCTGATGTGTCGAAAAATGGTTTGTCGAGCTGAATCTTGTTAATAATGTTGTCAACGGACAATGTCTTGCCAACTCTGTCCAACGCTCCGGACGGACAGGCCTCAACGCATAAAAAACAAAGAGTGCATTTGCTTCTGTTAATATAAAAACGATTGTCGCGCTTAAGCGCGCCTGCCGGACAAATATCGCGGCAGGCGCCGCAATCAACGCACAATTTGGCGTCGAAGGCGATTTCAACCACGGCCTTTTCGCTCTCAGGGTTGTGACACCACACGCAGGAAAGGGGACATCCTTTGTAGAACACCACAGACCGTATGCCCGGTCCGTCATCAAGGCTGTTGCCTTTGATTTCAAGAATTAAAGGAGCTCTAGTTTCGTTTTGTGTCATAAGTAAATGTTATTTCGGATAGCTCCGATAAATTTATACCATTTCGATTTGAAGTTGCCACCTGCAAAGTGGCAAGTACAAGCGAATTGGTATCATATGCCGAACTCCGCCCTTTCGATTAATTCTGTCTGCATGTCTTTGTTGAGAGTCACGAAGTAGGCGTTATAACCTGATATCCTGACAAGCAGATTCTGATAATTCTGGGGATGTTCCATGGCGTCTCTGAGTGTTTTTGACGATACGACATTCAGTTGTATCTGCATGCCGCCGAGGTTGCAGTATGTCTTCACGTATGAATAGATGTTATCCACGGTTTCCTGATGTGTCTCATGCGCCCCGGGCACAACTTTCACATTGAAGGCAATATTGTTGTTCAGGTTTTTCGGCTCCAGTTTGGCGACATCACGGATGTTATCTAAAATGCTTTTGGACGCGTGCGCTTCTGGCGTCAGTCCCGGTGTAAATGCTTTGCCGGCCAGCCGTCCTGAAGGAAGCGCTCCTGTCAACGTGCCGAAAGCCACATGGTTGGACATGGACCAGAACCCCGCTGTATATCGGCCGCCGCGGTAATTGGCGTGTTCTCCAAAACAGTCATGGGCAAGTTTTGCTACCTGATTGGCTGTCGCCAGAGCTTCGGGGTTACCGGAACCGAACAGCGGGGCCTTGTTTTTGATTAAGGCAAGCAGGGCCGGATCGTTTTTAAAGTTGGTGTTAACCGCATTTAGTAGTTCGCTGAAAGAAACTTTTTTATCTTCAAACACAAATTTTTTAATAGCCATCAGTGAATCGGTGATGTCGGCAAGGCCAATGCACGCGGTTCCTGACGAGTTGTAAAGAGCGCCTCCTTTTGTGACGTCTTTGCCGTTTTTCAGCGAACCTTCTATCAGGGAAGAGATAAAAGGGGTCGGGCGGATGGCCTGATGAGCCTCGCCCAGAAAATTGTTGTATTGGCATGTCTGGCCGGCCAGATATCGAAGCTGTGTCGCAAACGCGTTAAAGAACGATTCATAATCCTGAAAGTCTCCGGTTCTGACATCGCCGGTTTTTGGGCCCAAATCCCATCGCATCAACGGGTGCCGCCCGTTATTGAGAGCCATTTCG
Source organism: Smithella sp. (assembly GCA_049523355.1). Lineage (GTDB taxonomy): Bacteria > Desulfobacterota > Syntrophia > Syntrophales > Smithellaceae > Smithella. The sequence goes on along the minus strand of JBEKMY010000005.1, from coordinate 65,881 downwards.
AGGGCTGCCACCATATTGAACATCATGCAGTTGGTGTGACCGATGTGGCGGCCGGAGAGCGTGGGTTCCACGCAACCGGTCGCTGACCAGTCCCGCAGATGCTCTGCAGGATAGTTGAATTCAGCCAGTGATGCCATGACCGCCTCGTCATTATGAATCGAAGGGGTCGCTGTGGTATTTAAATTGACTTCACAGAGACGTTTTAAATAAGTGTCGCTGTTTTTCCCGTTATTGTAACGGGCGTTGACATTGGGGTCGCGGATGGAGAGCATTTCCGTAACTTTCAGAAAGATATAAGTCATATCATTGACCGCGTCTTCACCTCCCGGCGTCACTCCGCCTAGCGTAATAGCCTGATCGGAGGAACTGCCGCCGAACAAATAGTTGCCAATGTCCGGTATTAATGGCAGATGATCCGTGCAACGCATATAAAAGCAGCCGATAAGTTCGATGGCGTGCTTTATATATTCCTGTCTCTCCTTTTTATTTGTCAGTTTTTCCATGTCGGCCGCAAAATAAGGTTGAAGCCACTGATCCAGCCGTCCGAGTGAGAATCCGGCGTTTGTGTTTTCCATGTGCACGCCTATCCACATTATCCACATGGCATTCACGGCTTCATCGAGTGTGACGCAGGGATTCAGGGGAACACGACGGCAGATATCCTTCAGATGAAGCAATTCCTTTTTGCGTTCAGGTTTCATTTCCCGTTTTGCCAATCGCTGGGCTTCTATCGAAAGATTTTCCGCATAGGCATTTATTCCCTCAAGGCTGATTTTCATTGCCCGGAGCGTATCGTGCTTTTGCCGTTCGGATTCCGGCGTGTTGCTTAGTTCCTTATCTATATTTGCCATGATGCCATTTGTGCCAAGGTTTAATATTTCAGGATAATTTAAGATGGTGTGAGACAGCGCGACGGTTTTCCATAAGAAACAGGCGGCGAAGCGCTCGTCGAGTTTCTGACAGGTTGGATAACCCTTATTGTCTCTCACCCATTGACGAAAATTACGTCCAAGCCAGAAAGGAAATACCTTGTTGTGAAGAACATCAATCGTCTCAGGATCGACATCATAGGGGTTGAGCGGCCTGAAGGGCGCGGTGACCAGTTCTCCCCAGATCATGGTGCCGTGCGCGTCGGGATAGATGATAACGCCAATTTCTTTGGTGGTACTTGTTCCGGCAATAAGATCATTGTTTCTGATAATCGGTTTTTTATTTTCCATCAGATATTTGAATGCCTGGGCCTGACGGAGTTCGGCAACGAATGGTTTCCCGTTTTTATCGGTTTCAAATCCATTCTCTCTGTACCATTCGGTCAATATCTGGGCCCGCTCATGGCATATTGCCGCTCGGGTCTTTAAATGGATGTACAGAAAATCCTTTACTCTCGGAAAGTCATTCAGGGAATACTCCGCGAGATAGGGGTCGGGCAAAAACTTAACGCCCGGATCAATAGAGCCGGCCTTGAGTTGACGCAATGATCTTCCGTCAATGCTGTTTTTTGCTGCCGCTTGGGCGTCGTATTTTCGATTCTCCATTTTTGTTTCTTTTTTCAGTTTAACGATCTGGATGTGTTTTAAAAGCAGCGAAAGATAAAAATTAACCAGTTGAAGATAACCAAGGTTGCCGTGCATGACTATTCTGTTTTCCATCAAGGCCAGCATCAGTCTGTTGGGAGGCTGTGTGGCCGCTTCTTTGACCGCGTTTTCATCGACAAATATAAGCTGCGAGTCCAGTTTTTCCGGAAATTTATTCAATACGCTGACCTTGCCGTTTTCAAAGCATATGGCTTGTTCAACACTGCCGTTTTCTGTTTTTATGCCAAACGTGAAATTGAGAGGGCCGTCATCGCACCTCAGATATTTATTTAATGACGGACGCGTGTTGAAATTAAAGGCGAAGAATTTAAAAAACAGATTGGCCAGTGTATTCGTAAAACTTTTTTGGGCATCTTGCATGTGTTTTATCTCCAAATTAAAATAAAAAATTTAATAATTCTCTTATCGCCTATGTTTAAAACAGCGCCTCTCCTTTATCGAGACGTTCTTTGAGCCGCACAATATATTCTATCATGTCCGAGGTTCGTTTCTCTATAAAGGTCTCCACGTTGTCCAGCACTTCATGAAATAACCGGCTGTTGCATAGCGTGACGAGGCCATGAAGATCAGACCAGAATTTAACCAGCAGGTACACCACGAACTGATCTTTTTTCTCTTGGGTAACATTTATATAGGCGCCGATATGTTCGATAAAAAGAGAAAAACACTTCAATGCGTTCTGTTTTTCATTATAGGCGAGAGGTTCTATATCGGTGCCCACGTAGTCTAGATATTTAGGCGTGTGCAGATTGAACATTATATCGTAGTAACTGGGGTGGGTCAGGCCGAATTCAACATAACCGCGAATCATGGCCCTCAATTGCCCTTCGATATTGTTAAATGGAGCTGATCTTTCTATAAGCAGGTCATGGAGCTTCTCAAACCCGCGTATCCGGATCATCAGATTAAGTTCATCCTTATTGGTATAGTAATTATAAATAGTTGTGGCAGTAACGCCTAAACGGGAGGCTATTTTACGTATGCTTAGATTGTTAAATCCGTCTTTAATGATGATGTCAAGAGCTGTATCTAAAATACGTTCCCGGGTATCTTCTATTTCTTCTTTCGTCATGGGCGCTTTGGGCATTAGCGGCTCCTTATCTTTAAAATAGCGACGTTAAAATAACGGTGTTATTTTAACAAGTCAAGAATTTTTTAGGGAATTATATACTTTACTTCCTCTGTTTGGAGGTTGAATGAAGAAATTAGTCTTTTTTAGCCTCGTGCTAAGCGTATTATGTTAATTTCTAATATTATACCCATACATTATCATTTCATTTCTACTAGAGATTTGTTTCGTTTCTTCTTCCGTCAATTCATGATGAATTTCTTTGTAATGATGAACCCCTCCGCAATGCTTACAACTGTTTTCGCAAAACATTCATTTGTAAAATTAACCTGTTTTTTGTGAAAATTCCCGCTTTCTTTTAATGATTAAATACTGTTATTTATATTTTAAACAAATGTTTAAATCACATGTGATTGATTTTATAAGCTAAATAGTATCATTAATGATAATGTTTTTATAATTAATATCTGTGGCATACAGATTGCTTAAATTCAAGGCGTCAGGTTACAAGTTTAAGATTACATAAACAATATTCAGGAGATCACCTGACAAAATATCGGCCAATGCAACTATAATTTAATTTTCTACAAACAAGAAGCAATTTATAAAGAGAGTCAAGTATATAAGTCCCATTTTTTACCGATAAGGTTAGAATTATTACTATTGGCATTTAGGTGATGATTCCTGGATGGCATAGAAAACTCTCCACCATATTTCGTGGATTTACTATATACAGTAGTATTATTTCAACAAACATAAGATATTTTATTTAAAAAGTGTAATTATTCAGAGATGATAGATATTATTGCAGGAGTCCAAATGTTTTGGCCCGCATATTGCTTTTACTATCAGACAGTAATAATTATTAGTTGATAGGAAATGGTCATTATGAAAAAGAATTATTATTCCCCAATGATGTTATGCGTTTATATGAAAAAAAACTTGACAAATTCATATGTTGAGAATATATGTAAAAGTACTAGTAAAGGTAGTGTTGTTATAGTGTTAATTATAGAACAAACCTATAAAATCGAAAAGTATTTTTTCGAAAAAAAAGAAAGCCACTCTTTTTTTAAAGAGCGGCTTTTTTTGTTTTCCGGAGGAAACAAGATAAACTGATTTATTAAGAAAAAATATAAATCAAACGAACACTGATAAAGGCAAACCCGGAGTAATCCGGCGACGCAAAGCCACGTATCCGAAATTGTTTTTTAACTGCTCAGGTTCTTTCCCCCACTCCTCTTCTTTAAAAGCAATAACTGGACGGACGGGTTACCAAAGTGTTTTTTTAAGAAGTCAGATGCCCTTGAATATAAGATATCAAGGGCGGAAATAACTTCGCATAAACAAAAAGAGCATTTTTATCGGTGTTATAATGATTCTTTATTACCGGAAAAAACTGATTGATAAAACCTGTGCAAGCCTGAACTTCCGGCGGAGCATTCCTCTTTTGCTTATGGCCATGGCTATTTGGCTTATATGCAGCGGTGTATCGTACGGCTACATAATTATAAATGCCCCTATGACAGGTACAGATCAAACCAACTGGGTATTAGGCGGCAATCCTACTTCATCCCTCCTGACAGGCAATGGCACTATCGACCCGGTAGGTTCGGGATGGCTGCGACTCACCAACAACTCGGGCAACCAGACCGGCTATGCTTACAATATCACACCCTTCGACCTGAGCCAGGGTCTTCTTGTCCAGTTCGACTATGCCACCTGGGGAGGCAGCGGAGCGGACGGCTACAGTGTATACCTTTTTGACGCAGGGGTACCAAGTCCAGGTCCAGGTTTCGTTATCGGCGCATTCGGCGGGTCTCTCGGTTACGCGCAAAAGCTCTCCACGGCAACTTGCAACCCACCCGCCACTACCGTGCCAGGGATCACTGGAGGATACGTAGGGATCGGCGTCGACGAGTACGGCAACTTCGCTTACGGCTGCGAGGGACGATACCTCGGCAATAGTTTACAAGCCAATACGGTAACAATTCGCGGCTCCGTTGTTGGCTTCGGCAATGGTGCCATCGGCTCGACTCAGGGTACCACCTCTTATCCCTGGATTGCAACGTCTGCCAACAACGGATCACTTTGGTACAACGGGGCAACCCGGCCGGTCCAGACCAGCGCAAACTATCGTAAAGTTATAATCCAGATCAGTCCTGCGCCGAATCCGACTGCTAATGTCTGGATCCAGTTTGGTTATAATACAACTCCTGTCCAGATGATTAACGGCGCGCTGCTTCCCGCGATTTCCACCTCACAGTCATTGATGGTCGGTTATGCCGCAAGTACCGGCGGTTCCACCAACTATCATGAAATCCGCAATCTGCTGGTGACCAATCAGGGCACGAGCACCTCCATAGATCTGGGCATCACCAAGACGGCATCTGTTGCCACCGCAACCATAGGCAGTCCGATCACTTATACCCTTACCGCGATCAACTACGGTCCCAACAACATTACTGCCACCGGTGTGGGAATCACAGACAATGTCCCGACAAATATTACAGGCGTTGCCTGGACCTGTGCCGTTGTTGCCGGTTCGCCATCGGGTACAAGCTGCGGAGCTGCTTCCGGCTCCGGTAACGCCCTGAACACTACCGCCAACCTGCCTTATGGCGGTTCGGTGACTTACACCATAACCGGTACCGTTAGCGCGCCGGCACCAGCCCAGCTCAGCAACACAGCGAGTCTTGTCATCCCCGGTTCGGTCACCGACTACAATCCCAACAACAACAGCGCAACGGTAACCGTTCCCGTAAATAACCTTTCAACTTCCACTAAAACGGTTACCGACCTCACCGGCAGCAATTATGCGGCCGGTGATACCCTGCAATATACCATCACCTTGAATGAAAACGGCGGACTCGCGACCAGCGGCATCTCTGTCGCCGACACCATCGACACCACCAATCTGACAGGCCAAACCATAACCGGTTGTCCGTCAGGAGCAACATGCTCTTACAGTGCGGGTGCTTTAAGCGCTACAGGCATCAGTATTCCCGCCAATGGTTCCGTGACGATTGTTTATACTGCAACCATTGTCAGTACGGACACACCGGGCACCGCCATCAACAATACCGCTACCGTCACCAACCCCAATGGCGCGGTTGTAACGCTTGTTGCACCGGTGGTCACGGTTGGCGGGACGGCAGCCGGTACGGGAACCAAATTACTCTATTTGTATGACGGCACGTCAACGCCAACATGGAAACTATCCCGCACAAAACCAACGGGATTGACAGGTACCCAAACCCTGGCTAAAACCGGCGGGTCATATACGTCGGCAGAAAATCCGGTATTGGCTTCAAACGTAACAATCAATGCTTCAGTTCCGGTAACACTATATCTGGCCTCCGATGCAACTGCAACCCGCAATGTTGAAGTTCGTCTGGCCTGTTCTTCGGCGACCGGCACATATCTGAGTTCTGGGAACGTGACTGAAACCAATATGTCTACAGCAGTAAATGCATACAATTTTACCTTAACTGCTGCGAATGGAACTGCAACGCTCCCCATGACTTGTGCCACTGGTAATAGTTGGCAGCTCACTGTCATTAACCAGAGTACCGGTAACGGAACTCGCAATGTTATCGTTTATCCAATGAGCGGTACGAACAATTCATATGTGAGTCTGCCATCTCAAAATGTCATCAATGTTAACAGCATCAGCCTGTATAGTGCTGCTTATCCCGGCGGAAGCATTGTATCCTCGGTTGCGTCCGGCACCACGGTTTACATCCGTGCGGTGGTCAGCGACCCCTTCGGCAGCTATGATATCGTCAATATTCCGACAATAACGATCAAGAATCCCAGCGGCACCACAATTGTCTCTGCCGCTGCAATGACCTACTACCCGGCGAGCCTGACGAGCCTGACGAAAACATACGACTACGCATTTCAAGTATTATCGTCTTACCCCGCAGGCAACTGGTCTATCAGTGTCACAGCAACTGAAGGTACTGAAGGGACGGTCAGCGATACCGGATATGCCTCGATGTCGGTAACTTTGCCGGCGGCACTGACCGTTGTTAAATCGGCCAGCCCCAGTCCCGTCAATCCCGGGCAGGTTCTTACCTATACGATAACTATTACCAATACCGGCGCCGGAACAGCGACAAACGCTACTGCGATTGATCACTTGCCCGCTTACACCACATATGTGGCTAATTCTACCAGATTGAACGGTATTACTGTGGCCGGCGATGGCTCTACCTTACCGCTGATTGCAGGATTACTGATTGACAACAACAGCGGTCGTGCTGCAGCGGTCGCGGCGAGCGGTACTTTACCGTCAGGCGGAGTTGCCACAATAGTCTTCCAGGTGACGGTAAATTGACTGCAAAAATTGCGTTGGAAGCGGTTTCGATGCTGTTTTTGATATGAAATATAAAGAAAGCGTAAAAGAGAGGACATATTTTTAACAAGAACAATTTTAAAAAAGAAAAAAGGAGGATGAAATGAAAAAATTTATTCCATTGTTGATAGCGCTGATTTTGCTGCTGTTTTCAGTGCAGGTTTTTGCCGAAGCACTCATTACAGTACACATGAAGGCGGAAAAAGAGGTAACTGTAAACAAGGTTACAAAGAGGGTTGCCGCTGACAAGGTTAATCCTGGAGACGTGATTTTTTACACGATCAATTACGTTAACTCCGGCGATAAGGAGGCGACAAACTCTTTTCTGGATGATCCGATACCAAAAGGATCTGTCTATATTCCCGGCAGTGCCTTTGGTGATAACGCGGAAATAACCTTTTCCATTGACGGTGGCAAGACCTTTAAGAAGCCTTCTCTGCTTACCTACGAGGTCAAAGTAAACGGCAAGATGGAAAAAAAGACCGCATCTCCGGAACAATACACCCATATCCGCTGGACGGTCAATGTGGTTCCTGCTCACGGTAAAGGTCAGGTCGGTTTTCAGGTGCAAACGAAATAAAAGAGAATATTTCGAGTATTTATAAAAATTTAAAAACAAAACTATTTAAGGAGGAAGTATGATGGAAAAGAAATTTAGTAGAATCAGATCAACAGCAATCAGAACGTTTATTACCGGTTTTGCGGTACTGGCGTTGTTGGCCTTTGCACTGCCGCAGGCAGCTCAGGCCAGAACAAGCGGCGGCGCGACCATTTACAACACGGTCATGGTGAACTACACGTCAGGTACGACCGTGCTCTTTGCGACCGCTAATGTCAGCGTAACAGTTAACACAGTGGGTGCTCAGCCGACGGTTACCAACCCGGTTGGTCAGACTACAGTCGCCGGAGGCGCCGTGACTTATGTCTATAAAGTCGCGTCCAACAGCAATGGTTATGATACTTACAGTACGTCGCTCCTGAACAATACTGCAACAAATGTAGGGGCTGCGACGGCAACATCTGTTACAGCCAGTGTTAACCTTTGGGGTGGTATCACGGTTGGTGCGTCGGGAGCCGGAACCATTCAAGTTCCTTTCGGCACTACCTCCCAATTAACGGTAAATACCTCCACCGTACAGATTGGAGCCAGCACATATACGGTGACGGGCATTGCTGCTGGCTCTGCGGCCTCCACCAATGCTGGCACCGGCGCACTGATACCTGAAGTTCCCGCTACCCTGACCCTGACTTTGATCAGTGGAACGGCCATTACAGCGGGTAGTGTTGCCGCCGGTACCCAGGTTGGTGAATACAAGACCGCTGCCCTGACGGCGGCGCTGACTGCGGGCACACCAACCACACCCGGAACAGATGGAACTTACAGTACCTTCTTCACCATTACCGAGGCGGCTTCGGGCGGATCAGCGCTGGTTACAACAGGCGTTACAACCACCGTGTCTTCGCCGAAGGCGACAATAACAAAAACAGTAAGTCCTACTACCGGGATAATCCCTGGTACTGTGCTTACCTACACGATTGTAGTTACAAATCCCCATCCCGTCGCGCAGGTTACCAACGTTACTGTGATTGATCCTGTGCCGGCATATACGACATATGTCGCCAGCTCGACCCTTTTGAACAGCATTACCGTTCACGGCGATGGAGCTACCTCTCCTCTGATTACCCCCGGATTACTGATTGACAACAACACCAGCCGTACCGCGGGGGCATTAGCCACAGGTATTTTACCGGCCAACTCATCTGCCACTATAACATACCAGGTGACGGTAAATTAACAATCTGAACCGGAACTGAAGCGGCAAGTACGCCGCTTCAGTTTTCCGGGGAAAATAAAAAAGGATCAAAATAGATATGAAGATTTATAAAATAACCTGTTGTTACATTTTTATTAGTTTGTTGTTTGCTTTTTTCTGGGCAGCTTCAGCCTGGGCCAACCTGGCAGCCAACACTCAGATTATCAACAATGCCACACTGTCTTATAATGATGGTACCGGTACTAAGACAGCCACGGCGAGTGTCTCTGTTACAGTAGTCCTGGTTCCTTCCGCGCCGAACATTGTCGCGGGAACAGCGCAGACTACTTCATACAGTGGCACCGCGACCCTGACCGACAGTTATACTGTAACCGGGACGGCCAACGGTCCGGATACTTATAATATTACCGCGGCGGTCTCCGGTTCCACCAACACCAATACCGGCACCCCTGGGGCAAGTCCAACCGCTGCCACTGTGTCGCTCGGCGGGACCGTTACCACTGCCGGATCTTCGGCTACGGTTATAAATGTTCCATCCGATGGCGTAGCCAACAACAATCTCAACGGTATCGTGGTCGGCTCCACGGTGGTGATCAACGGGGATGTAAGAACTGTTCTCGCAATCAGCGACAATGCCAGCGGCACTTCCACCATCACGCTGAATCAGGGTCTGAGTGGCGGTGCTCCCGGCGCAGGCGTGTTAGTGGCCGAACAGAAGGTTATTACAACCACTGTCACTCCCGGGACGATAACTTCATCCGGAACCGACGTAACGGTTTCAGATAAGGTGACCATTGCATCAGCTACTAATCCGTCGGTTACGGCTACTTCTCCCCTCGCGGTTTTGAACACCTTTACCAGCGGTGTGGCAACTCTGACCAAGTATGTCCGCAATGTATCCACGGCCAGCGGTACAGGGACGCCCTATGTTTATAATTCCACCAATTATTACTCGGCGGGAGTTACGGCAAAACCGGGTGATGTTCTGGAATATGTTCTGGTCGCGACCAATTCAAGCGCGACGGGATCGGTTTCGGCTTCCGTTGTCACGGATTCCCTGCCGACATCTTACGTCGCTTTCACGAAAGGCGCATATCCAGGCAGCACAGATGTGACTTATGTAAGCGATTCCGGCGCCACTTCTTATTTGACGGCTAATGGAACGGGCGCGGCTAATTACTCCGCACCCACACTGACCGTGTATATAGGCACGGGAGCGACGAGTTCGGCAGGAGGAACAATTCCCGCCAATAAGAGTGAGCTTGTTTTATACCGGGTGACTCTTAACAACTAATTGACGGGATCAAAGCTGAAGCGATGATTTTGAACTGGATACAAAAACTAAACAGCGGGTTTTCCGGCCTGATGGCCGGAAAACCCGTCCGCTCGCCTTTAACGGGGCGCGGCAGAGGTCTTTCCTTGTTTAGTTCCGGGTTTAGTTCCGGCCTGAATTTGCTTTGTTCCTGTTTTCGCAATATTACAACGGTCGCGTTGGGGCTGGCTGTATTTGCTTTGTTCTTTGTTCCTTCCGCGGCTCTATGTCTTACTCCTGTTCAAGGGAATACAATCGTCAACAATGCGAGTCTTAATTACGCGCAGGGAATGACGGCAACATCTTCGGTGACCGTCACGGTTGTGATCCCTGCTCCTTCTACTGTGCAAATCATGACATATTCGCCCGGGCTTTCGGGTGCCGACAATGTCAATGTAGCTACAACCTCCTATAGGTCCGGCAGCGCCACTGGTCCGCTAGTCGCTCTGCCTGCACCGCTTCCGGTGGGAACAAGTACCCCTATTAACTTAAGCCAGCCTGTGCCGCTGAGTTCGACCACACAAATACATCAGGGAGAACCGCTTTTTATTGTTGTGACATCTCCCGACCAGAACTTGAATCCTAATGTGGCCGAGACAATTTTTGTTACAGTCACCGATCCGTCAACCGGTGATATCGAGATTGTAAGCCTGACCGAAACCGGTCCGAATACCGGTGTGTTCGCCGGTTATCTGCCAACAACAAGCGCCGCGGCCACTTTATATAATGGCAGTCTTTCCGTCAAGGACGGAGATACTATTTACGTTACTTATGTTGATTCTAATAATAATAACTACAAGGCGGTCTCAACAGTGGCGGTCGATCCTTTCGGCCACGTGCTTGATACTCAAAGCGGCCTGCCGGTCAATGGAGCCGCCATTACTATTATTAATACTGCCACGGGATTACCGGCTACTGTTTTCGGCAACGACGGGGTCAGTACTTTCCCGTCAACCATTACCAGCGGCGGTTCAGCGAAAGACAGCAGCGGGAATCTATATTCATTCCCGCCGGGAGGCTACCAATTCCCGTTCATACCGTCCGGCAGCTATAAATTTACGGTTGTTCCGCCGACCGGATACACTTTCCCCAGCACCGTAGCGACCACAGCCATTCAGTCGCTACCCGGCGCGCCATTTGCTATCGTTACCGGTTCCCGTGGAGAGGTATTTACCCTTAATCCCGGTCCGGCTATTCATATTGATATTCCCATTGATCCGTCCGCCTCAGGTCTCTGGCTTCAGAAGACCGCCAATAAGAGCTCCGCGGGACAGGGTGATTTTATTCTCTACGAGCTGACACTCACCAATAACAGCAAGTCAGTTGCCCTGGCCGGTGTTCAGGTTACGGATACTCTACCTATCGGTTTCAGATATCGCAGTGGGTCGGCAAAATTAAATGGCGTTTCCATAGCCGATCCGTTTATTTCAGCCGATGGCCGAACGCTTACTTTTAATGTCGGCGTTCTGGCGGCAGGAATCTCCGTCACGATAGATTATGTGGTGGAAGTAACTGTCGGAACACGCCTCGGCAACGCGACCAACAACGCGATTGCCGGCGCCGGTAACGGATTAAAATCAAACAATGCCAGCGTAACGGTTACTATCACAGACGATCTTATGAAAACCAAATCATTCCTGATGGGGCGTGTTTCCACAGGAGAATGCAACGAAAAAACAGGTGACGGACCCAACGGCGTCGAGGGCGTGCGGATATATATGGAGGACGGCTCTTTTGTTATCAGCGATAAGAAGGGTATGTTTCATTTTGAAGGAGTGCGTGCCGGAACACATGTGGTTCAGATGGATTTGGATTCACTGCCGGAAGGTTACGAACCCTTTGCCTGCACTCAAAACACCCGTTTTGCCGGGCAGGCATTTTCGCAGTTTGTCGAAATTAAGGGCGGCGTCATCTGGCGCACGGATTTTCATATACGCAAAAAGAAATCATCTATAAAACGGGCCGCTCCTGAACCGGTAAAAGGTGAAATTGTTCTGGAGATGGCCAATCAACTGGAGAAAGAAAATATTGCCTACAAGGTTTCTATGAAAGGCAGCGATTTGCCCCTCGTCGCGGCAAGACTAAACATTACACTGCCTCAGGGCGTGATTTACAAGAAGGGCAGCAGCATGATGGATGGCGTTGCCCTTGCCGACCCTCTGCAGCAGGTGCAGCAGGAAAAAGACCAACTGGTATTCAAGCTCAATGATCTGCCTGCGGGCTGGCGTCACGAAATTACATTCCGGGCGATGCCGTCTGCCGATATTAAAGCCGGAGAGCTTGTAACAAAGGCTTATCTGGCCGCGGACGGCGACGGAAAAGCGGAAGTGCTGACGCCTCCGGCGGAAACAGTTTTGCAGCTTGACAAGAAAGTTGAAGTATCTAAGATGCCCGATATCGTATTACATCCGCACTTTCCGGTGCGGGGCGCTGAATTGAGCGCTGAAGACTATAAAAAACTGGATGAACTGGCAATAGTATTGTCCGGTTTGCGTGTGGAAAAAATCCAGGTGACCGGATACACGGATAACGTTCTTATCGCTGAGAGTCATCGTAGTGAGTATGCGGACAATCAGGCGCTTTCTCTGGCGCGTGCAAAAAGCGTCGGCCGTTATCTGATGGACAAACTTCATCTTCCTCCTGAAAAACTATTTATTGAAGGGAAGGGGAGCGAAAATCCGATTGCAGATAATCGCACTGCAGAAGGCAAGGCGCTAAACAGGCGTGTCGAATTGCGCATTTCTTCCAGCCGTGTTGTGGACAAGTCGAGTTTGAATGTTGTTAAGGAACAAAGCGGCCAGATGCGGGCGGAAACGAAAACGGCAGGGAAAGTTATTCCTGTCTCTCCCGAGGCTGATCAGAAAGTAAAGGATAATGGAGATCATTCACTTTCCGCATCCGAAGGCCACGCGACGATTAAAGCTGAACCTCCAACCGGTGTGACTGCGTCTGACAAATCGGGTTCGGCAGCGCAAGGCGCTTCGGCTGCTACCAATCCGGAAGAGTCTGAGCCGACAATCAATGATCCCGAAGGGATACTTTATCCGAGTGACAAAGATATTCTGATAAACAGCATAAACGGCATTCGTGCCTGTCTTAGTTCCAAACTGACTCCGCGCCTGCTGATTGACGATAAAGAGGTTTCGGAAGATCGTATCGGTTTCACGATGAAGGATAAAAAAGCGGATAAGACGATTTACAGCTATATCGGCGTTGATTTTGGAAAGACAGGAAATCATGTTGTTGTGTTTCAGGGCATTGACCCCTTTGGCAATGTCCGGTTCAAACAAGCAATCTCCGTGAAACGTAGCGGAGCAATTGTTTCCATCCGGCTGAAATCGGCCGAGGGAAATGTTGCCGACGGTAAGACACCTGTAAAACTTCATCTTGAACTCTATGACGCCGACGGCACTCTTATCCCTGCCGGAACGGAACTGGAAATTCGCGAAGGCACGCTGTCTCCGTTAAAAAAACCTGATATTTTTGCGGCGCCGCCTGCCGCCGGCAGCCATCCGCATGTTCAGATGAGCAGGGAGGGAGAAGTCCTGTTTGCGCCGGTTAACAATACCGGCCTCTATCGGGTTGTTCTCGGCTACAATAATGTCACCGTTGAAGCGGAAACGTATGCTAATCCCAAAATGAGGGATTGGATATTAGTCGGTCTGGCCGAAGGAACTGCCGGTTATAATACCGTTTCGGGCAACATGGAAAATCTGCAGAACGCCAATGTTGATGAAAATTACTACAAGGATGGCCGTGTCGCCTTCTTTGCCAAGGGTCAGATAAAAGGTAAATGGCTGCTGACAATAGCCTATGATTCTGCCAAGGTAAAAGAAAACAACGGCAGCGGATTGTTCCAGACGATCAATCCCGAAACCAATTTCACGCTTTACGGGGATGCCTCCGCGCAGAAATACGACGCGGCCAGCACCAATAAATTGTACATTAAGATTGAGAGAGAACAGTTTTACGCCATGTTCGGCGATTTTAACACGGGTCTGACCATGACGGAACTTTCTCGCTATAGCCGCAGCATGACCGGCTTTAAAACGGAAATGCAGAGCAAGAACTATGAGCTTAATGCTTTTGCAAGCCAGACCGATCAACTTTATTCAAGGGATGAAATTCCCGGCGATGGCACTTCCGGCATTTACCGGCTTTCCCACCATCCCATCGTGCCCAACTCGGACAAAGTTACTATCGAAGTCAGAGATCGTTTCCACAGTGAGGTGGTTATTTCATCCCAATCCATGAGCAGTTTTACGGATTATTCCATTGATTACGATGCCGGTACGATTCTCTTTAAGGCACCTGTTTACAGCAGGGACCAGAACCTTAATCCGACTATAATTGTCGCTGAATATGAAACCATATCCACAGGCAACAACAATGATTATACTTATGGAGGCCGTGCAGGCGTCAAACTATTAGATAATAAACTGAAGGCCGGCGTAACTTATATTCATGAAGGGGATGGCGATCAAAGCGGCAATCTTTACGGGACGGATGCAACTTTAAAACTGGATCAGAATACAAAACTCCGCGCAGAATATGCTTACAGCGACTATTCAGGAGCAGCTTCCGACAGTTCCTACAACCACAGCGGCGGCGCTTTTCTGGCGGAATTGACCCACAATACCAAACTATTTGACGTGAAGGTCTATTTCCGTGAACAGGAACCCGGTTTTGGGCTGGGACAGCAGCCGGGCAGCGAGGCAGGCACACGTAAAGCAGGTGTTGAAGGCGCCTATCGTTTCAATGATACTCTAAACGTCAGCGCAGATATCTATCGCCAGGACAACCTGCTGACCGATGCGACGCGGGATGTAGCCGAAGGCAAACTGGGTTATACTACAAAAGAATATAGCGCGTCTGTAGGCTTATTGCACGCGAGTGACCAACTGACGGATGGCAGTAACGAGGAGTCAGACCAGATTACTTTGGGTGGCAGGCTCAAGACGCTCAATGATCGTCTGACTTTGACACTGGATCACGCCCAATCTATCATAAATAACAACAACAGCGATTTTCCCACCCGTACTGCTCTGGGAGCGGAATACGCGGTATCCAAAACCCTCACCCTGCTGGCCGCTCAGGAATTTACCTGGGGCAATGGCACCAACACACAGAATACCAGACTGGGCATGCGTACATCTCTCTGGGATGGAGCTACTTTAAGCAGCACGGTAAACAGGGCGTTCGATGAGAATGATGACCGTGTCTTTGCCGATGTCGGACTTAAGCAGAGCTGGAAGATCAACGATGCCTGGAAGGCGGATGCCGGATTGGAACGCAGTCAGACAGTAGCCAATAATGAGCACTACCAGTTCAACACGAATGTGTCTCCTGTCTCGGGCAGTGTCCAGACAGCGACGGCTATCAGCGAGGATTTTACCGCTGCTTCCGTCGGCGCAACCTATCAGATCAAAAAGCTGACATGGGATAACCGTCTGGAATTACGTCTGGCGGACAGTGAAAACAAGTGGAGTTTGATGAGCGGTGTTGTTAAAGAAGTTGACAGCAGTTGGGCAGTGTCGGGACGCCTTCAGCTCTTCCAGACCTCCGATACTTCGGGTCCCAATACCTTTAAAATCGATCTGCGTCAGGGCCTTGTGTATCGCCCCCCGCAGACACAATGGATTGCGTTAAACCGTCTGGATTTTATTATTGATGATCTAAGCGGAAGCGGCAGCTCCGATTATAATTCATGGAGACTCGTTGACAATCTGATGATTAACTATAATCCCCAAAAAGATCTACAGATTTCGCTGCATTATGGCGCTAAGTACGTGCAAGAACAAATAGACAGCAGTGATTATATCGGCTATACGGATCTCATCGGAATAGAAGGACGCTACGATATTAACAAGGATTGGGATATCGGGTTAGACAGCAGCATTCTGCATTCATGGAATTCGTCACAATTTGATTACTCCAACGGAATATCTGCCGGCTATAATTTGATGCAAAATGTCTGGGTGAGTATTGGCTATAATATAACCGGTTTTAAAGATAGAGATTTTTCCGCTTCAGATTACACCGCTCAGGGGCCTTTTATCCGTTTCCGCATGAAGTTCGACCAGAACTCGGTTAGCGAAGCTGCCAAATGGCTCAATGGGAATAATTTACGTGAAGCAGAAAATCAGGGACATTGAAGTGGAAGCGGCCCAATCAGCAACAAATCAGATATAAAAATTTTTTGCAATACTGTTTATATCTTGTTCATAAATATGTGTATAGATATGTTCATATCTATACGTTCAAGCAAAAAAAAAGATGCGAATGTTAAAATAATAACATAACAAAGTAAAGTTAAGTTGTTGTTGCTTTTTTGCGTGTAGAAATTTCATGCGATGATCCTTGTTCTAACAAAAGTTGACATTTATTTTCATTAGAGATATAGATCATCAAATGAAAAGTGTTTTCAATCTCTTAACATGAAAAACAAAAAATCAAATTCTTCTCTAATAAATACAGGACCGGAGCGGTTTCCCGGATTCGAAAAATTGATATTAGAATTTTCAACCGGGTTCGCCAATGCGCCTGTCTCTGAAATCGATGAAAAAATTACGCAGTCATTAAAGCAAATCGTTGAGTGTCTGGATTTTGACCGTTGCGCTTTCTGGGAAGTTTCAGAGGACGATTCTCATATGAAGTGGAAATACCAGTATGTTGTTCCTGGATTACCGGCACTTCCTCACGGGCTTAGCTACAAAGATTTCCCATGGGTTTTCAAGAGGGCTGTAGTGAGTGGTAGTTGCATATCTCTGAGCTGTCTTGATGATTTGCCTCCGGAAGCAGCAAAGGATAAAGAGCGTTTCCGGTTAGTAGGAACAAAATCGAATATTGTAATCCCATACCATATTGCCGGCAAGGTCATCGCGGGCATGACGTTTACAACCATTAAGCAGGAAAGAAAAATTCCATCTGATCTTATTCCCATGCTGAAACTGATAGGAGAGATCATTACCGGCGCCTTTTACCGCAAAAGCATGGAGGAAAAGTATAAAACAGGCGTGATAGATGCACAACGGTTGGACGAGCAGATTCAGTTAGGCGATTTTCCTCTCCGGAATGAGACTAAAAAAGAGTGCACCTACGAGGGGATAATTGGAAAATCCGCGGTGATGCGGCTTGTTTATTCCAGGATGGAACAGGTTGCGCCAACGGATTCTGTCGCGCTTATTCTTGGAGAAACGGGAACAGGAAAGGGAGTTATTGCCCGCACCATTCACGAACTGAGTAACCGGAAAAAAAATAGAATGGTGACCGTTAACTGCGCCGCCCTTACGCCGAATCTGATCGAAAGCGAATTGTTTGGACGGGAAAAGGGCGCATATACCGGTTCTACTGAAATGCAGATTGGCCGTTTTGAACTCGCCGATAAAGGAACACTCGTTCTTGATGAGATTACGGAACTGCCGCTGGATCTGCAGGCAAAACTCTTAAGAGCCATACAGGACGGGGAATTCGAACGGCTTGGTTCTCCGAAAACCATCAAGGTTGATGCTCGCATTCTTGCCCTTACAAGCAGGAATCTTAAAGAAGAAGTGTCAAAGGGGCGTTTCCGGCAGGATCTTTACTATCGCCTGAATGTTTTTCCCATCACAATGCCCCCCTTAAGGGAGCGCAATGATGATATTCCTTTTCTGGTAAAGCATTTCGTGACACAGTTCTGCAGGAAGATGCAGAAGGAGATCAAGATTGTTCCGAAGCATACCATGATGGAACTTATGTCATATTCCTGGCCGGGTAATGTAAGGGAATTGGAACACATCATTGAGAGATCCGTCATTACTGCGACGGAGACCAGCCTCTATCTTGCGGAGAAACTCGATGATTCCGGACCACACGTATCTGAAGGAAAGTTCATTACTAATCTTGCTGAAGTAGAAAAAAATCACATACTCAAAATTCTGGAGAAAGCGAATTGGAGGATAGAGGGTTCAAAAGGGGCTGCGATTCTTCTCGGATTACACCCAAACACCCTCAGGGGACGTATGCAGAAGTTAGGCATACATTTAAAAAAGAGTTCATAATCAAATAAACCAATTCCATGAAATTCCACTATATATCGTAGATTTACTGTATATGGTAGTATTTTAAAACGATCATCAGGCAATACCATCAGTAAATATATAATCATATCATAATGATATATATATCTATCGAATGGCGTATTTTTGGCCTGTATTTTGCTTTTTCTACAAAGTAATAATTATTATTACCTTGTAGAAAGGGATCATTGTGAATAAATTACAAATGGATATTTTGAATAATGGCTTAAAAGTAACACCGCAGCGCCTCGCTATTTTAAAACTTCTGAGAAAAAAACAGACTCATCCCACCGCAGAAGAAGTTCATAATGAATTATTAAAAGAATATCCGGCTATTTCTCTTACGACTGTCTACAATAACTTATCAAAATTTGTGGAAGCGGGAATGCTAAAGGAGTTGGATATAGACCCGAATAAGATGAGGTTCGATATTTGCATGAATTCTCATGATCATTTCCATTGCCGGGTCTGCGGTAATGTTTACGATATTGTTTATGATGCGTCCATTTCGGTAGATAATCTGCAAATCAAAAAGAACGTGGAAGGGCATCGTGTTGATACAGTTAATATCAATCTTAAAGGGGTATGTAAAAATTGCGAAGCTGTTCGCACCATAGGATTTTGAATAAGAGAAGAAGTGATGAAATTGAATCATCGTAATATGTTAAAATAACATATAGAAAAAGTAATACTACGAATAAGATTAAGTGCTGAAAATCTCGGAGAATGACTCGGTAACTCTTTTTTACATGGGACGATCTCCCATGGGATTCCTTTTATATCCGGTTCAAGCGTTTTTAGTTGGCGACACGCTTATTGACACCGGTACCAATCGAGTGGGTAAACAGTTTTTGTCCGCGTTAAAGGGAAGAACCATAGCGAAGATTGTCAACACCCATCACCACGAGGACCACATTGGCAACAACAGAGATATTCAGGATCTGTTTGGAATACCAATATACGCCCATTTGGCGGCGCTTCCATATCTGGAAAATCCGCGCCTGAATAAGTTACGCCTGTATCAGCGAATCGTCTGGAATTGGCCCAAAAAATCGAAAGGGACGGCTATCGGCGAGGGTATCGATGCCGGTAATTATCATTTTAAAATCATCCAAACACCTGGACATACCGAAGATCACATATGCTTATATGAGCCTGATAAAAAATGGCTTTTTACCGGAGATCTTTTTTGCGGAACGAATTTTATATATCTGAGGCAGGACGAAAATTATATGCAGATTTTGGAGACGCTAAAGACATTGTCTCAACTGGACATTAAAACAGTGTTCTGCAATCTTAAAGGCGCGGTGGAAAACGGCAGGGAAGCCCTGTTGAAAAAAATTTCAAAAATGGAAAAGCTGCGTGATCGTGTTATAAATTTGCGTGAAAAAGGCCTGCCGCCTGAAAAAATCAGGAAAAAAATTCTGGGAAAAGAAGACGCATGGAACCTGGTCACGGGAGGCCATTATTCCAAGCAGAATACGATTGACAGTATTTTTTACGGGATGCGGCCTGACCGGATAGACTGAAATTCCCCTGTTAGAGCCGGCTCGGTCAAACAGGGGAATTTATTTTCAAGCCTGTAAAATATTATTTATAAAGCGCTTCAATCCGATCATTTAATTTGTCCAGAACAACCTTACGTTTGAGTTTCATCGTCTGTGTCAACATGCCGTTATCCAGACTGAACGGTTCAGAAAGAAGCAGGAACTTTTTCGGAATTTCGTAACCGCCGAATTTACCCTTTAGTTGCCTGGTAACGGATTCACCGATCATATCGATAATATCCTGGCGCGCAACCAGCGTTTTGGTATCCGTCGGCAGTCCTTTTTCTTTGACGTAGTCCAGCAGAACATCAAAATCCGGAACGATGATGCAGATATTGTATGGCCGGCCGGTTCCGTAAACTAAAGCCTGCTGAACAAAAGAACTCAGACAAATATTTTCTTCCAGTGAAACAGGGAAGCAGAATTTGCCATTTTCCAGTTTATACTGTTCTTTAATGCGGCCGGTAATGAAAAGGTATCCGTCTTTATCCAGTCGTCCGCGGTCTCCGGTGCGGAAACCTCCATCCGGTGTAAGGGCGGCTTTGGTATCATCCGGCCTGTTGTGATATCCTTTCATGACGTTTGGTCCGTAAGCAATGATCTCGCCGTCTGTTGCTCCTTCCTCAACCACGGAATTATCAATGACGACCTTGACTTTTTCAATTGCCCTGCCGACGCTGCCTATCCGATAGGCCTGGGAGCTATTCATTGTGATACCCGGCGATGTTTCTGTGAGCCCGTAACAGTCATAAATGGGAATGCCGATATCGAAGAAGAATTTGGATATTTCAACATTCATTGCCGCGCTGCCGGTCATGGAACCCAGCATTCTGCCGCCCAGACGTTCTCTGATCTTCTTGAAGACAATTTTATCCGCGACCTTGAATTTGATATTGGTCATAAAATCGGACCGGCCTTTTTCCGCGAGTTCGCGTTTCTTCTTGGCCGCTTCGACGCCCATTACAAAAAGAGCTTTGGCCACCCCTCCCTCCTTATTCATTTTATTCCACAGGCCGTCGTAAATACGGTTGAAGACTGTAGGGACGGCAACGATAAAGGTTGGTTTGATCTCAACGATGTCATTGACAATTGTTTTGGTACTTTCAATCATGCCCATCGCGCCGCCCAGACGGATAATGGCGAACAACTCGGCAGTTTGTCCAAAAGTATGAGCCCAGGGCAGAATAGTCAGAGAAACGACTTCATTTTCATAAAGTTCCGGATACAGTTTGAGACCGGCATGTGAATTGCTGGTAAAGTTCATATGCATCAATAAAACGCCTTTGGGATTGCCGGTTGTTCCCGATGTATAGATAAGTTCGGCCACATCTTCGGCAGCCGGACTCTGCCATGCAACGGGTTTGGCCGATCCTTTCTTTTCGAGTGCGGCCATCGAATTCTCGGCCTCGGTCTCGGATTCGATGATAATAATGTGTTTAAGCGTGGGAATATCTTTCGGGAAATCTTTTATTTTTTCATATATTTCCGGTTTTGAAACGAAGAGGACTTTTATCCCGCTATCGGCAATGATGTATTTCCATACTTGGACCAGTTCCGCTTCGTACATGGGGACGAAACGGGCAAGGCATCCCCATGTGGCAAAACTCACAATAGGCCACTCAAGACGGTTATTCGCGATTATGCCGACAACATTTTCTTTGCCGATCCCCAGTTGGGTAAGTCCGGCACGCAGATTATCAATGCGGCTGCCGATTTCTTTATAGGTCACCCATTCGTAGACACCGTGTTTGTTTTTCGTGCCGAAGAGTTTTCTCTCGGCAAACTTGTTTACGCTTTGAGCCCACCAATCAACCAGATTATCAGGCTTGTCCAATGTAAATGTGTGCATAAAAAAAGACTCCTTCTATTATATTCGCGCTGAAAAGTAATTTCGGGCGGGTTATTATAGAAAATATACCGGATCACAATATTTGACCGGGAGTCTAAAACAATTCTTAGTAAAGTTCAATAAAAACATAAATATAATTCAAATGGCTGTAATTAATTAAATCTGCTGTAATATTATATAATTGATATTTTATTGACATGCAGCACACTTCTTTGTATATCCATCACAAATAAAGAAATTCCTGTCAAAAATAGAAGGCGGCTATCTTCATTCTATGATTTAATGCTAATTGAAAAATGAAGACAAATTCAGCCAATGCATGTTCCGATGAAGCTACGGTGCTATTATGCTTATTCACGCCGAAAAAGATTTATATTTCCTCAAGCATGGTTGAGAATATTTTCAACCGTCTGACAGGCAAAAAGAAATACCTGTTGTTAAAAAACACACAACATCTGGTTATGACCAATAACGTAGATGAGGTTGTTCCTCCGATAACCGCGTGGCTTAAAAGAAGTCATGTAAATTCACCTGACGTGGTTATTTTCAAAAATATCCGCAGCGGCGTTTCGTTGAATAAATTACTTTCATGAACTGTAATTATTCAGAAATGAGATGTTCATACGGATTATTTGTGATAGATTCAGTTCAAATATAGAATTTATTCAAAATATAAATATTTTCCAAAGAGGTATTTACAAGTCGTCATAGAGTTATTATAATCAAATGAACATAAGAACTGATTCAAGAGGCGTGGGAAATGACTTACATAAAAATTAATTTCAGCAGTAATTTTGAGGATGAATTTCAGAAAGTTGCGGATGAGATTTTTCATTTGGTGCGGCCGGCCTTCAAGAATTACAAATGCATCTGGCGTCCCAATGTTGATGTTTATGAATCGGTCGATGAAGTTATTGTGTTGGCTGATATGGCGGGACTCAACAAAGATGATTTGCATATCGAGGTGGACAGAAAACAAATTAGAATCGCCGGTATTCGTAAAGCGATTCATCTTTTACATAACGCGCGTTACTGTCAGGCGGAAATTCTTCACGGACATTTCGAGAGGAACGTTGTTTTGCCCGCGCCTGTGGACGCAAAGTCAGCGGTGGCTTCTTACGCCGACGGCATATTAATGGTGAGGATGAATAAGCTGCCGGCCAGCTTATCGCATCGCGTCTCAATCGGTTCAAAAAAGTAGCGAATTGCGGTAGATTCATTCCTAACGACTATACCCGGAGGTAATCATGACGGAACAAGGCGTCCCAGAAAATAAAAATACTTATAATATACCGGAAGTGATTCCCATTCTTCCATTACATAATGTGATCGTGTTTCCCAAAACCATGATTCCGCTTGAGGTTACAGGCACCGCCTCAATGCTGGTGGATGAAGCAATGACAGGAGACCGTCTGGTTGGTCTGATCATGTCTAAAAGAGAACCGGACAAACCGAAACAGTATACGAAAGATGATCTGCATCAGGTGGGTACCTGCGCTGTGATTATGAAGATGGCTAAAACCGCGGAAAACCACACGCAGATGCTTTTACAGGGCGTCAGCCGTTTTTCGATAGAAGAAATTATCGAAGGCAAACCTTATCAGCAGGCGCGCATTAAATTGATTGAGGAGCATGACGTCAAGGATCTGGAAACGGAAGCGTTGATGTCCAACCTGCTGTCGTTGTTTGACCGCATATTAAAACTCTCGCCTTTTTTGCCGCCGGAGTTCGGCCCTATGGCCAAATCCGTCGCCGAAGCCGGCACTCTGGCCGATTTGATCGCTTCAATTATCAACGCTCCATTGGAAGAAAAACAAAAAGTGCTCGATATTGCCGATGTGAAAGAGCGCCTTAAAGAGCTGACCCATCTGGTCAATCACCAGATGGATGTTCTGGAACTTGGCAACAAAATAGAGAGCAAAGTGAAGGATGATATTGATAAAAGCCAGCGTGATTATTATTTGCGCCAGCAAATGAAAGCCATCAGGCAGGAACTGGGCGAAACTGAAGAAAACGTAGTGGAGACAGAAGAATACCGGAAAAAAATCGAGGAGAAAAATCTGCCCGAAGAAGCCAAAAAAGAAGCATTAAGAGAACTGCAGCGTTTGTCCCTTATGAGTCCCTCTTCGGCGGAATACACGGTCGCTTCAACTTATCTGGATTGGATGACGGCGCTCCCCTGGCATGAATCCACCATGGATAATCTGGATATCGCCAAAGCGCGCGAGATTCTGGATGAAGATCATTATGGTCTGAACAAACCAAAGAAACGCATTATAGAATATCTATCCGTGCGCAAACTCAAACCGGATTCCAAGGGTCCGATTCTCTGCTTTGTGGGACCTCCGGGCACGGGAAAAACATCGCTTGGGCATTCCATAGCCCGCGCCCTTGGACGCAAATTTGCGCGCATATCACTGGGCGGTGTGCGCGATGAAGCCGAAATTCGCGGTCATCGCCGAACATACATCGGCGCTTTGCCAGGACGGATTATTCAGAGTCTGCGGCGCGCGGAATCGAACAATCCCGTGTTCATGCTTGATGAAATAGATAAGGTCGGCAGCGATTTTCGCGGCGATCCCTCATCGGCTCTGCTGGAGGTTTTAGACCCTCAACAGAATAATACATTTTCCGATCATTATCTGGATGTGCCGTTTGATCTTTCCAATGTCATGTTTATCACTACGGCCAATATAACAGATTCCATTCCTCCCGCGCTGCTCGACAGACTGGAAGTTATTGAGTTGACCGGTTACACACAGGAAGAAAAAGTTAAAATTGCCGAACGGTATTTAATCCCGAGGCAATTGACGGAAAACGGACTGACTGCCGAGCAGTTTAAATTGACCGCCAAAGCGCTCAATAAAATTATCGCCGGTTACACGCGCGAAGCGGGCGTGCGCAATTTGGAGAGAGAAATTGCCAACGCATGCCGCGGCGTGGCGGCTCAGATTGCCGAGAATACCATAAAATCCAAAACGCTGACGGATAAGGATATTCACAGGTACCTGGGGACGGAGCGCGTTCTGACCGATATTGACGCGCGCATTACCAAACCCGGCATTGCCATCGGCCTGGCCTGGACGCCGGTTGGCGGCGATATGCTTTTTATTGAAGCCACAGCCATGAAGGGCAGGAAAGGGCTCACGCTCACCGGACAACTGGGCGATGTCATGAAAGAGTCGGCGTCTGCGGCATTGAGTTTCATCCGCACCAATGCCAGAGACCTTGGCGTGAAACCGGAATTCTTTGACGAACTGGATATTCACATCCATATACCGGCGGGCGCGATTCCCAAGGATGGTCCGTCGGCCGGGGTCACGATGTTAACGGCGCTTGTGTCGCTTCTGACCAACCGCAAGGTTAAAAAGCATCTGGCTATGACCGGAGAAATCACACTGCGCGGCGCTGTGCTTCCGGTTGGCGGCATCAAGGAAAAAGTCCTGGCGGCTTACCGGGCGGGAATCACAACCATTCTGCTGCCCGCATGGAACCGGAAGGATATTGATGATCTCCCGGCAAATGTGCAAAAAAGCATTTCGTTTAAATTCCTTACGGATATGATGGATGTGGTAAGGTTGGCCCTGGAGCCGATCAAGAAGAAAAAATCAGTCAAATCACCGTTAAAAAAGAGTAATCCTGTTACTTTGATGAAAAAGAAAAAATTAGTTCATATTGACAAAACAATTAAGAAAAAGGAAATGACCGCATAAGGAGCATAAAAATTATGGAAGCGCAGCATCTGCGATTTTCCATACAGGTTCAGATGACAATCATTAGCGCAAAGACATCCCCAGACCAAGTTGGCGCCATGTGCAGAAATAAGTAATGAAAGACTGCCCGGTTTCCGATCCCAGACAGCCATTTAGCCGGG
Source organism: Smithella sp. (assembly GCA_049523355.1). GTDB lineage: Bacteria > Desulfobacterota > Syntrophia > Syntrophales > Smithellaceae > Smithella. The sequence continues at coordinate 40,443 of JBEKMY010000005.1, read as the reverse complement.
AAATAAAGTCTTGCCGGTTTACTCCATTGGCAGAAAGAATTTTCGGCGGATGATCTGTTGCTTTCGTCATTCCTTAAAAACAGTTTCAAAGGCGGGATTCCGGCAAATTAGTGATCGAAGGGAATGACGTTATGGTGACCGAAGAAAATAAAAAATCCGGAATAAAATCCTGGCCCGCTGACGACCGCCCCAGGGAAAAGCTTCTTAAGAAAGGAGCGGGAGCGTTGAGCAATTCGGAGCTTCTGGCAATCCTTTTGCGCACCGGAGTGAGGGGCGCAAGCGCCATTGATCTGGCGCGCCGGATTATTGATAAGTTTGGCACCTTCCGCAATATGAACCATACCGATACGCGCGAATGGAAAGAATTTAAGGGATTGGGACCGGCTAAAATCGCGCAAATTCACGCCGCTCTCGAAATCGGGCGGCGCTTTCGTGAAGTTGAAATTCTCGTAAGCAAGCCAAAGATTATTTCCGCCCGGGATATCGTCAATATCATCATGCCGCAAATGCGCGATCTCAAGACGGAAGTTTTTAAAGTTATCTGTCTCAACAGCAACAATAAAATAATTGAGATCAGCGAAGCGGCTACGGGCACGGTCAACCATGCCATGCCGATTGTGCGGGAAATCGTTCATTCAGCGTTGCAAAAATTCGCGGCGGCGATTATCTGCGTTCACAATCATCCCAGCGCGAATATATCGCCCAGCCACGAGGATAAAAAATTTACGCAAGAACTTACCGCTGCGTGCAAACTCATGGATATCAAGGTGCTGGACCACATCATTATAGGTGATGATGCTTTTTACAGTTTTGCCGAAGAGGGCATTATGGGATAATTTTACCGGTAATGGCTACGGATGTTTTACCCGGCAGCAATTTTGTATTCTTTAGATGTGATAAAAATAGGGGAAGGAAATTCTGATGGAAACAATGATAGCTTACTGCGGAATTATTTGTTCAAAATGTCCGGTCTATCTTGCCACACAGGCCGATGATGATAATGCCAGGGAAGATGTTGCAAAACTCTGGTCAAAACAGTACGGTATAGACATGAAGCCTCAGGATGCCAATTGCGATGGATGTCTCCCGACAAACGGGCGACTCATCGGTCACTGCCGCGTCTGCGGCATCAGAGCCTGCGGCATGGATAAAAAAGTGAGTACCTGTGCCGCGTGCGCAAATTACGCCTGCGATCAATTAAAAGCTTTTCATTCCATTGCCCCTCACGCGGGCAAAATGCTGGAAAAACTGCGTCTGAAACCGGAGGCTTGAGGAAGGAGCCTGTAAAAATCTTGAGATTTCTCAACCGTCGGCGGCTGGTTTGGATTGACACGCGGAGGTGGCGTTAAAAAAAGTTGCAATAAATTTGGATTTGCGCTTATCAGTGAAAGAGGATTTCTCCCCGCGGCCGGAACAAAAATAAAAGTCATGCCGGAATGAAAGTAAAGTCATAATAAATGCGAATCCGGATTGATCAGCGTTAGTCATATAAATGATAGCAGGCATATTATGAAATGGACAGGGGAAAAAGTTGGTCTCGCCCTCGGCGGCGGCGGTGTCCGCGGCTTTTCCCATATTGGTGTCCTCAATGTTCTGGAAGAGGAAGGTATTGATATTGACCTGATTGTGGGAACAAGCGCCGGAGCGTTGATAGGCGGCGCTTACGCAAGCGGCCAATCGCCCCGGGAAATTCAGGATAAAATTGAAGCCTATCTCCGGAGTCCCGAATTTAACACTTCAACCATCAAGTCAATCGGCATGGCGTTTTCGCAGGAAAACAAAAGTTTCTTTAATAAGGCGAAAACATATGTCATGAATCGCTACTGGTTTGCTCAAGCCTTTTTCAGGCCATCCATACTTCCCTTAAATGATTTTCAATCTTTGATTAATTATTTTCTTCCGGAAATTGATATTCGTGAAACAAAAATTCCTTTTCGTGCCGTATCCACTGATCTGATAACCGGTGAAAAAATTGTCTTTTCCGAAGGATCCCTTCGTCAGGCTGTGCTGGCGAGTTGCTCGGTTCCGGGAGCTGTAGCTCCTGTGCGTCATGGAGATTGGCTTCTGGCTGACGGCGGCATTACGAGTATCGTTCCCATTCGCACAACGCGTGAGGCCGGAGCCGACGTTGTCATTGCTGTGATAGTCGATCGCGCTCCGTCGGCATCTGTCGAGATCGAAACAGCTAAGGATGTTTTATACCGGGCGGGAGAAATTACAGCCAATGCGCTGGAAGCTTCTGAACTCAAGGAAGCTGACGTCATTATCCGCCCTGTGGTAGGAGATCTCCACTGGATGGATTTCAGCCGGGCCGGTGATTTGGTCAAAATGGGAGAGGCGGCCGCCCGTGAGTCTCTCGGAAAAATAAGTTCTTCTCTTCCGCTTTACCGGCGCATCGCCCGCTTTGCCGGAAAATTTATTAAAAGAGGGAAAAAAGCAATGTAATGCCGCCTGTCTTTTGCATGGCGCCGATCCTGTCGCATGTTTGTTTTTCTTCGTTGCGCCTTACAGGCGTGTCTTCGTTGGATTTCTTGCAAAATGAAAAGGCATCTGTTGCTAATTTAACGCCTATTTTGGAAAAAACCGTTTAATTCAAATGAGTTATTACCATTTATTTGTTTTATTCCGGGGCATAGTTTTGCCAGACTTTAATATTATTCCGTCCATAATAAAAGTCCTTGATTTCTGTTTGAGTTTGAGATAGAAGCCACCACTACTAATTTAAGACTCCTTGCCTGTGAACATCATGGGCTTTAGAGCCGAAAGGAGAACATTTTGCAAAGATACGAAGTTGTAGCTATCGTCATCGCTAATTTGAATGATGACGACATTACCGCGTTAATAGACCGCAGCCAGACAATCATTACCGACCGCAAAGGTGTTATTGCCAAAATAGAAAGATGGGGTAAAAGACATCTTGCCTATGAAATCAAAAAGCAAAAAGACGGGTATTATTTTCTTATAGATTTTGCAGGTGATGGCGCTATCGTCGCGGAAATTGAAAGAACTTATAAAATTGACGACCGCATCCTTAAATTCATGACAGTGAAAAAGGAGGGAGCGTCCACTCGGGAAGGTATTGAAAAGGAAGCTGCGGAGGCGGAGGCAAAACGCACCCAGGCGCGTGTTGAAATTGAATCCGCCGGCTCTGAAGGAAAGACTATTAGCCCGGCAGGATCCGGCGAAGCAAAGCCTTCCTCTTCCGCACCTAAGAAAATTTATAACAAAGAAGAAATCTCAACGAAAGGGGAATAAACAATGGAAGCACAAAACGGAGAAAGGCCAAATCGGTATCCCCAGAAAAAGTTTTTTCATAGAAAGAAATTTTGCCGTTTTTGCACGGATTCCAATATAAAAATTGATTATAAAAACAGTGCGATTCTCAATAATTTTGTGACCGAACGCGGAAAGATTATGCCGCGCAGGATAACAGGCAATTGCGCTTCTCACCAGAGGGAATTGGCCGTAGCAATAAAACGCGCCCGGATGATCGCGATTATGCCTTTTATTACCGCTGACGGGAAATAAAGTAAATAAACCGGCTTGTCCGTTTCTTTCCAGGAATAAAAAGCCGGTTAATTTTATCATTTCTCCGGATGGTTGTTTTATACAATTTGCATTGGTTCAAAATTAGTCTTTAAGTAAATGATCGATAAGGTAACGTCTATTGATATGGCGTTACCATTTTTTATTGGATTGCTATCAGTCAAATGTGGTTGTATAAAGGTATCAGGCTTTGAGCAGGTTATCGTCTTTGAAAAAATTCAGCATACCATTTCCCAATAATCCTTTTTCAAAACTCCTGCTGATTATTTCTTGTTTTATTTTCGCAGCGTTTTTTATTCCCGTAATCGGGTCGCTTTTTCTTCTTGTTCTGCCCATGCTTTTATTTTTTAACGGCATTGTTAATGGTATAAATAAAACCGCCGCGGCATTCTTAATCTCTTTTTCACTGCTTTTATTTCCGGCGATGTTTTTGGGTCCCAATGCGCCCGTTATCGCCGTTTTTACAATGGGCGTAGCCGGACTATTTATGGCACAATGTGCTATTCGAAATGTTTCCGTTGAAAAAACAATTGTTTATCCGGTCATTTTTATTGTTGCCGTGATTTGTTTCTATTTCATTTACGATGGGTTCGTTCTTTCTGCCAATCCATGGATGCTTGTAAAAAAGTATATCGCCGCGACAATTGCAGAAAATGTGAAACTCTACAGCCAGTTTCCTTTAAAAGCGGAAGATATTAACTTTATAAAAGATAATGAAAAGAACATGATAAGCGGCATTACTCAAATATTTCCGTCAATCGTTATCATATCGGCATCAATGATCATTTGGATAAATTTTCTTCTGGGGAAAAATTATTTGGGTAAAGCCGGAATCATCTTTCCGAAGTTTACAGCGCTTGCCCGTTGGAAGGCACCTGATTTAATGATCTGGATTTTTATCGCCTCGGGCGCACTCTTCTTCGTACCACATAATGACATAAATTTCTTCAGTAATAATGTATTTCTGGTTATGTGTTTTATATATTTACTGCAAGGCCTTGCTATTGTTAGCTTCTTTTTTCAGAGTAAAAACGTGCCCCTTTTTTTTCGATATCTTTTCTATTTTTTAATTGCAGTCCAACAAATTCTTATGATACCTTTAGCAACAGTCGGGTTATTTGATATTTGGATTGATTTCAGGAAGTTTTTTCAAAAAGATCAGACAACAGATTAATTTTTTCATCACTTTTTTTACAAACGGAGGATTTTCATGAAAGTAATTCTGAAGCAGAACGTGCCTTCTTTGGGTAAGGCCGGAGATTTAGTTAAAGCTAATGACGGGTACGCCCGCAATTTTTTGATTCCGAAAGGATTGGCTGCCGAAGCTGACGAGAAAAACATAAAAGTCTTTGAACATGAAAAAAGAAATATTCTGCGCAAGGCGGAAAAAGAGCACAAGTCCGCTCGGGAACTGGCAGATGTTTTGTCTAAAGTCACTATAACAATGGCCCGTAAAGTCGGCGATCAGGATAAGCTTTTCGGTTCCGTGTCGGTCAAGGACATAGAAACGGCGCTTAAAGAAAAAGGCTATGACATTAATAGAAAAATGATTGTGCATGAACATGGCGAACATATAAAATCGTTAGGCGAATTTAAAATTAAAATCAAGTTGACACATGATGTGGAAACGGAAATCAATTTAAAGGTTGTCGGCGAATAATAATGAGCATGGACCTGTCAATACATAAGCTTCCACCGCAGAATATCGAAGCTGAACAGTCGATACTGGGCAGTATCCTGTTGGAAAATAACGCTATTAACAGCGTGCTCGAAATTCTATCTCCCGGTGATTTTTACAGTGAAGCTCACCGGAAACTTTTTAGCATCATCATCGAACTCTCCGAAAGAAACGAGCCGGTCGATCTTATTACTTTAAGCAATGCCCTCAAAGGCAAAAATATGCTGGATTCGGTCGGCGGACAGTTATATATTTCTTCTTTGGTGGATAATGTTCCCTCTGCCGCCAACGTCGCTAACTATGCCAAGATTGTAAAGGAAAAAGCGATTCTCCGCGGGCTAATCACTTCGGCAACCGAAATTATAGGCAGTTGCTATGAAACGGGTTCCGATGTTGATGATATCCTGGATAAAGCCGAGCACAGCATTTTTGAAATTTCCGAGAATAAAGTGCGTCCGGCCTTTTCCCCGATAAGGGAAATTGTCAAAGACAGTTTCAGGTCAATTGAAGATCTCTATGCCCGCAAAGAACTGATTACCGGAGTGCCGACGGGTTTTGAAAAAATTGATGATTTAACTTCCGGCCTGCAGAAATCCGAACTGATCATTATTGCCGGCCGTCCCAGCATGGGTAAGACGGCTTTTGCCCTGAACATCGGCCTGCATGCGGCAATGGAGGGTCAGATCCCTGTCGCTGTTTTTTCTCTGGAAATGTCAAAGGAACAGCTTGCTTTTAGACTGCTGGCCTCTGAAGCCAAGGTGGACTCGCAGCGTTTAAGAAAAGGTTTTCTGGGCGAAACCGATTGGCCGAAACTGACGACTGCTGCCGGCCGTCTGTCCGACGCGCCTCTTTTCATTGATGATACTGCCGCTATTACCGTTTTGGAAATGAAGGCCAAGTCACGCAGACTTAAAGCCGATTCGGGACTCGGATTGATTGTTGTAGACTACATTCAACTGATGCGTTCAGGAAATAATCGCGATTCACGCGAACAGGAAATATCGGAAATAAGCCGTTCCCTGAAGGCTCTGGCTAAAGAACTCAATGTGCCGGTTGTCGCCCTCTCACAGCTCAACCGCCAAGTGGAAACCCGTACTAACCGACGCCCGCAATTGCTTTTATTTATCGTGACGAAGTGTATAACAAATCGGAAGAAAATACGGAAAAAGGCATCGCGGAAATTATTATCGCGAAACAAAGAAACGGTCCCACCGACACTGTTAAACTTGCTTTCGTGGATAAATATACGAGTTTCCAGAATCTGTCCCGTGTGGAGACGCAGGAAGGCTAGCATAAGATACCAAGCCGCCTCTTTATCCTTTGAATCCGACTTGATATTAGTCCTTACAAATTTTCAGAACTTACTGCATGACCGAGTCTAAAAGACTCAACCATATAGAGCGAAAGCCATCGCCGGCAAAGTTAGCCGAAGAAAGTACTGTAAGGTGGAACAAGTATAGCGGTTCCACCTTTATTCAAACATTCTGTGGATGCGTCCCGATTATATCGGGATTTCATCCACCCTACGATCTAATAATTTCCGGATTTTCGAGTCTCGCTGGGGAATGACACCCAAGATTTATCATTGACAGCGTGGGCTGTTCAAAAATGTTCATATGCAAGGCGCCCAAAAACCGAACTGCGAGGCGTATATGGATATACGTTGAGCGGTATGGTTTGCAGCGCAACACAGCAGATGAGCGTTTTGTAAAAGCCTTTCGGCTTTTACCGGCAAGGAATATTATTATTCATTATTGCAACTCCCTTGCGGGAATGCGCACCCAGTCAACAGCCCCAAAGATCAGATTAACACTTCGACCTTATGTTCCTTCCCGTCATCAACAAGAGGAATCGTTTTTTCTATTTGTTCTTCTCCGTCAATGGTTACTATCATTGCGATTTTTCTTTCGTCTGCGCGTGAAACGGCAATGTGATAGATTGTTTTTCCATACCGGTAATGGAGTCCGAATCCATTCCAGTCCGCAGGCAGACACGGCATGAATCTCAGTTTATTCCCCTCTCGCTTTAGTCCCAGAAGAGATTCCACGATCAACCGGTACATCCAGCCCGCAGAGCCGGTGTACCATGTCCATCCACCGCGGCCGGCATGCGGCACAAGCGCGTATATATCGGCCGCGACAACATACGGCTCAACTTTATAGGTTGCTATCGCCTCAGGAGAACTCGTATGGTTTATCGGGTTGATCATCGTCATAATTTCCCATGCGCGCCGATTATCCCGCAGCGCCGCAAACGCCATAGCCGCCCAAATGGCTCCGTGGGTATATTGTCCGCCGTTCTCTCTTACTCCGGGGACATATCCCTTGATATAACCTGGATTTAAACCGGACTTGTCGAATGGCGGGTCCAGAAGCTGGACGATTCCAATATCTCTGCGAATGAGATGTTGACTCAGCGCTTCCATGGCCAGACGCGAATGACGGCCATTTCCCGCTCCGGATAAAACGGCCCAACTCTGGACGATCGAATCAATACGGCATTCCTGGTTTTTAACCGATCCTAGAACGTTACCGTTATCGAAGTAAGCGCGCAGGTACCACAAACCGTCCCATCCGTGCTGCTCGATATTCAGACGTAATTGTGACGCTTCCCTTCGGCAAAGTTCGCCAAAAGATGTATCTCCGCGAAGATCGGCGATTTTTGCAAATTGCGTAAGGACCTCATAAAGGAAGAATCCGAGCCAGACACTCTCACCCTTTCCTTTTATACCGACCATGTTCATGCTGTCGTTCCAGTCTCCTGAGCCCATTAGCGGAAGTCCGTGCTCGCCAAAACGGAGACCTCTCCTGATAGCTCTTACGCAATGATCATACAAACTGGCCGTTTCGGAAGACCGGGCGGGCAAATCGTAATATGAATCCTCTTCTATGTTTACCGGACGGTCATTAATGAAGGAAATGGATTCATCCAATATGCTGCCATCACCGGTTCCTGATATATAGTAGCAGGCGGTGAGGGGCAGCCAGAGATAATCGTCGGAACATTGTGTGCGCACACCACGGCCAAGAGGAGGATGCCACCAATGCTGAACATCTCCTGCCTCAAATTGGCGCGACGCGCAGAGAAGCAGTTGTTCACGCGCAAAGTTCGGCTCGGCATGCATAAGCGCCATTACATCCTGCAACTGATCGCGGAAGCCGATAGCGCCGCCCGATTGATAATATCCGGTTCGTGCCCAGATCCGGCAAGCCAGTGTCTGGTATAAAAGCCAGCCATTTGCCAGCACATTAAGAGACGGATCAGGTGTTTTTATCTGTACGGTATCAAGGATATGATCCCAGTATTGCCGCACCGCGTTGATGGCGTTTTCGGCTGCTGTGGAATCGCTGAAGAGTTGCGCGAGTTTTCTGGCTTCACTTGGATTTTGTCCCAATCCCAGAATGAAGACGATTTCTTTTTCCTCTCCATCAACCAGATCGAAAGGAACCTGGATTGCGGCGCAGGGATCCAACCCGGCTCCGACTTTGCCGGAGAGGTGTAAACGTTTCATGACTGCCGGATCCTGAAGCGTGCCATTACGACCCAGAAATTCCGTGCGATTGCCGCTGAAAGTTCGCGTTAACGCATCGGTGTTAAAGAAAGCAACCCGGTTGGGAAATTCCATGTTGTAGGGGTTACGCGCTAAGATAGCGCCGCTTTGTTGATCAATGTCTGTAATGATATGCATGGCGGTTTTCGTTCTGATGTCACCCAGAACCCATTCAGTGTATCCAGTGATGGAAAGACGGCGCGATTGTCCAGTATTATTTTTTATTTTCAAGACGGTGAATTTAACGGCCGAGTCCGGAGCCACGTAAACCAGAACTTCTGAATAGATGCCGCGTTCCGTATGCTCGAAAACACTGTAGCCAAAACCGTGCCGGGTGACGTAAGGGGTAGCCCCTCGTCTGGGCAGCGGCATAGGCGACCAGAAGTGGCCGCGCTCATCGTCACGGATGTAAAAGGCTTCTCCACTCTTATCGCTTACCGGATCATTGTGCCATGGCGTAAGACGGAACTCATGGGCATTTTCCGCCCAGGTGTAAGCCATACCGCTTTCTGAAATTACCGTGCCGAACATGCGGTTTGCCAGCACATTAACCCACGGGGCCGGCGTTATCTGAGTCTGTGAAGTGGAAATGATATACTCACGCCCATCGGGGGTGAATCCGCCAAGACCATTAAAGAACAACAGGTCATGACGCGGTACAGCGGCTGTTGGCGTAAGCGCCGGGCGGTGGGTGCGGCTGGGTATCAGGCGGGGAACAGCTATTTTTAAGCCGACGCGCTGTTTGGCCTGGTTTGCAAGTTTCCCGCTGCTGCCGGAGATAATAACGTGAGCCACAGTTTGAATCAGGATGCGGTCTTCTTCCGATATCTGGTCCGAGGACCTGACAAAAATTCCACCGGGCTGATCTTTCAAGTCTACCACGACGATGCCTGAGGCAATGAGTCCCATAATTTGATCATGCAGAATCTGCCTATATCCCGCATAATCTTCATTCCAGATTACGAGATCCACGGCTAATCCTTTTAATCGCCAGTATGTGTGGGCATGAATAAGCTGACGCACCAGGTCGATATGAGACTGCTCGGCAATCTTCAACAGTACAATCGGTAAATCGCCGGAAATGGCGTAACCCCAGAGACCTGATTGTCCACGGCGATTCTCGGTTATAATACTGGCATTGGCGCGCATGGAGTCATTTGGATAAATCAGCGAACTGGCAATGTGGCAGTAAAGCTGCGCGTCGGCCTCCGTGGTATTGATTTGCCTCAACAGAACCTGACTCTGCGTCCATGCCATATCAAAAACACGATCCGCCATACGCCTGTCCTGATATTTATCAACCATGATTAAGGCGGCATCTCTGGTTTCATTAATTCCAAAAACCATATCAACTGTAGCCGATTGTTCCGGGTCAAGCGTTATTCTGGACATGATGGAGACAATCGGATCAAGCACCGAACCCTGGCTGTCGGAGAGAGTTCCAAAAAGATCGGTAGGAGAACCCATGGCCTGCGGATCATTAACAGTATTTCCTCTGCCGATAAAACGCGTCCGGTCGGTTTCATAGGAAACCTGTTCGATGTTCGTCCCATGCACGGCCATCAAGTGAAACATCCAGTAAGTCTTTTCGTCTTCGGAACGCGGCCTGCGGGTGCAGACGATAGCCCGGCGCTGTTCGATGATTTCGGTCTGAACAAAAAGATTGGAAAACGCCGGATGAATTTTGTCGGCGGCAGGGTTGGCGATGACGACCTCCGCGTAACTTGTGATGTCAATGGTTCTTCGCGAACGCGAGTGATTTGTTATCGTAGTCCGGCGAAGTTCGATATCATCTTCCGGCGAGACAACGATTTCCGTATGTACGTCGAAATCATTGTCCCGGCGACGAAATTCCACCCGGCCATCCGAGAAAATAGCTTCGTAACGCAGAGGTAGCCTGAGAGTGGGCTGATACGTTGTCGACCAGACTTCGCCGCTCTTCACATCGCGGAGATAACAAAAAATTCCGGAGTTATCGCAGGTGCTGTCTTCCCGAAAACGGGTTAAGGCGATATCTTTCCAGCGGCTGTAACCGCCGCCGGCATTAGTCAGCATAATATGATATCTGCCGTTCGAAAGCAGTTGTACTTCCGGAATGGTCGTGTCGGGTGTGTTGAAAACGCGCACCGGACTTTCCATCCCGGCAGGTTCCTTGCGTGAGACGGCAAGTTCGGGAGGTGAAGCGTAATAAGAGATAGCCTGGGGAACCTTCTCCTGGAGCAGCAACATCGCCGACTGGAATAATGGTTCCGATTCGAATAGTTTTTGCATCGGTTTATCCAGCAGCAAATAGGCCAGCGCCAGCAGGATCATGCCCTGATGATGCGCCATGAAGGAATGAACCACGGCATTTGATTGGCCTCGCGTCAGACGCGATGGCGTGTAATCAATCGCTTCATAGAAACCGAATCTGCCTTCAAAGCCCGCTTGCGCAAGTCTTTCCAGATTCAGGCACGCTTCTTCCGGTTCCACCATCAACGCCAGAGTAGAGGCATAGGGAGCGATGACCATATCCTCTGCTAATCCTCGTTTAATGCCCAGTCCGGGCACACCGAAGGCGCGATACTGATAATTGAGATGGCTGTCAAAGGCGTTGTAGCCTGATTCCGATATGCCCCATGGAACCGAGTGCTTTTTCCCGTATTCGATATGCATGGCCACAGCCGCCTTATAAGTCTGGTCGAGCAGAGAATTTTCGTATGTCGGCATTACCAGAAGAGGCATCAGATATTCGAACATTGAACCGCTCCACGATACAAGAACAGGCTTCCCTCCGGCGGTTGTAAGCAGTCTTCCCAGAGCGAACCAGCTCTCCTGCGGCAGTTTCCCCTGAGCGATTCCCACGAAATTACCGAATCTCGCTTCCGCTGCCAGCAAATCATAAAAACTGGTGTCGCTCCGCCAATTACTGACGTTGTATCCGATAGTGAGCAGATTGGACGCTTTATCAAATAGAAAATCGTAGTCTATCCGGGTGAAATCGCCGCATTTCTTTGCCAGTGATTCTATGTCCGTTATCATATTCGCGGCGCACTGGCTTGTGTCTGATATTATTTTTTTAAGATCATCCAACTGCGCAAGTTCATTGGCAGTCAGATCATCCCCCGTCTGCTCTTCGATGGCTGATAACAATTCTTTTTCAAGACGGGTTAAATTCTTCAAAGTCATCATTTCGTTGAGTTTTGATATTTTATGAATGATTCCGGAAAATCGCTGGTCAAATATCCAGGATGCGAAAAACCGCAATTCATCAAGGGCCGCCATGCATTGATTGGCGAAAGCTTTTGACCAGAAACTTAATGAACCACCGGGATCGCTGTCAAGAACATTGACCTGGGCATCCATATCCGTTGCCATCGTTGACAATCGTTCGAGATGTAATTTAATTTCCATGAGGGTGGACGGTTTGGAGAAAATAGCCGCTGCAAGATCATTCCTGAGTTGGATTAATTGAACCGGAGCTGATTTTCCCGCCAAATCTGCGAAAATTTCCAGAGTATCTGACATTCCCGTAAATATTTGCGGTTCTATAATTTTCTGATCGGGCACAGAAAGTAATCCTGACTTTAATATCAGCAGATAGCCGTTGAGATTTCCACTGTCAACCGACGAAATGTAGAGGGGAAACAGCGGTTCCAGCGATTGTGTATCGTACCAGTTGTAGAAATGACCTTTGTACCGCTCCATGGTTTCCATCGTGTGAAGCGTATTTGCCGTACGTTCGATGAACTGTCTCATGGTTAAATAGCGGAAATCACGGGCGGACAGGTTAGCCAGGAGCGACAGTCCCATGTTAGTCGGTGATGTGCGATGGGCGAGCACGGCAACAGGTTGTTCCTGATAATTATCCGGCGGCAGCCAATTATCCTCATGTCCGGCAAATGTTTCGAAAAATGCCCAGGTTTTTCGGGAAATTTTTCTAAGAAAAATAATCTGATCGGAAGTCAGCCGTGCTTCACGGCGTCGTATTGGTTTGCTGACCCAATAAGCGATTACGGGGGAAACCAGCCAGATAAAGAGAAGGGGCCCGGCCAATATTATATTTAATGGACGGAAAAAAAAGATAGCAATGGAAGCGGCAATGGCAAAAAAAGGGGCAAACCACATGGTTTGACAGTAACCGGCAATCTCATCACGTTGATGGTTATTTGTGCTCTCCGATGGGTTCCATTCGAGAAGCCGTTTATGCGTGATCAGCATCCGCCAGAGCGTGCGGACAATCGCATCGGTATGGAAACAGGCTTCATGAGGTAGGCAGACTAACGCAAATAAGACTTGAATAAGATTATTGGCTGCCTTATGCGCGACAGAGGTCAGATGATTTGTCCAAATCACGCTGCGTTGTTTTTTTAACAGATCAATGCAGGATATAATTAAAGCAGGGAAGAAAATGATTCCGAGTACCGCCAGTGTCCAGAACCAGACCGAAGGCAGCAATGTCCATCCCAGGAAAATCATGAGCGTCAAAGCCGGTGACGTCATGCTTCTGCGCAGATTGTCGAATATCTTCCACTGGGAAAGCTTCGACAGAGGATTCTCCCGGGTGCTTCCGCCATAAGCGGGGACCGTCGACATGATCCACCGCGCAATCTGCCAGTCTCCACGAATCCAGCGATGCCTTCGGCTTACATCGGCCCTATAGCCGGACGGATATTCTTCATATAACTGCACGTCGCTTATCAATCCCGATCGGGCATAACATCCTTCAATAAGATCATGACTGAGAATCTTGTTTTCGGGGAGATATCCGTTAAGAGCAGCCTCGAATGCGTCAATATCATAAATGCCTTTGCCGATAAAAGAACCTTCACCGAATATGTCCTGATAAACATCGGAAACGGTTCTCGTATATGGATCAATGCCGGAGTTGGTTCCATACATGGCCGAATAAAGCGAAAGGTTTATGTTGGGGAGACTCACCGAAACCCTTGGCTGCAGGATGCCGTATCCCTGGCTGACACGTTTCTCTTTTTCATCATATCGCGCGCGATTCAGCGGGTGCGCCATCGTTCCTATAAATTGCCATGCCGCGTCACGCGGCAGTTGTGTATCTGTATCGAGAGTGATTACATATTTTACATTTTTTAATATTGCAGTATCACCGGCAACCAGCGAAAAGAAATTCCTTCCGGAAGAATCCTCGGTTCTACCGCGCAAAAAAGCATTCAAGTCGGCCAGTTTCCCCCGTTTTCGCTCATAACCCATCCATATATTTTCTTCCGGGTTGAAAAGTCGCGGTCGATGAAACAAGAAAAAAATGTCGCCTTTCGAACTTCTGTATTTTTCATTTAAGGCGTCAATTCCTTTGTTAGCCAGAATCAACAGTTGTTCATCATCCGGCATCGTTTGTGCACTCGCGTCCCGAAAATCAGTCAATAAGGCGAAACGCAGATTGTCGTCCTGGTTAGCCAGGAATCTTATTTCCATTGACTCGATCAATTTAGTGATGTTTTGCGGATTTATGAGCATTGTCGGAACAACGACTAAAGTGCGGTATTCAGGCGGAATACCCCGGGAGAAATCCATCCTGGGCAAGGCATGCGGCTCCACCAGCAAAGTTGAAAGCCAGTTTACCAGTATGACTGCCAGGTGGCTTGTGCCCAGAAGGAAGAGAAGTCCGATGATGGCCAGCGGCCAACCGTGCAGACCATCGGTATGTGCCTTGTTCAGTAAAATAATTGTAAATATAACCGTCAACAGGGCGATAGAGCCTATATACAGCAGTAAAGGGATTCTGTGACCTAACCGTTGTATCATTTCAAATGGCGATAAGCGCACTTTAGTCAGACTTTCCAGTTCGTATAATCCCTCGTCAATGAGGTAATAACCCACATGCGCCGCCCGGTTATTAACGCCATTTTTAGCGAGCGCAATCGCCAAACGCGCTACTTCACTTTCGGATAAATTACTTTTCCTGGCGATCTTTTCTATCACGTGGCGGTAACGGTCACGTGTGGAAAAATCCATTTTTACATAAATGTCGACGGGATCCTCGCGCAGAATTTGATCCGCCTCGCTCATCGTTTCGACGAATTCACGCCAGTTCATTGTTCCCAGAAAACGCAGGCTGGTGATACTATTGCTTATGGAAACCTGATCGGAGGCCTGTTGTTGACTTTCCAGATTTACAAATGTCTTGATGGTCTGACCGTATTCGGATAGGCGTTGTTCGATCCAGGTAAGAGGCAATGCCAGAGCCGGACCCTGTCCCTGCAATTGACGTGAAATTTCCGCGACAAAAGCTCCCACCATCGGCGGATCTGATCTTACCATATCCGCGATTTCCAAAAACAGGTTTTTGGGATCCTTATGAGCGGTAGCCGTCATTTTATTTGCCCAGTAATCGGCGAGATTCCGGTTGGTTCTGTCATTGGATATGCGAACGGCTATTCGTCTGATATTTTCTATTAACGCCAGGCGCAACATAATGGGAATGGCCCATAATTCGCCCATTTTAAGCATATTAACCGTCTGGTAAGAGGATACAAATAAACTGATGGTTTTTGAATCCACACGCCCGTCGCCATGGGATATCATTTCCAATGCGATGTCATATACCCGCGGAAGATTGGCAGATGGGCCGTTAGCCAGGTGGGGCAGTTCCCTGCTGTAAACTTTGGGCAAATGCTCTCTGGCTATGCGAATCTGTTCTTCGATCAGATAAAAATTATCCAGAAACCATTCTTCCGCCGATGTGATACTGAGATTGTCCTTAATGGCATTCGTCAGGATGTTCCGGACATGAAACAGGACATCTTCATTATCCGTTAACCTTTTTAGCAGTTGGCTAGAGGTGCGGCCGGCGCTTAACTTGTGCGCGCCCGCTATGGTCTTGCCATGCTGCCTCATCTGCTTGGAACTGAACAATTCCGACCTTAACAATTTATCGGCTGTTAATTTTTTCCGTAAATTTACGTCCGGAAGTTGTGTCTTGAGACGACTTAAATAATTTAAGATGACCCTGCTCGCTTCCAATTTTATGCTCCATACTGATGACGGTTGAAGTGCTGTTAAAATATGTTTGTTTCATGAAAAAGTTTCTTTAACAATGAAAGGCAAGGATTCATTAGTGAACATCCCTAATTTTCACGGGGAAAATACATTTGATTAACTATATTTTAATTCTATCAGTATTATAAAATAAGTTCAATAGATTAAATAATACTAAATATTTAGAAATATGTGACTGAAATTTTTACCATCTTATCGGTCATAAAAGTTTTGTTATTTGTCGGATTTAAAATACGGCAACGCCAGTTGCATTTTTTTCAGGGCTTGTTTTTCAATTTGACGGGCTCGTTCACGCGAAATGTTATATTTAATTCCTATCTCCTGCAGCGTTTTGGGATCATCTGCCATTACGCGGTTAAGAATAATGTAACTTTCCCTTTCATTGAGATTGGCCAGCGCTCCGGCTATATCGCGCTGGACCAGACTCTTTTCTTCTTCTTTAATTAAAGACACCTCTTGATCATCACCTTCGTAAGCCAGAAAATCTATATGCGAGTCGCTGCTTTCGTCATTAATAATTTCATTAAGAGAAACATCCCGCGAACCCATGCGCAGATCCATTTCTTCTACCTCGGAATTCTTAACCCCCAGAGAAGTGGCGATTTCACTGAATTCCGGATTTTTCCTTGACATGCTCTCGAGTTCTTTTCTGGTCTGATTTAATTTGAAAAATAGTTTTCGCTGAGCCTGTGTCGTGCCTATTTTGACAATGCTCCATGACTTCATGAGGTAATTTTGAATGTAAGCTCGAATCCACCAAACCGCATAAGAAATTAATCTGTAACCTTTGTAAGGATCAAATTTTTTTACGGCATGAATAAGACCGATATTGCCTTCCTGAATTAAATCAGACAGTTTAAAGCCATAGTTGCGGTATTCATGAGCAATCTTGACTACAAAACGCAAATTGGACACAATCAGCTTTTCGGCAGCCGCAACATCGTTATACTTTTTTAAACGCACGGCTAGCTTGAATTCCTCTTCCGCCGTCAAAAGAGAAAAGCGATTAATTTCAGCTATATATAAATTAAGAGTACCGGTTATTACGGGTAGTTCCAAAGATTTAACCTCTCCATTGATTTATACGCTATAAATTTTATCCAACTATAATTTCCCGGTCAAGATAATTTATTATTACCAATCCTTGACATGGAAAGTTTTGATGTTTAAAGTACAATAAAATAAGATTTAAGGCAATTAAATGAAATCAATAAATAAAACGATGATTGAACATGCTGTCAAAATTGCGCATGACATAAAAGCCGACGCGCTGCTTTTCTGCATTGATGTAATAAACGATATGACCGATGCGCCGGATGAAATAAAAAAAGATATCAACTTAATAGTGGTTTGCCGCGAGAATGAAAACATCCCTGACGAGATAAAGAAAGATGCTCAAATATTATACATTCCCAATGTAAATTTAACCAGGGTGGGAAAGATTAAAATTGCTATTGCTCAGGGAATAGTTTTGGGCACTTTTAAAAGAGGGGATAAGGTTGTATGCTTAAGCGGAGTACCCAGGTTTGGTTACGCCGACAGCATTATTGTTATTGATGTAGGAAAAGAATTTGAAATTTTAACATCTGATTTCATAAATGATGTCATTGAAAATGTCCGGCCGGAAGTTTTTAACGCGGCTTTAAATATTGCCTGTGAACTGGCTGCTCAGGGGAGGGAAAACAAAAAAATTGGCACTATATTTGTTCTGGGAGATGATGAGAAAGTCATGCAACTTTCCCGGCAAATGATTATCAACCCGTTTTTAGGATATTCGGAAGATAAGCTCAATATTCTAAATCCGGAGCTGGAAGAAACAATAAAAGAGTTTTCCGCTATCGACGGCGCTTTTATCATCAAAGAAAACGGCGTGCTGGTAACCGCCGGAAGACATCTTAGCGCAGCCCTCGGCAGCCGTGATTTCCCTCCCGGTCTGGGGAGCCGCCATATTGCCGCTGCCGGTATCACCAGCGTAACGAAAGCTGTCGCTATAGTAGTTTCCGAATCTTCAGGAAATGTGACTGTTTTTAAAAACGGCAAATTGTTTGTGACAATTGAAAAACCCGTGGAATAGAGGAAATAGAGTATGCGTTTTGATAAATTTACTTTGAAAGTTCAGGAAGCGATCCAGGAAGCGCAGTCGCTTTGCGGTTCTCTTGGTCATCAATCCATCGAACCGGAACATCTTCTTGTTTGTTTCTTGAGGCAGGAAGAGAGCATCGCCAGCGCCATCATCAATAAACTGAACGCTTCGCCCCAGAAGATTGAACAGGAACTCACTCATCATCTGAAAAAGCAGCCAAGCGTTGGGGGTGTGGGCGTCGATCAGACGTATATGTCCTCGCGTTTGAATAAAATATTCGATAAGGCGCAAACCGAAGCGGCGCAGCTCAAAGACGAATACGTCAGCGCCGAACATGTGCTTATTGCCATTGCGGAGGAAAAAGAAGGTCATGCGGGTAAAATCCTGCGCCAGGCGGGCATCACCAAAGAAAATATTTTTAAGGTGCTGGTGGATATCCGCGGAAATCAGCGTGTGACCGATCCGAATCCGGAAGGCAAATACCAGGCCCTCGAACGCTATGCCAGAAATTTCAATGAACTGGCCAAGAAAGGCTCCTTTGATCCTGTCATAGGGAGGGACGAAGAAATCCGCCGCATCATGCAGGTGCTGTCAAGACGCACAAAGAACAATCCGGTGCTCATCGGCGAACCCGGCGTTGGTAAAACGGCCATTGTAGAAGGCCTGGCGCAGCGCATCGTCAACGGCGATGTGCCGGAAAATCTTAAAAATAAACGTGTGATCGGTCTGGATGTCGGCGCTTTGATCGCGGGAGCGAAATACCGCGGTGAATTTGAAGAGCGCCTGAAAGCTGTTTTAAAAGAAGTCATCAGTTCCGCAGGTGAAATTATTCTCTTCATCGATGAAATTCATACCGTTGTCGGAGCGGGCGCGGCGGAAGGGTCGATGGATGCCTCCAACATGCTCAAACCTGCTCTGGCGCGCGGCGAATTGCGCTGCGTGGGCGCGACAACCCTCAACGAATATCGTAAATACATAGAAAAAGACGCGGCGCTGGAGCGGCGTTTCCAGCCTGTTTTGGTAAAAGAACCGACGGTGGAGGACACGATTGCTATCCTTCGCGGACTCAAAGAACGTTACGAAGTGCATCACGGGGTACGCATT
The DNA here is from genome assembly GCA_049523355.1 of Smithella sp. GTDB lineage: Bacteria > Desulfobacterota > Syntrophia > Syntrophales > Smithellaceae > Smithella. The sequence goes on along the minus strand of JBEKMY010000005.1, from coordinate 21,471 downwards.
AAAGATTCGGCCATCATAGCCGCGGCGACGCTTTCGCACCGGTATATAGCCGACCGTTTCCTGCCGGATAAAGCCGTGGATCTTATTGACGAGGCGGCATCCCGCTTAAGAATAGAATTGGACAGCATGCCTTCGGAAATTGATGTTATTGACCGGAAAATCATTCAACTGGAAATAGAGCGGCAGTCGTTAAAAAAAGAAACGGATAAAACCGCCAAGGAAAGGCGCGACAAAATTGAAAAGGAACTGACAGAGTTGAAATCCAGCATGGATCAGATGAAGGTGCACTGGTCGGCTGAAAAAGATATCATCAAAAAAATTCAACTCATTAAAAGTCAGATGGACGCTTTAAAAACAGAAGAGGCAAGCGCCCAGCGCGAGGGAAATCTCGCGAAGGTCGCAGAGATTCGCTATGGGAAAATTGTGGCTTTAGATAAAAAGTTACAGGAAGATCAATCAAAGCTTCTGGAAATTCAGAAGAGCAAACAAATGCTCAAGGAAGAAGTGGACGCCGAAGACGTGGCCGAAGTTGTTTCCAACTGGACGGGAATACCGCTTTCCCGGATGATGGAAAGTGATGTGCAGAAGCTGATTCATATGGAAGAACGGCTCAAAATGCGTGTTATCGGTCAGGAGGAAGGCATCGGAGCGGTTTCCGCCGCCCTGCGCCGGGCGCGATCCGGTTTGCAGGACCCGAATCGTCCCATCGGATCGTTTATTTTCTTAGGGCCGACAGGTGTGGGCAAGACCGAACTGGCCAGAGCTCTGGCGGAATTCATGTTTGACAGTGAGCAGGCCATGATCCGCATTGATATGTCGGAATACATGGAGAAACACGCGGTGGCGCGTCTGATCGGCGCTCCGCCCGGTTATGTCGGCTATGACGAAGGCGGTTATCTCACCGAATCCGTTCGGCGCAAACCCTACAGTGTATTGCTTTTCGATGAAATTGAAAAAGCTCATCCCGATGTCTTCAATATTTTATTGCAAATACTTGATGACGGGCGCCTGACCGACGGACACGGCCGGACCGTGGACTTCAAGAATACCGTGGTAATCATGACGTCCAACGTCGGCAGTCAGTGGATTCAGGATCAGTCGCTTGATGATGAGGATAAAAAGAACCGTTCGATGGACACGCTGCGGGCGACATTCAAACCGGAATTTTTAAATAGAATAGATGACATCATTATGTTCTCCGCGCTGAAGTTGGAAGATATCTATAAGATCGTTGATATTCAGATGCGTCTGATTGATAAACGGCTCGGTGAGCGTAAACTTAGCATCGAATTGACAGAGAAGGCGAAAAAATATATAGCCGAACAGGGTTACAGCCCGGTTTACGGAGCGCGGCCGCTCAAGCGCACACTGCAAAAACTTATTCTGGATCCTCTGGCAATGGAAATTCTGGAAGGTGTTTTTGCTGAAGGAGATAAAATTTTAATTGATCTGTCCAAAAAAGGCGAAATATGTTTAACTAAAAAATAGTAAATATTCATTATGGGGTTGTTGAAATACCCCATATTTGGGGGCTGTTCAAAAATGTTCAGATGCGAGGCGCGCAAAAAACCGAAGCGCGAGGCGTATATAGATATACGTTGAGCGGTGCGGTTTGCAGCGCAACACAGCAGATGAGCGTTTTTCAATAGCCCCATCATCATAAATTTCACACTTACGGATCTTACTTCAACGTAGCAGGGGGGGAAACATAAATGGAAGAAAAGAAAAAAGACTCTGGATTTGTCGTTAAAGACAAACGTCTTTTCGGGGATTCGGCTGAAGACCGGCCACAGGAGGAACCAAAAAGCGCAGCTGCGGAAGAAAAAAGAGAAAACCCGGAAAAGCCTAAGCAAACACAGGATCGCGCAAATGATTATCCTCCTGTAAATTTTACTAATTTTGTTTTATCGTTGAGCACATCCGCTCTTTTTCATTTCGGAGATTTTCCGGATTCCGAAGATGGGCAAACACAAAAAAATTTACCTGCAGCCAAGCAGACTATCGATATCCTTGATATGCTCAATGAAAAGACCAAAGGAAACCTCGACAAGAATGAAAATAATTTAATTCAAGGAGTTCTCTACGAACTGAAAATGCGTTACGTTAAAGAAAATGCATAAAATGCTCTGGGCGGCGCCGGCTAAAATAAATCTTTTCTTGCGTGTCTTGCGGAAACGTGCCGACGGCTACCACGACATTTTTTCCCTCATGCAAAAAATCTCGCTTTATGATGAGTTGATTTTTTATCCCCGCCGGAGGGGCATTGTTCTTAATTGTCCCGGAATTGATTTACCGACAAACGATGATAATCTGGTAGTGCGCGCCGCTAAGGCCATTTTTTCTTACTGTAATTATCCCTATGGAATGGAAATCAACCTTATTAAAAAAATACCAATGACCGCCGGTCTTGGAGGGGGAAGTTCCGACGCTGCGACAACTTTAATGGCTTTAAATAAAATATGCGCTCTGAAGTTAAAAAAAAATGAACTCATAAATCTTGGAGCAAAAATAGGGGCGGATGTCCCCTTTTTTATTTTTGGGAATACGGCCTTGGCTTCAGGAATAGGCGATAAACTCAAACACTTACGAAATTTACCTCCATTAAATTTAATCTTAATTAAGCCAGGCTTTGAACTTTCGACAAAAATGGTTTATGAAAACCTCAATTTAAGATTGACAAGGGTGAAAAATAATTATAGCATTCCGAGGTTTTTGGTACTGGGCGACATAGTTCAGGGATTGCATAATGACTTGGAGTCAGTTTCGTTGGAAATTCACCCCGAATTGGCTGGTCTAAAGAAAATGTTGCTCAGACAAGGTGCGCTTGGCGCATTGATGTCGGGTAGCGGACCAACAGTTTTCGGTATATTTAAAAACGGAAAAGAGGCGGAAAAAAACCTGGAAGTTATACGGAAAGAAGTTTCCGGTCAATGCATGGTCTTTCTTGCCAAATCTCTGTAATTATTGTATATTCCGACTAGTAAGATTGTGAATGATACCCTTCATTAAATATGTTTATTGGGGCGTCGTCAAGCGGCAAGACACAGGACTTTGATTCCTGCATTCGGAGGTTCGAATCCTCCCGCCCCAGCCAGTAAAGATTGTGGAGAATTATTTAAATGTTAGAAAGAATCAGGGTTTTTTCCGGTAATGCCAACATCGCGCTGGCCAAGAAAATATGTGATAAACTGGGCGTTTCAATAGGGAAGGCCAATGTCACCACCTTCAGCGACGGGGAAACGCGTGTCGAAATTAATGAAAATGTCCGGGGAATGGATGTTTTCATCATCCAGTCTACTTGTCCGCCTGTGAATGTGACATTGATGGAATTGCTCATTATGATTGATGCCATGAAAAGAGCTTCGGCTTACCGTATCACGGCGGTTGTTCCTTATTACGGATACGCCAGACAGGACCGGAAAGTTGCTCCCCGCGCGCCTATTTCGGCAAAATTAGTAGCTGATCTTATTACCACCGCCGGCGCCCAGCGTGTTTTATCCATGGATTTGCATGCCGGTCAGATTCAGGGTTTTTTCAACATCCCCGTGGATAATCTCTTTGCCACGCCGGTTTTGATTGATTACATGAAAAAAAATTATCAGGACAATACCGTCGTTGTATCACCGGATACCGGTGGTGTGGAGCGCGCCAGAGCCTTCGGAAAAAGGTTGGGAGCGTCTTTGGCTATTATTGATAAAAGAAGGGAAGGGCCGAATGAAGCTGAAGTGATGAATATCATCGGCAACGTAGAAGGCAAGAAAGTTATTATTCTGGATGACATGGTTGATACAGCCGGCACCGTTGTGCAGGCTGCCAGCGCCATGAAGGAAGCCGGCGCTTTAGAAGTTTCCGTCTGCTGCACGCATCCTGTATTGTCCGGGCCGGCGCTGGACCGCATTGAAAAGTCCGAGATTAAAGAAGCCCTTGTGACCGATACTATACCGCTAAGCGATCGGGCAAAAAATTGTGGAAAAATAAAGGTTTTGTCGGTGTCCGGAATTTTAAGCGAAGCCGTGCGCCGAATTTATTACGATGATTCCGTAAGCTCATTATTTATATAGGAGGAACAAATGGAGGTAACAGATTTAACGGCTCAAGTCCGTAAAGAACAAAAGAAAGGACCATCTCGCCGTTTGCGGCAAAAGGGATTTGTTCCGGCGATTTTTTATGGTCGCTCTGCCGAAAATATTTTATTGGCAGTAAAAAATGATGCGCTGGTCAAACTGCGCAAAGATAAAAAAGATCATGCCTTTATTAAATTGATTATTGATGATGGCGGCGACAAAAAGGTAGAAAAACTCTCTTTAATTAGAGAGTTGCAAGTCCAGCCTTTAACAGGCATGCTTTACCATGCCGATTTTTATGAAGTGGATGTAAAGCGCAAGCTCACCATTGATGTGCCCCTGCGTTTTGTCGGTAAGGCTGTTGGTGTGGAATTCGGTGGCGAATTGCAGCATTTAAGACGAGAAGTAAAAATTTCCTGTCTGCCCTTGAATCTTCCGGATCATATTGATGTGGACGTAACCAGTCTCCAAATCGGTGATTCTATAAGAATCAGAGATTTGAAAGTCGCGGAAGAAATAACACTTTTAGACAGGCCGGATACTTCGGTTGCAGCGGTTGCTGTAATTAAAGTTGCTAAGGTTGAGGAGCCTGTAAAAGAAGAAGCTGCTGCTGAAGAAGGCGCGGCAACGGAAGCCGATGCTTCGGCAAAAACCAGTGCAACAGCTGCTCCGGCGGAAAAGGGGAAATAATTTTATAGAAGGCTTCAATAACTGGGTGATAGCAGTTGCTTCTCTCGAAATTAACAAAAATATTTTTCCGGCGCTTTGATGAGAAGGAGCAAATAATGTATCTGATCATTGGATTGGGAAATCCGGGAAGCCGCTATCAATATACGAGACACAACATAGGGTTTATGGTTCTGGAAAATATCGCCGCCCGGTGGGAAGTGGACTTAAAGCAAAAAAGTTTTGACGCTCTTTGGAATAGAGGTAAATTCGCCGGCATAAATGTGCTTTTAGCGATGCCTCAGACATACATGAATTTAAGTGGTAATGCGGTAAAAAAATTACTGGCTTACTTTAAAGTGGATATAAATAATTTGATCGTAATACACGACGATCTTGATTTACCTTTCGGTTCAGTTCGCCTTAAAACCGGTGGAGGAGACGCCGGGCATAAGGGTCTGAAATCCATTACGACATGCCTCGGGTCCGCTGATTTTATGCGAATTAGAATGGGCATCGGCAAGCCTTCCGATAAGTTCCGCGTTGAAGATTATGTTTTGGAACGGTTTGGACAGGAAGAATCCGCTTCACTTCAGGAAGTCATTCAAATTGCGGCTAAAGCCGCTGCAGATATTATTGAATCGGGTATGCAACAAGCTATGGCTAAATACCATACAAAAAATAATTAAGAATTTTAAAAAGGAGGATGGATAATGTTACAAAACAAAAGAAGTATCTGGACATTTTTACTGAGCTTTTTGATGTTTCTGCTCATGGCTGGCGCAGCATTTGCCGGTGAGGCGGACATCAAATTGCCTGATCTGACGCAAGTCAGCTTTCTGGGTGGTTCCCTTGCCGGGTTGACTATTCTTAATTTCGGATTGATCATCTGTGCAGTCGGGATGATTTTTGGTATCATGCAATATGTGCAAACCAAGAATCTACCCGCGCATAAGGCAATGCTGGATGTTTCCCAGACCATTTGGGAAACCTGCAAAACCTATTTGTTCCAACAGGGCAAATTCCTCATCGCGTTGTGGATTCTTATCGCTATTTGTATAAGTTACTACTTTGGAGCCCTTGAGGGGAAATCAGTTTCGGACATCGTAATCATTCTTGTTTGTTCGATTTTAGGTATTCTTGGTTCTTATTCTGTCGCCTGGTTTGGTATCCGCATCAATACAGTGGCCAATTCCCGTGCCGCTTTCGCATCACTGAGCGGCAAGCCTTTGAACATCGTCAACATTTGTCTGCGTTCAGGCATGAGCGTTGGACTTCTGCTGGTCAGCATCGAACTGTTCTTCATGATCATGATTCTGGCCTACATTCCCAAAGAACTGGCCGGTCCCTGCTTCATCGGTTTTGCCATCGGTGAATCTCTGGGCGCTTCCGCTCTGCGTATCTGCGGCGGTATCTTCACGAAGATTGCCGACATCGGATCCGACTTGATGAAAATCGTTTTCCATCTTCCGGAAGACGATCCCAAAAACCCCGGTGTTATCGCCGACTGTACCGGTGACAATGCTGGTGACAGCGTTGGCCCCACGGCGGACGGTTTTGAAACTTACGGTGTTACCGGCGTTGCTCTGATCGCTTTCCTGGCTTTGGCTCTGGCGGGAAATCCTGCAATGGGCGGCAAATTGATTGTCTGGATTTTTGCTATGAGAATCCTCATGATCCTGACCTCTCTGGTTTCTTATTTTGTCAATGACATTATCAGCAAAGCTGCTTTTGCCGGAAAGAAAGAATTTAACTTTGAACATCCCTTAACCAATCTGGTTTGGATCACCTCTCTTGTTTCCATCGGGGTGACCTTCGTTGCCAGTTATTATCTCCTTGGTGACCTGACGGGTTCGTACGCAGGTTTGTGGATGCCTCTTTCCATCATCATCAGTTGCGGAACCATCGCCGGCGCGTTGATTCCGGAATTTACGAAAGTATTCACCAGCACTTCTTCACGTCACTGCGAAGAAGTTGTTAACGCTTCCCGTCAGGGCGGTCCTTCTTTGAACATTCTTTCCGGTTTGGTTGCCGGTAACTTCTCAGCTTTCTGGGAAGGCCTGACGATCATGATTCTGATGTTGATTGCCTACATGGTATCCAAAAATCCGGCTGTTATGGCTTTAATGCCCCCGGCATTTACATTTGCCGCTCCGGTGTTTGCCTTCGGTCTGGTCGCCTTTGGTTTCCTGGGCATGGGCCCTGTAACCATCGCGGTGGACAGCTTCGGACCTGTTTCCGACAACGCGCAGTCCATTTATGAACTTTCGATGATCGAATCACGTCCCGACGCAAAAGACGTTGTGAAAAAAGAATACGGAATTACACCTGATTTTGAATTGGCCAAGCACTTTCTGGAATCTGCCGATGGTGCGGGGAATACCTTTAAAGCGACAGCCAAACCCGTGTTGATCGGAACCGCCGTTGTCGGCGCCACCACCATGGTTTTCGGTATCATCATCATGCTGGAAGGTCTCTTCGGCAATGTTGTCTCTAAACTTTCCCTGGTTCAGCCGGAAATCATTTTGGGCTTGCTCATGGGTGGTGCAGTCATTTACTGGTTTACAGGCGCTTCCATCCAGGCAGTTACCACCGGTTCCTATCAGGCCGTTGTGTTTATTAAGAAGAATATCAATCTGGATAAAAAAGAAGCATCGATTGAAGACTCCAAGAAAGTCGTTCAGATTTGCACCCAGTATGCTCAGAAGGGTATGATCAACATCTTCATCGTGATCTTCTTTATGTGTCTGGCGCTGGCATTCTTTAACCCCTACTTCTTTATCGGTTACCTGATTGGTATCGCCTTCTTCGGTCTTTATCAGGCAATCTTCATGGCCAATGCCGGCGGTTGCTGGGATAACGGCAAGAAGATTGTTGAAGTCGATCTCAAGATGAAAAACACTCCGCTGCATGAAGCAAGCGTTGTCGGCGACACCGTCGGCGACCCCTTCAAAGATACCTCTTCGGTTTCTCTGAATCCGGTCATCAAGTTCACGACTCTGTTCGGATTGCTGGCAACGGAAATCGCGGTTACCATGACCAATACCAATTTGAAGTATGGTCTGGCTACAGCCTTCTTCATCATCGCCTTGATTTTCGTTTACCGTTCATTCTACGGTATGAGAATCTCCGCTGATAAATTAGGTGAATAAGCAGTTTAACCTGTAACTTAAAAGGCGCTCCCGAAACGGAGCGCCTTTTTTATTTATAAATTTAACCGATTATTATTTTTTATTGAGTAGTTCAAAAAACTTTATCAGTTATGTCAATACATCCGGTAACGAAAACTGTTTTATCAAGTACGGTTTCAATGCCCATTTCCACGAGGGCAACGTCAGTTACTTTATAAAGGTCATCTTGTATTTTAAGTGTTTAAAATTGACTGTCTATAGAATTGTAAATTTTGGGATGTGTGCAGACTTCATAGTATTTTTTTGATATTTTCCCGGTAACATTCAGCACGTCCGGTTTTACTTTATGAATTACCGCTTCCCGAATGACAATGCGTTGATAATTGCCGTTTGCCATGGGAACTTTGCCCATATAGAATTTTACACCGTCGTCATTTTCTGAAGGATATATGAATATTTGCAGGTTAATCTCCCCGGTAAGCTTGTTGAATCCGTCTTCGTTGAGCTCAATTCCGTTGACATTGTAGCGATAAGTAGAATCATCCGCCCCGGTTTCAGTGATTTCTTCCGATTCATTTTCAAAAACAAATAAATTAAACACATCATTTTGACTTTTAAATATTTTGCGAAGTAATTTATCGCAGCTGGATAAACGGTCTGCCAGATTAATAGCCGGAGAAATCATGATTCTGGAATCGCCGTCGAATAAAAAGGACGGCGGGCCTTGGCTGTAGCAGATTCCAATTCCCAGTTCCAGCACGGGAAGATTATTTTCCTTGTTTTTCTCGTTGTAGCTGTTAACAATTTGCAAAATTCTAATCGCCAATCCGCATGCTCGCGCAACGCTGTAATTTCCCTGTATGGTGTCTTCCGTTTCAAAAATTGATAAAATAATCGCGTCTCCTTCAATAAACACTTTGGATGCTCCATATTCGGAAAGAACAGCAGAAATAGGATCAAAAAAATTCAGACTGAAATATGATGCGGGATTAAGTCCCATTTTTCTCATCATGTGGCTTATGATCATTGAACCGCGTATATCCGCTTTAATGATGACGTGATTAGCAATGGGTTTTTCTTCTTTGACCCGTTCATCCGGCAGCAGAAATTCAAAAAGCGAGTGGTTTTCACGCGACAATAAAATGATTTTTTCTTCCGTAATGAGATTGATGGAGTCCATCACATCCTTGATAATACGAAAAATATACATATCTCTATGATATTTAGAAAATATTTTGAGAAACATAATCAAATATTGTTTCTTTTCTTTAGTATTGGCGCCGTTGATCCGCTTTACGATTTGCAGAAGGGGTTCAAGAGAGAATTCATGACCATAAAGAGATTTCAAACGTTTTTGCTGATTTCTCATGGATATTCTTTCCCAGAAATCAACCAGAAATTCCCTTATCTGCCTTGGCGGCATTGGCGGGCAGTAATTTGCGTATACAGGTTTCATTTCAAAATCGGCCACGACCAGTCGAATAAGACGGGATTTTTTAAATTTACGGTAAAAAAGATTAAGTAAATATTTCTGAGCTTCTATTCGTTTTTTTATCTTTTCCAGAACATCTTTTGCTTCTTTCTGCTTTTTTGCTTTTTCGTATTGTTCTTGCGAATCGAAATAGTCGAACATCCGGTCAATGTTATCAGGATTCATGATTAATGAATCGAACACGTAATTTTCGGCATTAAAAATACCATTAACTTCCTGAAGCTTTCTTTCACCCGCGTCCTTATTATCATCCCTGGAGCAGTCGCTTTTTATATCAATCTGGCTAAGCAATTCATATATGATCAGTTTGATATTCTGGTAGTTATCAATATCTTCGGATCTCTGTCCCATGAGCACGTATTCTTCAATAAGAAAAAAATCATCATTGGGATTATTGGTATGGAATACTGGGTTTGAAAGATAATGACTTGGCAGAATATCATGGGGGACGAAATGAGTCTCTCTCATCTCCCTCAATTTTCTTGAATTAACATCAGCCAGTAATTCAAACAGTTCCTTCCCCACAAGGCGAACGATTTGAGCATAGTGAAGCTTTATTTCCGATAGCTTGTCTTTAATAAAGAAAACATCATTTTGATCATGTTTCGCGGATAGTTGATAAATTTTGATCAGAGGTTCAATTTGCGCCACCATAATTTTGTATTGGGATTTGATTTCCTCCAAAAACAATTTTACGATCGCTATTTGCGCCAGAAAATCAATCTGAACCTCAGAGGCGGCTTTGGCTTTGTTGATCCCATCAAGCAGAATATCATTTAAAATGCGTTTCAAAGCATCTTTTTCAATTTCACAAGATTCTCTTTTATAGTCTTTAAAAAAATTTTCCGTTCCGCTGTTTTTTACCATTAAAAGAAACGTTGTCTTTTTTAAAGAGCTGTATACCTGAGGGCTGATATGGACATCCAGATGAATGTTGTCCACACCTAAAGCGAGTCTATTCAGGGAACAATAAGCTTTGTAGTGCTTGACGCCTAGATTTTTAATAATTGGCGGTTGTTTAAAAGTACTTAGCATTGTGTCCTTTATTAAATTGATAAACGCTCTATATGAGTAAGAATTTCGCTCATCAATATAATACGGATAAAAAATACGTTAATTGTTTCCGGCAATCAGCACAACCCCGAATCAGCGGCACACTCCACGACTTTTAGTTAATTCTAAAGCTTTGCAGAATCCTAATGAGCAGGCTTTTTGCACATCGCTGCAGCCTTGTTTATTGTTGCCATTCATGAAATAAGCAAGTCCCCGATTGTTATAGGCATTAGCATTATTGGGCGCCAGTTTGATTGCCTTGTTGAAGTCTTCGATGGCCAGCTGATAATTCTTCAATTTGTTGTAATTAATTCCCCTGCTGTTGTATGCTTCGGCAAAATCCGGTTTTAAACGGATGGCTTCATTATAATCATCAATAGCCTGCTTATACTGGCCAATGTTGCCGTAAATATTTCCACGATTATTATAGGCTAAAACGAAATCCGGTTTAAGACGAATGGCTGTGCTGAAATCATCAATGGCCGACTGATTCTGACCAAGATTTTTGTAAGCGGCGCCCCGCTGGTTGTGAGTTTCTGCATTATTCGGCTGCAATTTAATGGCCTTGCTCAGATATTCAATTGCCTTCTGGGGATCCGTATATTGTTTCCCATCCCATAAAAGGTTTGCCTCGTTAATCAAATCCTCTGCCTTTTCATTCATTTTTGAACAGGAACAAATAAATGCAAGGATTATAAGTATGGAAATAATGGCTTTTTGCATAATACCCTCCGTTTATAAATTTTATACTCCCAGTTTACTATCATAATTATTGAGAAAATTTAATAAAAATTTGCTCTTAATTTGTCCGGCGAAAGTTCTGAATTAGAACTTATTAAAGTTTGCTGCGAGTAAACGGTCATGATGAATAAACTGTTTTTGAAAATTTGCATTTGAAATATTTAATCAGTAATTTTACTTCAAATGCAGGAAATACTGCGCGGGATTGATATTGAGCTGAGCCGACGGAATTCCCCGGACAATATTTAAACGCTCCGAAGCGTTCTTTATATTCTGGTCCGCCAGATAAAGCATTTCCCCGCGTTGCAAAACGCCGTTGCCGTTATCCTTAAGAAGCAAAACAAGCGGCAGGCTGCGTTCGGTTTCTTCGGGATAATCCATTACCAGGCCGATAGTGCCGTCGCTAAGTTCTACAACGGAACCGATTGGATAAATCCCCATCATGTGAATAAATCGCTTCAACAGAATCTTATCAAAACGTTTCCCCGCTTCCTCCCACATTTTTCTCAACACGTCGTCAGACGTGAAAGGCTTTGAACGGTAAACCCTCTCATGAGTCATCGCTTCATAGACATCGGCTATATGAATAATCTTTCCCGTAAGGCTTAAATGGCCTGTAAACATAGTTCGCGGGTAGCCGGTCATATCCATATTCAGATGGTGCTCAAACGGACCGAGGATGATTCTCGATCTCAAAGACGGGGTGGCTTTCAGCATGAGAATTTTTCTGACACCCATGACGGGGTGCGCCTTCAGCAAATCCCATTCTCCGTCGCTCAGATCTCCGTGCTTGAAGATAATCTCCTTGGGCACGTCTACCTTTCCCAGATCGTGAAAAAGACCGCAAATGGTCAAATGCTCAAGGGACGTATCCGATAATTCTATATGCCTTCCCAGGCAGGCCGCCAAAAGAGCAACATTGACGGAATGGGCATATATATAATCATCATATTCCTCGAGGGTTGCCAAACCGATCATCAAAGTCGGATCATCCTTGACCATATCCACGATATTCTGGGCAACGCGTCTGCTCTTGCGCACCCCTACCATACCCTGAGACACTTTATTTGCTACTTCTCTTACCGCTTCGATCGCAAGAAAATAATTTTTCCGCGCGTTTTCATAACGTTTTTCTTCCGGGCTTTCGCCGCCGGCTATCGCGTCGGGTGTCACCCGTTCGAACTCTACCCACGAACAATTCTTCTCCAGCAGCTTTTGTTCCAGCCAATGATAGGGATCATCATGCCTTACCGCATCATTGAACAGACGTGAAAATGCTATGATGTTTTCGGGAGAAACATCACGCGACGACTTTAAAAAAGTTACACTGCCGATGCCTCGATTCGAAAAAAACTCCACCATGTTGTAAGTTACAACTGCCGCGTCTCTGCGATATCGAAGTTTTTCTCCTCCAAGATGAAAACGGCTCCGGTAAAGGAGGAGGGTGATGTCTCCACTGACAGTCAATTCGTTGAGTATGTTCTGAAATGAGCTGACACACGTTTGGACGAGTTGATTGTTATCATCGTACATGCGTACAGTATTAATCATGAGATACAGGGCTCTTAAAAAATCATACCCGAATCGCTCCGCAATCGACTGTTTTTCAGACATGATCAGGGTTCTCCTTTATATTTTTGGAAAAATTCTTTTCCTGCTCTGTGCGCGATCATGCGCAGGCCGGGATGAAAGCTTCGGCCGGCCGCTTCGATAATTTGCTGCGCTTCCGGTATTTTTAAAGCAATCAGCGCCAAAGCTGCGCCTTCACGATGCGCCGATTTTTTAAATCCGGCAAGCCACTTTCGGCGCAGCAGAATCTTACCGAGGAATGGCACTGACTTCAGTGATCCGCATTTTCCCAACGCAAGGAAACACTCCTTAATATATTGTATTTGACCAGCGCCGAATTTCTTGCTCTGAAGATATTGCATCAGAAGATCTTCCGCGATCTCGTTTCTGGACTGGCTCATTTGTGTCAGGATCAACCGGCGCACCGAGATATCCGGGTCTTCGATGAACTCAAATATTGTCGATATCTGGTCTCCGCGCGCTTTTCCAATCGCCCTGATCGCCAGACGCCGCACCGATACTGACGGATGCCTGGCCAGCTTCATCAGATATTTTAATGGCTTATCCCCCTCCAGCCTGGACAGGACATGAACAAGCTTCTCGGATATTCTATTATCCGGATTTTTAATCAGGTCATCCAGGCAGGACATGTCCTTATTGATGAGGGAAACAATGGTATTCTCCGTGATTTGTTCTAATTGAGACGGCTGCCCAAAGAGCAGGAGATGCATTAGGGTTTCGACGGATTCCGGACTAAGGTGCCGCAAAATCCGACCGATTGTTTCTATCTGCTGCGCGTTTAGACTGCTCCAAATCTTCTTCAGAGGTTTCAGGCATTTTGAATCGGAAGAGATGTCCTTATAGAATGACTCGATCAACGGTTTTTCCCAGGGCTCGCGCATCCGTCCGCTGTCCAGAATTTTGCGCACCCCGTCGAGAATGATAAGGGCGGCGTCGAAATCATGGCGTGCAACGGTGACTTCAAATTCTTCCAGCAGGACTTCAAGAACAATATTAAAGTCTTTCTTTTCCTGATGCTGCAGAAACATATCCAGGAACATATTCAGATGTTCTGTGGCAGACGAACTCTCCTCGCGGGAGACCATTTCCTGCAATTCGATTTGTTCTCTGGGGGTCAGCACAAAAGATTCTTGGTCAAGAATAATGGCGCCGTACAGCGCCGCATCAATTGCAGGGCCGCCCGGCGACTCCGGTTTGTCTTCGGTTACGGTTACGGTTACGGTTTCCGTTGCATGGGGCATTGTGTCCGGTTTGGACAGGATATCGATCTTATCCGCCGCATGTTCTGAAAAAAATTCATCCGGATCCCCCGCCTGCCCTGAAATAAAATCGTCGGCTTTATACAGCACATGGTCAAAATGGGATTCCCATAAGGCTGTTACGATGTCTCCTTCCGGTTCCGTTGTCAATATCGAATATCTGTTGATAAGGGATAATACTTCCCTGATTTCTTCCAGTTCAATTCCTTCAATGAATTCCAGCCATCGTATACCGTCCCGGAAAAGTGTGAAAGGCAGCGTTCCTTCTTCGGAAGGTCCGGTATGAACCTCCAGTCCCTGACAAGTTACACGATCCCTTTCAAATTCAATTTTTACATCGCCATATTGACGAATGAAAGCTTCCAGCGTTTCGTGAAACTGCCTGATGGAATTAATACTGATGCTGTGGCCTTTAGGATACAAAGACACATTTTTACCCGCCAGCAAAAGATAGGCGAACAATTTTTTAGTGTCATCTGAAATACTGTCACGGACTTTCATTACCACACCGCTTTTGAGGAACAGCTTATTCTTCTATAATCTACAACACCGGATTTGATTGATAAGAAATTCTTTTTGTCTGAAAAAGTATAGGAAATACGATCCTGTCTGTCAAGAAAATCATGGCCGCAAGACCAAAGGCGCGAATTGCGTTTACGAAAGATAGAGATGCAGGATATTCGTCGATGGCGGCAATTGTTGTATGATAAAAAAGAATCCAGCATAGGCAATACCAAAATTCGGGGGAAAATATCTAAATTTATTTTTACATCGATTGAGTATAATATCCTATTTGTCTATAAGTAATAAGTTGCCGAATAGCGATGGAGGCCAATATAACCATAATCGCACTAAAAATCATTCACTCGATCAACGCGAACCTTTTTATCTTTCACAACGCAATATATACGCCATATGTAATTATCATATCATTAATTTTTTGAAAATATTGAATTTATCTTATAAAATCAACTACAAATATTTGTTAAACACCTGTTAAATAAAATGAATGAAAACATCATTAACAACAGTAGCGGGGGTTTTCACAAAAACACTGTGTATTTCACTGACTTGCCCGAAAATTTACTACATATTAAATTAGAATTCGCAAGCGGGCTCTCCGGCAAGCGGGCGACTAGGGAGGAAAGACACTGAATAATAGTTTGACACCGCATCTAATATGGTATATGTAATCTTTTAAAAGTATGTATTATTTTAAGGAGTATGTATTGGTATGGCAAAGAAGATAACGATAAGCGTTCCGGATGAGCTTTATGAAAAAATGACAGAATGGAAATCATCCTTCAATTTTTCGAAGGTATTTCAAAACACCATTTCCGGAATGATCCGGAAAAAAGAAGAGTTAACATTCAAAATCAGAAAAGAAATCGATTTTTCCTCCATCGTGGATCGCCTCAAGAAAGAGAAAATCGATTATGAATTTAACATCATGGAATGGGGGAAAAAAGACGGGCTTGAATGGTGTAAAACCGCCCATTACGATGAACTTCAGTATGCCCTCTCCTGGATGGCTCCTTATAAAGACCCTGACCGGGATGAAGAACTGGGCGATTATTTTTCCGATATGTTCGAAAAATATAAAAAACGGATAGCGATGACGGGTAAAAAAGCACAGGATGCCTTGAATGGTTTTTCCGAAAAATACCTCAAAGGTTGGAAAGAAGGGGTCGAATTGTTCTGGAACGAAGTGAAAGACAAACTTTAACCCCAATGCCGGGATTAAACCAAAAAGCCTTTTAGTGAGGGATGATATGGAGTTAGGAAACGCGCCCAAAGAAATTTTTGAAAAATACTGGCAGAGATACCAAAATGACCGGCAAAGATTTTCCAACAATTTCAAGTCATTTGTTGAAAAAAATGAAGACTGGATATCCCGTACAGGTTACCAGCCTTATAAATGGCTTTTTATTTTACCTTTATTAATCACGACCACTGTCATATTCGGCATTCTTGCCATCATCACGTCGCTGCTCTTTACACCGCGCACAGGCGGAATTTTCGGCGTGATTTGGGCAAGGGTCAACAGTTTTTTCACCCCGATGACCGTCAATGTTGTCGGAGCTAAAAATATAGACCCCGCCACTTCCTATGTCATTGTATCCAATCACCAGAGTATGTATGACATCTATGTTCTTTACGGCTGGATGGGCGTGGATTTCAAGTGGGTTATGAAGAAGGAACTGGAAAACGTTCCTGTGCTTGGTCCGGCCTGCAAAATCCTCGGACATATTTTTATCGACAGATCCGATACGAAAAGCGCCATTGAAACCATCAATGCCGCCAAAACAAAAATTGTCAATGGCACTTGCGTTCTTTTCTTCCCGGAAGGTACACGAAGCGGCGATGGAGAAATGAGGCAGTTCAAGAAAGGCGCTTTTAAATTTGCGATCGATTTCGGGAAACCTATTCTTCCTATAACAATCAACGGCACAAGAAATATACTGCCGAAAGATAGCCTCGATTTAATGCCCGGCGGTGTGACCATGATTATTCATGAGCCGATTTCCGTAAACGGTTACAACGAAGAAAACATGAACATACTTATGGACAGGACTAGAATGGTCATTGGCGCGTCGCTGGATTGAACTCGGCAGCGAGCGCAAACACCTTCGCTTGCTGCGGGGTAAGCGAGCAAATACAGAATTATAATTTACTTTAAGAATCGAAGATTCTCCGCGGCAAGCATTGGGAGATCTTCAATTGAAATGCACTCCCTTGAAGTCTATTCCAGGGTTTTGTGAGGTGGATTAATCTATCAGAATTTTTTTGTATGCATTCTTCCTGGAGTCAAGACTTTTTCAAGTATAACAAGCCAGCCGTATTAAATTAAACTTTCTGTTGGGAATCAATATTTACTGACAAAAAAACGGGTTAGAATTTCTCCTAACCCGTTGATTTTGTATTGGTAGCGGGGAGAGGATTCGAACCTCTGACCTTTGGGTTATGAGCCCCATAAATGGCATTTTACCTCATTTTACCACTTCTTACCATTATTGACTTATGCTATTGAATATTAAAGGTAATTATCTGTATTATTTTTTCTTGACGTACTGCGTTTTATCTGTATATTAACCGTGAAGGTTGGAAATAGGGTTGGAATTTTGTCTTTGGGTTTTCCTTTGGGTTTTTGTAATATGGGTTGGAAATTAATAAGGAGATCAGATCATGAAACGATTTAAAACACAATATCCAGGAGTTTTTTACCGAGAAACAAAACGGATCGGTAGCAACGGTACTGAAAAAGTATTTTATGTTGTTTTCAAAAAAAATGGGAAAGTTTATGAGGAAAAAGCTGGCCGTCAATATGTTGATGATATGACGGCGTCGCGAGCAGCATTTATTCGAGGAGAACTCATCGAAGGCAAGAGGAAATCGCGCCAGAAAAAAAAAGAAGAGAAAAAGGTAATAGAAGATCGATGGACTATTGAGAAATTATGGAATGCATACAAAAAAAATCATCCTTTCCTAAAGGGACTCGTTCAGGACGAATGTAGATTTAAGAAATATATTGAGCCGAGCCTTGGTGAGAAAGAACCTTTCGAACTTGTCCCCTTGGATGTTGATCGCATTCGGATCAACCTCATAAAGACAATGAAACCTGCAACCGTCAGAAACGTCTTAGAACTTCTTAGACGAATCATCAATCACGCCGCAAAGAAACGATTATGTAAAATACCCGATTTCAAGATTGAAATGCCGGAAGTAAATAATATCAAGACGGAAGATTTGAGCGCTGATCAGTTGAATGCTTTGCTTAAAGCAATAGATGAATCCACCTATCGCACGGCGGCCAACTTAATGAGTATGGTCTTATTTACCGGTATGCGTAGAGGAGAACTTTTTCACTTGAAGTGGACAGATGTGGACTTTGAAAAATCATTCATCCATATTGTAAATCCGAAAGGTGGAAAGAATGAAAAAATCCCGCTCAATGAGGCCGCACGATCCGTTCTTGAATCCATTAACAAGACCTCTGAATATGTTTTCCCAAACGAAAGCGGTGAATGTCTTACTGACATTGCAAAAGAAGTCAATCTAATCAAGAAGGCTGCCGGACTGCCGAAAGACTTCAGACCACTTCATGGACTTCGACATTTCTATGCGGCGACCTTAGCCTCATCTGGCCAAGTAGATATGTATACCTTACAAAAGCTATTAACTCACAAATCACCAATGATGACTCAACGATATGCTCACCTTAGGGATGAGGCGTTACGGAGCGCATCAAATTTGGCGGGGCAACTCATAAAAATTCAAAAGCAAAAAATGATGCAGACATAGCATGACAAGTCAAGATTTCATAAAGTGTAATTATGTTTTTTATTTTCCCTTCACCTTTTTCTTTTCATACTCATATTGTCCTGCTATAATTCCACTATAGAAATATTCAAAAAGAGAAAACTTGAAAAATGTATTGACAGCTCCGTATGAAATATATACACATGTCTACAAATGATAAGATATTATACGGAAATGAGATGAACGCTAAAACACAAAGTCTTATAGACTTTCTCAGGAACATTGGAGGGATTGCACGTTTTTCGCAAATTTTAAAAGCTGGCTTTCATCCCGATTCGCTTGCCGTTCTTACGAAGGCCGGAAAAGTCGAAAGGATTGGTCGCGGACTTTACAGGCTTGCCGATTTTATTCCCGGTTCTCATCCTGATCTTGTTGCAGCATCTCTGCAAGCTCCCCGAGGTGTTGTTTGTCTTCTTTCCGCTCTTGCATTTCACGAGGCGACAAACGAGATTCCCAAACATGTGGATATAGCCATCCCGCGCAATACGCATGCTAATAGAATCAAATATCCCCCTGTGAGATTTTACCGGTTTTCCCCTCAAGTCTGGGAAGCCGGAATTGGGGAGCATCAGATAGAAGGGCGTATAATTCGAGTTTACGGTCTTGCTAAAACAATAGCCGATTGCTTCAAATTCAGAAATAAAATAGGTGCTAATGTAGTGCGGGATGCCCTCAAAATAGCAATAAATGAAAAAAATATCCAACCTAAAGAGATCATGCAGTATGCAAAGATTTGCCGCGTTGATAGCATCATAAAGCCCACTCTGGAAGCTATGATATGAAGAAGAATGTTATAAACATGCAGGCTTCTGTTCGTGCCCAGCTTCAAAATAAGGCGAAACAAACTAATCGCCCTTTTGCGGAAATTCTCCAATATTACGGGATGGAAAGATTTCTATATCGGTTCAGCAAATCCCAATATGCGCGTCAATTTATTCTTAAAGGCGCGCTCATGTTTACGGCGTGGAATATACCTCAGCGACGGACAACCCTTGATATTGATTTCCTGGCGCGTTTTGATAATCAGGTGAGCAGCATTGAGAAAGTCATAAAAGATATTTGTAAAGTCATGGTTGAGTCTGATGGCCTTGTCTTTGACCCGGAAACGGTAAGAGGGCAGCGGATAAAAGAAGATGCTGATTACGAAGGAGTTCGCGTAAAGTTTGTTGGCTTTTTAGAGCGTGCGCGCATACCGATGCAGATCGATATTGGCTTTGGCGATATTGTTTATCCACGACCGAAAATGTTTAACTATCCTGTAATACTGAATTTGCCGAAACCTCATCTGAAGGGATACCCTTTGGAAAGTGTGGTCAGCGAGAAATTTGAAGCTATAGTAAAGTTGGGGTTATTGAACAGCAGGATGAAAGACTTTTATGATATTTGGCTTATGATGCGCCAGTTTGATTTTGATGGAATGAACCTTGCGGTAGCATTGAAGAAAACTTTCGAACATCGTAAAACGGAACTTCCATATGGACGGCCACTTTTTGCTGAAGAAATTTATGACGATAAATCTGATCGCCAAATTCTTTGGAATGCTTTTTTGATAAAAGGCGATATAAATCACGCACCGGATAAATTGTATGAAACGGCCAAAGCAATGGAGAAGTTTCTTATTAAGCCCGTTGATGCAATTTATAAAGGACGTGAGTTTAAAAAAACATGGAAAGCTGCGGGGCCATGGAAATAAAAAACATCGGTCATGAGCTTTTTATCTTTCTTCCAACATTTTTGATACTTTTTCTATAGCAATGTCCTTCGTTCGAATCTCATTAATCAACATGAGTTCATAGCGGGAAAGACTTTCTATTCCCATAGTCCGCTGTTCGAGTTGAAAAATTTCAGCTTCGGTCGGTTCAAACAACTTCGTGAATGTGGTTTCTTCATCAATTAGATACTTAATGTCTGCTATTGAAAGCGAATTCCACTCGCGTATTTTATCGAAAGCATCCCTGGATAATTCTTTTTGAGCAATAGATATAGCAGATTTGTTTTCTTGAGATATCCTTGTCAATTTTACGATGGGGCTGGGATAATCAGCTGACAGGTTGAATATGTTTTTTTTATTTTTCCGTCTAAATAAAAAAACATTTTTGTGGTCATCTTTCAATGCTATTGCATATATTAAGGGTAATCCAATATTCCTAAATCTTTTTAATTCGGGAAACGGCGCAATAAGGGTAATTATGCGCATTTGCTTGTTGAGTTTCGATAAAAAATACAATGGTTCGAGATTATCAAAGATAAGACCATCCGGCATAAACATTTTTATCAAGCGGCCACTGCTTTTGAAAGGATACAATGAAGTATCATCTATATAGTCAGGATTTATATATAGCGCCCTGGCCATCATCTTTAAAGTTTCTTTGGAAAGACTTGCCTGCCCTTTTTCAAACTGCTGCAGTGATTGATAGGCAATTTTCGCACTCGCTGAAACTTCAGGCTGAGTTTTTCCGATTAATTCCCTAACTAATTTAAACAGTTTTCCTACAGATAAATTATCCATAAAATATTCCTTGACACATGTGTAATACCTGCTATATATCAACATATATTAGTAAACACAGGTTATGTGCTGGTATTAAGTATACATGAACTGAAAATAAAAGCAAGGAGAAAAATGGGATGGAGAAATTATTAATTACAGAATCCGAGGCTTCCACACTTTTAAGCGTTTCTCTTCAGACATTACGCAATGATCGCCACTGTTCCCGTGGGTGCAGGTACGTTAAAATAGTCAAAACCGGTAACCTGCGTGGAAGTATCAGATATAGGATGGCTGATATTATTGAGTATATAGAAAAAAATACAATAAAGTTGGGTGAATAAAATGAGGCGCAGACCATGAGACCGATTATCAGCGTCATCAATAATAAGGGCGGCACTGCGAAGACTACAACTGTAATCAATACCGGAGAAGCCTTATCAAGGCTTGGGAAAAGGGTTTTAATCATCGATATGGATAATCAGTGCAACGCGACTGACATCCTGCAGGATGGCATTGGAAGACCGATTGTCAAGAGCCTTTACGATGTATTAGATCCCCGGAGTGGCGACGGGGGCACCGATATAGAAAGCTGCATATACCCGGCCGTCAAGAATGGGCTGCATTTTATACCCAATATTCCTGATTCCGCTATTCTCGGTCCCAG
>JBEKMY010000004.1:0-96028 GCA_049523355.1 Smithella sp. | reverse complement strand
GTAGGTGAAAGAGAGATGACCATAAAAAAACCGCCTTTGTGGGCGGTTTTTTTATGGTTGTTTAATTTGATAATTTTTTATGCCATGGATTTTTTCATTTCCGTAAGAGAGAAAAAATGTTTTCTTTCTTCTTCTATGATCTGCTCCAGAGTCTTATGCTGCGAGGCAGGAACCAGTTTCTTGATTTCGTGATAATAAAGAATGGAATCCAGTTCTCTTTGAATGGCGAAATCAAGAGCCGCTGCCGTGTTCTTAACTTTTGCAAATTGTTTTTCCATTGCTTCCTTTGTGAAAACTATATTGTTATCAACATAGGAACGCAGGTAAGCGCTGTATTCCCCTTCATAACTCTCGAACGGACTGTTTTTTTCCATCTTCGCAAAAATCTTTTCAAAAATTTTTTTATGAGCAATTTCCGCCTTAGCCAACTGGGCAAAAAGTTTTTTTGCCTCTTTTTTCCTGGAAATTCGTTCGGCATATTTATAAAAATCAGAACCGTTTTCTTCAATTCTTATAGCAACTTCAACTATATCACTTGCTGCAAAAACTCCCATATTAAATGCCTCCTGCTTTTAAATAATATCTTATTAAATTGAACATATTTTTTTATCTAATGCAATAAAATTAACATATTCAAAACCACTTTTTTTTGAAATAAATCAACATGAACAACGTAATAACCAACATAATCCATGAGTTAAAACGCATGTTTACATCTCTTAAGGAGATGCTTTCTTTTTTACCTTTATAAATACGCTGGCGGCAGGTGATTTCCCATCAGGGAAAGAAACACCTGCGGGAAGCACAATTTTGGTATCAATCGTTGTCGTGAAAAATATTTTTTGCAGGTCGATGGGTTCCGTTTCGATTTTAATTTGTTCCGGCTTAGCCTGGGAACCGATTAAAACATGAACTTTTGACGGAGTAACACTCATTTTTTGCAAAGAAAGATTTTCTGCCAGCGAGTTTTGTGTGTTGACACTGACAGGAAAAGTCCAAGGAATAAATTTAGAGGAATAAACGTGAATTTTCGCGGGAACAATATCGGCAACTGTCAAATTTGACGGCGCGTTGACCATATTACCGGTTAAGGTAAATTCACGCTTTTTATCTATCACAGAAGATAAATCGAGAGATAATTTCAGTGAATGTTCGTCGAGAAGACGAAATGCCTGCTGTGGTCCCTGAAGAATGACTTTTGTTTCGTTTACTTGTGGTTCATCAATCTGCCAATTTTGTGGAATATTTTTATATTCAATGGGAACAATAAAATCACGGCGGATAATTTCTCTCTGATAGCCAAAAGCAATCCATAAAATACATGCCATAAACAAGGCAATAATTTTTTCCCGAGTATTTTCTTTGAGCCAATTCAATGCCGGATGTGATTTTTTGCCCGGAGTGTTGCGAATATAAAATTGATCAATTGTTTCATGCAAGAAAGCGGCATTGGGAACTAAAGTGAGATTTTCCAGATAGGCCAGCGATATGGTTCCTTTTTCTTCGGAAACGACAATACATATCGCATCAGATCGCTCTGAAAGACCGAGCGCCGCCGTGTGGCGCAATCCGATATTGACATATTTTGACGTGTTGACAGAAAGCGGCAGATGACAGCCAAACTTCGTGACTCTGTTGCCGCTTATTATCACGGCGCCGTCATGACCGATGGAATGAGGATCGAAAAGACTTTCTAAAAGAGATTCGCTGACAATCCCATCCAGGCTTGTCCCTCCGTTAATATGTCTCTCCAGCGGATCATTGCCCTGAAGAACAATCAGAGCGCCAATTCGTTTCTTGGCTAAATTTGCCGCCGTTTGCGCGATTATTTCCGCTGTTCCTTTCAAACCGGACAGAGCCGGAAATTTCTTACCGATGTTTCCCAGCAGCGCCAGTCTTTCAAAGAACCCGCGCAAATCTTCCTGAAAGATGACAACTAAAACAAAAAGCAAAATGGCAAAAAAACTTTGCAGAACGATAGTGGTAAGATAAAGTTGAAATAAACGGGCCGCGATATAAACACCGCCCAGAAGTGTTATGCCAATGAGCACAAAGCGGGAAGCTCTTGTTTTAAACCAGGTCAGAAAGGCAAAAATCATGAGAGTGATTATCGTCACATCCAGAATATCCTGAATTCTGATGCTCTTAATAACAACTAAAGCTGAGTTAAGTAATGTCATGACTTTCATCCTGATACGCCGGAATTCATACGGTTTTAAAAACTTATATAGAAAGAACTCTGCAAGTGTCAAGCAGGATTAATCTTATATTGACATTTACCTCCATTTTCCCATATCTTTCTCTGCATGAAAAAAATATCCCATAATCATCTTGATACCGTAGGCGATATATCGGCTAAAGAAAAACCCTGCAGGGAAAATGTCTGGTGCGCAAAATATGGCTACTTCATTGACTTGGATGCCTGCCGCGCCCGTTCCCGGCAACAAAAGAGTTGCCGCCGTTGTTATGCTTCCTTAATACAAGTGCCTCTGCCTTTTTGATTTTTTTGAAAGATATTCCTGAAAATAATAGAATTTTTTACACAATAAAAAAATGTTGACAGGCATTTTTAATGTTGTTATAAGTGTATTCAATTAATAGTTGGAAGAATTGTATAATGATTAAAACATTAAATCTTAATAACTGGTGGTGGTGGAACCTCACAGGGAGGCTTATCCGCCGCTGATTTTTTGTAATTAAAGTCAAAGCCGTGGAGAACCTCTCGGGACTCCACGGCTTTTTTGTTTTTAACTTAAAAAGGCCGTGAAATTTTCACGGCCTTTTTTTATTTTCAGGGAGAAAATTATGTACCAACCAAGTTTCGCAGAATTTGAAAAGTTAGCCCAAAAGGGGAATCTGATTCCGGTGTATAGGGAAATACTGGCCGACGTGGAAACACCGGTTTCCGTCTTAATGAAACTCCAGAATAAAGATCACGTCTATCTTCTGGAAAGCGTCGAGGGCGGCGAGAAGTGGGGACGTTATTCTTTTTTGGGAACGGACGCCGGAGTTGTTTTTAAAGTCCACGGCGATAAAGTCATTATTGAAGAGAAAGGAAGAATTTCTTCCCGCGAACACAAGGGTAATCCTCTAAACGAACTTCGTGAATTGCTCAACCGTTATAAGCCGGTTTCTATTTCCGGTCTACCACGTTTTTACGGCGGAGCCGTCGGTTTTTTAGGTTATGAAATGGTGCGCTATTTTGAAAAACTGCCGCCAAGCCCGCCGGATGATTTGAATCTGGATGAGGCTGTTTTTGTCATCAGCGATTCTTTGATGATTTTTGATAACGTGCGTCATACGATCAAAGTGGTAGCGTGCGCCTATACGGAAGACACGGATTCACTGGAAGCAAGCTATAAAGCCTCGTGCCGGAAAATTGATGCAATGATTGAAACGATTGCTGCGGCGGCTTCCCATAAAACAGCAGATGCTACGGGAAGTGAAGTGCATTTTGAATCCAATATGACGCCCGAACAATACAGAAACGCCATCGAAAAAGCCAAGGAATATATAGTTGCGGGAGACATCATACAGGTTGTACTGTCGCAGCGCTTTGAAACAGCCTGCCGCTCCAATCCCATAGATCTTTACCGGGCGCTGCGTTTTATTAATCCATCGCCTTATCTTTTCTTTCTGAAACTTGACGATCTAACGCTCATCGGCTCTTCGCCGGAAGTCATGGTGCGCAAGGAAGAAGACTCCATGGAACTGCGCCCGATTGCGGGAACAAGACCAAGAGGCAAAACCGAACAGGAAGATCGCGTTCTTTCCGACGAATTGCTCTCCGATGAAAAAGAACGGGCGGAGCACGTAATGCTTGTTGATCTGGGACGCAATGATCTGGGACGGGTCGCCGAAACCGGCAGCGTTCAGGTTAATCAATATATGGTGGTGGAAAAATATTCGCATGTCATGCATCTGGTGTCCAATGTGCGCGCTCAACTGGCCAAGGGAAAAGATGCTTTCGATGTCCTGGCAGCAACCTTTCCTGCAGGGACATTAACCGGCGCGCCTAAAGTACGGGCAATGGAAATTATCAGCGAGTTGGAAAAAGTCAAAAGAGGTCCTTACGGAGGGGCGGTCGGCTATTTCAGTTTCAGCGGCAATATGGATCTGTGCATTACCATCCGTACGATGATTATAAAAAACGGCAGGGTTTATGTTCAGGCCGGAGCGGGCATTGTGTATGACTCCATTCCCGAATCGGAGCATCAGGAATCTTTAAACAAATCCCGAGGCATGCTGCAGGCAGTGCGTCTGGCGGCGAGCGGTTTCGAAATCAAAAACGGAAACTAGGAGAAAAGAATGATTTTAATGATTGATAATTACGATTCCTTTACATTCAACATTGTCCAGTATCTTGGACAGATGGGCGAAAATGTCGAAGTGTATCGTAACGACAAGATAAAGATGGAAGAAATAAAACGTCTCAAGCCGCGGGCTATTTTTCTTTCGCCGGGCCCCTGCACACCCCTTGAAGCGGGAATAACGGTTGATGTCATCCGTGAGTTTTATAAAGATTTACCGATCATGGGAATATGTCTGGGGCATCAGTCCATAGGTTATGCCTTTGGAGGAGAAGTCGTGCGCGCCTCGCGCATTATGCATGGGAAAATTTCGCCGATTATCAATGACGGCAAAACAATATTTGCCGGATTGCCCAATCCTTTCCCTGCGGGACGTTATCATTCGCTTATTGTAGCCAGAGAATCTTTGCCCGCCTGTTTCGAAATTAGCGCAGAAACAGCGGAGGGTGAAATAATGGGTCTGCGGCACAGGGATTATCCCGTGGAGGGAATTCAGTTCCATCCGGAATCGGTGCTGACTCCTCAGGGAAAGCGCATCATTAAAAACTTCCTGAAATATACAAAATAAAAGGAGCGTTTATCATGATTAAAGAAGCGATTGAAAAAGCCGTCCAAAGAACTGATGTGCCGGAAGCGGAAATGATGTCGGCAATGGACGAAATCATGGAAGGAATTGCCACAACGGCGCAAATAGCCGCGTTAATTACGGCTCTGCGCATGAAAGGCGAAACGGTGGAGGAAGTCACCGGAGCTGCACGCATCATGCGTCAGAAAGCCACCCGCATCAACGCCTGCTCTTCGACTATCGTGGACACCTGCGGAACGGGCGGCGATAAACTAAACACTTTTAATATATCGACAACAGCCGCTTTTGTTGCGGCGGCAGCCGGACTCACTGTTGCCAAACATGGTAACCGCGCCGTTTCCAGCGGATGCGGCAGCGCCGACGTTCTGGAAGCGCTCGGCGTCAATATCAGCGCCGATCAGGATATCGTGGAAGAATGCGTTCAACAAATCGGCATCGGCTTTCTTTTCGCTCCAAAACTGCACGGCGCGATGAAATACGCTATCGGTCCCCGGCGCGAAATCGGCATCCGCACAATATTCAATATGCTGGGGCCACTTACCAATCCGGCCGGAGCAACCGCGCAGCTTCTGGGCGTTTATGATAAGAAACTCACAGAAATGTTCGCCGACGTATTAAAAAACATGGGGACAAAAAGAGCCTTTGTTGTTCATGGACTTGATGGTCTGGACGAAGTCACCATAACCGGCGAGACACGTGTTGCTGAACTCAAAGACGGGATAGTTCGGACATACAATATCAATCCTGTGGATTATTTCGGAAGAATTGATACGCTTGATTCCATTCGGGGAGGCGATCCCGTGGTGAATGCCCAAATTGCCAAAGATGTTCTTTCCGGAAAAAGCGGCGCCTGCCGCAACGTTGTTTTGATTAACGCGGCGCTGGCGATTGTTGCCGGAGAAAAAGCGGATAATATCAAAGAAGGGATAAAGGTCGCAGCCGATTGCATTGACAGCGGCGCGGCAATAAAGAAATTGCAATCACTTATTGAACTTAGCAACAGTTAAAAACATATGATTCTCGACAAAATTATTGAAACTAAAAAAGAAGAAGTGACGCGGTTTAAAAAAGAGACAACCCGGGCAAAACTACAAGAAACAATTGACCGTCTTGAGCCGTGTCGCGATTTCAGGAAGGCACTAATAGGCAAAGGCTCCAATATTATTGCGGAAGTAAAGTGCGCTTCGCCTTCTCGCGGAAGGCTCATTGATAATTTCGATCCAGTGAAAATTGCCGGAATTTATGAAAAAAACGGAGCGGACGCAATTTCGGTGCTCACCGACGAAAAATATTTCGCGGGGCATAAAAATTATCTGACGCAAATCAGGAAAAGTGTAAAACTGCCGCTGTTGCGCAAAGATTTTATTATTGACTCAATCCAGATTTATGAAACACGAGCAATGGGCGCCGACGCTGTTTTGCTAATCGTACGCGTTTTAGGAAAAAAACTTAAGGAATTGATTTTATTATCCAGAGAGATAGGTCTTAGTTCTCTGGTGGAAATTCACGAAGAAAAGGAACTGGAATTGGCGCTTGCGGCCGGCGCTGAAATTATTGGAATCAATAACCGCAATCTCGATACTTTCGTCACCGATATCGAAACCAGCCAAAGGCTAAAAGTGCAAATTCCCGAAAGTAAAATTGTTGTGGCGGAAAGCGGCATCAAGGAAAGAAAAGATGTTAAATCATTGATGCAATCGGGTATTAATGCTTTCTTAATCGGGGAATCTCTTATCACAGCACCGGACATCGGTAAAAAACTGCGCGCTTTCAAAGGAGAGATTTAAAGTGACACAGGTTAAAATCTGCGGAATAACGAACCAAGATGACTCTCTTTTCGCGGCTCAGTGCGGCGCGGCGGCGCTGGGCTTTATCTTTTATCCACCCTCTCCGCGTTATATAACACCTGAGGACGCCCGAAAAATAATCAGTGCTTTGCCGGATGAAGTAGTAAAAGTCGGCGTATTTGTCAACGAAAAAACAGAGGAAATAAAAAGAGTAATGGAATATTGCACGCTCGATATGATCCAATTGCACGGTGACGAATCGCCGGAATTATGCCGTCAGTTTTTGTCATCCGTAGTTATCAAAGCTGTCGATTTAAAAAACGATGATGATTTGAACAACGCTTGTTGCTATGGTGTCGCGGCTATTCTGGCCGACAGTCGCCATGCCGGACTTTACGGAGGCACCGGCAAAAAAGCCGACTGGGAATTAGCCTTTGCTCTCAAAAAAATAATACCAGTTATTCTTTCCGGCGGACTTAATGAGGGAAACATTGCCGAAGCTATGAAAACTGTGGCTCCGGCGGCGCTGGATTTAAACAGCGGCGTGGAAGTCTCTCCCGGCAAAAAAGATCACGCAAAGCTTGCCCGGATATTTGATATTGTTCGAGCGGCAGATGCTGCGCATGAAAATTCACTATTAATTTTTTCGAAGAGGAAAATGTGAATAAAACACTACCTGACAAAAACGGACATTTCGGCATTTTCGGCGGACGATATGCCGCGGAAACTCTGATGCCGGCTCTGATCGAGCTGGAGAATGCCTATAAATCCGCCCGAAAAGATAAAAACTTCCAAAAGGAGTTTCAATGGTATCAACAGGAATATGCAGGGCGCGCCACGCCTCTTTATTACGCCCGACGAATGTCCGAATCTTTGCGCGGAGCAAAAATATATCTCAAACGCGAAGATTTGAATCATACCGGCTCACATAAAATAAACAATACACTGGGGCAGGCACTCCTGGCACGCAGGATGGGCAGGAAAAAAATCGTCGCGGAAACAGGGGCGGGACAGCACGGTGTCGCCACAGCAACAGTTGCGGCCCTTTTCGGTATGGAATGTAAAATATTTATGGGTGAAGAAGATATCCGACGCCAGGCGCCTAATGTTTTCCGCATGAAAATACTTGGCGCGGAAGTTGTGCCCGTGAAAAGCGGCACAGCGACTCTCAAGGACGCGATGAACGAGGCCATGCGATACTGGGTGGGGAGTGTTCGTGATACCTTTTACATTATCGGCACAACAGCCGGACCGCATCCCTATCCGAAGATGGTGCGCGATTTTCAATCGGTTATCGGACGCGAAATAAAAAAACAAATCATGAAAATGGAGGGCAAAAATCCCGATGTTATGATTGCCTGCGTGGGCGGAGGCAGTAACGCTATGGGAACTTTCTATCCTTTCCGCAATGAAAAAAATGTGGCCATGTACGGTGTGGAAGCAGCGGGTTTGGGTTTGCATACTTCCGAGCATTCGGCCAGCATCAACGGCGGCAAAGTAGGCGTTCTGCACGGAAATAAAACTTATCTTTTACAGGATGGCTACGGACAGGTGCGCGATGCTTATTCGATTGCCGCGGGTCTGGATTATCCGGGAGTGGGCCCTGAGCACGCCTACTTTCACGCAACGAAAAAAGTAAAGTATGTAACGGTAACCGATAAAGAAGCTGTTGCGGCTTTTTCATTTTTATCACGGGAAGAGGGCATCATTCCCGCACTGGAGAGCGCGCACGCGATCGCATACGCCATGAAGATGGCGCCAAAAATGGCCAAAAATAAAACCTTCGTGATTTGCCTGTCAGGGCGAGGCGATAAAGATGCGCAGACGATTATAGAAAAGGGAGTTGTATGCTAATGGGACGAATTGAAAAAATGTTTGAATCCTTACGCGTTAAAAATGAAAAGGCGCTGATTGTTTACTTAACAGCCGGCGATCCTTCACTTGAGATTACAAAAAAATTAATTTACGGTTTAGAAAAGGCCGGTGTGGATATTCTGGAAATTGGCGTTCCTTTTTCCGATCCCACCGCCGACGGTCCGGTGATTCAGGCCGCTTCACAGCGCGCTTTAAAAGCCGGAACAACTCTGCCTGGCATACTGAACATGGTGGCGACAGTGCGCAGGGTTTCTGAAATTCCCGTTGTTCTTTTCGGTTACTTCAATCCTTTTTTTACTTACGGTGTGAAAAAGTTTGCTTACGCTGCGCATAAAGCGGGAGTAGATGGAGTTCTGGTAGTTGATTTACCTTATGAAGAAGCTGGGGAACTAAGAACTCACACAGATGCCGCAGGCATAGATTTTATTTCTCTGATCGCTCCCACAACCGGTAAAGAAAGGTTAAATAAAATTGCCGCTAAAGCATCGGGATTTATCTATTATATTTCCATAACAGGCATTACAGGCACTGCCGTGCCGAAAATTACAGATATAAAAAACGAAGTGGGAAAAATCCGCAGGATAACCAGCTTACCGGTAGCCGTGGGCTTTGGCATATCAAAACCGCAGCAGGCAAAAGAAATCGCACGTTTAGCCGATGGAGTCGTTATCGGCAGCGCGGTCGTGCGCCTTATTGACGAAAACAAAAATAGCCGTGATTTAGTACGAATCGTTTCCGATTACGTAAGTGGAATTAAGAAAGTATTGCGCTGATAAGGCGCTGTGCTCATTACGTTGTTCCTGCAACATCGTACTTTGCCGGGAATATACCGGGTCATCACGCTTTTATATTTCCGTCCGGACCGCCGCACGATGTCGCAATAATATAAAAACGGTCAACAACATCCGCCTTTCGTGCCACTGATATCGGGTCCTCCGCATGAACATTCGCCTCCGTTGCGCCCCAGCATCGCATTTATTACAGCAGCAGCACAGCCGACCCCGGATTGAACGAAAATGGCATTAGCAGGACAATTACGACTGCACGCGCCGCATTCCATACAGGCATCCCGATTTTGTATTTCTACATATTTACCCTTGGTTTTAAACACTTCATGAGGACAGACATCCAGACACATACCGCAGCCGGTACATTTTTTTTCGTCCAGATGCAAAGTGACAACATCTTTAAGATAAACTAAATTTTTCATTTTAACTCCTAAGAAATAAATATGACGCCTATCCACATAACAAGACCGGTAGCGGCGCAAGCGATCTCCAAAGGCAGCGCCCATCGCATTTCCTTTTTCACTCCCGACAAAGAAGTGTAGGTAGAACAGCCCGTGAAATTCATCGCAAGATATCCTGACACAGCGGGAATAATAAGCACCCATGCCAGAGCCTCTATTCTTCCCGGCCATGCTAAAAGATTAATATCTCGTAGATAAAGAAGAATCAGAGCGATAACAATGCCTATCGAAAAACCCTTAATCGAAAACGCCCTTCCAGGAAGATACGGCAGCAACAGCGGATTAAGTACAGTGCCTCCGATAACAGCACAAAGTAGCGCTAAAACAGCAAATAAACCATGACTTAGAGCGTTTGCCCAAAACCCTGATGGTCCTCCGACACCTCCGAGAACAAACAATACAGACGCAATAATCAAAAAAGGCTTTATCGCTTCTACAAGCTCAACGGGAATCAGCACTGCTCTTTCCTTTAAGGGAAAAGTGATTAAACGCATTGGCGCGGTTGTCTTGAAATTGGCATCAAGATAAGCAGGTAAATCCTCCGCACGAATTGGTCCATACTGAATCTTAAACCCTGAGATTTGTTTTACTTCGTGTGCTGCTACTCCCGGCGCTCCCAATTGGGGAAGGATTAATTTCCTGTGGCTTACAATATTATTCAGATTGCTAATATTTATTCTTCTTATGAGTTCATCCGTGCCGAAAGTTCCTTTGCCCGCAGCGCACCAAACGTTAATCCCTTTTGTGTCCAACACCAGAATCCAGGCAGAGCGTCCCTTCAGGGCTGACCGCAGACGGTCGAAGCTCAACTTGTAATTAGCGGAAACAAAAACAGAAGAATTACTATCCGGCGTGCCCAGCGCGTAAAGTCCGGGGTCTACTTTATAATTCATTCTGCTCACACCCCAGCGCGTTTTTATGGAACCCCAACGATCCTGCCAGGTGAGCGCCGAAGATACTCGCGGCAGTCCGCCTGCCGGTGTATCAATTGATCCGCTTACAAAAGATTGATTCAAATCCGGGACGGGATTTTCAGATTCCGCCGTCGCGGCGCCGCAACCGCAACCTGATTGCTCTTGAATTACCGGAAGTTCAAGTTTATCCATTATAGTTTCCTCGCAAAATATTAACAACAACTACAACCATTGTCTGAATTTTTTATGGCCGTGATGAAAATTTTGACCGATTCCAACACATCGGTTCTTTTTTTCGCCGGTATATTGCCCAGTACCTTTTGAAAAAAAGCTGTCAGGCAGATCAGGACTTTTTTGTGGGTTTCTCTGCCATCTTTGGTTAACGTGAACTTCACCGCTCGGGAATCATGATCCGCCTTGTCGCGCTGTATAAGCCCTTTTTTAATCAGGGGATTCACAAGCCGCGTTGTTGTGCTTTTCTCAACGGAAAGAAGTTTGTGCAGATCGGCCATGTGCAACTCTTTCTCTTTAGCCACGGCATCAAGAATCATAAACTGATGAAAAGTGACACCTTCGCAAAAGGCCTCATCCCGGCAGCAGCAGCGCAACACTTGTGAAAGTCCACCAAACATTTCCAATAATTCACTGGTATTTTCTTTTATATGTATCAACATGGTTGTATAATACAACTAATATTTAGCTTGTCAAGAGAAAAATGTTTTTAAATTGAAGTTGTGGTCAAAGGTGGTCTTGAGGTTATTCAGGGTAATCCAGTTATTACTTGCCCGCCTTCGTGTGATCTTAATGTTATTAGGTTATGAGAGGATAAATTTAAGAAGAGAGCGAATGATTAATCATCCCTGTCAGGCCAGGAATATACGGGAAGGCGATTTTCAAAGCTTGATCCGTCGGGCATCACTTCGACATCTTTGCCGTCGACTCTTTTGATTTTGGTCAGTGTGGCAGGAACGCAGCGTTTTCGGGCTGTGTCAATAACCTCCGCAATAGTCTTGAAATGTTTTATATCTTCAAGTGTTATGATCTGAGGTAAAATCATATCCAGCCGTCCCTGCTCATATTGTTTTATCGCCTCCGCCGGACGAATCCAGACATGGCCGGTCAGTTCGACGCCGTCATGTATAACGGCTTGATCAGACGGTACCGGCGTCACAAAGAAACGAACATCATAGCGCAACTCAAAAGGTTCAGGTGTAATCCAGTGTGAAAAATAAGTAAGCCGGTCTAACGGCAGAAGAAGCTCCTCCGCCGCAAGCATCTCAGAAAAATGTATTTTACCCTCGATGAGCGCTTTGCGATAATCACAAAAGCGCCGGCACTCTTCTTCCGTCCTGATCGTCACAGGCGCACCGTCTTTCTTCTGCGCCAGGAGAATTCCCACCTCTTCAAACGTTTCGCGTATCGCCGCCACCCACGCCCCCAGAGCATGCTCAAGGTGTCGCATGTCGGAAAGAATATGAGAAGCGCTGGCGCGATCAATTCCCAGGATAAAGTGTTCCATCCCGGCGCCAAAATCTTCGCTTTCCATAACGCCGCCCGGAAAGACATAATAGCCTGGGACAAAGCTGCTCTTGCGGTTTCTCCGGACCATCAGAACTTCAATGTCCTTAATTGAGGCATCCGGACAAGCGCGTATAAGCATTACAGTCGAGGCATCGGCGGGAATGACTTTCATATTTGTTGAACAACCTCTTGATTTGTGTTGATGGACTTTCATACATGATCAAAGAGATTTTTTCAAGACGATTAGATAGCCTGTTATCCATGGCCGGGGCACCGGCACAGGCTGGTGTCCAGAAGCTTTCTTTAGTCATTCCCCTTTCCTTTTTGCCCTTGAAGAGAGGAAATTAAATGGTGATGAAGGCAAAGAAAAAAGTTTATAGCAGGAATATAAGTTCCGGGTAATCGGCTCAAGAATATAAATGGGAAAATAAGACTTATAGAAAGAAATATTTTTCGATTTGAAAAGTATCATTTAATCAGATACAAGAATGGATGAGGGTAAAATGAAGATTACGTTCCTGGGGACTAACGGCTGGTTCGACACTGATTGCGGCAATACGATTTGTACGCTGATAGAGACTAAAACGGCGTATATTATTCTTGATGCCGGAAACGGTATTCACAAAGCAAACAGGTATATAAAAAAAGATATGCCAGTCTATTTATTCCTTAGTCATTTCCACATTGATCATATTGAAGGTCTTCACACTCTTGCAAAATTTAATTTTAAGTCGCTTGAGATCATAGGACAAACCGGAACGAAGGTGACCATCAAAGAATTTCTCGCTCCTAAATATTCTATTCCTGTCAATAAACTGCCATTCCCCTGCAATGTGATCGACATTAAAGACGGCTGGCATAAAAGCCCCTTAAAATTCCAGGCGCTGCCGCTTGTGCACGCTTCAAAGTGTTTAGGCTATCGGTTTGAAATTGACGACAAAGTTATAGGTTATTGCACCGACACCGGTTACTGTAAAAACTCTGAAGAACTTTCCGGAAATGCTGACCTGCTTATCTCTGAATGTGCCCTGCTCAGTAAACAAACATCGAATTCCTGGCCTCACATGAATCCCCAACTTTCCGCAAAACTTGCATTAAAATCAAAAGTAAAAAAACTTGTTCTTACCCATTTTAACGCGGCATTATACACAACAATGGCAAAAAGAGAAAATGCACAAGCTCAGGCGAGATTTATATTTCCTGAAACTATTTCTGCTTACGACGGACTAAGAATAGTGGTTTAAAATAGCGAATTTTTCTCCTGATCCCAACGCAATTTAATGGCCGAAGCCTCCACCGTGACCGCCGCCATATCCGGATTTAGGTACTCCTTCGCCAATATCATCGTTTTCTTCGCCCAACCTGGTGATCTGCACTTTATATTTGCAGTTTTCGTCTTTTTCATTTTTCCAGAGCATTGCGTTATACTCTACCGGTATGGAGACAAATCCATATGTCCTGCCATCTGATTCTATCGCGTAATTGCTGAAATAGCTGTAGTAATTCTTTTCCATCACTGTCAATTCGTCAAGGCTTTTGATGATCTCTTCACGCGGGTAATCCGTGCAAACCTTTGCGCCTTTTTTAATAAAAACTAATCCCGCAAATGTTCTATCTGTCGCTGCTACGGGATTGTTCAATTTTATAATACGTTCATACTGTCCAGCCGGGACATCTTTTACTGCCGGCATATTGACAATAGCGCCAAAACCGCCGCAGTTTATCAAGGCCAATGCATAAAACCCCGGCGCTAATATTTTGATTGAGTTTATAATTTTGTTTTTATTCATAATTGTGCCTCCTTTATTAAGCTTGAATTTGACAGCAGGTGAATATTTAATAACATCGATTCCTTAAGAACCGAAGATTTTCCGCAGCTTGCCGCGGAGAACTTCAATTTTTTTTCCTGGATTCAGTCAGTTAATTCATCGTTGTCGTTTTTATAAATGCGTTTCGGAATTTAGCCTTTGCTTCCCTTTAAGTAATGCTGAACCCGACAAATATTTCAACGAATCCGGGGAATAATTATCGGAGTTTTTTCTTTATAGTCAGTATAATTCTTGCCGAAACGCTTCATCAATTCCGGTTCTTCAATATATCTAAATTCAAGAATGCTCATAAAGACAAATAACGGCGTTATCAAGAATGTGAGCGTCACTGAACCGAATAAAATGCCAATCCCGGCCATTACCATAAAAAGACCCGTCATCATCGGGTTTCTTGAATAAGCATAAGGACCGTCAGTAACCAATTTTGGCGGAGGATTTATTGGCACAGGAGTTCCTTTTGTTTTAAAAAATTTCCCTGCACACCATAACCACAAGCAGGAACCTGAAATCAGGAAGGGCATGGAAATCGTTATTTCCAAAGGCTTGGAAATGAATTCCGCAAATCCAAAAAACCGATCCAGAAAAAAAGAGGCAAGTATCAAAAGCGATATGATACAGAAAAAGATAAAGCCGACCAGTGGGGTAAGAAGCATTCGAATTCTTTTGCCGCTTGTCGCTCCTTTATATATAATATTTATAATCGATTCTCTGAACGCTTTCATATGAACAAGACCCTTCTAAAATATAAAATATTATACGAAACAGGGGTGTTCTTGTCATTAGAAATTTTCTTACGTT
This sequence comes from Smithella sp., assembly GCA_049523355.1. Taxonomy (GTDB): domain Bacteria; phylum Desulfobacterota; class Syntrophia; order Syntrophales; family Smithellaceae; genus Smithella. The sequence goes on along the minus strand of JBEKMY010000004.1, from coordinate 81,159 downwards.
TTGTCTGCTTAAAAAAACACGGAGGTTTGACATGAAAACAATCGCCACTCATCCCTCTTTAATAAAGAGGGTAAAAACCGGATCCCGGCCTGCGTCGGTATGACAAAAGAAATACTAACCTACCACTTACCTGTTTCTTGCTGAACGATAGCGTCCAGTTGGCTTGTAGCATCTTCCACTGATCCGGTATTTAATATATACGCATCGGCTAGGGCAATCGGAATGGCTGTGCCATAAGCAATTTCGCGCTTATCCCGATCATCAAAAGCTTGAGGAGAATCATCTTCCCTGCCTCTGGAAACAATGCGTTCGCGTCGCAAGTTTCTTGGTGTAACGAAAGCGACCACCACGCTATCGGCCTTTTCACGAATCAGTTCAATTTCCTGCCATGACCGCATACCTTCCAGAAAACCCACGGTAACGCCGGATTTAAGAACTTCTGCCAAAGCTAATCTGGTAATACCCATGCCATCTTCGCCCCGCAGTTCATCGGACACCTCGGAAGAATTAACGGCGTCTGCTTCCAGGCCGCGCCCCTTGACTTCAGCCCGGACAATGTCGCCTGTAGCGTAATAGATCATATCCTGAGATTCAGCATAAAGACGGGCGATATTCTTGCCCGCAGCGGGCATACCCACGATAACAAATATTTTCATTTAGTCCCCCATATAACCAATAGTTGTATATTTATAGTTCAGATTGCCATTGATCGTCCAGCGTTTTTTTAGCATGATATCCGCTTTTTTTGGCTAACTTTGTTGTCATCGTCGTCTGCTTCCTCAAGTATTAGAATATGGAAGTGTATCCCCAACAATATAAATAGATCATTCCATTTTCTGTTAGCTACTCCATAATGGCGTGACTCATATATTCCCAAGCCTCCTTTTAAAACGAAACGGTATGAAATTCATCTCAGATTTATTTTTTTTGCCGGATTTTTCTTACAGCGGTGAATGGATATTTAAATCAGTATGTGTAGCTCACGGCGGCACCGGCGGAAAACCTGTCTGAAAATTGTCCTTCAATATTCAGATGAAATCCTTTGATAAGCGGTATATCCAGTCCAGTAAATCCGCCAAGCATTGTCTTGTTCTTAATTGAAACATCTCCTGCCGAATATTCAAGACCGGGAATATTGGATGCCAAAGAAACCTCTGCTTCCGAATAATAGATATATGGACCCGCGTATAACTTGATGCCATGTGGGATGGTGACCTGAAGCCCGGCTCCGAAATTCACGTCCCAGAGATTTTTCACCTTTAGGTCGGTTGTAAAAGGCGTGCCGCTGATTGTTCCCACAATATCATCCGTAAAGTTGCTAAAATAATATGTCCCCTGTACAAAGGCGCCTACTCCGAATACTTTGTTTATCGGATAAAAACCCTTTGCCCCCAGAGTGCCGAAAAATTTCCAGTTTTCCTCAAAATCATTTTTATTTGTCGTGGTGGAAGCGTCTGTGGAATTGAAAATATCAAAAATTTTTAGATCAGATATCCCTATTCGCGCGTATATTTCCCAGATGTTTTTTGCGCCGTACGCTGCCTGCGAATAAATCTCATTCTGCCTTATAATATGATTGGTATCATTTTGGTATGTATCCTCATGATAAAAGTAACCGATAGCGGTGTTTAATCCGCCGTCTTCTCTAGAAACGGTTTGCAACGGACCGAATAATCCGGACGCCTTGACTGTCTGGCCAATCGAAAGAATTAATAATACCGTTAAAACGATGACCGGAAAATTTTTTATAATCAGTTTTCTTTTCATTTAATTTTCCTTTTCCGGTAATGCCATATTGGCCGATGGTGTTCTCTCTTTGGGCGGAGTGGATAATGTAAGTTTGGCTTTTCTGGCTTTAACTTTATTCAACCTATATTGGATGTAGGCATCGCGAAACGCCACGTAAGGATCAATTGCCGCGTTTTTCAGCGCTTCATAATCGCCGATTCTCAGAGATGTGGCATTCACTTCCTCATAAGTCCTCACTCCCAACCAGGCATACCACGGAGAAATGTAAGAGACGGGAGACAGAAAATAATCGCCGGCGATACCAATGGAGTCGCGCGGACTGGAAGGCCCCAGTATCGGCCAGACAATGTAAAAACCCTGCCCCACGCCATAGACGCCTAGTGTTTGCCCCAGATCTGTGTCTTGATTCTGTAGATTCAACTCTTTGCCGGAAGAAGGATCAAGAAATCCACCGACGCCCCAGATAGTATTTATCGTAAAACGGCCTGCTTCCGTGCCCGCGCCATTGAAATCCGCCTGAAGCAGGCAACTTAGAAAACGGGCGGGAAATCCAAGATTGGAAAAGAAATTTCTCACACCGATGCGCGCAGGTTCGGGAACAACTGCTTTGTATCCCTGCGCGACAGGCTTGAGCGCCCAGAAATAAAGCTTATCGTTAAACTGATGCATTGCTCTGTTCACCGGCTCCAGGGGATCGGCAATTTCCACTCTTTCTTCTTTTAGTTTATCGTTGGCGGAATCGGGATCATCCTCATCTTTATACTCATCCTTGATTGCGTCAACTGATTTGTCCGAAGATTTTACCGTAACCTCACCGGAGTTGGAATCCGGCAAAACAGAAACGGAAGAAGATGCTGCTTCCGACACAACGACGGAAGACGGTTGTGATCCGTAAGCATAACCTGCCGCGAGAAAAAAGCACAAGAAAATCAAAGACAAAAAAGATTCCATATGATGAAACTTTTTCATACTCACCATATCAATTCCAAATCCAAGCGATATCTTTGTCGGCAAAGCAATACCGGCTTATGCCTGTGGCATTGTCAACTTGCCCGACTTATGTAAAAAAGAGACTTCTGGGTGACGCTTCAATATCACTTCTGATGTGGAAATTGTTCCTTTGCCGTTACTATACAACTTTGAGTGTTGAGACGTTCTTTTTACGCTATCGATACGTTTTTGATTAAAATACTTATCACCGGTTTTTTCTAAGGCTTACTTACCTTTTTTCGCAGAGTTTCCAGTAACTGCTCCGGCGTATTCTTGGACAGTATATCATTGAACTGCGTGCGGTAATTTTGAACAAGGCTTACATTCTCCACGACAACGTCATATACTTTCCATTTCCCGTCTTTCAAAATCATCCGGTAAAATATGGGAATTTCCTTGGATGCTGTTATAATTTTTGTCTGAACCTCGGCCTGGGTATCTGATTTCATCTCATCTTTAGTGAATTCAACTTTTTCGTTCGTATAGTCCAGAATTTTGTCCGCGTATGATTTTTCCAGCACCTGTTCAAAAAGCTTCACAAATTCCACTTGTTCGGCAGGATTGAGCTTACTCCAGTTGCGTGACAGGGTGCGCCTGGAAAATTCATTCTCATCAAACATCGTCTTGTAAATTATCCGGAGTTTATCCTTTTTAATCTCTTTGGCCGATTCGGCTTTAAGTTTGGGATTACGCAATACATCCAGAACATTGTTCACATTTACTTTAACCGTATCCAGCGGGGCACCGGCATATACCGGAATAGCAAATACAAAAAGCGTAAGTATAATTATTAATCCCGCGAGTTGTTTTTTCATTTCTTAATCCTCCTGAAGTCTTATTATATCACTTTTACTGTTTCTTTACATCGCCAAATGCGTATTTGCCAATGAGTCCTAATATGTCCACGGGAGCCTGAGTTTCCGTGATCGTTCCGCGAGGCCCCAAAAGCGTGCCGGATCCTCCCGGATCAATACTTATATATTGATCGCCCATCAAGCCCTCTGTTTTAATGGAAGCGATGGCATCATCATAAATCTTTACGCCTTTTTTGATCTTTATTTCCACAACCGCTTTCTGATTTTCCTGATCCATTGTGATTTTTTCCACTCTGCCGACCTCTATACCCATAATATCCACCGGATTGCCTTCTCTCAGGCCGGTAACGGCAATGAATTTGGCGGTTATGGGATAATATTCATCTTGGAAAAAAGAAACTTTGCCTAGTTTCACGGTCATGTACCCGATACAGAGCAGTCCCAGAAAAACAAAGATGCCCACTATGGTTTCTACTTTGTATTTTTTCATTTGTTTACTCCTTGGCGGCGCATTGCAAACGCCCGATTTCTTTTTGTCGAGATTTGGCCGAGTCGATAATGGAATCTATTTCGGCAACAGGATGCCCTTCGGCAATGCCAGCCCGGATGGCGAAATCAACGCATTTATCCGAAGGCGCACGCCTTTGAGCTTCCGCCCAGATATCGCTGATTCCACGTTTGTGGAAATCATCAACAAATTCATTCATAATTTTTTCAGCTTCTGCCGTATCTGAATAAGGAAGCACCGTAACAAATTCATTGGCTTTATTGCGGGTGGAAAAACCGCCTATGGCGCCAAAATGTTTATCAATATACAATCCCATCGCGTGAATTATTTCCTGCGCCGTGTCGTGTCCGAGGCCGGCAACGATTGCATCCATATCCGAAAGTGTAAAAACCGCGACGCAGTAATTTTCGTCCGCCTGTCCATGCTTTAGCTGAGCATAATTCAAAACTTTAAACTTTCTTCGGGAATAAAGGCCTGTTAGTTCTTTCTGCAAACCTTCCAGGCTATTGATAACTTCATCGGTGAAGGGATGCTTAAAATTGCCAAGTTCCTCGGGAGTGCCCTGAAAAACGATGGATTTATCATAAAGAGCAAGAATCCGGTTGGATATAAAATAAACATCCGGGATTTCGTGACTGACCATGATCGCCGTAAAATTAAATTTTCTCTGGTACTGGGCAATCATGCTCAAAATAGCGTTTTTCCGGACGGGGTCCTGGCCAGTCGTGGGTTCGTCAAACAAAACTATTTGCGGATCGGTGATCAGCGCGCGCGCCAGCGCCGCCCTTTTCTGCATTCCTCCGGACAGTTCTGACGGATATCTGTGAATAGCCTCGGTAAGCTCCGTCTGTTCGACTCTGGCCATAACCCTGCGGTTAATATCCTCTTTTTTCAAACTTGTCGTCTCTCTCAGGGGCAGGGCGATGTTATCATAAACCGTCAGGGAATCAAACAGAGCATTGCCCTGAAACATGTAACTTATTTGACGCAGAGAAGATGATATTTCGGATTTCTTCATTTCGGATAAAGCCTTACCGCGAAAGAGAATCGTCCCTTCATCAGGATGAAGCAGACCGATGATATGCTTAAGCAGAACGCTTTTTCCCGAACCGGAGAGACCAATAATAGTGGTAACCTGCCCTTCGTATATTTGTAAATTCACGTTTTCCAGAACCGTGTGCGATCCGAAGCGCTTGGTGATATTTTTAAATTCAATCAGAGGTGTATTCATAATTTTCTCTATATTAAAAGCAGTGAAGTCACCACATAATCCGAAACAAGAATCAACACGCAGGAGGTCACAACAGCGGAAGTTGTCGCAAGCCCCACAGCCTTGGCGCCGTGGCTATCCTTGCGCATGTGCACAAAATATCCCTGATAACAGCAGACGGTGGCAACAATAATCGCAAATACTATCGCCTTGATAAAACCGTCGGTGAGGTCATTCATATCCACGTTGGCTTTAATGCTGTGGGAATAAACTCCGCCATTTAATCCCAATAACATGACGCCGGTAATATAACCTCCTATAATGCCAAAAAAGTCAAATACCGCCGTGAGCAGCGGAAAACTGATAATCGAAGCAGTAATTCTCGGGCTAATGAGATAGCGAAACGGATCAATCCGCATGGTATGCAGGGCATCAACCTGTTCCGAAATGCGCTGAATGCCTACTTCCGCTGTGATGGCGGATCCCGCTCTGGCTGTAATCATAATGGCCGTAAGAACGGGCCCCAATTCCCTGATCAGGGAAAGGGACACCAGCGCTCCAAGACCGCCCACCGCACCGAACTTACTCAGAGCATGGTATGATTGCAAACCTAAAACCATGCCGGTAAACAGGCCAACCAGAATGATAATCGTTGTGGAGCTGGCTCCAATATAATAGATTTGCACTATGACCTTGGGAAACTGTTTGGGCCGAAATGTTTTCCAGAGTGCTGCGCCAAGGAAAATAGTTGCCGTACCCAAAACGTTAATCCAGCCGACAACCTTTTCTCCGATAAAGGTAAACGGCAGTGTCAGGAACATTTTGGGCACACATTTCCCGCTGTTTTCCAGGCTTCGCTGATTATTTTCGTTTTCAGCCATCAAACAAAATCCCCTTGTTGATTTTTATTAGATCACTTCCATGAGAAGTTTACATATTTATTGGAATTCGTCAATTGTTTGCTTAAGTTATTCCTGCCAAAAATTCTTTTATGATTTTAGCAACTTCTTGTGGTTTCTGCATGGGAATTAAGTGTCCGGCGTCAGGAACAGATTTGTATCTTCCATTGCTTAACAAAGATACGGCTTTGGACAAATCAACAAATTCTTTATTGGAACTTTTTTCTCCTTCCACGATAAGCACCGGACAGGTTAATTGTTTAATCAGTGGCCAGGGATTAGTGCTCTTGCCGCCCATAAACATTGCGGCTTCATTTCTCGGAGAGCAGGCAAGTTTTAACTCTCCTTCCTGTTGCTTCTCCATACCGTATTGCAGATAAAATTGCAGAATCTGTTCGTCCCATCCGGCAAAAAGTGATTTTGATTTCAAATATTCCAGGGCTGCGTTTTCATCTTTCCAGCTGTTTTTTCTCTTTATGGACTGCGAAGCGAGAGGATGATCTTTCAGCTTGATATCCATCGAGTAAAATTCTTCCGGAAGAAAAATTGGTTCGATCAGAATCATGGCGCGCGGCTGCATGCCCAACGAAGCGGCGGCAATAGTGAGCACTGTTGCTCCCATCGAATGTCCGACGGCCAGATGATTTTCAATGTTCTGCGCACTGCATAAAACAGATAAATCTTTGGCGATAATATTCCAGGCAAGACCACCTTTTTCCGGATCGCAATCGCGATAATTGCAAATATAAGGCACCCATGCCTGAATCGGCGGCGTCAAATCTTCTATGATGGGATGCCAGAGCCATGGCAGGAAACCGGTGGCATGAGCAAAAAGAATTTGTGGAGTTCCTCCTTCATAATAAAGGTATGGTAATTCCGCACCGCCAACATCCTGCATCATTAAAGGCGGGATTTTTCTTTTGACGGTATTTTGATTAAGATATTGCGACATAATGGATAAACCGTATCCAAGGAGAGGCCTGTCGGCTGAATTCCCGGTAAATATATTTTTTTATAGCACAAAAATCATTTCAAAAAATAAATACAGCCACAGCAATAACCGTGGTGAATTTATTATCTTTACAAATCGTGGATTGAGTCACATTAAGAGTTCGGACTATTTTGCCACTGATTTTAAAAATTTCCTTTTTCTCATCCCAGCTTTCATCTACATCGAAATCAATGCCCAAAGTGGAGGCCAGCATGGCCGCAGCCAGATCTTCCGCGTAATCGCCCGCCTGCTTTTCGTTCTGGCCGTAAGCGTGATGTTCGCTGATGTAGCCATAAGATGATTTGTCGGCAGGAATGGCGCAGCCAACCGATGCCGCCATAAGTCTTTTCGGTTCGTTGGTGCAACAACGGCTCATCACACAATAAGTAATGGCGCCGGGCGTTAACTGCTTCAGCCCATGTGTTTTGGAAATCATTTTACAGCGCGGCGGGAATATGCTGGAGACCTGCACCAGATTGCATTTTTCTATTCCGGCATCACGTAAGGCACGCTCAAAAGAATGCAATTCATCTTTGTGCGTGCCCACACCTTTGGTAAAAAATATTTTTTTGGGCACAAAGCTATCCATTTTTTTATCTCCTTATTTTTTCGTGAAGAGCAAAAGGCTTTATTTTTTCAGCCGGTTTCCGACCTGTTATTCAATTCCGCAAGAACCTCCATAAACAATAGATACTTTCCTGTGGCACACTCTGTGTAGGATCAACTGGATTTACCGTATATTTTTATATGGTCAGCCATATTTTTCCTCTGAATTAGCGTTTAAATAAATTAATTTATTTTCATACTAACCTGATTTATAACTTATATCAGTGTTCAACTTCTTATGCCACAAAATTATTTATAAAATACTTAAGCAAATATTAATCGTTTCATCTTGCCCTAAATATAAAAAAAGACTATAAAAGGCCATAAATTTAAATTAAGGCATTTTCCATGAATATAAAAAATTATTATTTTATTTTAATACCTTTACTGTTCTGGGGGTGTTTGCAGACACCGGACACAATAAAAGACGTAAGAGATTTACCTCAGGATCACACAGCCTATTTAATAAACGATACTACTAAAAACGATACTACCCAAAACAATACTACCCAAAAGGAAAAATTTCTTCTTCCCGTGGAATTTCAGGTTAAGATGAATGAAGATTACGATAAAACTTACTTTTCGGTCTGGCATAATCTTCAGCCTGCCCATGCCTCATCAGAAAAATTATCTTTGATTTTTAAAAAATTCGCCGCTAATCCCGGTTACGGCGAAAACAAAAAAAAACATTCAGCAGCATGGTTAAAAAAGCTTCAGCAAAACGCGTCTTTAGAGAATTATCCCAACACACTGCAACCTGCGATTACAACGAGAAATACAAGTCTTCGAATGCTTCCGACGCAAGGCCCTCACTTTTACAGTTCTGAAGGAGACATCGCCGGTTGGCCTTTTGATAATCTGCAAATATCTTCTGTGACCTCAAACACTCCTATTATTATATTTCATCTCAGTGCGGATAAATCATGGGCATTGGTGGAAACCAGTTTCGCTTTCGGGTGGATGCCTGTTGAGGATTATGCGCATGTGGATGACAATTTCATTAAAACTTGGGAGTCCGGCCGTTATGCCGTCATTATCAAGGACAAAATTTCTATTTTTGATGCCGATGGCAATTTCAATCTCAGAACATCCATCGGACAAATATTTCCTTTAGTCAATGAGATGGCAGATAAACTGGAAATACTTATCACCACGACGGATAAAAACAATGATGCGGTAATTAAGCACGGCTTCGTCTCCCGTCAGGTGATCGCGCCCAAGCCCCTGCCTTTCACATACGTCAATGCGATGAAAATCGCCAACGAATTAATTGACGAACCATATGGCTGGGGCGGACTTTATGGAAATCGTGATTGTTCCGCAATGACCAGAGATTTTTTCGCTCCTTTTGGCATCTGGTTGCCAAGACACTCCGAAGATCAGGCAAAAAAAGTTGGATTTTATACAAATTTGCAGAATCTTGATCCCGAACAGAAGGAAAAAATCATTCTGGAGCGGGGAATTCCCTACTTGAGTCTCCTTTGGCGCAAAGGCCATATCATGCTCTACATTGGCGAACAAAACGGACGGGCGCTAATTTTTCATAATGTCTGGGGTCTGAAAACAATAGATTTTACGGGCAAGGAAGGCAGAAAAATCATCGGAAAGGCTGTCATCACGACACTATATCCCGGAGCTGAATTATATAATCTTGATCCGCAGGAAGGCTTATTAATGAAGACCATTTCAGGAATGACTATACTGATGCCTGAAAAACTAAATTAACAAAGACCGCAAAATGATTTGATTTCTCAGATAAACGGCAATTAGAAAAGATGCCTGTTGTTCCAACGATACGTTATAGACTTCTTTGTTTAAGGCTGTTATGCATAAATATAAAATTATTCTCGAATACGATGGCACCAATTACCGCGGATGGCAAACACAAAAAAACGCTAAAAGCATCCAAGATACTTTGATAACAGCAGCACAAAAATTTTTAGGCGTACCGGTAAAAGTTCAAGGTGCCGGAAGAACTGACGCCGGAGTGCATGCTTTGGCGCAAACCGCCCATCTGGAATCTTCCAGAAATGTTCATCCGGAAGCTCTGCGCATCGGGATCAATGATAACTTACCGTCAAGCATTAATATATTACATGTGGAAAACGCTTTGCCGCTTTTCCACGCCCGCCATCACGCTCTTAGCCGAAGTTATCTATATCTAATTTCAAAAAGGCGCTCCGCTTTCGGGAAGCGGTATGTCTGGTGGATAAAAGATAAACTTGATTGCAAAAAAATGAAGCAAACGCTTGAAATTTTTCAAGGCTTCCACGATTTTGTTTCCTTTGCGGATAAAAGAATGGACAAAGAAGCTTCAACAAAAGTTAACATTGAAGGATTGTGGTTACAGGAATTTGACGACATAATCGCTTTGCGCATTGTCGGCTCTCATTTTCTCTGGAAAATGGTGCGGCGCATAACAGGAGTAACTGTAGAGGTTGGCCGTAACAACCTAACCAAACGCGATGTTGAGAAAATGCTCCTTTCTTATTCAGAAATACCGGCAAGATTCACTGCCCCGCCTTCCGGTCTTTTTCTGGAAAAGGTATTGTATGAAGGCGACAAACTGCCTGAAATCAAACCGTTAATTTCTTTGTCTTAACAAATAAATTTAAAAGAAAAATACATATCAGCCGCACAAATATCCGGATATTAGCCTTCACAGGGTTCGATGTGAATGGTAATGTAGCTTGCGGGAAATTTTTTTTTGATATTCTGTTCCAATATTTTTGTAATATTATGAGAATCAAGCACAGTCATTTGTTTGGCGACTGTAATATGAAATTCTATAAAACGAACATTACCTGCTTTGCGCGTCCGCAATTGGTGGAAGCCATTAATTGCCGGTTGATCATTGATTATATCGCGGATATAATCCTCTTCTTCCGGCGGCAGTTTAGCATCTATCAAGTCGCGGATAGAATTAACAGTCAGATGATAAGCGGCGCGCAAAATAAGAGAGGCGACAACCATGGCGGCAACGGGATCAATCCAATTAATGTTGTGTGCGGGAAAAAACTCATGTCCAATCCAGATTATTCCAAGACCTGCCATAACACCAGCCGAAGTATAAACATCCGTGCGCAAATGCCAGGCGTCAGCCTGCAGGGCAATGGATTCAGTTTCTTTGCCTATCTCGAAAAGCTTTCGCGAAACCATGTAATTAACAACTGAGGAAAATAACATGACCATAACGCCCCAACCGGCGTTTTCTATGACTTGTGAGGAAAGTAATTTCTGCAAAGCTTCAAATAAGATCCAGAACGCCCCGATAAAAATAAGCAAAGCTTCCACAAAACCGGATATATTTTCTATTTTCCCGTGGCCGAATGGATGACGGTCATCAGCAGGAACGTTTGATGTTTTTACACAAAACATGGCAATAACTGCCGCCAGCAAATCCATTCCCGAATGAATCGCTTCCGATATTATCGAAACAGACCCGGTGAGAATACCGACAATGATTTTGAATAAAACCAAAAAAGAATTGGAAGAAACTGATAACATTGCCACTCTTTCTTTGCGCTGCTGCATATTCGTCACTTCAGCTCTCCAAAGTTCTTGTTTATTTTTTTATACCATGTCGCAAAGGCTCAGCCTCGGTAACCAGGAGGCTCCGAAGGCACACTACTGATACGTCGAGGAACCGACGACGCAACCGACAAAGTCAGCCAACGATCGTAAGCGCGTAACAAATCAAGTTTTCACCTTACCGGCAATTATCACCTGCAAGATAGCAACTTACATTCGATATGGTTTGTTTATATATCATAGACATTACATTATTTAAACTCTTTAAAGATTATTGATTCCCTTTGCAATCAGAGAAATTTGTGGTAGGAAACACATCTTGATTTTGTTTGTAAATAATTAAATATATGAATAAAAATAAATTTCTTTCCTATTTTAACAATACTTCGGCAAAAGATTGGCAGGACTGGCGCTGGCAATTTAAAAACCGGGTGACCCGAATAAAAACACTGGAACATATTCTTGGAAAAACGGATTTATATAAGGATAAGTTAAAAGAAGTAATATCTGTTTATCCTCTGGCGATAACTCCTTATTATTTATCGCTCATGCAAAATAATAATATTAACGATCCGATCCTCTCTCAATGTGTTCCCGATTTGCAGGAAATCTCCTGTCCGGAAACGGCGACACAAGATCCCCTGGAAGAAGATTCCCACATGCCGGTACCCAAGCTGGTGCATCGCTACCCGGATCGCTGTCTGCTCATTGTTACTGAAACCTGCGCTACTTACTGCCGACACTGTAACCGCAAGCGTCTCTGGTCAAAGCCTAATCATATAAGTTTAAAAACACTATTTCAGAAAATGATTCACTATCTTGCCCAATCGCCGCAAATCAGGGAAGTGATTATTTCCGGCGGTGATCCACTGATTTTCGATGATCATATTTTAGAAAATCTCTTGTCTTCATTGCGAGCCATTCCGCATATTGAAGTTTTGCGTGTTGGCAGCCGCATTCCTGTTGTTATGCCTATGCGTATTACCCCAGAACTTTGTAGAATACTCAAACGCTACCGGCCTTTATGGTTTAACACTCAATTTAATCACCCCGCAGAAATCACGCCCGAATCCAGGCGCGCCTGTAATATGCTGCAGGAAGCGGGCATTCCCGTCTCCAACCAATCGGTTTTACTGAAAAACGTTAATAATTCTCCGGAGGTAATGAGAACCTTACTCTACGGTCTGCAAAAGATATCTGTCCGTCCGTATTATCTTTTCCACTGCGATCCGGCTAAGGGCTGTGCACACTTTCGCACTGATGCGCAAGCGAGCATTGCCCTGATGGAAACAATATGGCAGCAATGTTCAGGACTTTGCCTGCCGCAATATGTTCTGGATGTACCCGGAAGCTCGGGCAAGATACCTTTAAATGTGATGTCTGGCGCAATAAAAAATGATTTAAAAAAACATCAACATTTTTTTGACAAGTTCACATAAATAGAATAGAGAAACCGAAGAGCAAAACACTCAATTTTGTTACATTAACCAAGTAAGGAGATATTTTTATGATAATACCAGCCAGTGAGTTAAGAAAAGGAATAAGGCTGAAAATTGATAACGAACCGTATGTTATCACTGAATTCAATTTTGTCAAACCGGGCAAGGGACAGGCTCTATATCGCACGAAGCTTAAAAATATGGTTACCGGCAGCCAGTTTGAGCGGTCATTCCGTTCAGTTGATACTTTTGAAACCGCTGATTTGCGTGAAAAGAAAATGCAGTATCTCTACAAAGAAGGGGATAAATACTGCTTCATGGACAATGAAAACTACGAGCAGATATATTTAACTGAAGCTCAAGTCGGTGATGCCGTGAATTTCCTGATCGACAACATTGAAGTGGAAATTCTTCTTTTTGAGGACAACCCTATCGGCATAAGCCTGCCTAATTTTGTCGAACTGATCGTGACGGAAGCCGAACCGTGGGCTAAAGGAGATACCGCCGCCGGCTCAACAAAACCCGTTAAAGTGCAAACCGGCTATACGATTCTGGTGCCAACCTTTGTTACCGAAGGTGAAAAAATCAGGATAGACACTCGCACGGGAGAATACCTGACCAGAGTTAAAGGTTGAAAGTTTCCCAAAATGCTCATGTGCTGCTTTACGTTTCAGTTTGCCCCGGCGCTGGCCCAGACAGACTGATTGCGATCAACGGTGATTGACCCAACTCCTTATACTTCGCACGCCTTGCCCCTGAAACATTTTGAGAAACTGTATAAAAATATGAGTGAATTTCATCAAGACGATCTTTTTTATCTGGCACGCAAGTCGCAGACTCTGCAGGCGCGCGCCAGACTAATTCAAAACATTCGTCTCTTTTTTACCCGTTATGGATTTTTGGAAGTAGAAACTCCTCTGAGAATCCCATCGCCCGCGCCGGAAGAAAATATTGAAGCGTTGCCTTCGGGAAACTGGTTTTTACAGACATCACCTGAAATGTGCATGAAACAGCTGCTGGCCGCGGGTTATAATCGCATTTTTCAAATCAGTAAATGTTTCCGCGCCGATGAAAGAGGCGATAAGCACCTGCCGGAATTCACCATCCTGGAATGGTATGTCGCGCAATATGACTACCATCAATTAATGGATCAATGCCAGGAGTTGATTAAGTCTTTAGCCGGGGATATGGGTATTGTCCGGGAATTGATTTGGCAAAGTAAAAAAATAAATCTGGCCCTACCCTGGGAGAGAATCTCCGTCGCGAACGCCTTTTTAAAATACGCGCCTGTTACTTTGGAAGAAGCGCTGGCTCAAAATAAATTTGATGAAATATTAGTTGATTACATAGAACCCCATCTGGGCATAAACAGGCCGGTATTTCTTTATGACTATCCGGCAGGGCTTGCATCCCTGGCCAGATTAAAAGAAAATAATCCGGCCATCAGCGAACGATTTGAGCTTTATATAGCCGGGCTGGAAATAGCCAATGGTTTTTCGGAATTGATCGACGCGCGTGAACAGAAACAACGCTTTGAAGAGGCTTTGAGAACACGCGCCTCGAAAAACCTGGCGCGCTACACCATGCCGGAAAAATTCCTCCTTTCACTTGATGCCCTGCCGCCATGCGCCGGCATTGCTCTGGGTATTGACCGGCTGGTTATGATCTTTGCAGGCAAAGAAAAGATAGATGATGTGGTCGCCTTTACGCCGGAAACCCTCTGAAAAACGACTCCAATTTTAAATCAAAGCGCTATCTTTGTTCACCGCATCACTACTCAATCATATGAGCAGATGCGGATATCTGGCATGAAATTAAGAATGCCCCCGGTGGGTGGAAAGAAGCATTCTTAATCTTCTCTCTCTCCGTCTCAGGCCGTCTCCGACTGTCTCAGGGGGCGTCAAAAACAAAAGATTTCTCTTGATAAGAGGTACCATTAGCGCAGTAACTGGTGCCTCTTACTTGTACATAGTAATAATAGGTAGCTCCTGGTGTAAGAACAGCAGCACCGCTATAAACAATAGAATTGGCCGATGTTTCAGGTGATTCCCATATCAGATTGTAACTACTGTCCTTTAGTTGCACCACATAACCTGACGCATCAGTGACACCGGTCCAAGAGAAGGTCAGAGTCTTTGTCAGGGCCTTCCATGCAGGAGTAGAGAGGTCTGTAGGCCAATCCACAAAGCAAGATGTCTCATCCCACTTGTTGTCCGGATCACTTATTATTACAGTAAACGTGTAGGTATAGGGCGGCGTCTGCAAGAATGTGGAGATGTCTATAACACCCCCAGGAACCGTCCCACTAATATTCCATTCACCCGCACCCGCATTGTCATAATACTTAAGAGTCTGCGAACCCGATATACCCGGACCCGTTACACTTACAGAAGTTGCTTCGTGTTGCGGATCCTGATAACTCAGCGAGACTTGATAATCGCCGGAAGGAAGAACCTCTGACCACACATAGGCGCAGGCAACAATATTCTCGACCAGCGAAATTGAACCGCTGGTAGCGTCTGTAGCCGTAAATGTAGCCGTATATTTATTTCCTGATTGATCATATGCCGTCCACACGCCTGCGGGATCGTTTGCTGTCCCACTTGTCCTCGTCCATATCATCATACCCAGCCATGCAATCCCATCCGACCATGTAATTGTATTTGGCCATGTCATGGTGGTGTTTGTTATAGTCACAAACGATTCAGCATCCGTGCCTGCTTGCGGCCAGTTACAGGGAGCTGTTTTCGATGTCCATGTTAATGTTAGCTCACCACCCGACATCGTTGGATCCCATGTATAAGTACCTGCTGCGGAACCCGCTGTTGTGTAGGCAGAAGAAGACACGAAATCTATACCCGTAACACTCGCGTTACCCACAGGTACAGATTGAGTGTAGGGGTTAAACTTATAGCCGGCAAGATAGGGTTTTACGATATATGTGTTGTTACCAATATCAGTACTTCTGAGAGTATAGTTCCCATTAGAGTCTGTTGTGGTTGTAGTTAAATTGAGATCGTCCAATGTGAGTGTAACATTAGCTGCTATAGCACCGGTGACCGTCCCGGAAATACCGTAACCAGAGTGTGTTGATGTAAAGTCGATTCCCGTGACACTGGCTCCGCTGACAGCAACGGCCTTACTGGTCGGACTAAACGTATAGCCATCAAGGTAGGGCGTTACTGTGTAGTTTCCGTTTTCCTGATTCGTAAAGCTAAAGTTTCCGTTTGAATCGGTCGTTGTAGAAGCTGTTGCGGCGCCTGTCAGGTTAATCGTTATACCTGCTTTCAAATCCCCTGATACCGTTCCGGAGATAACGGAGGTTGCCGACTTTTTGTCACAACCAATAACCGTCATAAACATGATGATAAGAAAACTTAATAAAACCGGAGTTGAAATTCTCCCTATATTCATGCTTAATCCCCTGTCGTTTAAAATTAAGCTAAAATAATCGTATTGTTTTTAACCTGCCTTAAAAAATGAATGGATATCATCAAGGCATCCAGCAAGAGTCTGACGAAGGTGCTTTACGACAACATACTGGATAAAATTAATTTTAGAATTTAATGTTAACCTGTAAGATTAAAATTGTCAATCCCTCAAAAGAGCCGTAAAACTGATTATAAAATTTTCATTTATTAATAGATATCACTCTGAAAATTGACTGTTTGGTTATGATTATCACGGATAAAAATATTATTGATAAAGTGATTGCCTTCACGAGGGGATTTTTTTGATCGCTTGCCCCGCATCCATGTTTACAGACATCAATAAAGTCAATAATTTTTTTAGCTAAAAGATATATTGACAAGGCCGCTTTTTTCCTTTAGTTTACGCTACAAATTTAATTCCCTTTTGGAGATAGAAAAGTGAAAGACATTGGCTCTTTAGATTTAAGTGGCAGTTTTAACGGTAGTCTTTTAAGCATGGTACTGGACGCCGGAGTGGTGGTTAAATTTGTTTTGCTGGTGCTCTTTATTTTTTCTGTTGTTTCCTGGGCGATTATTTTTCTGAAATACAGTTATTATCGCAAGATTAAAAAGGAAAATGATGTTTTCAACGCTGATTATCTGCGCAGTAGTAAGCTTTCCGAAGTGATGCCTGCGGCAAAAAAATATTCTTATTCCACCACTGCTGAAGTTTTTCGTGTCGGCTACACGGAATTGACAAAAATAAACAAACAGGAGCATCAAGCTGTGCAGGGAAACGACGAAATTAGTCTTTCCTCTCTGGACAATCTGGAACGTTCCATGAACAAGGCCAGCAATACGGAGATGACCAAGCTCGAAAGCGCCCTGGGTTTTCTGGCAACAACCGGTTCGGCCAGTCCTTTCATCGGTTTATTCGGCACGGTTTGGGGCATCATGGACACTTTCAAAGGAATCGGTGCTCGCGGTTCGGCAACTCTCGCCGTTGTCGCTCCCGGTATTTCAGAAGCGCTTATTGCTACCGCCGCCGGACTTGCCGCGGCTATACCGGCTGTTATTTTTTATAATTACTTCTTAAACCAATCCAAAAATATGGTTCAGGAAATGGAAAACTTTGCCGCTGAATTCTTAAACATTGTCGAACGGTATATGGTTCGTAAATAAGGGTAGGGAAATTTAACGACTATGCGCGGCTTACGCAGAAAAACTCATCCCAGTAAACCTATGGCAGAAATTAACGTTACGCCTTTAGTTGACGTTATGCTGGTGTTGCTTATTATCTTCATGGTTACAGCACCCATGCTCTCCATGGGCATTGATGTCAATCTGCCGCGGGTCAAATCTAAAAGCGTGGATGTCACCGAAGAAAAACTTGTCCTGACTATCAGCGAAGCAAAAGAAATTTTCCTGAACAAAACAAAGCTGCCGCTGGGAGAATTAAATGCCAAACTGGAAGCGATATTTTCCAACAGAATAGATCGTGAAATATTTCTGCGCGCCGATAAGAACGTCCCCTATGGATTTGTTGTTGAAGTCATGTCGGAAGTACGCAAAGCCGGTGTTGATAAACTCGGAATGATTACGGAACCGCCCGAGGCAACAAAATGACACCCCGGACGCTTCTTAGCAACGGCTACCGCGGCAATAACGGCAACATCTACAGCTTGATTTTCCTCTCTGCGATAATCCATTTGATTGTTATTACCATCATACTTGTTTCGATCCCGACAGCGTCTCGGCATTTAACTTTTGGAACCGCATACTCCGTCTCGCTTGTAGGCTCAGAGGCCGTCGGGACGGCCAATGATTCGTCGGGGCTGAATGATATGCTGCAGTCAAACGAAGCAACACGATCCATAATTATAAAAAGGAAGATCACCAGCATTTATACCACCCTCGTAAAAAATCAGGAAACACATAATTTTAATATTGAAAAAGCTGTCAGCGCCATCCGGAAAAAAGAATTTGCCCAATTGAAAACACCGGAACCTGCATCTGCTTCAGGCAGGCCGGCAATATCAAATGCTGAAATCAACGCGCAAACAAATGATTATATTGCAGCTGTCTGGTCGAGAGTTAAGCAAAACTGGACAATGCCCCAAACTTTAATGCCGGAGAAAAATATTACAACTATTATTGATGTTAAAATTTCGCGCAGCGGCGCACTGGAATATGCAGATTTTGAAAAACGGTCCGGTAACCGCTATTTTGATGAATCAGCTCTCCGGGCTGTTAAAAAATCCAATCCTTTTATGCAATTGCCGCACTGGGTCATGGAAAACAGCATTGAACTCGGCATCCGTTTTAATTCTACGGAACTGCGCTGATATAAAATATTGTTAATAGAATATTTAGAAGAAAGGCGTCCCCGGCTCTAATGAAAAAAAAATATTTAGTCCCTGTTTTGATCTTGTTTTTTTGCTCCTTGCCGATTTTCAGCAATAGAGCAGGAGCGAAGGTTTACATTGATATAGATTCCCCAACATTCAAACAAATTCCTATCGCGATTTGCGACTTCAACAACAAAGTAACAAGCGCCAATAAAACTGTAGATGTTGGCATTACGGTTTCGGACGATATCAGAAAAGATCTTTCCTTGACGGGAATATTCAATATCTTAAATAAGAAGAGCTTTTTAGAGGATAAAGATTCCAGCACGGCTATGACTGCCGAAAAAATTCGTTTCCCCGATTGGACAATAATCGGCGCGGATTATTTATTACGAGGCAACATAACCCGAAATGATAAAGAAATAATAGCGGACAGTTCCCTTTTTGATGTTACCCGCGGAGAACTCATTTTTAATAAAAGATATCATGCTGAAGCGGACAAATTAGAAGAAATTTCCCGGGCCATAGCTTCCGATATTATGCTGGCGCTGGTGAACGATGAAGGCGACTTTAACACTAAAATCGCTTTTGTGTCCAAGAAAGGCCCCAAATCCGATATTCAAACTATCAACTATGATGGCTCGGAGTTAAAAAGCGTCACAAACCATCAATCCATTATAATTGCGCCACGCTGGTCGCCCGATGGAAAATTTCTTGCTTTCACCTCTTTTAAAGGCGGCCGCCCGGAAATTTATATCAGGAATTTAATCAATGGAACGGAAAAAAAAGTGGCTTCTTTCGAAGGACTTAATCTATGCGGATCGTTTTCTCCTGATGGAAAGAAACTATTATTGACCCTTAGCAAGGAAGGCAACGAAGAAATATATATCCTGGAAATTGACACCTTGACACTCAAGCGTCTGACAAAGAACTATTTTATAGATGTTTCTCCGTCCTGGTCGCCCGATGGAAAAAGGATAATTTTTGTTTCTAACCGAGCAGGATCGCCGCAAATTTATATCATGGATTCCGATGGTAATAATGTAAAAAGGATAACGTATGAAGGAACTTATAACACATCTCCTTCATGGTCGCCGCATGGTGACCGTGTAGCATACGAGGGATTAACAAATGATAAATATCAAATATTTATCATTGATTCAGACGGCAATACTCCACCCATCCAATTAACTTTCGATGCCGCTAATAACAAATCACCATCCTGGTCACCATCAGGCAGACAAATTGTCTATGCTTCCCAAAAAAACTCTAAAAGTAAAATTTTTATTATGAATTCTAACGGCTCCAATCCGAGAATACTCACTGAATATAGTACTAATTTAGTAATGCCGACGTGGTCGCCCCGATTTAAATAATTGCATCGTAAAAGTTTAGGGGTTGTTATTTTCTAGCCTTTGCCGTATAAGACGTTAATAATAATTGAATTTGACAGCAATATGGAACATAAAATGCGTATAGGGTTTCTTCTAAAAAACTGTCCTTGTTTCTGTTATAATTTTGTTGATGACAATATTTGTCATTGTGTTGACATTTTTTATTTCTGATAAACTTATTTTAGTGAGGAAAGAGAGGAAGAATAATGAAAAATAATCTGACCTTGACGGGAATTTTTGTTGTTATGATATTTAGTCTGATAATTTTTACCGGCTGTGCCGAAAAAAAATCAGTCATCACAAGCAGCAACGCGCAGGAACAAGTAACCGCACCCGTGCAAACACCGGTGCAAACAACTGATAATACAAATCAAAACAACAACATTGCCCCCACCGATACCGCTAATAAAAAAGGTTCCGTTCATGAACAGTCTTCTCTTATGGAAGCAACGGCAACATCTCCTGTTAGTGACATCAACTTTGATTTCGACAGTTCCAGCATTCGTCCTGACGCCCGTGAAATTCTTCAGGTCAATGCCAATTATTTACGGAAACATAGAGTATCTTCCGTCATGATTGAAGGACATTGCGATGAAAGAGGAACCGCCGAATACAACATGGCTCTGGGGGAGCGTCGCGCTCAGGAAACAAAGAAATATCTTGTTAATTTAGGCATTAAAGAATCAATGATGAAAACTATTAGTTATGGCTCTGAGCGTCCTCTGTTTCCGGACTCTAACGAAGAAGCATGGGCAAAAAATAGGCGTGCTCATTTTGTTGTTACTCCATAATATAATCTAATGAGGTGAAAAAATTGAGAAAGTTTATTTATCTTCTTTTATTTTTGGCGATATTTTCCGTTGCCGGTTGCGCTTCTACAGGAGATTTAAGGGTGCTTCGTTCGGAATTAAACCAGAACATGGAAGAAAAACTTGCCGCAATAGATGCTGATTTGAGCACATTGAAAAAGAACACCGCAGGTCTGGATGCTATACGTAACGGGCAGGCCAACACTTCGGCAGATATTTCCGATTTGAGGGAAGCTCTCCAGCAATTGCGTGGTCAAGTGGAAACCCTGAAAAAAGATTTTAGTGCCAACACAAAGAAGGATGATCAGCGTTTTGATAATGTTCTTCTGAAAATCAACTTTATTGAAAATTTTCTGGAAATCGGAAATAAACATAGTGTGAATGAAACTCCAGATAAGAACAGCAAATCAACAGGCAGTAATGTTACAAAAGATTTGGCAAAGATACAAGACAAGGAAAAAGCGTATTCGGACGCTTATCAAATATTTAAAGAAGGCAATTACGATAAAGCCCGATCCGAATTTCAAAATTTCTTATCTGTTTATCCTGATAGCGAGTATTCAGATAATGCCCAGTTTTGGGTCGGTGAATGTTATTTTTTCGAAAAAAAATATGAAGCGGCAATATTAGAGTACGAAAAAGTAACTAAAAATTATCCCAACGGAAATAAAGTTCCATATGCCTTGCTTAAGCAAGGCCTTTCTTTTCTCAAGCTGGGAGACAAAACCAGCGCCAAATTACTTTTACAGGAAGTAATCAAAACTTATCCGAACACCAATCAGGCGCGCATCGCCCGGTCCAGCCTGCAGGAAATCAAATAAATCCCTCTGAAATTAAAGTAATCATCTGAATTATTTCAATAAAATAACATTTACATTAGCGGGAATTGGAAGATCAAAAATTGATAAATCTGTTGCCTTTTCAATTCTGATGTCCGAAAATTTTACTGATAGTAACGTTATTCCATCTGCCATGCTAATGGTAATTTTTTCTGGAAGAGTGGGGGGGGCTTCATCATAGAAATATCTAACCGTATATATTTCTTTGCCGTTTTCATCATTGCGAACTATTTTAAACAATCTATTGTTTTCTCCTACCCAGAAAATTTGCGAGCATCCTGACGGCGCTTTCATTTCCGTACGCAGAAAATTTTTTTCACGATAGCTTTGGTAAGAAATATCCTTCCCTTTCAAAGAAGGATATGTTCCGGCAAAAATCATTACTATATCTTCAATATTAAATTGCCAGTGAATAAATTTTCTTAAGTTAGCGCCCGTCGGTTGTCCGTAATAAAAATTTTCCTTCGAAGGAATAAAAATACTCATTTTTTCAGGCGAAGCAGCGAGAAGAAAATCGGGTGTTCCGATGACAGGAAGCATTTCCAGCCGTAAATATGAAGGCTTTTTTATAATCAAGGCCGCCTTGGTTGGATAATAACCTTCGGGTGAAGTCAAATTTATGTCAACTATAGCGCTTACAACATCATCTTCAGCAATAGGGCCGGAGAAGATTGTCGTAGGAATTTTTTCGGATGGAGAATCGGGATAAACAATTGCTTGCCCAGCGCAACCATAAACAAAAAAAAACAGCCATAATAATTTTATGGCAAGGAAAGAGGATTTTTTTGTGATGCGCATAAAAAATCTCTGGGGATATAATGATACCATGTTGTTCCTATTGTTTCTGCTTGATCAAATCTTCAAGCTTTTTTTGCACGGAACTGTTTTCAGGTTCAATCTTAAGGGCACGGTCATACATTTCTCTGGCTTCCTTAACTTTCTTTAGTTTGACGTAAACATCTCCCATGTGTTCAAGAATATCAACTTCATCAGGTAATAGTTCCAGAGCCTGCTTTAAATATTTCTCGGCACTGCCAAATTTATTTTTTTTGAAATTTACCCAACCAAGACTGTCCAACAAATAACCATTGTCCGGTTTAATGTCCAGAGCTTTTATAATCATTTTTTCTGCTTCATCAAGATTTATACCGCGATCAGCATAACTGTAGCCTATAAAATTGAGCGCCTCGGCATTTTTGGGATCAATTTCCAAAACCTTTTCCATTTCATTGATGCTTTCGGAAAGACGATTTGTTTTTTCATAAAGTACAGCTAAAGCATAATGTAAATCTATATCCTTGGGAACGATTTTGATTCCCTCTTCCAAAATGTTTTCTGCCTCGACGGCATTCTTAGCTTCCTCGTAAAGTGAAGATAAATAAATGTAAAAAGGCACCTGATCGTTTTTTTTCTTAATAGATCCTTTAATTAAAGTAATAGCCTCTGTGATTTTGTTGTCTTTTTTTAAGATCATTCCCGCGCGAATTTGAGCATTGACATATAATTCGGAGGAAATAGAAATGTTGCGATATTCTTCAAAGGCCTGTTTGTTATCGCCTTTTTCCTCATAAGTAGTCGCTAATAAATAATGAACCTTGTCATCCATAATATTTTTCTGTAGAATTGCAGAAAATTCAGCTGCAGCCAAATCAAACTTTTTCATATCATAATATAAAAGACCCAGCGCCACCCTTATATCCCGATTATCGGGATCAACTTTCAAAACTTCCTGGAATTCTTTTTGAGCTTCCTCATATTTTTTTCCCTTAATTAAAAGCTCTGCTATTCTTACCCGCAAATTTATTCGCGCTGGATTGTTTTCCAAATAATTGCGATAAACTTCAATTGCATTATCCAGTTTGTCTTGCTTTTCATAAAGCGCGGCCAGATCAAATAAAGCCATTTCAAAGTATGGACTTAAAGATATGGCTTTTTTAAACATTTTCTCCGCGTCTTCAAAGCGTTTATTTTTCTCCAGCATTTTACCATAGTAATAGATGCCCATGATATTGTCAGGATCTATTTTTAACATTTTCTTAAATGTTTCCTCAGATTTATCAAATCTTTTTTCTTCAGCAAAAATGATCCCCAAATAAAGATGGGCAATAAGATTGTCAGGATCCAGTTCAATTACTTTTTTATGTTCTGCAATCGCCTTTGTGTATTCGCGAATATTAAGATACAAACCACCCATAATTAAATGTATTTCTATGCTATCAGGATTCTTAGAAAGCGTTTCTTGTCCCAGAGCAATGGCGTTATTGAGATCGCCCTGTTCTGTATAAAGAGAAATAAGTTCCGTCGCAAGATATGCTGAACCGGGATCGGCAGCAACAGCCTGTTTAAATTCTTCAGTCGCTTCTTCAAGTTTTCCATCCAGACGTAAAAGAACGCCCAGAGAATAATGATAAGACGCATCAGTTAGTTTGTTTTCAGAAGATACGGAATGAATCTGACCTTTTTGCAAATGACTGCACCCGTATAAATTTATTAAAACCAGAATTAATATAAATATAAAAAGTGTTTTGTTTTTTTGCATATTTAAATATCCGCTTCGCTCAGTGCTTATTCTGATTATCGAATAAAAATTATAAACACTTAAGAGAAGATTTTCACTTGTTAACTATCTCAGACACAGGAACAATTGATACCCCTTTGTCTTGTAAAACTTTCGTCGCTTCTTTAAGCGCTCGAATAGTTTCAGGATAAGGATGACCGATAATGATCCGGGGCGAAACATCATTATCTTTGGTTATATTAATCAAATTAGCATAAATTTTATTGTAGTCACGATTATTATCAATGAATATTTTTCGTTCGGCTATCTGTAAACCGGTTTTTTTAGCAGCCGCGTAAGCCTTGGTATCATTTGACGTGCGCGAATCCACAAAAAACAATTTCTTTTTCTTGAGCTCATTAAAAATTAAAATAAGTTTTTTTTCATCGGTCATGAATTTTGACCCCATATGATTATTGACTCCGGATATGTAAGGCACATCAGCAATATTCTTTTTTAATTGCAACAAAAGCTCCTCATCACTCATATCCGTAAACAGGGCTCCTTCCCCCGGTTTTTCGCGCGGATAAGAAACCGGTTCCATCGGCAGGTGCAAAAGAGTTTCTTTGTTAGCTTTATGAAACATTTCCGCCGCTTCGCGTGTATGAGCCTGAAAAGGTAAAAGAGCAAATGTTAAATCGGCGTTAATTTTCAGTAATTCCTTTACCGCGTTTAAATTACAACCCATGTCATCAATAATAATTGCTACTTTACGTAATGGTGCCGATGTAATAGGCAGGAGTTTTTCCTTTGAACCCGGGGTCGCCTTCCTAGTTTTTATTTGTTTTGTTTCTTTTTTCGGTTCTTTTATTACAGATGGCTCTTCTTGAAATTGCAGCACATAAATAATGCCTGCAATTGATATAACGATCAAGAATATGACTGTCGCCGTAAAAATCCTTTTAAATAATTTCATTGCTGATTATAATTTTATAATTCACGTCTTAATTAATTTAAATTCTTTTTCATGATACTCCAGCTTTTCAATATATCCACTGCTGTTTTTAGTTGATTATCATTAGCTAAATTAGAAGAATCTTTTTTCTCTTTACTCTGAGTTTCATCAACCTTAGTGCCATCTTCTTTTGCCGGTTTTATATGTCCTTCAAGATCTTTTTCTCTAATTTGTTCTTCCATCCCGGCAACTGCTTCCACATCTTCCGACGGCTTAATATATTTAACAATAATGTCCGGTGTAATACCTTCCGCCTGAATCGAGCGTCCTTTCGGCGTGTAATAACGCGCGGTCGTCAACTTAAGAGCGGAGCCGTCTTCCAGCGGAATAACGGTCTGTACAGATGCTTTGCCAAAAGTCTGCGTTCCAACAACCAAAGCCCTGCCGTTGTCCTGCAATGCTCCGGCAACAATTTCCGCGGCGCTGGCGGTGCCTTCGTTGACCAACACAATTATCGGACAGGTTATTTTATCACCATCATTTTTCGCCATTGATTTTGTTTCCATGCTTTTTACGCGTCCACGAGTGGAAACAATCACACCTGATTTGAGGAATATATCAGAGACTTCAATTGCCTGGGTCAACAATCCACCGGGATCATTTCTCAAATCCAGTATTAAGCCTTTCATCGGATTAAGCTTTTGGCTGATTTCCCGCAGTTCTTTGCGTAAATCATCTGACGTCTTCTCTTGAAAAGCAGCTATGCGAATGTATCCAATGTTATCTTCGAGCTTTTTAACCTTGATACTTTTGATCTGAATAATGGCACGTGTCAACGTAAAATCTTTTGGTGCGGCCATATTCTCCCTCATGATTGTAATTGTAACCTTAGTATCCTTGGGACCACGTAGTTTCTTTACGGCTTCCGTAATTTCTATATTTTTAGTAGACTTGCCATCAATTTTTATAATTTGATCGCCCGGTTTTAGCCCGGCATTGAACGCGGGAGTATCTTCTATGGGGGAAATTACGGTCAAAACATCTTTTATGATCATAATTTCAATACCAATTCCCCCGAAATGTCCCTGTGTTTCCACCTCTAACTCTTTATATAAATCAGGCGTCATATATGAACTGTGTGGGTCAAGAGATTTGACCATGCCATTAATCGCACCCTGCATTAATGTTGTGGGATCAATTTCATCAACATAATTTTTCTTTATTATGTCGAAAACTTCGTTGAATGTTTTAATGTCTTTATAGACATTTTTATCATTTGCGGAAGAGCTACTATCGTTGTGAAGCCCTAAAAGGAAAAAAGATCCTAAAAAAATAACGATCAGCAAACAAAATATTGGTGATATTTTTTTCATATATTCCTCACAATATTATATATATAAAGAGTATTATTATACCACTTTCTCTGATATTTTCCATTTATTTTCAGAGATTACTTAAAAATATTAAACGTTTTTTCAAATATAGACCGGAAAATGGTACAGTTAATTATTCAATCATCCAACTAGTGCTATTGGCAGAATCTTTAAGAACAATATGAAGCTGGCCGAGTTCTTTTCTTATAGCATCTGCCCTGACCCAATCCTTCTGGTGGCGGGCAATATGCCTTTGCTTAATTAAATTCTCAATTTCCTCAATGTTTAAGCCTCTTTTACGTAACTCGGTTTCCTTATCTGAAATAAAAAAATAGTCGGCATCACTTTGAAAAATTCCTAAAACTGAACCAAAATGATCAAATACATTCTTTGCCTGGGCCAGAATTTTCGCTTTATTAGAAGCGAGCATATTCTTATCATCAACAATAAAATTATTGATTAACCTTACCATTTCAAAGACATGACCCAAAGCTTGAGCAGTATTAAAATCATCATCCATTGCTGCATCAAATTTATCAGTCAATTTTTTAAACTGACTGATATAATTTTCCGCTTGTTCCGATTGTTCCGAAGCGTTTTTTACTACCGGCGTTATATCAGCGTCTAATTTGCGCTGCATCTCTTTCAGGAGTTGCAAAGCTCTATAACATCGAAGCAAACCTGATCTGGCTTCGTTAAGCGAACTATCCGAATAATCAACAGGACTGCGGTAATGACTCTGCAACATGAACAAACGCAATGCTTCCGGATGATACTTTCTTAAGATTTCTCTGATGGGAAATATATTGCCTAAAGATTTGGACATCTTTTCCGAATTTATTTTTACAAAACCATTGTGCATCCAGTAATTGGCCAGAGGTTTTCCTGTTGCCGCCCGCGATTGAGCGATTTCATTTTCGTGATGCGGAAAAATTAAATCTTCACCACCTCCGTGAATATCGAAAGTTTCTCCCAGGTAACGTCGGCTCATGGCGGAGCATTCAATATGCCAGCCGGGCCGTCCTTTCCCCCAGGGGCTTTCCCAAAAAGGCTCACCTTCTTTACTTTTCTTCCAAAGCGCAAAATCCAGGGGATTCTTTTTTTTATCATTGACATCAACACGCGCTCCTGCAATCATTTCTTCCACATTGCGTCCGGATAAACTTCCATATTGGCCATACTCATTTATCGCAAAATATACATCTCCATCCACACAATAAGCGTAGCCTTTTTCTTCAAGACTGATGATGAGAGCGATCATATCTTCCATGTGTTGGGTGGCCCTCGGGGTTATCGTAGGAGTTTCGACTCCGAGCGCCGCCATGTCTTCGTCGTGCAATTTAATGTAACGTTCCGATATTTCAGCAATACTGACACCTTCTTTTTGGGCGCGGTCAATAATCTTGTCATCAATATCGGTAAAATTTTTAACATAAGTCACATGATATCCTCTTGCCCGTAAGTATCTGACCACAACATCAAAAACAACCGCCGCACGGGCATGTCCTATATGACAAACATCATAAGCGGTGATACCGCAAACATAAATACCAACTGCCCCTTCTTGTATGGACTGAAAAATTTCCTTTTTTCTCGTCGCCGTATTGAATATTTTCTGAGACATATTTCCTCTTCCATTCCTAAATCAAAGCGTTATCTTTGTTGGCTTCATTGTCGGCTCCCTCAACGTATGCATAAATAGGCATCGTCGCCTGGAGTCTAGCCGCCTTAATATCATCTTTGATTTCGGAATGGTATTCATTTCATTATGGATAGAGCGGCGCGTTTTGCAAACCGGTGTCTTCCGCAATATTACAGATTATATTCATATTTTGCACAGCCTGTCCCGCTGCGCCTTTAATTAAATTATCAATCGCCGCCATTATAATAACATTTTTTGTTCGCGGATCAATCGCCAATCCGATATCGCAATAATTCGATCCACACACAGAAGAAATATTAGGATAAAGACCTTCAGGATAAATCCTTACAAATTTTTCTGGCGCGTAAAACGAGCAATAAAGTGAATGTAGTTCCCGCAAGGTAACATCGTTCTTCAGTTTCGCATAAATTGTGCTCAAAATGCCCCGCTTCACCGGCAACAAATGCGGCGTAAAGGAAATGGCAAATTTTTTATCCGCCAGAGCGTTCAATTCCTGCTCAATTTCAGGAAGATGCCTGTGTTTCCCAACTTTGTATGCTTTAAAACCACCGTCAACTTCACAAAAAAGAGATCCTGTCAGTGGTTCCCGTCCCGCTCCACTTACGCCGGAGGCTGAATCTGCAATAATGGTGGATACGTCTAAAAGTTTCTTTTTAAGCGCAGGAGCAAGACCCAGGATAATGCTGGTTGGATAGCAACCGGGATTGGCAATGAATCCATATTTCTTGATTTTTTGCCGGTAAAGTTCGGGTATTCCATAAACAGCATCCTTTAGAAATTTGGGACTGCTATGTTTTCCGTACCAGGTTTCATAGGTTTTTAAATCCCGTAAACGATAATCAGCGCTTAAATCAATTACTTTCTTGCCTGCCCTGATAAATTCCGGAGCAATCCCCATAGAAACACCATGGGGAAGAGCCAGAAAAACAATATCGCAGACATTGCTTATCTGGGCCGGTGTTGAGTTTTGATATTTTAACGAAGTCAAACCATATAACGACGGAAACACTTCCGTTACCGGTTGTCCGGCAAAACGCCGGGATGTAACCGCAACTAATTTAACCTTCGGATGACCCAACAAAATTCTTGTCAGTTCCTGACCGGTATATCCGCTGGCTCCAAATATTGCTGCCTTGATCATAAAAATCCTCCAAAAAAAAGGGAGGCCGGAAGCCCCCCTGTTGGAATTTAACGCTTGGAGAATTGGAATCTTTTCCTTGCTCCGGGCTGCCCGTATTTCTTTCTTTCTTTGACGCGGGCATCTCTGGTTAAAAAGCCCGCCTTTTTCAGGACTGAACGCAATTCCGGATCATATTCCAGAAGAGCCTTGGAAATCCCGTGTTTTACCGCGCCTGCCTGACCTGCCACTCCACCACCGCATACATTCACATACAAATCAAATTGATCTTTCTTGCCTGTAATATCAAACGGTTGTTTGACAAGCATATTAAGGCTGGGACGAGCAAAATATTCATCATAGTTTCTTTTATTGACTATAATATTGCCACTGCCTGCCCTCATATAAACGCGGGCAATAGCGCTTTTTCTCTTACCTGTTGCATAATACCGTTGTTGCGTCATGATTTCTCCTGAATACTTGAAATAATCTAATTTATAATTTTATATCCATTAAATGGATAAAATTTCCGGACACTGAGCTTCGTGAATATGGGCATTGCCGGAATAAACTTTCAGTTTTTTCAGCATTTTTCGTCCCAGATTAGTTTTGGGCAACATTCCCTGCACAGCTATACGAATCAAATTTTCAGGTTTTTCCGCCAGCATCTTACCTGCGGTTGTTTCCCTTAATCCTCCGGGATAACCTGAATAAGAATAATATACTTTATCGGTCAACTTTTTCCCGGTAAGTAAAATCTTCTCGGCATTAACTACAATAATAAAATCGCCGGTATCTACATGAGGCGTATAAGAAGCTTTGTGCTTGCCCCTCAAGCGGAGTGCTATTTCACTGGCCAGTCTTCCCAATACCTTACCGGAAGCATCTGCAACATACCACTTCCTGTCAATTGTTTCGGCTTTCGCCATATATGTCTTCATAACAAAACCACCATTTTAATAAAAAATTTAAAAGCGAAGTTTATGCAATCTCAATTTGATTGTCAAGAAAAATATTCCTTTATTCATTGATTTAAGAGCTATTTTTTACGTCGAGATAGCATTTCCCAACATGATCCGACGATAAATCCAATAAATACAATTATATACCTAAAAACTTTTAGTATAGTGTCATTGGAATTAGATAGTATCAAATAACTGATAGTTGCGCTAATTAATAAAGGAATCCAAAATTGATAGTCAATGTCAATTAAAATTCAAATAATATCCATCATAGGAATACTCTTAATAACTTATTATCAACACTCTAATAAACTTGATATCCGAAGTAGAACGCGGCAAATTTGAAAACTGATGATTCCTGCTGGTTCAATCTGCAAGATTGAACCAGCAGGAAGTTATACGAAGGAGATCGAGTTTATGCAACTTCTAAATCAAAGACGATATTGAGGCGGCTAGTTGGAGGCGACAAGGCGTATTATACATACGTCTGAGGAAGCCGACAACGAAGCGAACGAAAATAGCGCTTTGAGTTAGAAATGGCATTAGATGTTTTTAGCGGCCTGCTCGATCCCTTTTCTAATCCCGTCCAATTTTTCCTGACTCATCCGTACAGATATGCCCATAACCAGTGTGCGTCCCAAAATATCTTCGGCCTGAGGAATGCTTTCTTTCGTGTAGTTTACTTTGCCCTTATAAGATGGGTCTGTAAACGGATATTTTTTTGAACTAGCCGTTGATTTCGCCAGAAAATGTTCCCAGTTCGGAACATAATGCCATAAATTTCTTTTATAGCAAACAGTATCCACACCTTCGGCACAGAGTAGATTCTGAAACTTTTGCGCCCGATTTTCATCCGGTAAATTAAACGCTAAAAACGTGGCGGAGTCTCCTTCGAGATCTGGTTTGGCACGAAATCCTACACCGGGAATCTGAGCCAGCACATCCATAATAAATTTCTTGTTTTTTTTCTGCTCTCCGATAAGGTAATCCAGCTTGCGCAACTGCGCCAATCCTAACGCGCCCTGCAGTTCATTCATTCGGTAGTTGAAACCAAGAATGGTCCGGCCTTCCAAAGCGCGGCTTACTTTAGGATTATGATCATGGCCATGATCGTGATACCATTCCGACCGGTTGTACAAATCCTTATTGTTGGTAATCACCATGCCGCCTTCGCCTGTGGTGACCGTTTTCACATAATCAAAGCTGAAGGTTCCCATATCGCCAAAACCGCCGAGCTTTTTTCCTTTAAAACCGGCACCGCAGCCCTGAGCATTATCTTCCAGAACCAGCATTTTATTTTTATGGGCGATTTCCACTATTTTATCGATATTCGCTGCCGACCCGCACATATGTACGGGAATGACCGCCTTGGTATACGGAGTTTTTTTCTTTTCGATCTCTAATGGGTCAAGATTCAGAGTATCGTCAATATCTACCATTACGGGAATAGCGCCCACTTCCATTACCGCTTCATAAGTTGCCAAAAAAGTAAATGCGGGCACAAGAACTTCGTCTCCGGGCCCTACATCCATTGCGGTGAGTGCTATTTTCAAAGCCGACGAGCCGGAAGTAACTCCGAGGGCATAGTCAACACCGCAATATTTTGCAAATGCCTGTTCAAACTCCCGAACCTTATAAATTCCTTTTCTTTCTTTATCAAAACCATAACGCATCAAAATGCCTGTTTCCAGGACATCCATTACTTCCTTGATTTCTTCTTTTCCGATCAATTCAGCTCCAGCCATTTATACCTCCTTATTCCATTTCTAAATCAAAATGTTATCTTTGATTTAGAAATTATCTTCATTTATCAAAAAGCCTGCGCGTAAATCGCGATCATATCTTCTTTGGTGATTTTGCGGGGATTGTTCTCCAAAGGTCTGGCAACAGTTAAGGCCACATCAGCCAATGCCGGAAAGTCTTTCTCTTTGATGCCAAACTGAGCAAGAGACGTATATACACCGCAGTCTTCAATTAACGCCTCAACCGCCTCAATCGCCAAATATGCGGATTCTCGGGCGGGAAGACCATCCATACACTCTCCCATTGCCTCGGCGACATCGGCAAATTTTTCCAATGCCGCCGGAAGATTGAAAGCCATCACCGCTGGCAACATCATCGTATTGGCAAGTCCATGTCCAACACCATATTTGCCGCCCAGTGGATAAGATAATGAATGAACCGCCGTCACACCGGCATTAGCCAGACCGATCCCTGCATATAAGCTGCCCAACAACATTCTTTCTCGAGCAACGATATTTTTACCATCATGAACACAAGTACGTAAATTTTCGGCAATGAGAGCGATAGCTTCCAGAGAAAACATTTCGCTAACGGGAGATGAATTAACAGATGTGTAGGATTCAATGGCGTGACACAAAGCATCAAGGCCTGTCTGAGCGGTGGGCGCTGGCGGCAGGCTCAACGTTAATTCCGGATCAAGCAGCGCCAGTTCCGGATAAAGATACGGGCTGTTCATACCTTCCTTCTTTTTTAAATTCTTCCTTACAAAGACTGCGGTGAAAGTTACTTCGCTACCCGTTCCGGCCGTTGTCGGTATCATGATTTTGGGAAGACCGTTTTTAGGAACTTTATTGAGACCCAGATAATCGACCGCGCTGCCTTTATTGGTCGCAAGCACTGCTACGGCTTTGGCCACATCCATAGCGCTGCCGCCGCCGATGCCTATCACGATGTCGCATTTGTTTTTTACGGCAATTTTCGCTCCTTCATCAGCAAGTGCTATATCCGGTTCAGGATTGACCTTATCATAGACAGTAAATTTAATACCTTCGGGGATCAGTATGCTTGCTATTTTTTCCTGCAATCCGGTTTTGGCCAGATTTTTATCAATGACGATGAGCGGATTTTGTGCATGATGTTCTTTTATATGGCTGGCAAGCGTTAAAATGGATCCGTTGCCGAAAATAATTTTTTTCGCGCCGGTAAAAGAAAATGTTTTTCTCATAATTTATAAAACCTCCATATATATTCACTGAAATTATAATAAGGAAATCCTTGCAGTATGTGCAATTCCTATGGGAACTGTTATGTAAAGTCAAGTTTTTTTATGATGGGAGTACCATTGAAGTTGACGGCAGATACCCCGAATAATCTTTACCTCGCGCGATAACAGCGAGGCACGCGTAAAAAATCGGCGCAGGTGCATCATCCAGTAATCAGGATTTTCAGGATTTAAAAATTCAATATCGGCCAGCAATGTTTTGATTTGTCCATACATGCCTTCCAGTTCCTGCGATCGCGCTAATTTTGGCGTTACTTCTGTTGTTTTCGTCGACGGAGAAGAGGCGATAAATATTTCATAACACAGAATCATTACGGCATGAGAAAGATTGAGTGATGTGAAATCCTGAGACGTCGGAATGGTAACCACCGTCTGGCAAAGGCGCAACTCTTCATTGGCAAGCCCGGTATCTTCGGGACCGAAAAGAAGGGCCACTCTGTTTTTCTGGGAAATATCGGCGATGTCTTGAGCAACCGCGCGTGGAGAGAAAAAAGGGCCACGAGCCTTGCCAAGACGGGCAGTTGTTCCCACAATATAACGGAAGCCTCCGAGCGCTTCGTCAAGGCGTTCACAATATTGGATATGATCTAAAACATCGGCAGCCAGATGTGTTGATCTCTGTTGCATTTCCTCCCGATCATAACCTGCCCTTCCCACAACCATTATGTCACGGATTCCCATGTTTTTTGCCGCGCGGGCAACAGAACCGATATTTCCCGCGTATTTTGGTTTATATAATACAATGCTGATATTTTTTGTTTTGGTCTTCAACATCATTTTCTTTCCCTTCTAGGAACGTAACTTTCTGAAAAAGCTTTGAATGCTGTACCTCATCAAAGTTCCCATATAGTGTGGAGCGCGCGCAAGCCAGGCGCCAATAACAAAGACAATACAAGAAAGTCCGTAAGTCATCGGGCAACCGATAACAGCGATCAGCGGTTTTTGAAACCAAACTGCCATAAAGCTCAAAGCGAATATTGCCGGCCAACCTAAAATGTAACTTAACACCATCAGGATCAAACCGGTAATTAATCGCGGTGTCGGACGCTCCTTGAATTCACTAAGGTCCGCCGGATTCTCTAACATTGTTTTAATACATTTCTTTGAGGCAAGATATTGGGCTATTTTCTTTCTAATCATAAAACCTTACTTTGTAAAACCATCCGGTTGCTCTTGAACCGGACACCCGGTAATTTAATTTGTCGGCTAATATTAATTTCAACAGTCATTTCTTGACACCGTATAATACTAATATTATAAAACAGTCCTGTAAAGAAAAATGCGATTTATAGAGGATATCGTGGAAAACCAAAACGATGGCTGGGATTTTTTTGATCGTATCTACTGCATTTCTCTGGAAGGGCGTCAAGACCGGCGGCAGGCAGCCGCGAAATCGTTTGCTGAAGTAGGACTCAACGGAAAAGTCGAATTCGTCATTGTCAAACCTCACCCTTTGAATATCGAACAGGGAATGTATGAATCTCACATGACCTGTCTGCGCAAGGGCGTGGAGATCGGAGCGGACAATATTGTGGTTTTTGAAGACGATGTCATTTTTGACAGATTTGACGCTGAGCGCTTCAAGCAATGCACTCAATTTTTAAGAGCAAATCCGGATTGGAAAGTTCTGCTTCTGGGAGCATTAATACGCGAAAGCCGTAAAACGGCTAATCCGTTCATACAAAAAGTGCACTATCAGAGTCTGGCCCATGCGTATGTTTTAAACAGACCTTACGCGGAAGCCCTTGCTTATCAACCATGGCAGGGGATCGTCATTGATACTCTGTTTCGTCCTCTGACCGATCACATCTACGCAGTTTATCCCATGTTTGCGTTTCAAAACGATTTTTCTTCTGACAACGACAAAAAATATGAAGGGTTGGAACGTTTCCGGAAATTATGCGGCGGATTGGAGAGAATTCAAAAGGCAAATGAATTTTATCTCAGGCATAAATTCAGCATCATCACCATTCATGTTGTGATTATTTTATCCGTTATGATTTTTCTTATAGCTCGATGATCCCGCCGTAGAAGCTTTTCCAAACAATGATTTCAGTTTATTTTATCATCATGAATTGCTTTGCTTTTCAATTAAAGAAAACTTTTTAGACATGTATGCTGAGGAAACATTATCATTCGGTATTTACATGCTTACCCCAAAGAAGGCTATGGGAAATGCGCTTGCTGCCGAATTTAGCAAAAAAGTTTTTTGAATTGATTTCTGGATTAACTTACTATAATGTTCACTTCAAAATAATTTTCTCTGCCTATTTAAGTTCACATTGAGGAACGGTATAAATGTAGGCGATTCCATTAAACGAATAAGCCAAAGATATAAGAACCGGATCATCAAAATAATAACGAAGGGATTAAACACCTATTTACCGTATAGCCGTCAGTAAAAAAAAATTGTGCAATCAGATATCGAAACGTAAAAAAATCTTTTTGTCATGGTGTCTTTTTTCCGGATTGTTGTTCTTTCTGTTTTTACCTTCCCGGGTATTTGCTTACGATTCTTCTTCAAATGATTTTAAGGAATACATTAGCCTATTGGAAAAATCTAACGCCCTTTATGGATGGACAGACATAAATCCCGGAGAAATACCATGGCAATATTACCGGACAACAAAAAACAAGCACCCGCTTATGTTCGTTAATTACGGTAATAGCATCGGAAACTGCATTTTATTTTTAGGTTGCGTTCACGGTGATGAGTTGCCGTCTGCCTATCTTATGTTCAAACTTGCTCATTACGTTAAAGACAATCCCGCATTGTTTAAAGACAAGTGTATTGTCATTGCGCCACTGCTCAATCCCGATGGTTTCTTGTCCATACCACCAACACGCGTCAATGCCAATGGCATTGATATTAATAGAAATTTCCCCACAAAAGACTGGCAGGCAAACGCAATGCGTCAATGGATATTAAAGACAAAAAGAAAGAGGCGTTACTATCCGGGAGCAAAACCATCATCAGAGCAGGAAACACAGTTTCAAATTGCCTTGATAAAGAAATTCAAACCGCAAAAGATATTGTCGGTACATTCACCGCTTAACTTCTTTGATTATGACGGGCCATCATCAAATTTATATTCTTTTGAAAAATGGATGGAACAAGCATATAAAGACATAAATTATCCTTATAAAAAATTTGGCTTTTATCCAGGATCGCTCGGTAACTATGCTGGTCATGAACGCAATATCTTTACACTCACTCTCGAGTTGCCTTCCTCCGATCCTAAACGTGGCCTTGAATATTTCCAAGAATTTCAACCATTAATTTTAAAATTCATTCATGTGCCTGTTGCCAGTTCACCGCCAAGTGTTAAAATTCTCAATAATTGCAAGAAAATCAGCGATGAATTATAATCGACTTGATGCAGAGTGGCCTTTGCAATTCTTTTTCCTTAAACGGCCGGTAAGCCAGTGCAATATATCTTTGTCCCTTTAATTTTCATGCTGAATTGCAGGCCGGACTAATTTACGCTTTGCGTCAGAAGATTTTTTTTGCTATTTTCTTGTCCATGGATCAAGAAATTCTATTACTGAGTAAAAACTCGCCGCAATTAGGCATTAAACTCAACAAGCAACAACTGGCTTTGTTTGATGTTTATAAAAATGAGCTTTTACAGTGGAATGCTAAAACAAATTTAATTTCCGAAAATTCTTCCCGGGAAATTATCAAGCGTCACTTTTTGGATTCACTCTCAGCATTGCAATTTATTCAAAAGCCGGCCGCAAGACTAATTGATGTCGGATGCGGCGCGGGTTTTCCTGGTCTTCCCTTAAAAATAGCGCTGCCTTCATTACAGGTTTATCTTTTGGAAACCAATAGAAAAAAAGTTTCTTTTTTAAAACATATTATCCGTCTTTTGAATCTTTCCCAGACCTTTGTTTTTCATGACCGCGTCGAAAATATTATCAAGAAAGATTCATGGAGAGAAAAATTTGATATTGTAATTTCCCGTGCCGCTTTTAAAATATCCGAACTTCTGCCATATGGCGAATATTTTCTTGTCCCGGGAGGAAAACTAATTGCCTTGAAAGGCCCTAATGTTGATGAGGAATTTACACAATGCTCACCTGTTAAAGATCAATACAAAATATCTCAATTTATTCAATATGATATAAACGTCCCCTGCTTAGAGGCACAGCGTAAAATTATTATCGGAGAAAAGACAAAATAAAGTAAAAAAAACTTCTAAAAAGAATTTTTTTATGCTACTGCTAACTTCAGTTCTTGCAAAAGAATTTATTTTTTTACGCTCAATAAAATAATGAATAAAATTATATGTATAGCGAACCAAAAGGGTGGTGTCGGTAAAACCACCACCGCGATAAATTTATCTGCTTCCCTGGCGGCGGCGGAAAAAAAAACTTTGCTCATTGATGGCGATTCTCAGGGTAATTCAACAAGCGGTATCGGAGCGGATAGAAATTCATTTCAGACGGCTAATTTATATCACGCGATGATCGGTCAGGTGCCTCTGGAACAAGTAATTATCAACACGGCAATACCGCATCTTGATGTTGTGCCGTCTAACCAGGATCTGATTGGCATTGAAGTTGAGTTTGTTGGTCTGGAAGATAAAGAAAAGCGGTTGCGTAATTTATTGAGTTCTCTGGACAGGCATTATGATTTTATAGTAATTGATTGTCCGCCATCGCTGGGTGTTATGACCGTAAATGCCCTGGTCGCATCCGATTATTTGATTGTTCCTTTGCAGTGCGAGTATTTTGCTATGGAAGGTTTGGGATATTTGCTCAATACTGTCAAACTGGTAAAAGCGCAATTAAATCCAAAACTGGTTTTAGGCGGTATTTTGCTAACGATGTTTGATCAGCGCAATTTATTATCTCATCGGGTATCCGATGATGTGCGGAAACATTTTGGCGATAAGGTTTTTAAAACGGTGATCCCGCGTAATGTGCGGCTTTCGGAAAGCCCCAGTCACGGATTGCCTATTATTCTTTACGACATTAAATCGCGCGGCGCTTTGGCTTATATGGAAATGGCTGGGGAAATAATTCAGGGGGGAATGTAAATGGCACAAAAAAATGTGCTTGGTAAAGGGCTTGGCGCAATTTTTCCGGATTTATTAAATGACTTCGATAAGAAAAAGAATGTTTTTTCCTGCGGCATTGAAGAGTTGCGGCCAAACCGTTATCAACCCCGTAAAACTTTTAACGATCAAAACCAAAAGCAGCTTATTGATTCCATTAAAAACAGCGGTATTATTCAGCCGATTATTGTCCGCAGGGCTGAAAAGGGATATGAAATTATTGCCGGAGAGCGGCGATGGAGAGCGGCTCAGTCCATAGGTTTAAAAGATGTACCTATTGCCATTCGTGAAGCAACAGACATGCAGGCGGCCGAAATGTCGCTGATTGAGAATATTCAGCGTGAAGAATTAAATCCTCTGGAAGAAGCCGATGCCTACGTAACATTAATTGAAAATTTCAAACTTTCTCAGGATGAAATTTCTTCGCGCGTGGGCAAAGATCGTTCGACCATTGCCAATACCATTCGTCTTTTGAAATTGCCGGATCAAGCCAAAAAAGCTCTTACGGAAAAGAAAATTTCTTCAGGCCATGCCCGCTGTTTACTGGCATGCAGTTCAACAGAAAAACAACTTGCGGCGCTGGCTTTAATCTTACAAAAAGATTTAAATGTCCGAGAAACTGAACGTTTAATACAAAACGCAAAAAAGATTCACATTGATAAAAAACAAGATGTCAAAAAAGACCACTTTCTAACTGACCTGGAAAAATCAATAGCCGCAAAATTTATGGCAAAGGTGCAAATTAAGGGTTCGGCTAAAAAGGGATTTGTCGAAATTCGCTATACGTCTATGGATGAATTGAACCGGTTAGCGGATTTAATTCTTGATAATTTAAAATAATATATGTATTCCACACTTATCCACAATTGTTGATAAGTGTGTTTATAAAGGTTGTTAAATGGAAGATTTTTGGGGAAAAACAACTAAATTTATTCAAGAAAAAATAAGTAAGCAAAATTTTGATACATGGATAAAACCTATCAAAATAATTGCCATGGAAGACCAGCATGTGCAATTGGCTGTGCCCAATAAATTTTTTAAAGATTGGCTTTTAGATAATTATACATCTACCATTAAACAATCTTTAAAAGCTGCCGCAGGTATAGATGTTGATATTGATTTTGTTCTATTAAAAAATCAGGAAAATATCTCCGACCCGTCGTTCAAGCAGACGACGCATTCTAAACATACGTCAACGGCTATTACCAGTAAAAGCAAAAACTTTTCTTTTCTCAACGATAATTACAACTTCGACAGGTTTGTGGTTGGCTCGTGTAATCAATTTGCCCACGCCGCTTCAATTGCCGTAGCCAAACAACCGGCGAAAAATTACAATCCTTTATTTATTTATGGAGGATCAGGTTTAGGAAAAACTCACTTACTTAATGCTATCGGTCTTCTCTCGTCTTCTATCCACCCAACGCTAAATATTATGTATGTTTCGGCAGAAGAATTTATGAATGAAATGATTAATTCCATTCGTTATGACCGCATGCCAAAATTTAGAGAAAAATATCGTAACATCAGTTGTTTATTAATTGATGATATTCATTTTCTAGCAGGCAAAGAACGAACGCAGGAAGAATTTTTCCATACTTTCAACACATTACATGATTCCGGAAAACAAATAGTGGTCACCAGTGATAAGTTTCCAAAAGATATTCCTAATCTGGAAAGTAGGCTTCGTTCCCGTTTTGAATGGGGACTAATTGCCGATATTCAACCACCGGAAATAGAAACTAAAATTGCTATTATCGAAAGAAAAATTCAGGAAAATAAAATTGATTTACCGCATAATGTTATTCATTATATCGCATCCCATGTGGAATCAAATATTCGTGAACTGGAAGGTTTTTTAGTTAGAATAGGCGCTTATTCATCTTTAACAGGCAGAGAAATTGATTTAGATTTAGTAAAAGAAGTATTAAGCAGCTTAGTTAAGCATAATAAACAGGGTGACGTAAGCATTGAAGAAATCATTAAAGTTATATCTGGAAAATTAAATATAAAAATATCTGACATTAAAGCTCATAATAAAAATAAAAATATTGTCTTCGCAAGGCAAATTGTCATGTATTTAGCAAGAAAATTAACAAATCATTCTTTTCCTGATATCGGTCAAAAAATTGGTGGTCGTGATCATTCCACGGTAATTTATGCTAATAATAAAATATTAAATAGCATAAAAACAGACCCTAAGTTAAAAGGTTTGATTCAGGAATTGGAGGATATTTTAATGAACAAATCATAAACTTTTTTATATTCATTTATAAACAAGTTAAATGTGTTTAAAGTAATTATAATTATTTAAAAAAAAGCATTAATCAACATATCCACAGGCATTACTATTAATACTAATTATATATAAGAAACTAAATTATAATATTAAGATAAAAAACAAGGAGGAAATATGGAATTTAAAATTAACAGAGAAACCTTTCTTGATGGTATTCAAAAAACATTAGGCATTGTCGAAAAAAAAACAACAATACCTATTTTAAATAATATTCTTGTAAAAGCTGAAAATAATAAGCTGAAAATAATTGCTACTGATAGAGAAATAATTTTAATTTCTGATTATGATGCGGAAATATCGGAAAATGGTGAAATCACTGTTTCCGCAAAAAAGATATATGAAATGATAAGAGAAATTCAAGGTGAAGTTATTATTTTCACTCAGAAAAATAATATTGTAAAAATATCATCTCAGCGGGCGTTTTATAAAATACCGGGACTACCGGCCGAAGATTTTCCAAGTATTACAGATGATAAGGATATTCCTCTTTATAAAATAAAGGGAATGGTCATAAAAGATTTAATTAATAAAACAGCGTTCGCTATGGCAACTGATGAAAGCAGAAAAAATCTAAATGGTGTTTTATTGGAAGAAGGAGTGGATGGGGTAGATCATTTATTAAGAATGGTGGCTACTGACGGTCATCGTTTAGCGTTGGCTAAAGGTTTAATATCCGGTCCTTTTTTAAAGACTGGAAAAGGAATTATTATTCCCCGCAAGGGATTGATGGAAATCAAAAAAATTATTGATGAAAATGAAGAGGTTAAAATAGGTTTACATAAAAATATGTTTGTCGTGAAAACAGAAAACACTCTTTTAAAAGTCAGTTTGGTTGATGCGGATTATCCTGATTATAAAAAAGTTATTTCCACTGAAAAAGGAATTCGAGTTATTTTAGAAAAAGAATATTTTCTACATGCCTTAAAAAGAATGAGTGTTGTGTCGTCAGAAAGATATGGTGGAGTTATTCTTTCTTTTTCTAAAGGTAAGTTAACACTCAATTCCACAAATTTGGACGTAGGTGAAGCAACGGAAGAGATAGATATAGATTATGATGGAGAAAATATTGATAGTGGATTTAATGTAAATTATTTAATTGATGCCATATCTGTGATTAATAAAGAAAATATTCTGTTGGAAGTTGGGGTGGGATTAAAACCATCACTGATCAAACAGGCTGAAGATGACGGTTATTTATGCATAATTATGCCGTTAAAAATATAGTAGCAGAGAGGAAATTTAAAAATATTTATGACACATAAGTATGATGCGGATAGTATTAAAGTATTAGAAGGCTTGGAGGCGGTTCGTATAAGACCTGCCATGTATATAGGTTCCACCGGAAAGGAAGGTCTTCATCACCTGGTTTATGAAGTTGTTGATAATAGTATCGATGAAGCGGCTGGTGGATATTGCGACACAATCACAGTAAAAATAAGAGTGGATAATAGTATTGTTGTTGATGATAACGGCCGCGGTATTCCTGTAGATATTCATAAAACAGAAGGTGTGTCGGCAGCGGAAGTGGTTATGACAAAACTTCATGCCGGTGGTAAGTTTTCCAATGATTCT
Organism: Smithella sp.; assembly: GCA_049523355.1. Lineage (GTDB taxonomy): Bacteria > Desulfobacterota > Syntrophia > Syntrophales > Smithellaceae > Smithella. The sequence goes on along the minus strand of JBEKMY010000004.1, from coordinate 39,098 downwards.
TATAAAATATCCGGCGGTTTGCATGGCGTTGGTGTTTCAGTTGTGAATGCCCTTTCTAAAACCTGTGAACTGGAAGTACGACGCGACGGCAATGTTTATATGCAGTCTTATAAACGCGGCATTCCAGACGGTCCTCTGGAAATGGTGGGCAAAACCCGCGGCAAAGGAACTAAAGTAACCTTTTTACCGGATGACGAAATATTTGAAGAGAGTGAATTCAGTTTTGATATTATCGCGAATCGTTTGCGCGAACTGGCTTTTTTAAATTCCGGCGTCAGAATTAATTTAATGGACGAACGCACCGGTAAGCAAAATGAATTCTTTTATAAAGGCGGTATAGTTTCATTTGTTGAATATATTAACCGCAATAAAAAAGTTTTGCATAAAAATCCAATTTTTGTTTCCGGCTCCAAGGAAGATTGTTCGGTAGAAGTTGCTCTTCAGTATAACGAAACTTATCTGGATAATATTTTTGCCTTTGCCAACAGCATCAATACGACTGAAGGCGGCACCCATATGATCGGTTTCCGATCGGCTCTGACCCGTGTTTTTAACAATTACGCCACCGCCAATAAAATAATCAAAGACGGTAAAGAATCTCTGCGCGGAGAGGATTTAAGAGAAGGATTGGCGTGTGTCATTAGTGTTAAAGTAAAGAATCCTCAGTTTGAAGGTCAGACAAAAACAAAACTGGGAAATTCTGAGGTGCGCGGCCTGGTGGAGGGCATTGTTTACGAAAAGATCGGCAGTTACCTTGAGGAGAATCCGTCTGTTGCAAAACAAATATTGAATAAATGCATGGAGGCGGCTCGCGCTAGAGAAGCGGCGAGGCGCGCGCGGGAATTGACCAGGCGTAAAAGCGCGCTGGAAGTGGGAGCCCTGCCGGGAAAACTGGCAGATTGTCAGGAAAAAGATCCGGCATTGAGTGAAATCTATCTGGTGGAAGGAGATTCCGCCGGCGGTTCGGCCAAACAGGGGCGTGACCGGAAAAATCAGGCCATTCTGCCGTTGCGCGGGAAAGTACTAAACGTGGAGAAAGCCCGTTTTGATAAAATGCTGCAAAATGAAGAAATCAAAACGATGGTTACGGCTTTTGGAGCAGGCATTGGAACTGACGATTATGATATTAGCAAACTGCGGTATCATAAAGTTATTATCATGACGGATGCGGATGTGGACGGCGCTCATATTCGCACGCTGCTTTTAACATTCTTTTTCCGGCAGATGCGTGAACTGATCGAAAGAGGATATTTGTTTATCGCTCAGCCGCCGTTGTTTAAAGTTGTGGAGAAAAAACAGGAATTCTATATCCAGAATGAGGAGCAGATGAAAAACTACATTTTGGAAAACGGTGTGGAAAAAGTAAAACTGGTCATGGGCGACGGTTCTCCGTTTCCGGTAACAGGCAATAAATTATTGATGATGATTAAGAAGGTGATGCGGATTGAAGATCTGCTGGATAGATTTGAAAAGGAAGGACGCGATAGAAATTTAATACGCATATTGGCCGGTGACCCCACTTTGACTGACGATAGCTTTAAAAATGAAAAGACGCTTTCGTCCATCGCGAAAAGAACAGGCGTTGCCTTAGGCAAGAGTTTTGCCGATTTTAAGATTGAAACAGACGAAGATCACGGCGGGCTAAAAATAGTTTTTAATCTGACAAAGAACGGGCAAATCTTTCCATCCTGTTTGAACCGTGAAGTTTTTCGCACGCCGCAGTTCGCGGATATCCGGTCATTGCTGGATCAGGTTTCCATTATGGGCGAAGCTCCTTACAGCGATAGGGGCGAAGAATCTTCAACGACTATTATTTTGGAAAGCGCCAAGGCGCTTGTGGATCATATTGTCAACTTAGGCAAGAAAGGACTGGCCGTCCAGCGCTATAAGGGCCTAGGTGAAATGAACCCCGAGCAGTTGTGGGACACCACGATGAATCCGGAAAAACGCACACTTCTGCAGGTTGGGGTCGAAGACGCGGTTCTGGCTGACGAGATATTTACAACGCTCATGGGTGATCAGGTCGAACCGCGGCGTGATTTCATATATCAAAATGCCTTGTATGTTTCCAATCTGGACATTTAATAAACACTGTTAGATTAATGATTGTGCCGGCTGAAAATCAGTCAGTTTATTATTGAGAGAGGATTAAACAAAATGGAACGTGATATCCACCACAAGCAAACACTGGTGAATATAGAAGATGAAATGAAAAAATCCTACATGGATTACGCCATGAGTGTCATCATCGGCCGGGCAATTCCCGATGTACGCGACGGCCTCAAACCGGTGCACCGCCGGATTTTATATGCCATGTATGAAATGGGCAACCGCCATAATAAACCCTACAAAAAATCCGCCCGTATCGTCGGCGAGATCATGGGTAAATATCATCCGCACGGCGATGCGGCCATTTATGACACAATGGTGCGTATGGCACAGGAGTTTTCTCTGCGCTACATGCTGGTGGACGGACAGGGCAACTTCGGTTCGATTGACGGCGATCCGCCCGCGGCCATGCGTTATACGGAAAGTCGTCTGGCGCGCATTTCTGATGAAGTGCTGGCCGATCTGGAAAAAGACACGGTCGATTATGTGCCGAACTATGATGAATCCCTGCAGGAGCCGTCGCTTCTGGCAACACGCATTCCGCTGTTACTGCTCAATGGAACATCAGGTATTGCTGTTGGTATGGCGACCAATATTCCGCCGCATAATCTGAAAGAAATTATAAACGGCACCATCGCCTGCATTAAGAATCCGGACATTACCATCGAACAGCTCATACGTCATATTCCCGGTCCTGATTTTCCAACTGCCGGATTTATTAATGGCCGGGAAGGAATTCTTTCCGCCTATAAAACCGGACGCGGGATCATCCGCATCCGCGCTCGCTCTCTTATTGAAAAGAACGCCCGTAATGATAGGGAAACCATTGTTCTTACAGAACTGCCTTATCAGGTCAACAAGGCTACGCTGATCGAAAAAATAGCGGAACTGGTGCGCGATAAAAAGATATCAGGCATTTCCGATTTGCGGGACGAATCCGACCGAGAAGGCATCCGCGTGGTGATCGAACTCAAGCGGGATGAAAATTCGGCAATCATCCTCAATCAGCTCTATAAATTCACGCAAATGGAAGTTTCCTTGGGCGTCATCATGCTGGCGATCTCCGAAAACATGCCACAGGTTTTCAATCTCAAACAAGTACTCGAAAAATTCATCAGTTTCCGCAGGGATGTTGTTATACGCCGCACCAGGTTTGAATTGGCAAGAGCGCAGGAACGAGCGCATATTTTAGAAGGTTACATTATTGCCTTAAACAACATTGACGCAGTTATTAAAGTCATTAAAGCATCGAAGACACCAGCGGAAGCTTCGATGCAGTTATGCGCGAAATTCAGTTTGTCGGAAATTCAGGCCAAAGCCATTCTGGAGATGAGACTCCAGCGTCTGACCGGTTTGGAGCGAGCCAAGATCGACGAGGAATACGCGGAAGTGAACGCCTTGATCGCCCATTTGAACGCTATTTTAGCCGATCCGCAAAAAGTTTTGCAGGTTATTATTGACGAGCTCAATGAAATTAAGGAACGGTACGGCGATGAACGGCGTACGGAAATCGTCGCGAGCTCCGAAGATATCAATATTGAAGATATGATCGTGGAAGAAGATGTGGTTGTAACGATATCCCATAGCGGCTATATCAAACGCAACGCGGTCAGCCTTTACAAAAGTCAGCACCGCGGCGGACGCGGCAAAATGGGTATGGGAACGAAAGAGGAAGATTTTGTGGAAAAAATCTTTATCGCCTCCACACATCATTACCTGCTTGTTTTTACCAGTGCAGGAAAAGTGCACTGGTTGAAGGTTTATCAGATACCTCAGGCGGGACGCGCGGCCAAAGGCAAAGCCATGGTCAATCTGGTCAATCTTGCGCCGGGTGAAAGTGTTCGTGCAACATTGCCGGTCAAGGAATTTGTTGACGATAAGTATATTGTGATGATCACTAAAAAGGGCACTATCAAGAAAACTGAACTAACCGCTTATGCCAATCCGCGATCCGGCGGCATCATTGCCATTTCCATTGACGAAGGGGATGAGTTGGTGGATGTTCAATTGACGATGGGGAATCAGGATATCTTTATAGCGACAAGACAGGGTATGGCCATTCGTTTCAAAGAAGACGATGTTCGGGATATGGGCAGAACAGCCCGCGGTGTGCGCGGCATTAATCTGGATGAAGGTGATGATGTTATCGGTATGGATATTCCCGCGCAGAACACTTTCATGCTTACCGTTTCGGAAAACGGATTCGGCAAATGCACGCCGATTGATGAATACCGTGTCCAAACCCGTGGCGGCAAAGGAACGATCAATTTAAAAACGGTGGAAAAAGTAGGCAATGTTTCCGGCGTTCTGCAGGTTATCGGTGAAGATAACGTTATGTTGATCAGCAATGCCGGCAAAGTTATCCGGTTGAAGGTGCAGGAAATACCGGTAAATCATCGGGTAACGCAGGGAGTGAAACTTATTGAACTGGATCCTGAAGAAAAACTTGTTGGCGTTGCGCGCACGACATCGGAAGCCGAAGGCAAGGATGATGATATCAACAGCAATGGTGACGATGAAACTGATCTGACGCAGGAAGAAAATAGTACAACGGAAGAAGATTAAGGCTTCAATTAAAGTCTATGAGCAAAAAGGGCGCTGCGAGGCGCCCTTTTTTATTGAAGGCAGGAACTTGTTGAATGAGCCATCTTAGGTTATAATCTGCACATGTCCAAATACAACTTTTTTGACCATACGGCCGATATAGGTATTGAAATATCAGGACGGACTAAGAAGGAACTGTTTGCCAACGCCGCCTGTGCTTTGTTTGGTGTCCTGATCGAAAACGTCAAAAATAATGGCAGGACTACCCGGGAGAGAAAAGGGCGGTATAAAATAATAACTATTGACGGCGCGGATGCAGCGGATTTACTGATTAATTTTTTACGGGAGATGCTTTACTTATTTAATGGCGGGCACTGGGTAGTAGACAAGTGCGAAATTATAAAATGCGGCAATAAAAAGCTGGTAGCGCAATTGATGGGTGAGCCATACAATAACAGGAAGCATTTGATTAAAACCGAGATTAAGGCAGTAACCTATTGTGGCTTGAGTGTTACAAAGCGAAAGTCAGGATGGGGGGCAAGGGTGATATTCGATGTCTGACGGCTTCGTACAAAGTCCATAAGCTACGTTGCGGCGTACGAATAGTACGCCTCATTCCTCGGGATTTGCGTGCTTGCCTCTGGAACTTTTTACGATGCCGTGGAAGAGCTTTAATATTTGAACTTTTTTGAGCATTAAAATGCCTGAAATTAGATTGGAAAAAATAGATGATAACCGCTGGTTTCTGCCGCAGACAGGCTCTATGCGCGTACCGGGAATTATCTATGCCAATGATAAGATTTATGATCTGCTGAAAAAAGATGAAAGCGTGAAACAAGTGGCTAACGTCGCACATTTGCCCGGTATTGTGAATTATTCTCTGGCCATGCCCGATGTTCACTGGGGATATGGCTTTCCTATCGGCGGCGTAGCGGCCTTTGATCTTGAGAGCGGCATTATTTCGCCTGGCGGTGTTGGCTATGACATCAACTGTGGCTGCCGCCTGATGACCACAGAACTGTTCATTTCGGATATCAAAGACAAGATCAAAGATTTAACTACTGCATTGTATCATCGTATTCCGTCGGGTGTCGGTTCCACAGGCTATATTAAACTATCCGGTAAAGATCAGAAAAAAGTGCTCGAAGAAGGCGCAAGGTGGGCGGTCAAGGCCGGTTTTGGGACGGCTCTGGATTTGGAAACAACTGAAGACGGCGGATGCATGAGCGGCGCGGACCCGGAGCAGGTATCAGCGCGGGCTATCGAACGGGGCAAGCAACAGTTAGGCACGCTGGGTTCCGGCAATCACTTTCTGGAAATTGAAGTGGTGCAGGAGATATTTGATGAGAAAACCGCGCAGGCGTTTGGTTTACGTAAAAATCAGATCGTCATCATGATTCATACCGGTTCGCGCGGATTGGGTTATCAGATTTGCGATGATTATCTGGCCTTAATGGTCAAGCACGCGCATGAAACAGGCATTGAGCTGCCGGATAGACAGCTGGCTTGTGCATATCTCAATTCAGCACGGGGGGAAAATTATCTGGCTGCCATGGCCTGCGGAGCCAATTACGCATGGGCCAACCGGCAAATCCTAATGCATCTGACAAGCGAAGTTCTGGAAAAAACGCTGCGCGTGGCTCCCCGCGAACTGGGAATGCGTCTGGTATATGATGTCTGTCATAACATTGCCAAAATAGAATCGTTTACTATTGCGGGCATTACAAAAAAACTTTGCGTTCACCGCAAAGGAGCGACGCGTGCGTTTCCCGCCGGTCATGAGGCTGTACCCGATCGCTATAGAAGCGTGGGCCAGCCGGTATTGATTCCCGGTGATATGGGCACAGGTTCATTTGTTTTAGCCGGTCAGGAAAAGGCAATGGAAGCGACATTCGGCAGTGCCTGTCACGGGGCAGGGCGGGTGATGAGCCGTTCAAAAGCAATCAAATCCAGCAAGGGAAGATTTATTAGCCGTGAGCTTGCCGAGATGGGAGTTTTGGTAATAGCCGGCAGCAAGGGCACGCTGGGTGAGGAAATGCCGGAAGCTTATAAAAACCTCCAGGACGTTGTGCAGGTTATGCATGATTCGGGTGTTGCGAGGAGGGTGGCTAAACTTAAATCTATAGCCTGTATCAAAGGCTAAGAAGATGATTCCGTAAAATGCCCATATGCTGCGTTACGCTTCAGCTCTTGTCGTTGCAGCGTACGCAAAAAGTACGCCTCACTCCTATGGGTTTTGCGCGCCTTGCCTCTGGACATTTTACGAAGCCATCAAAATTTAAGGAATTCTGTTTAGTGAAAATAATATGGAAGCTGTTGTAAGTAAAGACAAGAATAAATACGGGAGGACAAAATGACGGAAATCATTTTTGACAAAAATGAAGACTGGGATAAAAGAATACTGTGCAGCGATGAATCCTGTATAGGAGTTATAGGTGCCGACGGTAAATGTAAAGAATGCGGCAGAGTTTATGAAGGAAAGCTTCCCTGCCAACAGGCAACGGGCAGCGTTCAGGCGGAAGTTTCTCGAGAACAAAAAGCAGTCCCTGCAGCTGATACGAAATCCGATGATGATTGGGATAAAAGAATATTATGCAGCGACGAGGCCTGTATCGGGGTTATTGGCTCTGACGGCAAGTGCAGGGAATGTGAAAAACCGCTGTAACTAAAATGACGGGCAACTATTTATAGTAAAATATGACTGTTGAAAAAACAAAAACAACAAGCACCCTGCTCTTTGTTTTCCGATGTATACCCCTGGTTGTGCGTAAGGGATTGTGCAGGATTGGATTTTCACTTTTTTACCATCTGGTTGCTAAAAGCCGCTTGATAGTTCTGCATAATCTCCAGCGTTCATTTCCGGAAAAAGATTCAAAGGAAATAATAAAGATAGCCAAAGGAGTTTACAGGCATTTTTCCATTGTTGCCGCTGAATTCTTCGATATGCCTTCCATTACCAGGGACAATATTGACCGGTGGGTGGAAGTAGAAGGTATGGAATATGCCGATGCGGCACTTTCCCAAAACAAAGGAGCTCTTTCCATCGTTGCCCATTTCGGAAACTGGGAACTTTTGACTATCGCTATCCCGATGCTGGTCAGGCCGATGTATATTGTCTACCGGCCGCTGGATAGCCCGGTTATTGATAATATGGTGGAATATGTGCGCACCATGCATGGAAATTCCCTGATTCCCAAAGGAGGGTCGGGGAAAAAGGTTTTGGAATTATTAAAAGAGAATCAGATTATAGGAATTTTAAGCGATCAAAATGTGGCCGCTTACGAGGGCGTGTTTGTTGATTTCTTCGAACGTCCTGCCTGTACCGGTGTAGGGTTAGCGGTTATGGCAATGCGCTCCGACTCACCCGTAGTCCCGGTTTTTATGGCCAGACAGAAATCGGGTAAATATAAACTTATTATTAAACCTTTCTTAAAGGCTGTTTGCACGGACGATTATGAGGCTGACTTACAGATAAATACCCAGCGTTTCACAAAAATAGTGGAAGATGTCGTCCGTGAATATCCGAACCAGTGGTTTTGGTTTCACCAGCGCTGGAAAACAAAGACTTATCAAAAATAAAAAAGTTTAACTTTAATAGCACATAGAAAAAGCCACCGAGTAAATCGATGGCTTTTTTATTCAGTGAAAAAAATTTTTATTCTGCCAGCGCTTTAATTCCTTTATATTGATTCAGGTCGGTATAGAGATCGCCTGTGTAAGGATTACGCTTTGTCTTGACAACTTTGTATATCATATAGCCGAATACGGCAATATTCGAAAGCAATGCCAGAAAACTTACAATAAACAATGCCGTGGTATCGGGTGTCGCGGACAAAACCGGATATAAGCCTTCTTTTGTCAATGAAATCCCTTTTGCCGCCGCTGCAATTTGCGCGCTGGCTACAGATTGTACCGCAAAAGCGCCCCTGTCGATAAATGCGGGGAACGTTTGAGCGAACATGCACCACAATGCAAGAGTCTGGGCGCGATGTTGCAGCCATGCGCCCTTACCGACTGTAAATGCGCAAAGGGTGGGAGCGAGCAACAATGCCAGTCCGGCGTACCATGAGTGGCCCGGGATGCAGTTGTATGTGTAGGCGAAGTTCCAAAGATCATAAGCAATAATCCAGAACCAGAGCATATCCGGCCACAACATATCCATGCTTCCGTCTGTGTTTGTCTTTTTACGTACACAGATTCCGAACCAGCCGGTGATTGTGATGATGTTAAGGATTCCGGCAATGCCGTTCATGTAGTTCCATGAACCGCCGATGTAATATTCGATCTGATTATGCAAAAACTCAATTGTAGGCACTGAATAAGTTGCGCCTACTTGAAAGTCACGAGTCACAGCTTCCAGAATGTTGATTGCCAGAATCAGCGGCGGGAAGCACAGAGCCCATTTCTTGTCACTTAGTTTCCAAAATTTCCCGTCTTTGCCTGTGCCGCGAAGGTGTCTGATGCACCAAAACCCGATACATCCGGCTGTTGATGAGTAAACCTTTGCCAGATGGAACCAGTCCATATAGGCCGTATCTTTCAATGTCGTAAGCCACAAAATCGTAAGGATGATCGGCAATACAACAAACATGGCAAAACCCGCCCATTTGAATCTGCGGCCCACCTCATTGGTAACAAACAAGGCGATGAAAGCCGCAATCCAGACAAGCCATACCAGAATTAAACTAACGTCTGTACTGAACGTAAACATATCATTACCTCCTGCCGATATTAAATTGTGGAATGTTTAAAAATTTTTATAAGGAAGAAATTACTTATCTGCTTGTTTGATGTGCATATTATAAGCGCATAAAGCTAAAACTCAAGAAAATATTTGAGATAAGCCGTTGCATATAATGGCAAGAAGTACAATATCTCAAACATTGATGATATCTATCTACTAAATGATGACACTGTAAAATGCCAAGAGATAAGCCGCGCAAAGCCTCAGGATCGAAGTGTACTTATAATGTACATCGCAATGACAAGGGCTAAAGCGCAACGTACCTTACGGGTGCTTTACGGTGTCATCAGAAGTCGTAGAGCTTTGCGCCCGGAATAACCGTGAACTTATGCTTTAGTAAAACTTCAATAGCTTTTTCGGGGTTATCGAAGCGGAAGATGATGACGGCATTCTGGCCGCTTTTTTCTACAAAGGCGTAAAGATATTCCACGTTGATGCCTTCTTTGGATACAACTTCCATAATGCTATGCAGTCCGCCCGGTTTGTCGGGAACTTCGACGGCAACAACAGGGGTTTTGCTTACACGAAAGCCGTTGTCTTTGAGCACTTTGTTTGCTTTTTCGACATCATTGACAATCAAACGCAAAATACCGAAATCGACCGTTTCAGCCAGCGAGAGAGTCCGAATATTGATGTTGTTCTCCTTCATGACTCGCGTCGCATACTCGAGCGAGCCGGGTTTGTTTTCTAAAAAAACAGATATTTGTTCTACTTTCATTGTAACCCCCTTATGTATTTATCAATAGCGGCGTTTATCAATAATTTTTGCTCCTGCTTTTTGTAGAGTATTAGGCTCGACAAGCTTTACACGTGCGGAGACACCCAAATAATCCTTCATGTCCTTGATAATCTGTTTTTCAATTTTCTGCAGTTCTTTGACGCTGCCGGAATCGCTGAATATATTATCGCTGACTTCCACCTGTAAATCCAGCGAGTCCAGCGCGCCCACTTTATCAATGATGATTTGATAATTGGGTTTCAATCCTTCGATACCAACTAAAATAGCTTCTATTTGTGAGGGGAAAATATTGATACCTCGTATAATCAGCATGTCGTCGCTTCTTTTCAAAACCCTTTCCATCTTGACGTGACTACGGCCGCAGCGGCACGATTCGGTAATCAGACGCGATATGTCGCCTGTACGGTAACGGATGAGCGGACCCGCTTCTTTGGTGAGAGTTGTAAAAACCAGTTCGCCCTCTTCTCCCTCGGGGAGAACGTCGCCTGTTGTGGGATTGATTGTTTCGACGATAAAATGGTCTTCAAAAACATGCATTCCATTGCGACCTTCTATGCATTCCATAGCCATGCCCGGGCCGATAACTTCCGATAAACCATACAGATCCAGGGCGGTTATACCAAAAGCTTTTTCAATTTCATCGCACGTCGCCTTATTCCATGGTTCTGCTCCGAAAATGCCCACGCGCAGTTTTAAAGATTTCATGTCCACGCCAAGAGCCTTTCCTTCTTCAACGAGGTGCAAAGCGTATGACGGAGTGGAACAAATTACGGTCGGACCGAAATCCTGCAAAATCATAATTTGCCTTTTGGTGTTTTCTCCGGACATGGGAATAACACTGGCGCCTATTTTTTCCGCGCCATAATGCAGCCCCAAACCACCGGTGAACAATCCGTAACCAAAGGCGTTATGAATAATATCGTTTTTTGTTATACCCGCGGCGACGAGCGAGCGAGCGATAAGATCCGACCATGTTTCAATATCGCGTTTGGTATATCCGAAAACAGTTGCCCTTCCGCTGGTTCCGGAAGACGTGTGCAAACGGACGATGTTGCTCATGGGTACGGAAAATAAGCCGAAAGGATAATTATCGCTTAAATCCTTTCTGGTGATAAAGGGAAGTTTTTGCATGTCGGCAATGGATTTTATAGCGTCAGGCTTGATTTTAGCGGCATCAAAAGATTTTTTGTAAAATCCCACCGTGTGGTAGACCCGTTCCAGAACCTGCTGTAGTCTTTTGACTTGCAGGGCTTTTATAACTTCACGGGGCATGGTTTCAAATTCTTCATTGTAGATCATGGGTTTGCGTCTCCCTTTTAGTATAACTAATGCCTGACTTGGCAGGAAGTCTAACAAAACTTTTTACCTCTGGCAAGAAACTTTCCAGAAGAAAAAGTTGTTTAGAACTAAAAGGAGAGAAATCGGAAAGTCTTTTTCATAAATTTATCCTGGCAGTTTATTGTTTAAATGAATTTTTTTACTTGGGGGGTTTTCAAAAGCCGTTCTTTAGATAGTTTTCTGCCAGCATAATTCCCAAAACGGTTTTAGCGTCAATTATTTCGCCATTTTTAATTAAATCCTTAGCATGTGCAAAGCTGACGGGTATGGTTTCAATGAATTCATCTTCGTCGGGAGTCAGCGGCGCATGGATCAAATCATTGGCTAGAAAAAAATACATGTATTCGTTGCAGTATCCCGGCAGCAGGTAACCTTCAAAGAGTTTGATAAGAGCTCCGGCTTTAAACCCGGTTTCTTCGGCCAGTTCCCTTTGGGCACAGACAACAGCAGGTTCTTCAGAGGAATCCATTGAGCCGGCGGGAATTTCCAGCAGATTCTTTTTAACCGCGTTGCGGTATTGTTTAATTAAAAGCAATTCGTTTTTGCCGTTTATGGCGACAATGGCAACGGTAGGATTATGGCTAATCCAGCTTTGCCTGGTTGATCTACCGTCTGGCAAATCATATTCTTCTTCCCGAACATCAAAAATTTTACAGTGGTATTTTACAGAAGTTTTATTATTTTTCATCAGCGAATTACTTCATTTAGTTTGTTTTGATGATGGATAACAGATGTCTTTCGATTTCTTCTTTCGGCAGTGCCCCGGTTACTCTATCTACTATCTTACCTTCCTTAAAGAAAAGCATGGTTGGAATACTGCGAATTCCATATTGGGAAGCGGTGATCTGATTTTCATCAACATTAAGCTTAACTACTTTTACTCCGTTGGCATAATCAGAAGCGAGTTCATCAATAATAGGGGATAATGTCCGGCAGGGAGCGCACCATGGCGCCCAGCAATCTACTAGCACGGACGTATCGGAAGTCAGCACTTCACGGGCAAATGTTTGATCCGTTACATCGAAAGGCATGATTTTTTGTTGAGGCATGATCAATGGTTCATGGCATTTGCCGCATAAAGGTTTTTGATTTAAGCGATCTTCAGACATTCTGTTTTTCGTGCCGCATTTAAGGCAACGAATAATTAATTCATCCAGCGACGCGCCGCACTTTCCACAGATAGACCTGCCCTGTAGTTTTTTATGCGGTATTCTGTTTTTTGTTCCGCAGTTAAGACAGCGGATGATTACATTATCAGGCATATTAATTAACCTTTGCTATATTATCTCTTTTTTACCGGAAAAAGGCAAATTATATAGCAACGTTCACCTCAACCGGTTTAAGTATTCTCACAATTTCAGCAACGGGTATCCGAGCCAGTAAACCGCGGCTACCCGCATTTATAAATATTTCCGGCAAATCATTTATGGTTTTTTCCATGTAAACAGGCATTGCTTTTTTTGTTCCGAAAGGTGAAGTGCCGCCTACTCTATAGCCCGTGTACTTTTCCGCCACTGCCGGATTACATGGAGAAACCGATTTGACGCCGATAGTCCTGGCCAGCGATTTTGTGGAAACTTCTTTATCTCCGTGCATTAAAATAATGAACGGTTTGCTTGTTTCATCCTCCATTATCAGTGTTTTGATAATACGGTGTTCATCAACCATCAATTTGCCCGCCGCCGTTTTTGTTCCGCCTCTTTCCTCGTATGGGTAAGTATGCAGAGTAAAATCAGCCTTTTGCGCTTTCATGGCTAAAATGGCGGGAGTTGTCGGAAACTTTTCTTTAGTCATCATGCATATAATAACAACTAAAAATAAAAAAGCAATATACGCCGATTTTGACAGAAAAATTTTAATGGAAGAGGTTGTTTTTGATCATGTTCCGCAGACAGAAAACGAAAAATAAATACTGTAAATATAAACAAATACGCATATATACAATATTGTCCTGCTTAAGGGGGCGGGTTATTTAACGTGTTTTAATGACATTTTGTTTGTTTATGCGGAGAAAATCTTATAGCTTGTTTCATTTTCTTGATTTTACTTTTATTTTAAGTTATTTGTGCCAAACATCTTTTAGATGGGGAAAATGACATTGCAAATAAATCCAAGCACTAAACATAAGTTGATCCGTGATTCCGTGCGGCATTTCGCAGAAACAGAACTTGCGCCTATTGCTGCCGAAATAGACCGTAAAGCCACTTTTCCTTTTGCCGTCATCGAGAAAATGAAGGTGCTTAATTATTTCGGCCTGCAGGTGCCCAGAGAATTCGGCGGTGCGGCCATGGATTCTGTCAGCTCTGCAATAGTTGTGGAAGAATTATCCCGTATCTGCGCCGCAGTAGGCTTGTGCGTTACCGTGCACAATGGAGTCGCGGTCTATCCGTTTCTACGCTTTGCCACACCAGAGCAAAAAAAACATTACCTGCCTAAATTAGCCAGCGGTGAAATTATCGGCGCTTTCAGTCTGACCGAAGCCAATGCGGGTTCTGATTCCGCCAGCGTGGAAACAACAGCTGTAAAAAAAAACAAGGAGTACATCTTAAACGGCACTAAAATATTCGTCACCAACGGCGGAATTTGTGATTTGGCCTTAATTTTCGCCCTTACCGGTTTTGATCCAACACGTCCGCAGAGCAGTGTTTTTATTGTTGAGGGCAAATATGCCGGATTTTTACGCGGTGAGTTGGAAGATCTTTGCGGAATGCGCGCTAACCCGGTTTCTTCATTATTTTTGGAAGATTGCTGTGTACCGGAAAAAAATCTGCTGGGAAGAATCGGTGACGGAATGAAAATAGGCATGACCACCCTGGATAACGGCAGGATCGGCGTCGCCGCGCAAGCTTTGGGTATTGCCCAGGGAGCATTGGAAGCGGCGGTTAAATACGCCAAAGAAAGGCAGCAATTTAAAAAACCCATTGCGTCGTTGCAAACAATTCAAAATTACATTGCCGATATGGCCACCCAACAAACCGCGGCGCGTTTACTTTTGTACCACGCATGCTCATTGAAGGATGAAGGAGTCCCCTTTGGCTGTGAGGCGGCGATGGCGAAACTTTATTGCAGTCAGGTTGCGACAAAGACGACCTCCCTGGCCGTCCAAATTCACGGCGGCTATGGATACAGCAAGGAATATGATGTTGAAAGATACTTCCGTGATGCTAAAGTTACGGAAATTTATGAAGGCACAAGTGAAATTCAGCGCATGGTTATTGCGCGCTCGATACTGTCTCAACTGATATTATAGATTCCCAAATGTTTCTGTGCGAAGTTATTGGTTGTTTCTCGCCGTTAAAGGAATCTGTTATGCAACTCGCATAAGCGAGCGAGAGAGGGAGGCTCGCAAGGCTCATGCCTTGTGAGGGGGCGACGTGAGTCCGTATGATAGACAATATGTTAAATCTCGTAGTATGTTTAAAACAAGTTCCTATGGTTACAGAACTGCCGTGGGATGAAAAAACCGGCACACTCAGACGTGACCTCGCCTCCGGTATGATGAATCCGGCCTGCAAGCACGCTCTGGAGGCCGCACTGCAAATAAAAGAAAAAATTTCCGCGAATATTACTGCCATAACCATGGGTCCGCCGGCTGCCGAGGAAGTGCTGCTCGAAGCAATGGCTTTAGGTGCCGACCGGGGAATCCTTATTTGCGATAAGCTCCTGGCCGGGTCGGATACTTACGCCACGTCGTTGGTTTTAACAGCGGCAATAAAAAAGAAATGTCCTAAATTTGATCTTATCCTTTGCGGTTCTTATACTGCAGATAGTGAAACCGCGCAGGTTGGACCGCAATTAGCTGAAGAATTGGATTTACCCGCGGCTGCCTATATTGAAAAGCTGGAAATTTACGGCCGGACATTGCGTGTTCGCCGGCTTGTGGATAATTTTCGTGAAACTCTCGAAATGGAATTCCCGGCGCTGGTGACTGTTTCCATGGAAAATTACAAACCGCGCTACACAAATCTTGTTGGTTTGGAAAATGTTTTTTGCGGAAATGAGGTGATTGTGCTTGATGCGGCGGCTCTTGGCATAAACGCTTTATCATCTAAAAGTAAAGGCTCACGCACCAAAGTGCGCAGAGTCTTTTTGAGAAAAGCACAGAAAGAAAACGTGCTCATACATGGAACATCTTCCGCGGTCGTTACTGAATTCTTAGACAGGTATCAAAGAAAAATCGGCACGGTAATAGGCAAATCTATTGAAGGAAACAAACTTGATGATGAAGAGTAAGCAAAAAAGTATCTGGGTATTTGGCGATTACCGCAATTATTATCAAAACCGTGTAACCCTTCAGTTGATTTCCAAAGCTATGGATCTTGCCAAAACTATCAATGCGGAGGTTTGCGCGTTGATTTTTGGTCATGAAATTGACGAATGGATTATGGAATATACCGCTCACGGAGCGGATAGAATTCTGGCAATTGATGATCCCGCTTTAAAGAGTTACAGCACGGAAAGATATCTGGCTATCATTGAAATTCTGGCCAAACAAAGGGATCCGGAAATTATCCTGATTGGTGCTACAGACTTTGGCCGTGAATTCGCGCCGCGGCTGGCCAAGCGTTTAAAGACAGGTTTATCCGCTGATTGTGTGGGGCTCGATATTGCACAAGACGGACTATTGTTGCAGATAGCCCCCTCGTTTGGCGGCAATATGCTGGCGGAAATCGTTACGGAACATCATCGTCCCCAGATGGCTACGATACGACCGGGAACATTTAAGGAAATACCGCATGATTATCAAAGAAAGGCTTTGGTTGAACGTCTGCCCTTAATGCAAAACCTGCCGAAACCCCGTGTTCGCCTTGTGGAGTATGAACGTTCTGTGGAAAAAGAACATACTATTGAGAATGCTTCGGTTATCGTTTGCGGTGGCCGTGGTATGCGCAATAGGGAAAAATTCAAAAAACTGCAGGAGTTGGCCAAGCTTTTAGGTGGTGATGTCGGCGCCACCAGACCGGTAGTTTACGCCGGATGGGCTGACCATGGCGCACTGGTGGGACAGGCGGGCAAGCACATAAAACCGAAAATCCTTTTTTCTTTTGGCATCAGCGGCGCTATTCAACATACAGCAGGATTGGGCGAAGCAAATTTTATTATAGCGATTAATAAAAATCCGCAGGCAACGATGATGAAAATGTCCGATGTGGCTATCGTTGGCGATGCCAGCGACGTTCTGAACAACTTGATTAAAGAACTTAAAAAACGAATCAGGGAATAAATTTAATTTTTTTGGTAATATGTATTAGGTATATTAATCGTTATGTAAGAAAATAAATATGAAAAAAATAATTGATATTATTACTCCACATAAACTAAGAATACGTACAATCCTATTTGGGGCAATATCTTATTTGTTAGCCATGTTGATCGGTATAATAATTACGGATACTACATTGACTATAAACATCATTTAACATTTTCTGGTGGTGGTGCAGAAGTAGTTGGATACGGAGTTGCAGGATCTGCTAGCATTGGCCTGCTCTATACTTTATATCTGCTTGTTGTAGCGATATAAAGAAAAACAAAGAAGAATAGCACATAACAAAATCAATACAGCCGATCGCTACGCTCTGGCTGATTTTTTCGATACGCTTATTAAAGGACTGAAAAAACTAAATAGAGGGGCTGTTCAAAAATGTTCAGGTGCAAGGCGCGCAAAAAGCAAATCGCGAGGCGTATATTATAATACGCTGAGCGGTGTGGTTTGCAGCGCAACGCAGCAGATGAGCGTTTTTCAACAGTCCCTTAGAGAATAATTTTATTATGGAGTTTCTTGTATGATCAAATCCAGACTTTGTGACCTGGTCGGCATCAAATATCCTATCATTCAGGCGGGTATGGGGCCATTCAGCAATAACAACCTTGCCGTAGCCGCAGCCAACGCCGGTGTTTTGGGCTTGTTCTCCACGAGCGGGCTCTGCAATAAGGATTTTCTTCCATTTATCTACAATGATTGGATCAAAAGCGCCGATGCTAATCCGGAAGACGACATTACGGTTGCGTTAGAGAAATTGCTGAAGAAAGCATATCGACTGACTAAAGACAAAAATGGAGTATTCGGCATCAATGTGATGGTGTCGGCTGAGTTGCTATTTCAGGCACAGATGATTATTGATACGGCAATTCGGGTAAGGGCGGCAAATCCTGGCATGGAAAAACACTTCAAAGTTATCTTCACCTCTGCAGGCGATCCGGTGCCCTGGCACGAAAAGATCAAAGGAGCGGGTTTTACATGGATGCATGTTGTTCCGTCGGTCAAGGGTGCCCAGCGATGCAAAAAAGCAGGTGTCGATGTCATTGTAGCTTCCGGACACGAGGGAGGCTTTCACACCTCATGGGAACCGGTTCACTCGATGATTCTGCTGCCCGCTATTGTGGAAGCGGTTTCCGATGAAAAGACCCTGGTGTGCGGAGCCGGCGGCTTTTGCGACGGTAAAACACTGGCTGCGGCCCTGGTGATGGGCGCAGACGGCGTGCAGATGGGAACACGATTTCTCGCAACGCAGGAAAGTGATTTCCCGCAGATTTGGAGACAAGGTGTAGTTGATGCAGGCGACAGGGGAACTCTTGTGGCGCGAGGTTTTGTCGGTCCGGCGCGCTGGATTAAAAATCCGCGCAGTGAAGAGCACGCCAAAAACACGCTGCAGAAATCACCCGGATGTTATCTGGGAGTGCCGGATGATATGGCGACGATTGATCTATCATTAATCATGTTTGAACTTGATTCAATGAAGGCTGCTTATGAAGGTGACAAGGATAAGGCGCTTCTGGCTGCCGGTGAAGCGGCACAGCGAATCAATGACATGCCCAAGGTCAACGATCTGGTGCAGGCAATGATGAAAGAGACCGAGGATATACTTAAAGGCGTGCAGACAAAACTGCTCGCGTAGTGAGCTGTTTAAAAACGCTTATCTGCTGCGTTGCGCTGCAAACCGCAACGCTCAACGTATATCTTTATACGCCTCGCGGTTCGGTTTTTGCGCGCCTTGCATCTGAACATTTTTAAACAGCTCGCAATCTAGTAGCCTCAATATCATCTTTGATTTAGAAACGGTCTAAGACAGGTAAATAAAAAAAGCCGGAGATCAACTTCGGCTTTTTTAATACAATCAAATCACTTTATTCACGGATATGTAAAGATACTATCCTCAAAATGCCTTTATGCACTATGAATTAACGTAATTCTGTTTTAGCTGATTCCGACAAGTAGGGCATGATTAGTTTACGGACTCCGATTTGTGATGTATGTTCCAAGAAACAAGTCGATACGGCGTCTTCGTGATCGTCGTCTCGTGATACAAAGTCGTTGATGATCGCACATAAGTCTCTAATCTGACATTCTGATGCGCATGTTAGGTTCATCTCCGAAAACTCTTGGAAGACAGTATGGTAGTTGTATTTTCCGTCGGCGGTGCCCAAGATTCCACCGAATATGCCGGCGGTAAGTCCGATTAATAAACTAATGATTATTGTTGTTGCCATTATGCATTTTCCCCCGCGCCAGCGATGCGAAAATACCGCCGCAGCAGACAACAGCCAGTATGGCAAAAATAAATTTGGTGCTCTTCAAAAGGAGAAAGCTGTTCGCTTCAGAAATTGGATGATCTCCTAAAAAAACGGCGAAAATGAGCATGGTGATTCCCATGCTGGACATTTGACCGATAAGCCTCATTGTGCCCAGAGTGGCGGAAGCAACGCCGAAATATTTTTTTTGCACGGAGCTCATTATGGCGTTGACATTGGGTGAGGAGAAAAGCGCAAAACCTATGCCCAGTAAAACGAGGCAAAACAAAATGTAGTCGACACTTGTCTTGCTGCTAAGATATATCAGCAGGATAAGGCCCGTTACGGTAAGTGTCATGCCTATAGATGAAATAACCTGCGGTTCAAAACGATCGGACAGTTTTCCGGCAAGAGGTGAAAGAAACGCCTGGACAACAGGAGCGGCAATAAGAATGATGCCGGTATGTGACGGAGTCAGCATTTTAATGTGCTGCAAATAGAGGCTAAGTAAAAACGTAACTGCAAATGTGGCGCAGTAATTAATCAAAGCGGCTAAATTGGAAAAAGCAAAAACCTTATTGTTTAAAAACAGATGTATATCCACTAAAGGAAATGGACTCTTCAACTGCTGAAATATAAATAGAGCCAGGAAAGTAATGCCTATGCCTATTAAAAAAACCGCGTTAAATGACGGCAATTGGGAAAAACCGTACATTAAAGCAAAAAGAGCGATTCCGTAAATCAGGGAACCGGTAAAATCAAAACCTTCGCTGTTTGTTCCCGACCAGTCTTCCTTAATAGTTGAAATAACAATTATTATAATAATCAAGCCCAAAAT
The DNA here is from genome assembly GCA_049523355.1 of Smithella sp. GTDB lineage: Bacteria > Desulfobacterota > Syntrophia > Syntrophales > Smithellaceae > Smithella. Next base: position 19,277 of record JBEKMY010000004.1, on the reverse strand, counting down.
AGCCGTAAAAAGAAAAATATATCTCCATCCGAAATGCTCTGTAAGCAATCCCCCTATAAAAGGACCAATTGTCAATCCGATATATACGGCTGCCGTGTTGATTCCTATCATTTTACCGCGTTCTTCGGGAGGATAAGCTGAAATAAGCAAGGCAGTGCCGGTGCTGAAGATCATTGCCCCGCCGATCCCCTGCAGGACGCGGGCGGAAATTAAGAAAAATTGCGATCGTGATAAAATGCAAAGCGAAGAAGCCACAGTAAAAATCAAAGCTCCATAGAGATAAAATCTTCTGCGTCCGTATATATCGGCCAGCCGGCCCAGAGGAATAAGGGTGATAGCGGCGGCCAGAATAAAGGATGTCGCCACCCAGCCCAGAGACAAAGCTGTCATGGATAATTCTTTGGCGATAGCAGGCAGGGCAACATTGACTGCTGAGCCCATAAATGGCGTCAGAAAAGAGCTCAGCGTTGTAACCAGAAGAATATACAGTTGTTTTTTATTGTTGGCTATTTTCATTTAGCAATATTACCTGGCCGCATTCGTTGGCTAACTTTATTGGCTGCGTCGTCGGCTTCCTCGACGTATAATCAATACGACTGTGAAGCCTCCTCCTTGCCGAAGCGTTATCCTTTGAATGCAACCAGATATCAGTATCAGCATAAAGGAATAATCACCCGCGGGGGAAAGTTTTTTTAAAGAGTTCAGGGAATTTGTCCTTGCCGCAGGCCATCATGAGTGTGAGGGGCATAACTTTTTTTGCCTGTTTAAGCATTTTTTCTGTAAGGTCGCGGATATCCCACTGGGCGTGCCGGTCTGCGCGCATACGCGACAGATGATACATTTCGCGGGCATTGAATTTCATCAGCACCCGTTTGCGGTGGGCGTTGGTCAAAACATAAGCGGCAGCAGTGGGCGCTTTCTTCCGAATTTGTTCGTAAATGCTTTTTGTATGGCTCATAATTTCCATAAAATCCTTTTGCTGGCCGATGGCTTTAATCGAGGGAGGCACTGTCACTCCCAATTGCGGACAATAATCCTGAGCTATTATTGTGGACATGCGATGCCTTTTTAATTGCGCAAAACAACTTGAACTCAATATGAGTTCAAATTGCAGATCGACATTTTCTAACTCCCTTAATACGGCATCATGCGCCTGTAGATTCCCAAAAGCCGTTCTGAATAACAACTTTTTTTCTTGTGGAGTCATCTTTTCCGCCATGCTCAAACACGTGGAATAAGTTATGCCGGACGAAGAAAACAGCAAAGCGGCGGCAATTCTGTTATCGGCGGCGGGAGAAAAAGAAATCAATTGCGCGTCAGATAATATTTTAGAACAGGAGAGATGTTTTTCTAATAAAACAGAGGTTTGTCCACGCAGATTTTGTCTGGTGAATTTGTCGTAATCCGTCGCCTGAGTGTAACGTATAAGAGAGGGCGCGATTTCTTTTGTTGCCGCATATAAATTTTCGCTGTATTCCTTTGCCTCAACCAAAGGATGGGCGGCCAGGCGCCTAAGCATTAATTCCAGATTGCGGGCGTTGATGGTCATACCCAGTTGAGTTTGAGTTGCCATTGATATCGCGTAGCGGGCATCTTCCTTTGCCCAACCTTCCAAAAGAGATTTATTTGCCGGGTCTTCCGCCAAATCTTTATTTTTTTCAAAGATGTAAGGCTTTAGTTTCTTGTAAAGAGTGTTATAGTATTCATTTTGAGTTTGGACGGTGGATTTGAACAACTCTGTTAGATTTGACTGCCTGATTTCTTCAGGGATAACAAAATCCTCATTGAAGAGAACATAACGCTGCGATTTTTCCGTAAAGGAACATAAACGGAACTTTTCAATTTCTTCCACGAGCAGCCGGGATACACCGATAACATCAATATTAAATACGGCATGTTCGGCAACGGAACTGTGCCCCATTTCAAAAACGATATTGCGGTTGGAGAGGCGCGCCTTTTCCACTTCCTCGCGGGCGATTTCGCGCAGTTCATTGACAGGTTTCGGGCTGCGGCTGATACGGGCATAAGCCGCCGATATGGTTTCAGGCGTTAAATCCTGTTGTAATCCGCTTTTCTCTTTGAGCTCACGGATAAGATCGTAGTCCAGATTGTAGCCGGCAAGAAAAATTTTCATAATTTACAAGCTCACAAGTTCCAAGCGACCCAGCGTGCGTCCGAGAAATCGTTCGCCGATTGTCTGAAAGCGGTATGGCACATCACTTACGCAAAATAGATAATCAGGCGGTGTGTCGTTTGTATTGCCTATCTTTTGTTTATCAATCAAATCTGCGGCAATATCGGCCATTGCTTCCGCCGAATCAACCAGATTTACTGATTTTCCCGCGATATCCTGCAATAAAGGTTTTAAAAGAGGGTAATGTGTACAGCCCAGAACCAGCGTGTCAATTTGTTCGGCAATGACCGTTTTTAAATATTCCTGCGCTATAAGTTTTGTTGCCGGATGATCGAACCATCCTTCTTCCACCAAAGGCACGAAAAGAGGGCAGGCCTGCGAAAACACCTTCGCTTCTTTATCCAGAAGGTGGATAGCACGGGCGTAAGCGTTACTGTTGATCGTTGCCGGTGTCCCTATTACTCCGATTGCTTTAGTGATGGTTTTTTTAGTAGCAATGCGGGCACTGGCATCAATTACTTCCAGCACAGGCACAGGGGATAAATCAACAATTGTCTGATGGGCGACAGCTGCCATGGTGTTGCAGGCGACAATCAGTAATTTAACATCTTTCTTAATCAGGAATTCGGTAATTTGCGCCGCGTAGCGATTTATTGTTTCAACCGATTTGATGCCATATGGCACACGCGCCGTATCGCCGAAATAAATGATATTTTCAAAAGGCAGGCGTTCCATCAAAGAACGGACGACTGTCAGGCCGCCAATGCCGGAATCGAATACGCCTATGGCACAATTTGTTTTTGAATTCATTGGTTGTTCTTTAAGGTTAAATTTTAAATGCTTATTTCCACAATGTCGCCATCGGGAAAATGTTTATCATAACTCATCAAAATATAGCAAGATTTCTTATGGAGATTATTTATAAAGAAAGCGAATATTTATCGATTTGTAATTTAATTAATTCCTCATATAAACGCGGTGGAATACAATTCCGTTGCGAAAAAGTAAATTTACAGATATATTTTGCTACTCTGTTTTAGCATGCTCTCCCCGGTAATTTTTTCTATTTCTATCTTGAATGACCAGCTGTCAGATATATCATTTATTCTCAAAACATTTTCAGGGCAATTGTTTATACAGTCAAAACAGGCGATACATTTTTCTTTATCGGCGTCACCGGATTTGGCTTTCATGGCTCCGGTGGGACATGATTCCTCGCAGATCAAACACATGCTGCAATCCTGCCCGCCTCTGGTCGGGAGTTGTGTGAGCACGTTAAATCTGAACGATTCAAGCGAGTCAAGCTGTTCTTCAGTATAATGGGTCTGCTCCAGTATAGCTTTATCCTCACCGGTAAATCGCTTGTATGTTTTTATGGCATATTCTTTTGCCATTTCAAAACAGGATTCATCAGGTTGATCTTCCATAGCCCTCCGTCCGCGACGGTTGAAAGAATAGAAGCCCGTAAACTCCGCGGATGAAACAATGCTAAAGTTCTGATTTCCTAACAGTTGTCCTGTGGAATAATGAATCGGGTGAATGCCAAACCCGCCATAGGTGAAGAAGGTGGAACATTTTTTACCCTGGCCATTAAGAGTTTTGATCCAATCTTTTACAACTTTTGGAGCCCGCCAGGAATGAATAGGCACTCCGAACACCACCGCGTGATAAGACTTTAGATCAATTGTCCTTTGTCTATTTGCATGGGGAGTTATATCATACATGCTGACTTGGCCCCCCATCTTAACGAATGTTTCTCCAATGACCTTTGCTATTGTTCCGGTGATTCCTGTGGCTGAAAAATACAATATCAACAACTTCATGCTTTATCACAAAACATATGAACTTCGTTTTTTCCTTCTTTTATTTATACTTTAAAGCCAGACAATCTATTAAAGTCTAACGTAGCCAGATAGTCTTTTACTGTTTCGGCGCGGCGGATTTGCACAACCTCACCGTTTTTTCTTAACAGCAATTCCGCCGAACGAAGCTTGCCGTTATAATTGAAGCCCATGGCAAAACCATGCGCGCCGGCATCATGAATAACCACAATATCGCCGGATTCCAGTTTCGGCAAAGCGCGGTCAATAGCAAATTTATCGTTGTTTTCACACAGAGAGCCGGTTACATCGTAGATAAACTTATGAGGTTTATTTTCCTTTCCCATAACGGTGATGTGATGATAAGCGCCGTAAAGAGCGGGACGCATCAAATTGGCCATGCAGGCATCCAGGCCGGCGAAATTTTTATAAGTGTCTTTTATATGCAGGACGCGGGAAACCAGGTATCCATAAGGGCCGGTGATATAGCGGCCGCATTCCGTAAAAAGTTTAATGGGGGCAAGATCGTTGGCAACGATGATTTGTTCATATTTTTCCCTGATGCCGCGGCTCATGGCTTTTAAATCTATGCGTTTTTGTTCCGGCCGGTATGGGATACCCACGCCGCCGCCAATATTGACAAATTCAAATTTTATTTTAAGCTTTTGTGAAATTTCCACGATCAGTTGAAACAATATTTCCGCGGTTTCCACGAAATAAGCGGCATTGAGTTCATTGGATGCGACCATGGTGTGAATGCCGAATCGTTTGACGCCTTTTTCTTTGCAGATTTTATAACCTTTAAACATCTGTTCCCGTGTGAAGCCGTATTTTGCTTCCTCAGGATGACCGATAATATGATTTCCTTTTTTCAGACGGCCGGGATTGTAGCGGAAGCAAATCAATGAAGGAATGCCCGCGTATTTCTCCAGATAATTAATATGGCTGATATCATCTAGATTAATGATGGCTTTTAATTTTTTTGCCAGCAGAAAATCCTCCACAGGCGTGTCATTGGATGAAAACATGATTTCTTCACCGGTAATGCCGGTTTTTTGCGCCATGATCAATTCCGAAAGCGAACTGCAATCCGCGCCATAACCTTCCTTATGAAGAATTTTCATCAGGTAGGGATTGGGGGCCGCCTTGACAGCGTAAAATTCTTTAAAACCTTCATTCCATGAAAATGCTTGTTTGAAAGCACGCGCGTTTTCGCGAATCGCTTCTTCATCATAAATGTGAAAAGGCGTTGGATATTTTTTTATAACTTTTTCAATTTGATTTTTTGTAAAAGGCACCAGCTTTTGGGGCATGAAGCTCTCCTTCATTCAAGAAATTAAATTTATGCTAAATATATAACTCAATCAAATTTACGGTAAAATAGGAAATTTATCAATATTATTTTGAGGAATTGAAAGATATTTCTATTAACAGACAAAGAATTTTATGGAAAAATAGATAGCGGCAGAAATTGTAGCGGAAACAGGTATTGTTAAAATCCATGCCCAGATAATGTTTCCGGCAACGCCCCAGCGCACGGCGGAAAGTCTTTTTGTTGAACCGACACCAACAATTGCGCCGGTGATCGTATGGGTAGTGCTCACCGGTATTCCGGCTACGGACGCTCCAATAATAGAACACGCTGCAGCGGCTTCGGCGCTGAAACCACCCATCGGACGAAGTTTAGTTATCTTAGTTCCCATCGTTTTGACAATTCGCCAACCGCCAAACATAGTTCCCAGAGAAATCATCGTATAGCAGGCGATAATCACCCAAAGGGGAATATGAAAGGTCTTGCCCAGCAATCCTTTGCTGAAAAGAGCCATAGCAATAATGCCCATCGTTTTTTGCGCATCGTTCATGCCATGCGCTAATGAATAGACTGCTGCGGAAAAAAGCTGGAGTTTACGAAAGAGTTTATCAGATTTAGCCATATTGGAATGATGGCTAAGATTCATAACAAGAACCATGAAAGCAAATCCTAACACCATGCCTATAGCAGGAGAAACGACGATAAAAATAGTAGTTTTGGTAATGCCCGTCCAAATCAGAGTGCTTGTCCCGGCTTTGGATACAGCTGCGCCGATCAGACCGCCTATCAGAGCATGAGATGAACTACTGGGCAACCCGTAATACCAGGTTGCGATATCCCAGATGATCGCACCACCTAGGGCAGACAGAATCACCAGGTTATCGACAATGTCAATATGGACGATTCCTTTGCCGATAGTATTTGCTACCGCTGTGCCCACAAAAAATACGGCGGCAAAATTAAAAAAAGCCGCCCAAATGACAGCATATTGCGGCGAGAGAACGCGGGTGGAAACAACGGTGGAGATAGAATTGGCGGAATCATGAAAACCATTAAGAAAGTCAAAAATAAGCGCAGCAATGATGAGGAAAACGACAAATGCCATCGAATCAAGCATGTTTCAGGACAATCCCTTCCACGATGTTGGATACATCTTCACAAACGTCAATTGCCTCTTCCAGAAGCTGAAAAATATCTTTCCATTTTATAAGTTCGATGGCGTCTTTCTCGTTTTCGAAAAGATTGGCCATAATAGTTCTCAAAACAATATCACCGGCATTTTCCAGAGTGTTAATTTCCACACAGCCCGCGAGAATCATTTCGGAGTTTTTCATATTGCGCATCGCATGGATGATACTTTTCAATTTTTTTATAGAGTCATTTAAAATTTCAGCTTGTTTAATGATTTCATCAGCCGGCTTTTTAACCTTATAAAGATGGATGCGGACGGCTGTTGCTTCAATAACGTCCATAATGCTGTCCATTTTGTTGACTAGAGCGTAAATATCTTCACGATCTATCGGCGTAAGGAAAGTCTTGTGCATTTTTTCATATGTTTTATGGGTAATGCCGTCGGCTTCATGCTCAATTTCTTTGAGCTTGGCAACTCTTACGTCGGAATAATTCCTGGTTTTAGCCATTTCCAGAAAAAGCTTGCCACCCTCTTCAATTTTGTCTGCCAACTCTTCAAAAAGTTCAAAAAAATCTTCTGTTTTAGGAAAAAGGCGCATGAGAAAAGCCTCCTTGCTATCCTTTTAATAGTTTATAAAATTTCTGGCAGTCCTCTAGCTAATTATCGGGGAAAATGCAAGTATTAAAACGACAAAAAAAACGCAAAAAAGCATTAATACCTTTTATTTAAAGGTCTTAGAGTAAATAATTTTACTGTCGCCTTCGGAATAAAAATTCTTTAAAAAAGCTTCCTGATAATAACCGCAGCTTTCATAGAACTTATGGGTTGGTTTGTAGAGTTCACGGGATGATGTTTCCAAATATATTTGTCTGCCGCCACCGGCCGCAATGAGATTTTCCGTTTCGGCCATAAGCAGCTTTCCCAATCCGTGACCTCGCATATCTTTTAATACGGCGATCCAATAGATATCATAGCTGGAATGCGTTGCGGGTATGAGACCGTAACAGGTATATCCGAGCACGCGATCATCTTTTTCGGCAAATAAAAACTGATAGGAGCTGTCATGCGGCTGTGTAAGCTTTTCTTCCGCCAGTTCAAGTGCAATATCTATTTCCTCGGCGGAAAAAAAGCCGCTGGATTTCACAATATCGGCAATGGCTCCGATATCGGAATGCTTTATTTGCTGGCGGTAAATTAAATCATTCATAAAAAATCAACTTTGCGGCAAGCCGCTACGAAACACGAAATAAGCAGCTCCAACCAGACAAAGACCGGCCCAAAGGAAATCAAGTTTCAGGGGTTGTTTCATGTACATAACGGCAAAACCGGCGAAAACAACCATGGTAATAACTTCCTGAATGACCTTGAGCTGCCCTAAACTGTAATGCTGAAAACCGATTCGATTGGCGGGCACCTGTAAAACATATTCAAAAAAAGCAACACCCCAACTGAACAATATTACAAAAAATAAAGGCTTGCTATTGAAATTTTTCAAATGACCGTACCAGGCGAAAGTCATGAACAAGTTGGAAAAGAAAAGAAATACAATGGTTTTTAACACGGAAGCTAAATCTCCTAAAATTATTTCAAAGCGTTCTCGATTATCAAACCGATGGCTTCATGATATTTTATATTTGCATGTTGAAGCGCGGTGGCAAAACCGGCATCAGGCGATAAACAGGGATTGGAATTAATCTCCAATACCCACGGTTTGCTGTTTTTATCAACACGAAAATCAACGCGTGCGTATCCGCGGAGAGAAAAAAGATGCCAGCAGCGTAAAGCGATTTCACGCAAATCCGATATAAGGTCGGAATCACTTTCCGGGAAATCGTATTTTCGTATAGTGTTATTATATTCAAAGGAATCTTCTATCCATTTCGCTTTGTAGTCTACAATTTTTGGCTTGTCTGGGGCATAGTCCTGAAATATCATTTCCGCTATGGGCAATACCTCGACTCCTTCCCTGTCGGATATGAGGGCGACGTTGAATTCCCGTCCGTCAATATACGCTTCGGCATAACAGGAGCCGCCAAGCTTTCCTTTGCGAAGAGTCATTTCCTGTAAAAGATTTTCGTTATTTATATAAGGGATCAGAGAATCTTCATCGAGACCGATAGAGGCGTGTTCCCATGAAGATTTGATCAAATATATGTCGGCTGTATCTGTCCGGGAACCGAATCCCTTCTGATCCATCCAGGATGGAGTGGCAATGCCGGCATAATGCATGATTTTCTTGGACAGGGGTTTATTTGATGTCTGAAATACCGCTTCTGTCGGGCAGCCGGTATAAGGAATTTGCAATATGTCGAGGATAGCAGGCGCAAAATAAATTAAACTGCCGCGGGAGTCCAGAGTTTCCACGATATTGAACACCGCATAAGGTTTCAAAGATTTCAACATGGTTATGGTGTTATTCAGGTTGAGTTCGAACGGCAAAAGTACGGCTTCGTAATTAAGAGTGCGGAGCGCCCCAGCGATGGATTCAGCCTGCTGGAGGCAATCCAATTCGTCTTCACGGGCATCCGGCGAAATATCACTGTGCAGAATAACGATCTTTTTCATGAATAAACTCTGCCTTATTGAAGATTATTTCCTGTGGCGCTTTAACGCCGATTCAATTATAGCGCTGATTAAGTCATGATAGCTCATTCCTATTTTAGAGCACAAAATGGGCAAATCCGAACGAATGGGATTTAAGCCGGCAAGAGAATTAACTTCCATAAAATGGGGATTTCCATTGGAGTCCGAGCGTAAATCAATACGTCCTGCGTCTTTTAAATCCAAGCCGCGCCAGGCCATAAGCGAAATTTCCATCGCCTGCCTGGCTTCATCATCATTGACCAGGACATACTGGACCAGTTTTTCATAATGCTCTTTATTTTCGTAAGAATAGGCGTTCTTTTCCGCGTCTGGCCGGAGAATTATTTCCATTGTTCCGAGAGCGCGGGCATCCTGCCCTGTTCCCAAAATACCCACGGTAAATTCGCGGCCGGGTAGATATGTTTCAATCAATACAGGTTGCTTAAAGGTCTGCAGGAGGTATTTACAGATCTTTTGAAGATTTTTACGATTGGTTATCTTTGATGTCGCCGTTATGCCCTTGCCCGTTCCTTCGGCTATCGGTTTGGCAAAAAGAGGAAACGGAAGATCAACCTTGTTCATGTCGTTTTCACAATTAACTACGGCAAAATCAGGTGTAGGTATTTTCAAATCGCGGAGAACATGCTTGGTCATACCCTTCTGGAGAGAGATGGCGTGACCAAGTGGATCCGAGAAAGTATAGGGGATGCTATAGGCTTCCAATAAGGCGGGAACTTGCGCTTCGCGGCCGAAGCCATACATGCCTTCGGCAATATTAAAAACAAGATCCCATTTGTCTCCGGCTACCAGACGGCGAGTTAATGCTTTTATATTGCCAATTCGATCAGCTTGAAAACCATTGTCTAAAATTATTTTTTCAATGGCTTCTATGGTATCGGGAAGATCGAATTCCGCTGTTTCTTCCAGACCATATCCTTCTTTTAAATAGTCATCGCGTAAATCATAGGTTATGCCAATTCTTAGTTTTTTACCCACGCGACTCAATGTTAAATTACCTGCACTCTGCAATAAATTTCTGCCGATTTAATGTATATCCTTCAATTTTGCATGATTGTCGGGGTAACGGAAAATATTGCCTTCGTAATTGCGCAGCAGCAAAGCGCCATTTTCCCATCCGATAGCATATTCGGGAAGCAAAGGAATTTTACCGCCGCCGCCGGGTGCATCGACAACATAAGTGGGCACGGCATAACCGGTAGTGTGTCCGCGCATACCTTGAATAATTTCCAGTCCCTTACTGATCGGTGTTCGGAAATGAGAAGATCCGGGGATTGGATCGCACTGATATAGATAATAGGGACGAACTCTGATTTGCAACTGTCCATGCACCAGTCTCGTCATGGTAACGATGTCATCATTGATGTCGGAAAGAAGCACAGTCTGGCTTCCCAAAGGAATGCCGGCGTCAGCCAGTCTAATACAAGCAGCGCTCATTTCCGGAGTCAATTCTTTTGGATGAGTTATATGAATGCTCATCCATAAAGGATGATATTTTTTAAGCATAGCCGTCAGAGCCGGCGTTATTCTCTGGGGCAAAACCACAGGCACTTTAGTGCCGATTCGTAAAAGCTCAATATGAGGAATTTTGTGCAACCGTTTTAACAGCCAGTCCAGCTTTTCGTCGGATAGGGTTAAAGGATCGCCGCCGGAGAGTAGTACGTCTCGGATATTTTTATTGCCGGCAATGTATTCTATTGCCCTTTCCCATTTTTCGAAGTTGACCAGATGCTGGTTACTTCGTTCAATAATCCGGGAACGTGTGCAATAGCGGCAATATGTAGAACAAGCGTCGGTTACCAGAAATAGTGCGCGATCAGGATATCGGTGAATAATACCCGGCACCGGAGAATCCACATCCTCACAGAGCGGATCTTCCTCTTCGCCTTCAGTATGCAAGCATTCATCAACAACAGGAACAACACAGCGCCGCAAAGGATCTGAAGGATTATCAGGATCAAGAAGACTGGCATAATAAGGAGTTATGGAAACGGGCAAAGCTCCTGAATGATGCATCATTGCCTGACGTTCATTGTCCGAAAGATTAAGTATCTGAGACAAGGTGTTCACGTCTCGGATGGCGTTACGAAGTTGCCAATGCCAATCAAACCATTCCAGACGGGTAATGTCGGGATAATGTCGTGTCCGGAAAAGACGGGAGCGGGCTGAATCTTTAAAAGGAAATAGAACTCTATCTGACTTTTGTTTAGTCGGGTATGACGAAGAGAGTTCCGCGTTGAATAAAAAAAAGTCACTTACTTTATTTTCAACATTAACAAGACCGGTCAATGGACCAGGAGGTTCCTCCTCCTCTTTAAACAGGGTCTCGTTTTCCATTTTAATCCTCCTTTTGAAGGTTCCCCTCCCGTGAAATATTTTTTGTAATAAAGAATTACAAAGTCTTAATTATGAAATGTACTCATACAAAAATATTTGTCAACACTTTTTTGCATTTTTGTCATAAAAAAATAAAAAAATTTTCATGAGAGGTATCACAGAAATAAAATATTTCTGATTCTTCGGAAAATTTATGATGACTTAATGTTCAAGAAATATTCGTTGTCACGCATAATCCAAAAATGTAATTCTGCGCTAACGCCCGTGGAATCTACGTCAGCGCAGGATGACAACTTTTTCCGGAGCAATCAAAAAATATTTTATGAGACGGAAATCGTTTTTAAAGAATGGATTGGACTGTCTGTAATGCCCGATTATGATCACATTTGATTTATCAATCGGCTGGAACGGATTTTATGTAAAAACGGAACAATTGTTATCAGCAGAAAAAAGAAATAGGCAAAGGGAAGGTTTTTCAGTTACACGGAAAGTCGTTTGAGGTGAAATCTTTATGGAGAACGGCCATGCCCGAATTGCATGAAGAAGAGACTTTGAGTCCTCAATTGCGAAATAAAATATCTGGACGAAAAATATTATCCTCAAAAGTATACGATCATAAGTTGGTTAATATAAAAAATGTCAGGGGAAGAAGAGTGATCACGGTTGAACGTAACAGCAAGATGGTAAACACTCTTCTTGATGATGATAATTCCATATAAGTACATTTGCGTGCGACTGGACGTTTCTCTAGCAGGAGAATGCGACAGAGCCGAAACATACCCATTGGAGAATAACTTTTGTGATGGCAATCTATTTTTAATTGAGCCGCGCCGTTTTGCAACGCTCAAAATATTAAAGAGATTAGAAAGCAATTCAGGCAAAGACATTATAGAAAAATTTGATTTAAAATGTTTTGTAAAAAAATATGGAAGCCGGAAGAGAAAAGTTACATCACTCATTATGGATCAAAGAGCTTTATCGGGGATAGGCAACATTTATGCTTGTGAGAGTTTATGCAGAGCGGGGATTAATCCCGAACGCATAGCGGCAACTTTAACGGAAGATGACTGGAAAAGAGTATTTTGTCATGCCGGAGAATTATTAAAGGCCGCAATTAAGAAAAGAGGAACATCAATTTCCGATTGGCGGGATCTTTATGCCTGTAAAGGTGAAAATCAGTTTGAATTAAAAGTTTACGGGCGGGATGGGGAAAACTGTTGCTTATGCGGAAACGTCGTAGCCCGGATAAAACAGGGTGGACGCAGCACGATCTATTGTTCCGGTTGTCAAAAGACATGAGCGCGATAAAGATATGAATTTGTAAGCGGGCAAAAACATCATTTTTTACTGGAGTGAGCAGGTAAATACTGATGCTTACTGCGGAGAGATTCAATATTTAAAAATATTTGTTTATCGATTATAAGATTCAATGAGATATGGACGGATTTTGCTTTTCGGAGGCATTTCGCCTATCGATGAAACCTCATTATTAATCACCAGAGCAGAAGATCCTTATAATCTATAATACGATATTTCCTTTCTAATGTTTAACTATTAAATTGCTCTGTTTATTCTTTATTTTTAGCCAATATTGAAACAATGTTTTAAATTATACTTGACATTTGAAACATTGTTTTATAATTTACGTATAAATTAGTAGAGGTTTGAAGATACTATGACTACAGATAAACCAATAATTCCACAAAAATTAAAAGAACGACTGTATCCCGTGGTGTTGCGACAATTTTCCATGAAAGATTTTCATGCGGTAAATATACGCGATATATCAAAAGAAAGTGGGATCAGCTCGGGCACTATATACAAATATTATTTTTCAAAAGAAGATATTCTTTTTTCCATCATTGACGAAAAATTGCGCGATCTGGCATCATTATTAAGAATGCATATTGCGGGAACCGAGGATATTCGTGAAATGTTCAGAAAGCTGTTCTGGGTTACAATGAATTTCTTTGATAACAACCCTGATCTTGCGATTACAGCTTTTATAACGGTTCCCTTGAAAAGTTTTATGGCGAGCAAATCATATAAAAGGGAAACTGAAACAGACATATTAAACGAGATCATTGAGAAAGCAAGGAAAAAGGGCGCGGTTATGTCAGATATTGAAAACAATTATTTTGTCGATCTTTACATCATGATAACCCACAGGCACATACAAAACTGGTATGTCCATGGAATGAAATGGAAACTTGCCGATACAATAAATAATTTTTTCGATTTTTTCTGGAAAGTGGTAGCTCCTTTGAGCGTAAAAGAATAACTGTAATATTGATTTGTAAAATGCGAAATTTAAATATATCTAATAAATACAATAATATACACAAGATTTGTTCTGTGATTATAATAAATTTACGATTGCATGGAGATGCGCAATGGAAAAAATCGATATCCTGGAAAAAGTAAAATCTCAAAAGCGAACAACATTAACGGAGGCGGAAGCAAAAGAAGTTTTAAAAAAATATGGTATTCCGGTAGTAGAAGAAAGAGCCGTTAATACAATAGAAGAAACAGAAATAGAAGCTCAAAGGGCAGGTTACCCTGTTGTTGTAAAAGGGTTGGGATCCCGTCTAACACATAAAACAGAAAAAGGTTTGGTTAAACTGAATTTAAGAAGCAAGGAAGATGTTCGTTCTGCGGCGCTATATATAAAGGAAGCGGCCGGAAATGATTTAGAAGGTTTTTTAATTCAGCCGATGTTGGTAGGCAAAAGAGAATTTGTCGCCGGGCTTTTCTGTGATGAGCAATTTGGCGCGACGGTAATGTTTGGATTAGGCGGGATTTTTACAGAAGCAATCGGAGATGTTGTCTTTCGTCTGGCTCCTTTTGATGAGGAAGAAGCGCGAAAAATGATTGACGAACTGCATGCCCAGAAATTGCTCGGTGCGTTTCGTGGGGAGAATGCCCCGGACAAAGATGCGTTGATTAAAACGCTTGTTGGTTTGTCCAGGATAGGCATGGAAATACCGGATATAAAGGAAATTGATATTAATCCACTGTTGGTGACTGCCCAGGGCAAGGTTGCGGCGGTTGATGCCCTGATAGTTTTAGGAAACACAACAAATCAAAAAGCACGGCCTTTGCCGATAAATCCAAAAAGTATCGGGAATTTATTATATCCGAAATCAATTGCCTTTGTTGGCGCGTCTGCAAACATCAGCAAATGGGGACATTTAATATTTTCTAATGTTATTGCGGGAAAATACCAGGGGAAAATTTATCTGGTGAATCCTCAAGGCAAAGATATTGCCGGCAGAAAAGTTTTTAAATCCGTAGAAGACATTCCTGATACGGTAGACCTTGCCGTTGTTACGGTTCCCGCAGACAAGGTTTTGTGTTTAATACCTGAATTTGAGAGAAAGGCGATAAAAAATGTATTGCTTATATCCTCCGGATTCGGAGAAACCGGAGTGGAAGGCAAGATTTTAGAAGATGAGTTGGTAGAAAAAGCACGGAAAGCAGGAATTTTAATTCTGGGTCCCAATACAATGGGAATATGTAATCCCTATATATCGTTTTATTGTACAGGTCCTCATGTTCGTCCAGTTGCCGGAGGCACAGTTTTGATTGCGCAGTCCGGCAATTTGGGTACGCAGATATTGGCTTATGCCGTAAAAGAAGATATCGGAATACGCGCCTTTTGCGGGTCAGGCAATGAAGCGATGATTACAATTGAAGATTTCATGGATGGATTTGAAATTGATGATATGACCAAAACAGTTGTTTTGTACGTTGAAAGTATAAAAAACGGCCGTAGATTTTTTGAGTCAGCAAAACGAGTTGGTAAAAGAAAACCGGTTATTGTCTTAAAAGGAGGTCGGACATCTGCAGGCGCCAATGCTGCTGCCAGCCATACCGGAGCAATGGCTTCTGATGGAAAGGTATTTATGGCCGCTTGCCGCCAGGCAGGTATTGTGCAAGCAGAAATCCCTATGGATTTACTGGATTTTTCGGCGGCATTTTCTTCATTGCCGCTACCCAAAGGCAATAGAGTTGGTCTTTTGACTTTAGGAGGAGGATGGGGTGTTGTAGCGTCAGATTTATGCGAGGAAAACGGTTTGAAAGTGCCAAGATTATCTGAAGAAGTAATCTCAAGCATTAATAAATTATTACCGCCTTTCTGGAGTCATGCTAATCCAATAGATGTTGTAGGTGATATGAATGCAGAAACATATATGAAAATTCTTGAAGAACTGATTCGGTCTCCTGAATGTGATGCCATAATACATATGGGTATTATAGGAAGGAAACTTATGATAAAAGCGACAATGGAATCAGCTGTTGCAGTGGATAAGAAATATGATTCTAAGTTTGCAGAAGATTCTTTGCGTTATCTGGAAGCTTTTGAAAAACAGACAATCGATCTAACCGTACAATTAATGGAAAAATATAATAAACCGATAATCGGAGTTTATTTGCTAAATGATGATAAAACGCAAATGATTACTAATGTTAATGACTACAAATATAAGGGTGTGAACTTTATTACTCCGGAACGAGCGGTTAAATCATTATCAAAAATGTATCAATATTCAAAATGGTTGAGTGATTAAATAATCAAGATTAGAAGATGAATGTTTCACGTGAAACATTTTATCCATAGAAGAATCACAAAAAAGGCAGACTTTTCAAAGCCTGCCTTTTTTATAACTAATATAGATTAATCTTTTTATTCTAAGTGCAATCCGACAAAGAAATTAGAATTACCGCGCTTGATTAAAAGTATGACACTTTTCTTTTCGGCAGCCTTGCTCATTTCCGTGGAGAATTGTTTCAAGGATGATATTTTTACTTTGTTGACCTGAACAATTACATCCTTTTGTTGAATGCCGACATCATCAGCAGGACTACCCTCTTCCACATCTGTGACAATTACGCCGGTATCATGGGGAATTCCTAATCGTTTGGCAAGTTCTTTATTGATTTCCTGAACATTAATACCGAAATATTCACCTGATTTTTTTGTCAGCGCTATTTCCGGCTTATCTTTGCGCTCCGTTACAACAACTAGAAATGATATTTCTTTGCCGTCGCGCAATGCTTTAATGGTTGCCTTTTCGCCAACATGTAAAGAAGCCGTTGTCAGAAGCAAATCATGAGTGTCTTTTATAGACTTTCCGTTTATTTCTGTAATTATATCACCTACTTTAATTCCTGCTTTATCTGCCGGATCATCCTTAAATACATCGGATACTAAAGCTCCATTTTTGCCTTTATAATTCATATTTTTTGCTATATCGTCTGAAATATCCTGTATGGAGATGCCTAACCATCCGCGAGTCACCTTCCCTTTTGTTTTCAGGTCTTCCAAAATGCTTTTTGCCATGTTAATCGGTATAGCAAAGCCTATTCCCTGACCTTGGGCAACTATTGCCGTGTTAATGGCGATAACTTTTCCCTGCATATTAAACAAAGGTCCGCCGCTGTTGCCCGGATTAATGGATGCATCTGTTTGAATGAAATTATCATAAGCGCCTGCTCCAATGACACGTCCTTTAGCGCTAACTATGCCGGCGGTAACAGTTTGTTCCAAGCCAAATGGATTTCCTATCGCAATAACCCACTCGCCCACTCTTACTACATCAGAGTCGCCAAGAGCGACTGTCGGCAGACCATTGTCCGGCTTAATTTTGATTAATGCGATATCTGTTTTGGCATCTGCGCCTATGATTTTTGCTTCATATTCTTTGCCATCGGAGATTTTTACCAGAATTTTATCCGTATTTTCTACCACATGGTTGTTGGTGAAAATATATCCGTCATTGCTGATAATAAAGCCGGAACCAAGACTTCGTTGTTTAAAATCGCGCTGAGGCATATCGCCAAAAAAGCGGTTAAAGAAATCATCTCCGAAATATTCATTAAAAGGCGACCGGCCAAAATTATTACCCTGGCTTCTTCCCTTAAATATTTTTGTTGTGCTTATATTGACAACTGCCGGTTTAACACGTTCAGCCAGATCGGAAAAAGAAGCAGGAACGGTTCCTTCTATTGCTGCCGCTACCGGAATTTCAGGCGCTCCCGAAGGGATTAGAGAAGATCTCAGAACTTCCACAAGAGAAACAATAAAAAAGGCGACCAAAAACGCCATTAAGAACATAAAAAACGTTTTACGATTTTTATTTTCCATATTATCCTCCACAACATTGATAAAAAATTATTGTTATAAATTACTTAACAATTTCAAATACTATAATAATGGATTCGTTTTTGTCAATGAAATATTGTTTGATTTTGGCCATTTAAAGTTTTGTTGTTAAAAAGTTAAGATTCTCTATCTGTCTGGTACGAAAAATGCGTTAATTTTGGAATTCAAAGTTTATAAATTTCCGCATGGCAGTATTCTTTGAATCCGGCTCGCAAGTAAACCTTTGCCCCTTTAGGTGTTGCTTGTAAAATGACATCTTTAAAACCAGATTCTTTAGCGGATTGCATCGCGGCCTGCGTGATTCTCATGCCGCATCCTTTATTTCTGTACGCAGAAAGAGTTGATACGTAATAGATTCCTGCTGAATTTTTATAAGTGAAAAGCAGCGAGGTAGCTGCCGGTATTTCATCGAGATATGCAATAAAAAGTTTTTGCGGAGATTGCTCACCAAGATTAAATGAAGAAACAAAAGCGCCATACTGCTCTCTGGTGCGTAGGGGCATATCAAAGCCGTGGAAGGAAATAAATTCCCACATATGCAAATCGTTTTTGTTTTTAACTTCCGAGATTTTTATATTGTCCGGGAAATGCCTGCCTGACAATGAATCGTTCAAATCTGCCGCCATACAAGGAACTTTTTCAATTAAACGAAATCCCTCATCCTGTAATATTCTTCGGGTTTCAGGCGATTGTCCGCTGGGATATATCCACCACCAGAAACGCAGATTTGATTTTCTATAATATTCTTTTATTGCTGCGATGGACTTTGCGTCATCTTTGTTTAAAGGCTTTTCATTCCATGCCCAGTTAATATCGGAAATAGTTACGCCGGTATTCATTGCGCAGATTGATTCAATCTGCGTCAAAGAACAATTTAAACTTCCCCAATAACGGCTGATGGCAAAAAAATTTTCTTCAATATGTTTTATTAAATCCATTTAACGAATGCCGGCATGTTTTGTCCAACTCGAACTTTTCCAAAGCGGATCAATATCCTCATGACGATTAATTGCCGGATTCACACCGCATTTTATAGCAAAGTAACGATGCAGGGCAAGGCAGCCGGTTAATTCCGGATGAAATACCGTAACTAATATGGATTCGCTTTCTGCCGCCGCTATGTAATCATCAATTTTTAGAAGTATATTAACATCAGAGCCCACATCAATAATTTTAGGTGCACGGATAAAAGTCAGTGGCATGGGTTCTGCCGCGACAGCAGGAATCAGAGCTTTGCTTACAAAACTATCGAGTTGACTGCCAAAGCTATTGCGTTCAATGGTTATGTTGATCAAACCAAGGCAAGGGGATTCACCAACCACCTTCTGCGCCAGCAAAATTGCTCCCGCGCAAGTACCCCATATTTTCATTCCACGGCTATAAGCTCCAAGCAATACATCTTTGATTTCAAAAATATTAAGCAATCTGGAAATGCAGGAACTTTCACCGCCGGGAATAATCAACCCGGCCAGATCCGCAAAGTCATTTGCCTGCTTCACTTTTTTATAAGCGATACCTAATCGTTCCAGATGTTCCACATGCTCATGCACTCCGCCTTGCAGATCCAAAACGCCTATGAAAGATGGTTTGTCGCTTACTAAACGCAAAGGCATACGAAATTTACCAGCCGCGTCCGGCTAAGATTTGATCAGGCGGTATTTGAGAGATTTCCAGACCGGGCATAGCTTCTCCGAGATCCATCGAAGCTTCCAGAACTTTTTGGGGATCATTAAAATATGCTGTCGCTTTGACGATAGCCCGCGCGCGTTTAGCCG
>JBEKMY010000003.1:0-96209 GCA_049523355.1 Smithella sp. | reverse complement strand
GCGTCTCAGTTTTCGAAAGAATTCCGCTTTATCAACTATTTACAAGAACTAATTACAAAACGGAAAACCCTATGTCCTGTAACCAACTAAATTTATTTGACCAAATATCCGGACAGTAGTGAAAATAGTTATTTAATCAATCTATTGCAGTATCGCTCAATAATCAAGGAGAAAATTGATTATCTTTTTTGTCCTGGTAAATAAAAATCTTATCCTGCCAACTGACTTTTTCTGAATGATCCGGCAATTAATATTGACATGCTCAAGAGAAATATGCTTTTCTTTCTTTACTCATCAAGGAGCAATTAGATTTGAAAAAGAATAAGACAGGTTTCTTTTGTCAGCATTGCGGTTATATGTCGCCCAAGTGGCTGGGTAAATGTCCGTCCTGTAACGGCTGGAATTGTTTTGCCGAAGAATTGATCAGCGATTCCGATTTCAACAGCCGTGCGGAAATGAATTTTGACGGTAAGCCCCTGTCTATAGAAGATATTCCGGTAGATGAAGGCAAGCGAACCATCACAGGCATCGCGGAGATTGACAGGGTACTGGGAGGCGGTATCGTCGGCGGTTCGGCAATCTTGATAGGCGGAGAACCGGGCATCGGTAAATCAACACTCATGCTTCAAATGATGCATAATCTGGCTCAAAAAGGATTGAAAGTATTATATGTGTCGGGAGAAGAATCGGCCAGTCAAATTAAATTGCGAAGTGAACGGGTAGGTGCCGCGTCAAAAGATTTACTGGTTCTGGTGGAGATTTCTCTGGAAAAGATTTTAGAACAGATTAAAGCAGTTTCTCCATCCATAGTGGTTATTGATTCTATTCAAACGGTTTACTCGGGAGAACTCATGTCCGCTCCCGGCAGTGTCGGGCAGGTGCGTGAGGCTTCATCGCGTCTGATTCTTTTTTCTAAAAAATATGGCATTCCTGTTTTTTTGGTAGGTCATGTAACCAAGGACGGTTCTATTGCCGGTCCCAAAGTGCTTGAGCATATGGTGGATACAGTTTTATATTTTGAAGGCGATTCCGGCCATGCCTACAGGATCATCCGAAGCATAAAAAACCGTTTCGGCCCGACCAACGAGATAGGCGTTTTTGAAATGCGGGATAAAGGGCTAAAGGAAGTGCCCAATCCTTCTACTTTTTTCCTGGCGGAGCGGCCGTATAATGTTGCCGGTTCCGTTGTTGTCCCCAGCCTTGAAGGCACAAGGCCGATTTTAGTGGAAATTCAGGCTTTGGTGAGTTCAACAAATCTGGGAACCCCCCGGCGCACGGCTATTGGTGTGGACTATAACCGCGTTTCTCTTCTGGTGGCTGTGCTGGATAAGATTTGCGGTCTGCATTTAAGCGGTTCGGACATCTTTATCAATGTAGCCGGCGGTGTCCGGGTGGAAGAACCGGCGGTTGATTTGGGTATAGTTGCCGCCATGACATCAAGTTTTCTGGATAAGCCTATTGATGCGCGAACGGTTGTTTTGGGAGAAGTTGGACTTGCCGGGGAAGTCAGGGCTATTTCGCAAATGGATGTGCGCATAAAGGAAGCGGCGCGTTTGGGTTTTAACCGCTGCCTGGTGCCGAAAACTAACGCGGCGCAGCTGGGGAAAATAGCGAAAATGGAAATTTGCAAAATAGGTTCTCTAAAAGAATTGCTGGAAAACTTATTTTAATGAATAAAAGTCCGCTCAATTTAAAAATAAAAATGTCCGCAATCCCTTGACATCTGAGAAATAGTGCATAATATAGCGCCACTTGATCATCTATAAGTAACTATAATACAATTTTAAAAAAAGTGGAAAGGAGAGAAAATAATATGAAAATCAGACCTTTACAGGATAGAATCATTGTAAAACGTTTGGAAGAGGAGACAAAGACGAAGGGGGGAATCATCATTCCCGATACAGCCAAGGAAAAACCTATTGAGGGTAAAGTTATTGCCGTGGGCAAAGGCAAAGTCGCCGATGACGGCAAGCTTATAAAACCTGAAGTCAGCGTGGGCGATAAAGTCCTTTTCAGCAAATACGGCGGCACTGAAGTTAAAATAGACGGTGAAGAATACCTGATTATGAGAGAAGACGATATTCTCGGCATTATTGAAAAATAAGAAACTATTAAGGAGGAATATATAAAATGGGAGCAAAAATACTTCTTTATGATGAAGAAGCAAGAAAATCTATGCTGAAGGGCGTCAACACTCTGGCCGACGCTGTAAAAGTAACTCTCGGCCCCAAAGGCCGCAATGTCATTATTGATAAAAGTTATGGTTCACCCACCGTTACTAAAGACGGCGTTACTGTAGCCAAAGAAATCGAACTCGAAGATAAATTTGAAAATATGGGCGCTCAAATGGTCAAAGAAGTCGCCAGCAAAACAAGCGACGTCGCCGGTGACGGTACGACCACAGCAACCCTTCTGGCACAGGCCATTTATCGCGAAGGCGTTAAAGCAGTTGCGGCAGGCAGCAACCCCATGGATATTAAACGCGGTATAGACAAAGCTGTCGAAACCGTTGTCAAAGAACTCAGCAAGATGAGCAAACCCACCAAAGATCAGAAAGAAATCGCCCAGGTCGGCACCATTTCAGCCAACAACGATGAAACCATCGGCAACATTATTGCCGGCGCAATGGATAAAGTCGGCAAAGAAGGCGTCATTACCGTGGAAGAAGCAAAAGGCCTGGAGACTGAACTGGAAATCGTCGAAGGTATGCAGTTTGACCGCGGCTATCTCTCTCCTTACTTTGTTACTAATGCCGACAAGATGCTGGTTGCTCTGGAAGACGTTTTAATTCTGATTTACGAAAAGAAAATCAGCGGCATGAAAGACCTGCTTCCTATTTTGGAACAAATTGCCAAAATGAGCCGCCCGCTGTTAATTATCGCCGAAGATATCGAAGGCGAAGCGCTGGCCACTCTGGTCGTTAACAAGATTCGCGGCACCCTGCATGTAGCAGCCGTTAAGGCTCCCGGTTTCGGTGATCGCCGCAAGGCAATGCTCGAAGATATCGCCATTCTTACCGGCGGCAAGATGATTTCCGAAGACATGGGTTACAAGCTCGAAAGCGTGAAACTGGAAGATTTGGGACGCGCCAAAAAGATCACGATCGATAAAGACAACACCACAATTATTGACGGTGCCGGAAAGCGCGCTGATCTGGAAGGCCGTGTCAAACAAATCCGCGCTCAGATAGAAGAGACCACGTCCGATTATGATAAAGAGAAACTTCAGGAAAGACTGGCCAAACTGGTTGGCGGTGTTGCCG
Source organism: Smithella sp. (assembly GCA_049523355.1). Lineage (GTDB taxonomy): Bacteria > Desulfobacterota > Syntrophia > Syntrophales > Smithellaceae > Smithella. The sequence goes on along the minus strand of JBEKMY010000003.1, from coordinate 92,947 downwards.
TCATTAAAGTCGGCGCAGCCACCGAAACAGAAATGAAGGAAAAGAAAGCCCGCGTCGAAGACGCGCTGCATGCCACCCGCGCCGCTGTTGAAGAAGGCATCGTTCCCGGCGGTGGTGTTGCTTATCTGCGGACACTTCCTATTCTGGCTAAAATGACTTTGGAAGGCGACGAGCAAATAGGCGTCAATATTATAAAGAAAGCCATTGAAGAGCCGATTAAAATGATTGCCTGTAATGCCGGCCTGGAAGGCAGCATTGTAGTCGAGAAAGTAAAAGAGAAGAAGGGATCCTTTGGTTTTAACGCCCGCACCGATGTGTATGAAGACATGATCGCTGCCGGTGTTATTGATCCGACCAAGGTTACCCGTTTTGCACTGCAGAATGCGGCCTCAGTTGCAGCTTTACTGCTTACAACTCAGTGCATGATCGCCGATAAGCCCGAAGAGAAGGGCGCAGGCGGCGGTATGCCCGGTATGCCTCCCGGTGGCGGATATCCCGGCATGGGCATGTAACCCCCTACGGAATTCACGGCATAATGGAGCCAATCCCATGCGAAGCGGGTTAAAACCAAGTATATAAACTTAAAGCCCCTTGTCTGTTTAGACAAGGGGCTTTTTATTTGTGTAAATGAAAATCTATTGACCCATACCAATTCTTCTTCTGCCTTCTCAAAATAATACTTTTTTGTCCGATTACAAATATTCCTTTTTCATAAATGTAGAAAATATCTTCTTCGGCTATGTGCCCGAATTCGTATAAAATATTTGATATATCATATACTTACATAAAATATATTTTTTTGGCATTATCCTTGCGGTACTAAGCGATGAAAGAAACAATTTTTTCAAGGAGGAAATAATTATGAATTCAGGAGATACAGCGTGGGTTTTGGTATCCACGGCATTTGTATTGTTGATGACGATGCCGGGATTGGCGTTTTTTTATGGAGGGCTGGTTCGCCGGAAAAACGTTCTTTCCATTTTAATGCAGTGTTTTATTATTTTATGCGTAATCAGCATACAATGGGTATTATTCGGTTACTCTCTGGCCTTTGGACCTGATTTTCACGGAATAATCGGTAATTTGAGCTGGGCAGGACTGAACCATGTAGGGGCTACGCCGAATCCGGATTATGCCGCGACTATTCCCCACAGTGTGTTTATGGCCTTTCAAATGATGTTCGCTGTTATCACTCCGGCTTTGATTATCGGCGCCTACGCGGAAAGGGTGAAATTTTCAGCTTTCTTGATTTTCACTATTCTATGGGCAACATTTGTTTATGATCCTCTTGCGCACTGGGTCTGGGGAGCAGGTGGCTGGATCAAATCTTTGGGCGCGCTCGATTATGCCGGCGGCATAGTGGTTCATGTCAGTTCCGGTATTTCGGCTCTGGTGCTGGCTGTGGTGCTTGGGAAAAGAGTTGGTTACAACCATAAGCCGATTCGTCCGCATAATCTGCCTTTTACTGTGCTTGGCGCCGCCCTTTTATGGTTCGGTTGGTTCGGGTTCAATGCCGGCAGCGCTCTGGCTGCCGACGGCATCGCCGGCAATGCTTTTGTGACAACCAATACAGCAACCGCTGCCGCAGGATTAGCCTGGGCGCTCATTGAATGGTGGCACAATGGATCGCCGACCGTTCTGGGTGTCGCGACCGGTGCGGTGGCCGGGCTCGTCGCCATCACCCCGGCCTGCGGTTTTGTCAACCCGATGAATGCGATGTTTATCGGCATCATTGTCGCGATGGTTTGCTATGTTGCCGTCGCTATCATTAAAGGAAAACTCGGTTATGACGATTCGCTGGATACCTTCGGTGTGCATGGTGTCGGAGGGACAGTCGGAACCATCGCCACAGGCATTTTTGCTGAGAAAGCTGTTAATGCGACCGGAAACAACGGACTTCTTTTTGGCAATGCGCATCAATTGCTTGTTCAGTGCATCATGTGGGTTGTCGCTGTTGTCTTTGCTGTTGTGATGACTTACATCCTTTACAAAATTGTTGATGCTATCATTGGAATGCGAGTTGAAGAAAAGAACGAAATCGTTGGATTGGATTTAACACAGCAAAGCGAAGCCGCTTATACCGTGATTGAATAGGAGGAAATAATCATGAAACTAATCATAGCTATTATCCAGCCGCACAAACTTGATGCGGTTAAAACAGAACTGGAGGCCGTGGGAGTAAATTTGATGACTGTTACCAGTGTTTTGGGGCAGGGCAGGCAAAAAGGCCATACGGAGATATACAGAGGTGCGAAAGAAGCAGGCGGCCTGCTTACTAAAGTCAGACTCGATATTGCCGTAAATGAAGATTTTGTTGAACGGACGATTAAGGCAATTACCAAAGGCGCTCATACCGGCTCTGTCGGCGATGGCAAGATATTCGTCCTTGATCTTGCCGAATGCGTGCGCATCAGCAGTGCCGAGCGCGGTGAAAAAGCTATCGGCTGAGGTTGTCTTATGAATAAAGACAAACCATGCAACGGAGAAAATGTATTGGAACGTTGTGTATCTGACTGTGAAAAAACAGTTATCATTCATGCTCTGACAAGAACTAAAGGCAATCAGTCAGCCGCAGCCGAGTTGTTAGGAACAACCAAACGTATTTTGACATATAAAGTTCATAAGTATGGAATTGACTGTGAGCAATTCAAAGAGGAATTAGAAGATGCAAAGGAGAATTAAGTGCTATGAAAAACCATATCAATAAAATAATTACCGTGGTTTTGCTTTTACTGATGGTTGCCGTTTTTCCGGTGATTTCCCAAGCCGAAGACCAGCCGCCGGTGCAGCAGCCTGCACAGACGCCGGAGCAAAAGCCTGCACAGACGCAAGTACAGCAACCTGCTGAACAAAAGCCGGATGAAGACAAAGTGACAGGAGAGATAGATTTCAGCGTATTGAGCGCCTATATATGGCGCGGGTATGAGCAAACCCGAGACAGCGTGGTTATAGAACCGTCTGTAACAATAGGCTATAAAGGATTTTCTTTGAATGTATGGGGGAATATGGATACGAGGCCCTATTCGGTTGGTGATGCCCAATATGCTTCTCAATATACGGAGACAGATTATACATTATCTTATTCCAGGAAATTTGGGATATTGCAGGTAACTCCCGGCTATATTTACTATGCCCTGGGAGCGCCTTATGCCGGAGCAGCCGCGCCGCTTGCTGCTCAGGAAGTCTTCTTGAATCTGGGATTGGACACCATTTTACAGCCGACCCTGACAGCTTATAAGGATATTGACCATTATCGTGAGTGGTATTTTTTACTGGGAGTTTCCCATACTTTTGAGTTCAACAAAGTAGTTAGTTTAAAATTGGCAGCTTCGGCCAGTTATCTGTTATCAACTGATGCAACAACATACGCCAAATATGACAGCAACTCAGTGGCCACTACGGATAAATTTAATAATTTCCACGATGGAACAGCTTCCGTTTCCCTACCCATAGCAGTTTATAAGACATTATCGGTTACGCCGATATTGTCTTATGTCTTCCCTCTTTCGGACGATGCCAAATACGAAATGAAAGCGAAAGGTTTAGAGGGAGTTGATCCCACCCAAAGGAACAGCACCTATCTATATGGCGGAGTAACTTTAAGTTGTACTTTCTAAGAGGTAATGTTTGTTATGCCGCCGCCGCATTTCTTATACTTAGAAGTGCGGCGGCTTTTCATGAAATAAGCTCCATTACTGTATTATAGATAACGCTGAAAAATAACCGGTTAACTGGATATGCTTATATGATGGATCATGATTACAGGGCATCCCGCGAAATAAAAGAGCTGTCTCTTCTTTTTGAGATAAGTAAAAAACTCAGTGAAGCGCTGGACCTTAATGCGGTGCTGAAACCGATTCTCCAGATGATGGCGGATAATATGGAAATGCTTCGCGGCACCCTGACTATTCTTAACAGAAGCAGAGGGGAAATATTTATTGAAGAGGCCTATGGTCTGCTGCCGGAAGAACAGGCAAAGGGGAAATACCGTCTTGGAGAAGGGATTACTGGTCAGGTCATAGACACGGGCCGTCTGGCGATCATTCCCCGTATTTCCGAAGAACCCCGCTTTTTAGACAGAACGGGCGCAAGAAGGAATATCGATAAGAGCGATGTTACTTTCATTTGCGTACCCATTAAAATCGGCAACGAAGTAATAGGCGCGCTTTCTTTAGACCGGCCTTTTGATGAGAATGTTTCCTTCGCGGATGATGTGCGTCTGCTCACGATCATAGCCTCAAGCATATCCCAGGCCGTGCGTCTTCGTCAATTGGTTCAGGAAGAACTGGAAAAAGTCAGGGAAGAAAACCAGCGCCTCCATGATGAACTGAAAATCAAGTACGGGAAGAAAACGATTATCGGCAACTCAAAAAGCATGCTCGAGATCTTCGCCCTCATCGATAAAGTCAGCCGCACAAACACAACCGTGCTCATCCTCGGGGAGAGCGGAGTCGGAAAAGAAAGGGTCGCTCATGCCATTCACTATAATTCCAGCCGCGTGAACAATCCCTACATAGAGGTCAATTGCGCGGCTCTGCCGGAGAATCTCATTGAAAGCGAACTTTTCGGACATGAGAAAGGAGCCTTCACCGGCGCCACGTCTTTGCATAAAGGCCGCTTTGAAATGGCGGAAGGTGGAACCATCTTCCTCGATGAAATCGGAGAACTGTCGCTTGCGTTGCAGGCGAAATTATTAAGGGTTCTTCAGGAAAAGACTTTTGAACGCGTAGGCGGAAACGCGACCATTAAAGCGGAAGTCAGAATTATTGCGGCGACCAACCGGAACCTGGAAAAACTGATCCAGGAAGGAAAGTTCCGGGAAGATCTTTATTATCGCCTGAATGCTTTTCCCATCGTTGTGCCGCCGCTGCGGGAGCGCAAAACGGACATCATTTTGTTGGCTGATTATTTTACCGAAAAGTACAGCAGGGAATTCAGCAAAAACATTTCCGGCATCTCCGCCCCGGCTGTTGAACTGCTGATGAATCATCACTGGCCCGGCAATGTGCGGGAGTTGGAAAATTGCATCGAGAGAGCGATCATTTTATGCACGGACGGGATCATTCACAGTCATCATTTGCCGCTCAGCATTAAGCAGAACGGTATCGGCTCCCATAGAAATCTTAGGGGAAAACTAAACGAAACATTGGCATCCATAGAAATAGAACTTCTCCTTGAAGAACTCAGACGTTCTAACGGAAATATGGCCAAGGCGGCCCGCGCTCTCGGCATGACCGAAAGGACAATGGGATTAAGGATTGCGAAATACGGCATCGATATAAATTCTCTAAAAGGCAATCCTACATCTATGTAGGGAGCGTCTATTTTACTACCTTTTGGTAGCCCCGCATAATGTAAATCTCTTACCAAGCTGAAATCATACAATATTCATCTTCATAATCTTATACTAATTCGGATAAGAATGATTAATGATATATATTTTAATTCATTTTTGTCTTTTATTAACGCTAATAATATTCCCCGATATCTACATCCAAAGCTATCATCATCAACTCATTATATTTTTAACTACCTATTTTCATTTATCTTAATGCCTATCAAAACTATTCGTTACCGGGTTTGGCACACTATATGCCTTATCATAAATCATAGATCGAAATCGTAATTGGAAAGGATAAACGGAAAATAGTTTATTCGTAAAAAGGAGGTAAGGTATGAAAGAAAAGATGACAGAAGCAAAAAGCTCCCCACTAGTCAAACCTACGATTGGTTTGATGGGTGCGACCATGAATGCCATGGCACTGATCGCACCCGGAGCATTTTTATGGATTACTTATCAAATGCAGGCTGCCGCTACCGCTCCAAGCGGGGCATCGGTGGCAAGCGATATCTGGGCGGGAATCGTGGTTGCCTTGATTATTTGCTTTCTCACAGCCCTTTCCTATTCGCAGTTGGCGAAGATTTATCCGGAGGCGGGCTTTGCCAGCGTTACTTATTTTGCGGAAAAGGCTTTCCTCGACAATTCAGGAACAAAAAGGGCGGCTCCCAATTCGATGGCCCGCCTCTCCAAACTGGCTACGGGCTGGGCCGCGCATTTGTTCTATTGGGTTTATCCGGGTGTCATGGTGGCCATGTTCGCCACAATGATAGGATACATCTATACCCAATTCTCCGGCGGAACCTTATCCAATATTTCCCTGACGGTTATTGCGGTTATCATTGCAGTAGTCATCGGATATATTGCCTACCGAGGCGTGACCGGGTCCACCATGACCTCCATCTGGATCAATATAATACAGCTTGTTACTCTCGTTATTTTCAGCGGTCTGGCTATCTTTTACCGGCTAGGAAACCCGCAGGGGGCCACTACATGGGCATTCAGCAGCGGATGGGATATCATCATGCCGCATTCGCTCAACGGTGTCCTTGTCCAATCCACCCTTGCCATCCTTATATTGGTCGGTTTTGAGAGCTGCACGGCTCTGGCTGCCGAAACCAAAGAACCGTCGAAGAATATTCCGAAGGCTATCATCATTTCTCTGATTGTTCAGGGTTTGTTTGCCTATCTGATCGAATATTTTGCCGCAGGCACCATGATCAGTGAAAAACTGATAAACGGAAGCGGGAAGACGCTTACTACAGGAATGGCCGCCGCGGCCGCTTCTTCAGCGCCCATCGGCGATCTGGCAGTGCTTATAGGCAACAATGTGCTCCCCGGCATAGGATTTGGCCTGATGATCACCATGGCGGTTACAGTAGTTATCGCAATCATTGGCACGACCCTGAGCTGCATGAATACAGCCATCCGTGTAAGCGCGGGTATGGCCGGCGGTCGGGAACTGCCGAAGATGATGGGCTTTATCCATCAGAAATTCAGCACTCCGCATGTGGCTATTGGCGCCATGGTTATCGTTTCTTCAGTCATCGCGGCAATCGGTGTGCGGTCGGTAGTAGGACTGACCGGTATCACACTGGCTTCCAACTTTGGAACCTTCGTGCTTTACGGCCTAACCTGCGTGTGGACCATCATCGCCTTCAAAAAAAGAGAAGATTTCAGCATTCTCAAGCACGGCCTTATTCCAGTGCTGGGTGTCATCGGCAATGTGATTATGGTTATTGCCATCGTTTATCTGTACTCCATAGGCAATGCCGATTCCAGGGCCGAAGTAGATATTTGTTTCCTCATCGCCGGAGCCTGGGCGCTGATCAGCCTCGCATACGTGGCTATTTCGAACGTGAAGCGGTCATACAGCATGAAAATGATTTCCGCCATGATTCGTCCTGATATGCTGAATGTCTTGGTGGATATCCTGAAAGATGAAGAATTCATTCTGGGAATGACCGTGACCAAGATCAAGGGATTCGGCAGGCAAAAAGGTCAAATGGACAAAGATGCGGAGCCTATCAACGACAGGATTTCCTTCATACCCAAGGTTAGGGTCGATCTTGTGGTGAATGATTGGGATGTCCCAGGTGTTATGGATGTCATGCGCGATGCACTTTTCACTGGTAATGTGGGAGACGGCAAGATCTTTGTGCTCGATGCTCAAGATGCCATGAGAGTCCGCACAGGTGAAAAAGGGGTTTATGCCCTCTAATCGAATAACACTATAATACTAAAAATGAGACAAAGGAGAATCGTGATGAAAAGAATAGAAGCTATAATAAGGCCTGATAAGGTCGGGGGCGTGTTTGCCGCGTTGAAAAAGATCGGCCATCCGGGCGTGATGATTTCAGAGATCGAAGGCCACGGTAATCAGGAAGGCCTGAAACTACAGGTTCGCGGTAATACCTATAAGGTGGACATGGTTACCAAGGCAAGACTGGAGGTTATTGTAAAGGAAAATGAAACAGATGCCATCGTCAACGCGATTCGCAAGGCGGCTTATACCGGTGAAATCGGGGACGGGAAAATATTCGTCCATCCGGTGGATGACGCCATGCGGGTCCGCACCGGTGAACGGGGCGAAAACGCCGTGTAATGATCAAGTGGGGTAATCTTATGGAAACTGTAAAATACGAAAGCAAAGAAAACATATTGGAGCGCTGTGTGTCCGACTGTGAAAGAACGATGATTTTTCAGGCGCTGATGAAAACCAGGGGCAATCAGTCAGCTGCTGCCATGTTGCTGGGAACAACAAAACGCATTCTGACATATAAAGTTCATAAATACGGGATTGATTGTGAACAACTAAAGGATAATTTTGTCAAATGAAAATGATTATAAAAAAGTTGAGTGCCTATATCCGCTTGGGCAATCTATGGAAAATTATGTACACGCTAAACAAGAAGCGAATTAGTCGTTTTTAGAAAATGCCCGTTTTTTAAAGGCGAAAATATTAACTTTTATTGAAAAAGGAGAAAAGAATGAAGAGATTTTGGTTAGTTTTGTTATCATTGGGGATGGTTACGGTCTTCAGTATGTCAGCCTTCGCGGTTGACGTCAAAGTCGGCGCCGATTACAATGTCGGCGGATTGTATTTAAACAAAATCAGTTTAGCTGATGATTCCGGTTCTCCGAATCCCAGCACAGCCTTTTTCTTTCAGGATTTGCGCGTGGGAGCGGATTTTATCATATCCCCCAGCCTGAAACTGGTAACTCAATTCGACGCGATGGAAAGAATCTGGGGCGGGGCGAGAGCAAATTTAGGCGTTTCGGATCCAAACGGTCCGGGAACATTGGCGGAAGCTGAAAATATATCCTTCAGACAGGTTCATGTTGATTATACTTCGCCCATCGGTTTGTTTAAGGTTGGTTATATGGAGGATTACACATTCGGGACAGTTTTCGCCGATAATAGTACCGGCCCTACCGCTGGCCAGATTCAGTATTATCTACAGAAAGGACCTTTTACCGGCATCCTGGGTTATGCCAAAGAAGTAGACAACAGCTATAGCGCTGTCAGTTCAGACTCCTGGTACTGGCTTAACAGACTCAATGCAACAAAGACCGACAGAGACTTGGATTCATATAGAATTGCCGGTATTTACAACTTCAAGAATGGTGAAGCCGGGGCTCTTTTTCTGTGGAATCGTGACGCAACGTGCAGAGGCAATGCATGCGGTTCTTACCTGTCAAACATATACGTGATAGACCCCTATGTCAAAGCCAAGATTGGTCCCGTCGATTTGCAGGCGGAAGCCGAGTACTGGTTTGGCGACGCGAAAAAATATGAAGGTTACGTTATCAACCCAACAAATGTTTCCGTTGGCGCTCTGAGTCTCTTTGTTGATGCCACCGCCACCTTCGGTATGTTTTATGCCGGCGGTACTTTCGCTTATCTCTCCGGCGATGATCCCAATACCCCCAATAAAATCGAAGGTGGAATCAATAATGGCGGCGTTGATTGGGAACCCTGCCTGATTCTGTTCAACGCGGATTTGTACTACTGGACGGGATACCTGTATGGCAATAATAACTCTGTTTTTGACAGCACCATGTCCAACGCCTGGTTTTTCCAGGGCAGAGCCGGTATGAAACCAACTTCCAAGTGGGATGTTCTGCTGTCATTATCCTACGCGCAGGCCGACAAGAAACCTGCAGGTTTTACGGGCGGGACCTACGGTACGGAAGTTGATCTCACCGCTACTTACAAACTCACCGACAACCTGTCTTATATGGTGGGCGGCGCTTATCTCTTTACCGGTGATTACTTCAAGGGTACCGGCGGAAGCAACCAAGTTGATGATGACTACATGCTTATCAACAAACTGACCCTCAGTTTCTAATATAATCCTTGTTAAACTTTTTTACACCCGGGAGGATGGGTAACCTCCCGGGATTCTGAATAAGACTTACCCAAAACGAATGAAATGAAGTTTGAATAGTTACTTTCATTCAGATAACTACAGCACTGATATTTACGGCGGAGTAACTTTAAGCTGTACTTTCTAAGAAGTAATGTTTGTTATGCCGCTGCCGCATTTCTTATACTTAGAAGTGCAGCGGCTTTTTATGAAACAAGCTCAGGCAGCGACGGTTCTGATTATTTTGTTAGGTTCATCCTCCTTCTGCCAATTAATTAGAATCGTCGCCTGTTTGCCTGCCCCGATAAATGCTCATCACAGCGTAATGTGTTCATCCTGAAACTAAAACTTCCGAGACAAAGAACGATCATCATTAAACAAAGATCGCAATTTGTTTGCACCGGACAACGATAAATTATATAATAAACATTACCAGCTGAATAATATAGAAAAGGTACAATTATGGATCACTTAAATTTACTGCTTAACATCGGCCAATTGGATTGGGTGTTTAAAGGCAGTTCGAGTATCGAAAAACTGCTTAATAATATCGTTATCATGGTGGCCAGACATATGCAAGCAGATGTCTGTTCCATTTATATTTATGATGATGTTAAGCGCGAGTTGGTGCTGCGGGCAAATACCGGATTCAAGCCGCAGATCATCGGTAAAATAAGACTTAAGCCCGGCGAGGGTATTGCCGGCGCGGTTTTTGAGAAAAACGAACCGGTCTGTTTATCTGACGGTTTTACTCATTCTAATTTCCGCTATTTTAGGGGCACAGGGGAAGAGCGATATAAATCATTTCTTTCTGTGCCAATTGTTAGCGGCGAAACCCCTGTGGGCGTTATGATGCTGCAACGGCAGGAAAACAACAGTTTTGAGAACAGCGACATCAAGGCTCTGCAGATCGTAGCGTCCCAGCTTGCCTCAGTGCTTGAGAATATTAAGATGATCATTTCTCTGCAAGGTGCAACGCCGCGTGAGACGCCCCGTGGAAAAAAAGAACAACTTGAGGGCGTTTTCCTGAAAGGCAAGGCGGCGTCACGGGGTTATGCTTACGCGAAAGCAACGCTTGCGATCGGCACTGAGCGGTTCCATGAGATAGCAGGGCATACCTTCGGGAAAAAGTATGGTCTGGTTGATCTGCAAAAAGCGCTTAAGAAAACGGAAAAAGAACTTGCTGCATTGCAAAAGGCAGTGGAGGACAAACTCAGTGATGCCGCCTCCATGATTTTCAACGCGCATCTGCTCATATTGAAGGACAAGAGTTTTATTGCGGCGATGACTGTGCCGGTGCAAAAGGGAAAAAACGCGCCCGATGCAGTGATTGCCGCGGGTCAGAAATATATTGCCCTGCTTTCGGCAAGTTCCGATCCTTATTTGAGAGAGAAGGTGCACGACATCGAGGACCTGGTAATGCGGCTCATCAGGAATCTTGCCGGAAAAGAGGCAAAGTTGCCATCGGTATATCGTCGGATAATGGTCGCGACGGACATGTATCCGTCCGACCTGTTAAAACTTTCTTCGGAAGGGGTGAAGGGTATCGTACTTTTGAGCGGCGGAGTCACCTCGCATGTCTCCATCCTTGCCCGCTCTTTGCAGATACCCATGGTCATCGTAAATGATCCTCTGGCCGGCAATATTTCTGACGGCGATCGCATCCTCATCGATGCAGAGATCGGCAATATTTTCATCAACCCGGTCAAGGATATATTACAGGAATTTAAAGATCGTATCGATGAACAAATGGCGGTAAAAGCGCCGTCCGTTATGAAACAGTTCACCGAAACAAAAGACGGGGTACGCATTAAGCTGATGGCGAACGTCAATTTATTGAAAGACCTGGAGCTGCTAAGAGAGCTGTCCTGCGACGGTGTCGGGTTGTACCGTTCCGAGTTCCCGTTCATTATACGAAAGAATTTTCCTGCCGAAGAAGAGCAGTTTTTCATTTACAGGAAACTTGTCGAGGGTTCTCCGTCCAAGGATGTCACGTTCCGCACACTTGATATTGGCGGCGATAAAATGCCCGCATACTGGGAACCGGTGAATAAAGACAATTCCTTTTTAGGCCTGCGCTCCATCCGATTTTCATTAAAGCATGAAGATATCTTTACCCAACAGGTTAGGGCTATTCTACGCGCGGGCTTCGACTGCGATCTGAAGATCATGTTTCCCATGATCTTCTCTCTGGAGGAGTTTCTGCAGGCAAGAGACATCGTGATGGAGTGCGTGGCAGAGCTTGAAAAACCGGGTAGCGTTTTTAACAACCAGCCGAAAATCGGCATGATGGTCGAAGTCCCTGCGGTGATTGAAATCATCGAGGAATTCGCACGGGTTGTAGATTTCTTTTCCATCGGGACTAACGACCTTGTTCAATACATGCTGGCCGTCGATCGTACGAACGAAGAAGTGGCAGAGTATTACATCCCCCATCATCCGGCGGTTCTGCGGGCGATCAAACGGGTTGCCGATGCCGCCACAGCCGCAGGGAAGGATGTATCAATTTGCGGTGATATGGCTAATCGGGCCGGTTACCTGCAATTCCTGATCGGATGCGGTATACGTACTCTGAGCATGAATCCCATATACCTGGCGGAAAACCAGAAAATAATCAGCGGGATCGATGTGGCGCAGGCCGAGGCGCTAGCACTGCGGCTACTCGCTACAGGTGATATAAAAAGCATCGAAAACGAATTATTTTTTTCCTCCTCCTAAAAAGATATCAAGCATTTTCTTTGAACAGATATTAGCGCTGAAAATGATTAAGGTGGTACTTCAACATTTCACCTTTTTTCACCTAACTTTTTTATTCTACGGATCCTTTGCGCCTGACTTTGGACTTGACCCCGTTTACTAGGCAGGTCGTTGTGCTACAAGTTTAAATTTTCCCATCTCACCGTGCGTTCTGTATCCAAGAGCAGAATGGATACCCTTCCGATTGTAAAATTGCTCAATATGTAAAAAGATACTCTGTCTGGCATGATTTCGTGAAACAAAATGATGGTGAAAGACATGTTTTCTTTTAAATGCTGTTTTAAATTTGGACTCGAGCGCATGCGGATAACTTCAAACATTTTCAACTTTAAAAGTGCATTCTTGTCACAACTATATCTTAAGTAGAACATATTTGTTTAATTATTTATTTCTATTTTTAACACTTTTACCATATAAATACTAATAATAACATATATATATACATTTTTTCACTTATGTGACACATTTGTGGCACTTTAATTGCTGTTATCTATTTCAACAAATATGTACAGGAGGTCTTTATATGAATTCGGGCGATACAGCTTGGGTTCTTGTTTGTTGTTCCCTCGTTCTGCTAATGACGCCGGCCCTGGCGCTTTTCTATGGCGGAATGGTTCGCAAAAAGAATCTTCTTTCCACTTTAACCTTAAGTTTTGTCTTTATGGCCCTTATCAGCGTTCAATGGGTCCTTTACGGTTATTCACTTTCTTTCGGCGCTGACATCAAAGGACTAATAGGCGGTCTTAACTATTTAGGTTTTATCGGCGTAGATGCTCTGCCCAATGGAGCCTATAGCCAAACAATACCTCAAGCGCTTTTCGCAGCCTTTCAAATGATGTTCGCTGTAATTACGCCTGCACTCATTACCGGCGCCTTTGTGGAAAGAATTAAGTTTAAGGCTTTTCTCCTGTTTGGCTTGCTTTGGGCAACTCTGATATATGATCCCCTGTGTCACTGGGTATGGGGGCAGGGTGGATGGCTGAAAGAAATGGGGGTTCTCGACTTTGCCGGTGGTACGGTGGTTCATATTGCAGCCGGATTTTCCGCTTTGGCCTTCGCAATGGTTATCGGACCGCGAAAAGGATTCGGCAAATCTCCCATGGAGCCGAACAATATCCCTCTGACGGTGTTGGGAGCAGGACTACTGTGGGTAGGCTGGTTCGGCTTTAATGCCGGCAGCGCACTGGCCGCCAATGGTGTCGCGGTCAACGCCCTGATAACCACCAACACTTCCGCGGCAATGGCAGGACTTGTCTGGATGATGCTTTCCTGGCTGGATGGCCGTCCAAGCACCCTGGGCATTGCCACGGGTATGGTAGTAGGTTTGGCTGCAGTCACTCCTGCTTCAGGCTTTGTGACCCCTCTGACAGCCATGTTTATCGGAGCAGTGGCGGCGCCTATATCTTACTATTCTATGCGTATGCGCGCTAAACGAAATTTGGATGAGTCTCTGGATGTATGGGCATGTCATGGCATGGCCAGCACCTGGGGCATGATCGCCACAGGCTTATTTGCCACAGTTGCCGTCAATAGCAGCGGCGCTAACGGTATGTTTTTAGGTAATCCAAATCAACTCAGTATCCAGATTATAGCGGTAGTGGTTACCATTTGTTTCAGTTTCGGTGGAACCTATGTTCTTGCCAAGCTGCTGAATTGGAGCATTGGCTTGCGGGTAACCCCAATAGAAGAGGAAATAGGTTTGGATATAACTTCCCACGGAGAAAGGTCGTATTCGTAAAGCAAAGTGAAATAATTTTACAGGGAGAAACAAACTATGCTAAAAAAGATCGAAGCCATCATTCGTGAAGATAAGGTCAACGATGTCAGAGAAGCTCTAAAGAAAATCGGTATTGTCGGAATGAATATGATTGAGATTCGTGGACATGGACGACAAGGCGGCATTAGCCTGGTGGGTCGTGCGGGCTCCTATCAGGTGGACATGTTGACCAAAATACAGATTAATATCATCCTGAGCGAAAATAATCTTGAGAATACGATAGAAGCCATTCTCAATTCCGCCAGAACCGGCGAACCTGGAGATGGAATTATCTTTATCTATCCCGTTGATGAGGTAATCCGTATCCGTACTCGCGAGAGAGGGCAGGATGCGATGATGTATCCCGACGATATCGACGAAAAGAAGAAAAGTGGCGCCTGATAGCATCCTGTATATTAATACAAAAGAGTAATAAAAAATGATCAGCAACGTCATAATTGTCGTTGCAGCCATACAATAATGTTTAGCAAAAAACTCTTGACAACTTTTATAAAAGGGCATAGTTAGCACGGCAATATTTTAACGACGCCTAAATCTATTCAAAGATAGATACGGGGGAACCGGTATTTTGGGGCGAATTTCTTAGGAATAGGACACTTCCATGTCCAAGCCCGTCAGCTAACCTCGTCGGCATTTGGGAGGAACACAGAAGATGTTTATTCTTCTATTATCGCTATTGCTACTTTTGTTACCGGACGTTGGCGAAGAACTCATTTCATCGACTGCCAATTTTCAAGTTGTCTTTATTTCGTCCTGTCATTTCCATAAAAAGACAAAACCAAATTTAAATCCCGGTCTCTATCCGGCGCGGATCACTACTTGTCGTATATGATCGTCTAGCTTTCCTTTGATGTGTTTTAAAATCTATGGAGGTTTATATGACATTAAACGATTGGTTGTGCCTCGTATTGTTTTTTTGCAATTTTAATAATTCCGGCTTTTGGGCCTGGTAAATTAATAGCAGGCGTATTGGCTGGCAAAAGAACTTTTATGATGCCGGTTATGTTTTGCTCCTTAATCTGGATATGGATAAGAAAAATGAATGAGGCCGAAGAGGAATTATGAGTGAAGATAGAGCCGACGCATTCTTGAAAATGATCAAGCGCAGTCAGCGTGGTAAATTAAAAATATATCTGGGCTATGTTGCGGGTGTCGGAAAAACATATGAAATGCTCCAGGAAGCGCACCGATTAAATAAGGAAGGTATCGATGCCGTAGTCGGTCTGGTAGAAACACATGGCCGCGCCGATACGGCAAAATTGGTGGAGGGGCTGGAAGTGGTTCCTCGCCGGCGGATTGAGTATCGCGGAGTTGTTCTGGAGGAAATGGATGTCGATGCTATTCTGGCGCGTAAACCGCAAATAGTCCTGGTTGACGAATTGGCGCATACCAATGTCCCGGGAAGCCGCAACGCCAAGCGCTATGAAGATGTGCAGGAAATTCTGGATGCTGGCATCCATGTAATCAGCACGCTCAACATTCAGCATTTAGAAAGCCTTAACGATGTCGTGGAACAGGCAACAGGCGTTAAGGTGCGGGAGAGGATTCCCGATTGCGTTCTTGCTGAAGCGGATCAACTGGTTAATGTTGATCTGACTTATCAGGATCTCCAGGAGAGGCTCAAGGAAGGGAAAATATACCCCAAGGAACGCATTGCCACAGCCCTGCAGAATTTTTTCAAGAAAACCAATCTCGATCAGCTTCGGGAGCTTGCTCTGCGGGAAATGGCAGCGCACATTGATTTGCGGTACCGTGATCGCCTCCAGGAAGAAATATCCGCTACGCCCGATCAGGTGATGGTTTGTTTAAGTTCCCGGGGTCCCAATAGTGAAAAACTTTTGCGTTATGCCTCGCGCCTTGCGGGAAGACTCAACAGAAACTGGTATGCCGTTTACGTTCAGACGCCTTCGGAGGAGCCGACAGCGATTGAAGCCGCAACGCAACGCATACTCTCCGATACCCTTACACTGGCCAAGCAACTGGGTGCAGTTGTTTTCACTTTTAAAGGCGAGGATATTGCCGGGACAATTTTACAAGTGGCAAAGGAATACCGCGTGGGACACATTGTAATCGGCAGTCCCCGCAAATTGCCTTTCTGGCAAATATTGATAGGACGCCGTACTGTTGTGGATCAATTGATCGATGATTCCCGCGGCATCAATATTGTTGTTTTAAACACATCACATGAAGAGCAGCCATCCGTTATTACAACTCAGACCTCTTCTTCAATAAAACAGGAGATGGAGAAAATTCCACCAGCTTCGGACGGTTTAAAAGAATTGAGCTTAAGCCATGTTATTTCCAGGGAAAGCATTATCATCTGGAATAAACCGCTTTCAAAGGAAGAATTGCTGTGTGAACTGGCAGGCTTGATTTGGGATGAGATCAAAATTTTATCGCCGGCGCTGATCCTTGATGCCGTACAGGAAAGAGAAAAGCAAGGCTCCACGTTTCTTAATGAAGGAGTTGCTTTTCCACATGCGAGACTTGAAGGACTTGCAAAGTCCTATGTGGCTGTCGGGCTAACCAGGAAAGGGATTGCAGATGTTGCAACTGAAAAACCCATTGAGTCTGTATTCTTTATTCTTTCGCCTGCGTCCCGCCCCAATGATATGATCCAGATTCTGGCTTTTGTCAGCAAGGCGTTTCGTGATCGTCAACTCATGAAAAACCTGCGGATTGCTTCAACCGCTGATGATGTGCTGAGTGCGATTAAAAATTGGGAATCAGACCAGGATAAAAGCAAAATGAATGAATAAAATATATAGTTGTAAATGGAGCCCCTGCAGCGGGACGCGCGTCTTTTTTGCAGGGGGTAAATTTAAAATATGAAATGCTAAAAGATGAAGGAGATGTTTTAAAATGAACCTTGCAATCTGGCTTTTGGTGATGTTTTTCCTGGGTCTTTTGTCAATGGGACTCTGCTTTCTGTTTTTGAAAGCATGCGAAAAAATTTAATGTGAGGAGGAGTCAATGATTTATCTGACTGTAGTTGTAGTGGTTTTCTTGTTTGTTTATCTTATTGTTACCCTCGTGAGACCAGAATGGTTTTGAGCGGGGACAATAGAGATACTGAAGTATTGAACTGAAAGGAGTTAAGAAAATGTTTGTAAAGACGTGGTTTCTTCCACTGGCGTTGCTCGTCACGGCGACGATTGTTGCGATTCCTTTAAGCCGTTACATGGCGTGGATCATGGACGGAAAATATAAGCCTCTGCCGATACTGGGCTGGTTTGAAAAACACCTGGACAGCGGTCCACAGAACTGGAAGCAGTATACAGGTTCGCTGCTTCTTTTCAATATGTTGCTGTTTGTCTTCGGTTATCTGGTGCTGATGCTGCAACCTTGGATGCCGCTGAACCCTGATGGTAAAGGTATGCTGTTTCCTTCCGCCATTTTTCACAGCGTGGTTTCGTTTATGACGAATACCAATCTCCAGCACTATGCCGGGGATGTCCACCTGTCGAATTTCAGTCAGATATTCTTCTGCATTGCTAATATGTTTCTATCGGCTTCAGTCGGCCTCTGTGCGTTGACCGCAATCATTAGGGCTTTTCAGGGGAAGTCTTCACTAGGCAACTACTTCGTGGATATGTGGCGGGTGGTGGTATACATGTTCGTGCCGGCTGCCCTGATCTTCGGCTTAATTTTCCTGCAGCAGGGAAGCCCCATGACATTCAAAAGTTCTCACCAAATCTCGACGCTTGAGATATCAGCTATGGGAACCACGGACAAGGGAGAACCAAAGCAGCAAACTATCGTGGTCGGGCCGGTTGCGGCTCTTGAATCAATCAAGATGCTCGGCACTAACGGGGGCGGATTTTTTGGCATGAATGCCGCGCACCCCTATGAGAATCCTACCGGCTTGTCGAACTTTTTTAATACATTGGCCATGATGATCTTTCCGTTCGGTCTCGTGCTGATGTACGGCAGAATGCTTGGCAGGCCGCGGCATTCCTGGGTTATTTTCTCAGTAATGATAACGTTGATGGTCGGCACGATTATCTGGTCGATCTGTTTTGATACATTGAAGCCGAATCCGGGGTTAACGGCTCATCGTATTGCTCGAACATATCAAATCCCCAATGCGAAAGCGCCGGGTGGAACTCAGGCGGTGAACATTCCCGCCGTAACAGGCCTGCCGGTTGACCAGCATTTGGGGAACCTTGAGGGAAAAGAGATGCGCTTCGGGACTTCGGCCGGCGCCACTTACGCGGCAATAACAACTGACGTTACATGCGGCTCGGTGAACGCAGAAATGGACAGCCTCAATCCACTTGCCGCCCTTTCTCCTATGGTGGGTATGTGGCTCAACTGCTTATTTGGAGGCAAAGGCGTCGGGATGATCAACATGCTGCTTTATCTGATCATCGGGATCTTTCTTGCCGGTATGATGGTGGGGCGGACGCCCGAATATCTGGGCAGAAAAATCGGAGCCCGCGAGGTTAAACTGGCAGTGATCGCTCTCCTGGTCCATCCGACAATGATTCTCCTGCCCACCGGTCTCTTCGCCGCGATGAGTTGGGGGCTGCAGGCAGTCAGCAATCCCGGCGCGCATGGATTTTCCCAGATGCTTTTTCAGTTCTCTTCAGCCTCCGCTAATAATGGCGCGGCTTTCGACGGATTGGGCGTGGTTTATGGGTTTGCCAATAATACCAATCCTGCACCGATGGCCATCCCCTGGGATATTGCCACGGGACTGGTGATGCTCTTTGCCCGTTATCTGCCGATTATAGCGCCAATTGCCATGGCGGCGTATCTTGGCGCCAAGAAAGCTAGTCCGGCTGGTCTGGGAACACTGCGCGATGACAGCATAACTTTCGGTTTTCTCCTGCTTGGGACGGTTCTTATCGTCGGGGCGCTGCTTTTCCTGCCGGTTGCCGTGCTTGGTCCGGTGGCGGAACACCTTGGCCCCATGCCCTTCGGCGGATGACAGGAAAGTATTACGATTATTTAAGGAAAACATTTAATTCTTGATAGAGTAAATTTTAAAGGAGTTTGATATGACTACAATATCTCATGCGATAGATGCCGTCCGCGACGGACAGCAGAGTCCAAAGCGGCCGCAGTCTCAACGCAGGTTTAAACATAGGAAACTGCTGGACAAGGAAACATCATTTGCAGCTTTAAAACAGGCATTCGTTATGTTGCGGCCGGACATTCAGTGGAATAATCCCGTAATGTTCGTGGTAGAGGTCGGCACTATCCTTACCTTTTTATATATTATTCAGGCCCTACTGAGCAAGAACGTGAGCGAGGTTCCGGTAAGCTATTTTATAACAGTCGATGTCTGGCTTTTTCTGACAGTCTTGTTTGCAAATTTTGCCACTGCCCTTGCAGAAGCCCGCGGTAAAGCCCAGGCGGATTCACTTAGAAAAGCGCGTTTTGACACGGTGGCCTATCGCCTGAATTCCGCAAAAACAATCGATGAAGTTTCCTCTACGGATTTAAAACCCGGTGATCTGGTTGTTGTGGAGGCAGGGCAAACAATTCCCGGCGACGGAGAAATCATAGAAGGGATCGCCTCTGTCAACGAATCCGCTATCACCGGCGAATCAGCACCGGTCATTCGAGCCGCGGGGAGCGATCGCTCCGGCGTGACCGGCGGCACCACTGTTTTGTCTGACCGGATCGTAGTCCGGATAACCAGCGGCGCCGGAGACTCGTTTCTCGACCGGATGATTGCTCTGGTGGAAGGCGCGATTCGTCAGCGGACCCCTAATGAAATAGCCCTGACACTTGTGCTTTCGGCCTTTACGCTGGTCTTTCTGATCGTCGTGGTTCCCATCTGGTCCATGGCCTGGAATGCTGAACAATACATGAAGAGCTATCTGGGAATTCAGGAACCATTGAAGAGTCTCGGCACGGATGTTCCCACTCTTGTTGCTCTCATTGTCTGCCTCATACCAACGACTATCGGCGCCTTGCTTTCCGCCATTGGAATTGCCGGTATGGATCGTGCTTTGCAGGCCAATATTATCGCCAAGAGCGGTAAAGCTGTAGAATTGGCCGGAGACATTGATGTGGTCATGCTTGATAAAACCGGCACTATAACAATCGGGAACCGGAAAGCGACGACATTCCTGCCCATCGGGGAATATTCGGCATCCTCTGTAGGCAATCTGGCTGCGCAGGCATCTGCTGCCGACGAAACACCGGAGGGTAAAAGCATCATCGAGTTGTTTATAACTCAAAACAACAGAGCAGTTGATTTTGTTGAGAATACACAGTTCATTCCATTTACCGCACAAACTCGTATGAGCGGAGTCGATCTTCCTGATGGGCGCCGTATTCGAAAAGGGGCGCCAGATGCTATAGTCAAGTTTGTCACAGACAATGGCGGCAGCGTTCCGGAAGAACTAAACACAGTGGTTAACGGTGTTGCACACAAAGGTGCAACGCCTCTTGTTGTTGCTGATGACGCTCACATTGCCGGTGTTGTCGCGCTCGAGGATATTCTAAAACCTAACATGCAGGAACGCTTTGAGCGACTCAGAAGAATGGGCCTCAGGACAGTCATGATAACGGGAGATAACCCTCTCACTGCTGAAACTATTGCCAAGCAGGCTGGGGTAGATGATTTTCTCGCTGAGGTTACGCCGGAGTCCAAGCTTGCCTACATCCGTAAGGAACAAAATGAAGGCAAATTGGTGGCCATGATGGGTGACGGAACAAATGATGCTCCCGCTCTGGCCCAGGCAGATGTTGCTTTGGCCATGAATGCCGGGACACAGGCAGCCAAAGAAGCAGCCAATATGGTCGATCTGGACAGCGATCCGACTAAGCTGATCGAAGTAGTGGAAGTAGGGAAGCAGCTCCTGATGACGCGGGGGTCGTTAACGACTTTTTCGATAGCTAACGACGTGGCCAAGTATTTTGCGATCATTCCGGCGCTTTTTGCAGGAACTCTTCCGTGGCTGAGGATAATTGACATCATGCATCTGCATTCACCAACCTCGGCTATCCTCTCGGCGGTGATCTTCAATGCGCTGATAATTCCCGCGCTCATTCCCATCGCGTTAAAGGGTATATCATATCGGCCGCTGGGCGCCGATGCTCTTTTGCGCAGAAATCTGCTGATTTGGGGATTGGGAGGAATAATTATCCCGTTTATCGGCATCAAACTGATTGACCTTTTCATGGTGGGTACCCACTTGATCAGTTGATCTTAAAAACAAGGAGAAATAATCATGATAAAGTATTTTACAAAAAGTTTTTTGCTTTTGCTGGTTTCAGTAGTTATTTGCTGCATCATTTATCCGCTGGGATTATGGGCGGTCGGGCAGATATTTTTCCCTTTCCAGGCTAATGGCAGCATGTTGAAAGGCCCGGACGGGAAAGTGGTTGGATCTCGGCTCATTGCGCAGCCGTTTACTAAAGATGAATACTTTCAGCCCCGCCCTTCAGCGGCATCCTTCGATGCTTCTGCTTCGGCGTCATCTACCCTTGCGCCATCAAATTATGCGCTCCGTGACCGCGTTGCCCGAGTGATTGGTCCGATCGCGATGTATAAAAGCGGTCCCAGGGCTGGCCAAGCTGTTGCGCCGGACGTTGAAAACTGGTTTGGGAAAGATGTGTATCAAGGCAAACCGCAGATCGTGGCCCAATGGGCGGATCTGCACAACTCCCTTGCCCAGGCCTGGGTGAATGCCGATCCGAAAAACACAAAGTATGTGGAAGATTGGGAAAAAACTCACCCCGCTTTAGTAGCCAAATGGATCAAGGACAATCCGGTTACACCTAAGCCGAAAGCATCCGATCTAGCCGTGGTCTTCTTTGAAAGTTTTTCCACAGAAAACCCGGGAAAATTTCCTTCAGCCGTCACGAAAAAAGGGGCTGACGGAAAGGATATCACTATGATTGAGCCAGTTAACACAGGAACAGACATACAATCGATCTTTTTCGATATGTGGAGACAGGAGCATCCTGATGTTCAACTCCAGGATGTCCCCGGTGATCTGGTTACGGCTTCCGCTTCCGGACTCGATCCCCATATCACACTGCAAAACGCCGCATATCAAATGAACAGGGTTGTCTCTAAATGGGCGGCTGACATGAAGCGCAATCCAAATGACGTCAGGAAAGAGATTGAACAAATAGTTCAGGAAAATGCTTCGGCGCCCTGGAACGGAATTATCGGTGAAAAATATATTAATGTGCTTGAAGTAAATCTTGCGCTTTGTAAAAAATATGGGATGCCACCAACGCAATGATTCCGGCGAATCGTTTTATATGGAAAATGAAATGGTTTTTAGGTGATGCGTAACCTCTTAAGAAAGGAACGACTAAACGGGTTGATTATAAGGGTCTTTTTCCGGAACAACGCCGGATTTCAAGGAGAATATCCAATCTTGCAGTATTGACAGCAGCCAACCGGGTAAAATATGATGGGAAATTTGATATTGGATTGACATGCGGATACAGTATTGGTAAAAACAGGTTAAAATTTTGATATTGATCAGGAAAAGGGAACAGTAACCAGATTGCCGGGGATATCCGTTCCTTAAATTTATACACTATGGAAGGAAATATATTATGTCGGAATTCAAGAATGTAACAATTATTAAAAAAGCAAATATATACTTTGACGGCAAGGTTACCAGCCGCACTGTAATTTTCTCTGATGGTTCAAAAAAAACTCTGGGCATCATGTTTCCCGGGGATTATGAATTCAGCACGGCGGAGATGGAAATTATGGAAATTCTTGCAGGTGAACTGGATGTGATGTTGCCCCGTGCCGCAAGCTGGATAACTGTTAAAGGAGGAGGAGTCTTTGAAGTGCCGGCTCAATCCAAATTCAGTTTGAAAGTGAAGAGTCTTACGGACTATTGTTGTTCCTACGTCAGGTAGAACGATATCATAAACCATTTCTAAATCAGAGAGCTTGGATTCAGGAAGAAGTTGATTATTGACTTCACACATTATTTTTTAAAAGAAAGATGGCAAATGACTTACCAGACAATCCTTTGCTTTGATAAATAATCCTGTGCTTCTTTTAAACCTAGTCTGGCTGCCTTTTTTATATCCGCAATTTCCTGATTGTAATTGCCAAGACTACCGTAGGTGATTCCACGGTTATGATAGGCTTCTGCATACTTCGGATTTAGTTCAATAGCCTTGTTATAATCCGCGATTGCCTGATTGTAGTCGGCAGAACTATAGTAGGCGTTTCCACGGTTATGATAGGCTTGGGCATACTTCGGATTTAACTCAATGGCCCTGCTGTAATCCACGATAGCCTGATGGTAGTTGCCAAATCTGTAATAGGCATATCCACGGTTAGAATAGGCCTCTGCAATTTTTGGATTTAACTCAATAGCCTCGCTGTAATCCGCAATGGCCTGATTATCGTTGCCAATCTCATCATCGGTCACTCCACGGCTATTATAGGCCTCAGCAATTTTCGGATTTAACTCAATGGCCTTGTTGTAATCCGTGATTGCCTGATTATAGTCGGCAGACCTGTAGTAGGCGTTTCCACGGTTATAATAGGCTTGTGCATACATCGGATTTAATTCAATGGCCTTGCTGTAATCCGCAATGGCCTGATTGCTGTTGCCAAGCTTAATATAGGTGACTCCACGGCCATTATAGGCTTCCGCAATTTTCGAATTTGACTCTATTGCTTTATTATAAGCATCCAGTGCTTTATCCAGGCGATTATCCACAAAAGCCTGACGGCCTATTTGACACCAATCAATAGTATTGATGTCAGCATTTATATCAGTATGGATGTTCTCTATGATGCTATTGGGTGCGCAACCAACTGTTATTAGTAATGCCGCTAAAATGAATAGCAACAAATTACAGCGAAAATTCATGTGTTAGCCTCTATTTTCTTGTCTACTTATTTTTAATGAATTAATAGCCGAACTTAGCTTTTCCGGTAAAGTTAACATCAATTTATCACAACCATTTTTTAATTAAAAGGAATACTGTTTAAAATCCACACAATCTTAATAAGCGGGAATTCAGGGCGAATTCAAAAAACGTAATACTTAATTAAGGGAAATATACTGGATTGTCCAATCCTCCTGTAACCGCTGAGAAAAGTATTGGGCAGTGACAGAATTATATCCGGACTTTTTTAGTATTTTCGGTATTTGAAAATCAGGAAAGCCCGAAGAGGTTTGTATTAGTTGGCATACAAACTTTCGATTTCGTCCTTATATTTTTCGAAAACGATTCTGCGTTTGAGTTTCAGAGTCGGTGTTAATTCACCCGTCTCGACACTGAATGCTTTGTCCAGTACTTTATAGTACTTGATCTGTTCGTAACGAGGTAATGTTTCGTTAACCTCATCCACCTGTTTCTTGATTAATTCCTTGATCTTTTCATTTTCGACAAGATCTTTATCCGAACATGCCTGAATTCCGTTATGTTTGGAAAAACGGTGGAGTTCCTGAAAATCGGGAACTATAAGCGCGGTGATGTACTTCCTTGCATCGCCGAGGAGGCAGACCTGTTCTATATAAGGCTTGGCTGTCAGTGCCAGTTCAATGGGATGCGGGGCTATATTCTTGCCACCGGAAGAAACAAAGAGTTCCTTTTTACGGTCCGTAATCAGAAGAAAACCTTCTTCATCAAATTCACCGATATCGCCTGTCTTGAACCAACCATCTTCAGTAAATGCTTCGGCCGTTGCCTCAGGCAAATTCCAGTATCCCTTAGATACCTGGGGACCCTTGACAAGAATTTCACCGTCTTCGGCTATTTTTTCTTCCGTCCAGAGAACCGGTTTCCCGACAGTCCCCGGCTTGATCTGCAGTTTATGAGCAACAGTATTATATGCCAGAGATAGACCTAAGGCACGAATCGGATTAGTATAAGGTGAAAGCCCTTTGGACTGTTTGGCGACCATAATATCCAACGTTAAATCTATCATCTTGTTGCCGAACCATCCGGCTTTACCCGGGTCGTAGCCGTTAAATTCCGGTTCATTGAAGTTAATGACCGGCGATGTTTCTGTAAGCCCGTAGCCTTCGCTGAGTTGAATACCCAGTGAACGAATGAATACGCAAACATCTTTGGATAGTTTTCCGCCGCCTGATATCCCTAATACGACGCGGTCCAGACCGGCTGTCTTTTTAACGTTATTAAAAACCAAGATGTTGGCCACAGCGAATTGAATCAAATCAAATTGACCCATTTTTGTGGCGGTTGCCATGGCATCGGAATATTTCCCGCCAAGTTTAGTTGCCCAGCAAAAAATAGATTGAGTGGTCTTGTTTTGCCGGGAGACAATGGATTTTGTGGAGTCATATATTTTTTCCCATAACCGGGGAATGCTGACTAATACGTTGGGTCTGATTTCCTGGATATTTTTTGCTATTTTTTCGAAGCTTTCAGCAAAAACAAGAATGCTCCCTTGTTGCAGGGCTCCTACGTGGTAGTCGCTTGTTCTGCCGAAAACATGACATAAGGGCAGATGGACAAGATGCGTCATGTGAAGCTCCAAGTCCCGTTGACGGCGCAGAAGCGTGGAATTGGAACATTGATAAAGGTTTGACATCCAATTTTTCTGGGTGAGAATCGCGCCTTTCTGTTTTCCCGTAGTTCCCGATGTATAGATTATGGAAGCGACATCTTCGGGGACAACAGTATTTATTTTCTTTTCTACTTCCTGATCGCTTATCTTTTGTTTTCCCAAAACCATTACATCATTAAACGTGTAAACCCCTTCCGGTTTGGCGCCATTCCATGTACACATCGTAATAATATTTTCAACGGGGGCTCCCTGCGCCTTTGCCTTGAGAGTCATTTCTCCTTTATCCTGATCAGAGACGATAACCGTCCTGGCCCCGCTGTCCTGCGTCATATATTCCAATTCTTCCAATGTTAATGTGGGATAAAGAGGAACTCCAATTGCGCCACAGGCCTGAATAGCCTGATCGGCGATGATCCATCTTGGTCTGCTTTCGGAAAAAATGACGACCCGGTCACCCTTGTTTAAGCCTAAAACCATCAATCCTTTGGCAAGATCTATTACCTCATCATGAGTTTCTCTCCATGTTCGTGAATGCCACCGGTTGCTGGGGTTGCCGCTTTTATCAAACTTAGCTCGAAGAAGCTCAACCCGGTCTCCATAACGAAGAGCCTGATTATGAAATATTCCGCATAAAGTGTCCGTCCTGTAAGCCATAATTCTATTATCCCTCTTTGAATGAATTTTTCCAGTTAAAGTCAGCCTATAAAGCCGGGGTTACTTCTTTATTAAATTTGTATTTAGTCTAAAAGATTTGATTCAACATTTTTTTTCTTATAAAGAAAACGTTCTAAAAAGCGATTGTAGCTTGTCCAATCAGAATCAGGTTTAGTAGAATCAGTAAGCAATGTGTGAAAAGCGTTAAACTTGGCATCCATGTCATCAATGTAATGGACGACTAATGCTTCCAGAGTCTTCGGACGTTTAGGAGAACCAAATTCAAACTCCCCATGATGACTCAAAATAATATGTCGTAATTCCAAAGCTAATTGCACAGGAAAGTCAGGAATAACGGCAATTTTTTTATTAATCATTTCCACGCCAATAACAATATGACCGATTAATCTTCCCTCGTCGCTGTAATCAATTATATTATCATAAGAGAATTCATAAATTTTACCGATGTCGTGAAGAATACCTCCGGCAATAATCATATCTTTGTTGAGGTCAGGGTAATGATCAGACACTTTTTCTAATAAACGCACAACTGAGAGTGTATGTTCCAAAAGACCGCCCAGATAAATATGATGAAAACCTTTGGCTGCGGGAGCTCTTTTGAAAAGAGAGATTGTCTTTTCTTCCTGAAAAAAAGAGTTGAGCAAGGCCCGCAAATATTTATCGTTTACTTTTTCGATGTAGCAAATCATTTCATTGAACATCACATTGACATCTCCATTTACGGCAGGTAGATAATCGGCTGGTTCGACTTCTTCCCATGCAATTTTTTTAATATCAATGATTGATATTTGGATGGAGTTTTTGTAGCTTGCTGCTCTTCCTTCAATGAAAATTATATCGCCTTTTTTAAATTGACGATCAAAATCTAGCGCATTGTCCCAAACCTTGCCTTCGATTCCGCCGCTTTTATCTTTTAACTGCACGGTTAAATAAGGGAACCCTTTTTGAGAAAAGGCCATGTTTTTTTCCGTAACCAGAAAAGAAGAAACGACCTTATCGCCTTGTTTGATATCCTTGAGATAAATTTCTTTAGTCTTCAACTTATTATCCGCCTTTCATAAGAATAAATATTCATTCTTCCGTTATGCACATAACAGATTAACATAATATTTGCTTTGTGTAACAGTTCGATGGCTTTTGCTGCGTGCGAAATGGGAAATTATTGCCGTTATGCCCGGATTCCAGACTTTATAAACAGCTAATATTTTTATATTTTCATCAAAATTTCTCATATTTCCCCCCTTATCATGCGGTGGGAATATTTTTGATAATAAGCTCTTCGAACTGATGAAAAAATTGACTGAAATAACAGTTGTGTCATCATTATCCAGAAGGAGGGCTTTCTTGCTGGAAAATAAATTTTCCAACGCTCCCCTTTTTAAACGATTAGTGTCAATCCCTGTAAGCGCTTTTATTAAAGCGGTTTTCCGATGATCGACCTGACCATCTGTACCGAGAACAAAATGTTTCATTTGTTTACCCTGATAGAATGTCATTGAAAAGTAACAAACTCTTCATTTTTTCACAAGATTATATTTACGATTAATCACGCTTAAACAGGTTTGTTTCAAATGCAGAAAAATACCAGATAAATTAATCCTTGAAAAAGGCAGGGGGAATTGTTAGAAAACCCCGCAAAGGAGTTGTTCTTGCGCATACTTGGTTTGGATTATGGTGAAAAAAGAATAGGTGTGGCTGTTTGCGATGAACTGGGTCTTACTGCTCAAGGTTTACCTACGATAATAAGAAAAACTAAGAAGCATGATTGGGAAATTTTAACAGGTTTGATCAAAAGCTACAAGGTTGACAAAATTGTTATAGGTTATCCCGTGAGATTGGACGGTTCCGAGGGTATCCAGTGTGAAAAAGTAAATCGTTTTGCAGTATTACTTACGAAAACTTTTTCTCTTCCCGTTATTAAATGGCCTGAAACCCTCTCTACCAAAGAGGCTGAAGAAATACTTATAAACTCTGGCGTTCGTTGGGAAAAAAGAAAAAAAATGATAGATAAATTGGCAGCCTGCCTGATTCTTCAAGGTTATCTGGATTCTCCCGTAAAATAATTTAAATAAATTCCGCAAATAATATGAATAAATCTGACAAAAAAAATCATAATAAATCCATCAAAAAAAGCGATTCTACAGATATAAATAAAAGACAAGAAGATGCATGGATAAAGCGGATTTTTTTGTTCAGTTTTTTTAGGAAGTCGTCTTTTGCGGGCAGAACAATTCGCCGCGTTATTTTATATCTTATTGCAGTATTTTTTGTCTTTTGTGTTTTTCTGTTAAATTACTCAATTAGTTTCATTGATAAGAAAAATATTAATGTTCTGGTTGATATACCGACAGGCTCCAGTTTTTTAGAGGTTACGGAAATACTTAATCAGGCCGGGTTGGTAAAACATCGTATTTTCTTTTACAGTTTGACAATAATTAAAAATGCCAGACGCCACATTCGAGCCGGTGAATATGAATTTAACACTTCCATGACGCCTATAGCAATGATCAACAAACTGATACGCGGAGAAATTAAAGAATATATAATTCTGATTCCGGAAGATTTTTCCATGAAGGAGATTGCCGATCGCTTGTATAGTGAAAAGCTGATTAATAAAGAAATATTTTTTGAACTGGCAAGGGATAAAGATTTTCTAAAATCTTTAAATATTAAAGCGGAATCCATAGAAGGCTATCTTTTCCCGGACACTTATTATTTCAACCGTTCAATGAACACGCGCCAGATTATGAAAAAAATGGTAGATCGGTTTTGGGAAAAAGTTACACCGGAAATGATTAAAAAAGCCCAGGAACTCGGATTTAATACTCATCAGTTTGTTACATTTGCCTCTATTATCGGTAAAGAATCAGGTGATGATGCGGAAAAACCTTTTATTGCAGCTGTATTTCGCAACAGGCTCAAGAAGAAAATGCGCTTACAAAGCGATCCAACGGCTGTCTATGATATGGATAGTTTTAACGGCAAAGTCCTGCGCAGTCACTTGAGAAGAAATTCCCCGTATAACACTTATGTTATAAGAGGCTTACCGCCCGGACCTATTGCCAATCCCGGAGTAACTTCACTACAGGCAACGCTTAACCCGGCGCCGGCCAATTATCTTTATTTTGTTTCAAAAAAAGACGGTTCACACTTCTTTTCGGATTCTTTAAAAGAGCATAATAAGGCAATATATCGGTATACACATCTCAATAATAAGTAAATACAATAACTTAAACATTAATCCCTTTAAAGAAAAATGATGAAAAAACTAATTCATTATTTTCATCAATGTTTCTTTTGTAAAAGCTTCTTAGTTCAAGATTATTTCTAATCCACTTTCCGAATTTTCCCTGTAATTTTAAGTCACTTAATTTGAAAAAAAGTTAAATTTTTGCTTGACAAAGGCAAATACCGCCTCTATAGTTGCCACGTGGAGTAAAGTGGTTTTTAGTGGGGGGAAGTGATGTCTGTATTTAGGGGTCAATATCATCACAATATTGATGAAAAGGGAAGGATAATCTTCCCAGCCAAATTTCGCGAAATATTTGCGGAAGAATACGACAACCGGATGGTGATCACCAACTGGGATCAGTACTTAATGGTTTTTCCCTACGATGAATGGCTTATCATTGAAGAGAAAGTAGCCCATCAATCCAAATTGCGCAAGGAAGTGCGATCATTTCAGCGTTTCTTCATGTCCGGAGCGGTTGATTGCAATATCGACGGACAGGGGCGTGTGCTCATCCCCCCGACTTTGCGTGAATATGCCAAATTGGAAAAAGATATTGTTCTTGCCGGTATGCTGAAAAATATTGAAATCTGGTCGAAAGATCGTTTTGAAGAAAGAATGAAACTGGCCGCCGGTGAAATTGACAAATGCGCTGACTTCATAGCTGATCTGGGAATTTAAAAGATGATTGCCGACTTCTATCACGAGCCGGTAATGGTTAAGGAAGTTATTGAATCGCTTTTAGTCAGTAAAACGGGAATCTATGTGGATTGCACCGTGGGGGGCGCGGGTCATTCTTACGCAATACTTAAAGAAACAGATGCGTTTTTAGTGGGAATTGATTGTGATGATCAGGCTCTGCAGTATGCGGAAAAACGGCTGGCGGAGTTCGGTTCGCGCAAGGTTTTGATAAGAGCTAATTTTGCCGATTTGGGCAAAATACTTAAAGATTTAAATATAGAAAAAGTTGATGGCGTTCTGCTGGATTTAGGCGTCTCTTCCCATCAACTCGACACAGAGCAAAGAGGTTTTAGTTTTAATCAACAGGCGCTGCTCGACATGCGGATGGATCGCAGTTTAAAAATTAGCGCTTACGATATTGTCAACAGCTTCGCGCAAGACGAACTGGAAAAAATTATCAGGTTTTACGGAGAAGAAAAAATGGCAGCAAGAATAGCCAGGGCAATATCAAAAAAAAGACAGCAATCGTCCATAGAAACAACCACAGAACTGGCGTCTATAATTGCTTCCTGCATGCCCGCGAAATTAAAATGGCAGAAAATTCATCCCGCCACAAGAACCTTTCAAGCCATAAGAATAGCCGTCAACAATGAGTTGGATAACATAAGACCGGCAATTGATGCTGCTGCTGAAGCCCTCAAGCCCGGTGGACGCCTTTGTGTCATTTCTTTTCATTCGCTGGAAGATCGCATTGTAAAAAATGAAATTCGCTTTTTGGGCGGAGTGTGTATCTGCCCCAAGGATGTACCGTTTTGTGTTTGTCAGAAAGAAGCAAAGCTCAAAAATCTGACTTCAAAAGTAATAGTTCCTTCGGCGGAAGAAATCGAAGCTAATCCGCGCGCTCGCAGCTCTAAGTTACGCGTAGCCAGGAGAATTTAAAATGGCACAATCCGCACAGTCTGTTGGAACAAGAACTATGCCCCGTTTTGAGGAAGCAAATGAGTCCTCTTTCGGCATTAAATATTCTACTTTTATTATTTTTGCCATAGTGCTCATGTTTGTTGCTTTGATCTATGTGGGTTCACATATTCATATGACAGAATTGGAATATAGCATCGCTACGGAATTAAATATCAAAGAACAAAAACTGGAAGAACAAAAAAAGCTAAGGTTGGAATACGCGATGCTCAAATCACCGCAACGGATTGAAAGCATTATGAGAAGTAAATTGCAGATGTCCTATCCTGATAATAATCAAGTCATTGTCTTAAAAAAATCGGGAGAGTGATATGGCGATTGAATCGAAAAAATGGCTGAAATTCAAGATCGCCATGATTTTCATATTCTTTCTGGTGTTATTTATTGCTTTGATATCCCGTGCTTTTCAATTACAGGTTTTATCCGGTCAGAAACTAAAAAAATTGGCAACAAGACAACACACCTCTGTGCTTCAGTTGCAGCCGGAAAGAGGCGTAATTTATGATCGCAATGGTGAAAAGCTTGCTGTATCAATCATGGCGAATTCCGTTTGCGCCGACCCTTCGAAAATAGTTGATCCCGTTAAAACTTCCAGACAAATTGCAGAAATTCTCAATTTAGACAATCAAGTGGTTTTAAAAAAATTATCCGCACAAAAGAACTTTTCCTGGTTGGCCAGAAGAATTCCTCCCGAGCAAGCGGCTGCTATAGAGAGTGCGGATATCGAAGGAATCTTTCTGGTCAAAGAACCTAAACGCTTTTATCCCAATGGCGAATTGGCTGCACATTTGCTTGGATTTGTCGGACTGGATGCCTCCGGTCTGGAAGGATTGGAAAGTAAATATGATGAGTCGTTAAAAGGAAAACCGCAGATGTTGTCTTGGGCCCGGGATGCCAAAGGCAAAAAGCTGTTCCTGCGCGTTGAAAAGAGCGAGACTCAAAAAGATGAAAATGTAAATCTTGTCTTAACGATTGATAATCGGATTCAATACCTTGTGGAAACTCAGTTAAAAGAAGCTGTTCTCTCCAAGGGCGCAAAAGCGGGACTTGCTATTGTCATGGATCCCAAAACGGGAGAGATTTTAGCGATGGCCAATCAGTTAGGATTCAATCCCAATAACATCGAAGGGCTTACACCGGAAAAATGGCGGAACCGCGCCATTACCGATTATTTTGATCCGGGATCAACCTTCAAACCTTTTTTAGTAGCAGGCGCACTGGAAGAAAAAATTATTAAGGAATCAGACAAGTTTTTCTGTGAAAATGGAAACTATAAAGTAGCAAATCGTGTCATTCATGAAGCAAACAAGAAACGTCATGGGGTGTTGGACGTCAAAGATATATTAAAATATTCCAGTAATATCGGCGCAGCAAAAATCGCTCAAAAAATGGGAAAAGAAAAATTTTATAATTATATACAGAAATTTGGTTTTGGGACCAGAACCGGTATAGATCTGCCCGGCGAGTCTGCCGGAGCGGTCAGACCGGTAAAAAATTGGGTACCTGTTGATACTGCGATGATTGGTTTTGGCCAGGGCGTTTCGGTTACGGCAATTCAATTAATTGCCGCCGTTTCGGCCGTTGCTAATAACGGAGTTTTAATGAAACCGTATGTCGTGCGCGGCATTGCCGACAAAGATAATCACCTTGTCAAACTTTACACGCCGACGGTAGTTCGCAAAGTTATTTCTCCGGACACGTCCAGGCGTCTTACCAATATGTTGACTGAAGTTGTCGGCGCTCCTGACGGCACCGGTAAAAACGCGCGTATTGTCAATGTTGCTGTAGCCGGCAAGACAGGGACTTCTCAGAAATTCGATTTTACCCGCGGCGTATATTCTTCGGAAAAAGTGCGAACGTCTTTTATGGGGTTTTTCCCGGCTGAAAACCCTCAGGTTGCCATTCTGGTAATTCTTGACGAACCGCAAAGAGACAAATGGGGGGGGGTTGCCGCCGCGCCGGTGTTTAAGAATATCGGAGAACAAATACTCAATTGCTTTAAAACAAACATCAGGGAAACTCCTGTTTTCGAAAAAGAGAAGACGGATAAAGTTCAGCTTGTTTCGGTGCAGCAGACTTTAGCTCCACAGAGTTCTGCCGAAGATGATGGATTAACCATGCCTGATTTTTCGGGTTTAACAATAAGAGAAGCGATGAAGAGAGCTAAAGCTGAATCAATAGAGCTTAAAATATCAGGCAATGGCTGGGCTGTGCGTCAATATCCGTTGGCACATACACCGCTTGGTGATGAGCGCTTATGCAATGTTATTTTTGAGCTAAATAATTGAGGTTTGAATGAAACTGGCTCGTATAATTGAGGGACTGGATATAATAAATGTTTCAGGAGATCCTTACGGAGAGGTCTCTGCTGTATGTTTTTCGGCGGATAAATGTAAACAGGGTTCTCTGTTTGTGGCTATTCCCGGCTTAAAAAATGATGGGCACGATTTTATTACAGAAGCGATAGCTTGTGGAGCGCAGTTTATTGTATTTGAGAAAAACTTACAGTTTCCCTCTCAAATAACGGCAATTAAAGTGTCCGACAGCCGGCGTGCTCTGAGTATTTTAGCCAAAAATTATTTTGATAACCCGTCCGGCCATTTGGTGCTCGTTGCTGTTATTGGAACAAATGGTAAAACAACAATCACCTATCTTCTCGAATCTATATTAAAAGCGGCCGGTTTTAAATGCGGGGTTTTAGGCACTGTCAATTATCGTTACAACGATAAAACCTACCCCGCACCCAATACTACTCCGGAATCTTATGAACTGCAGAGAATTATGCGTGCGATGGCCGATGATGGCGTTACTCACGTTATTGCCGAGGTTTCATCTCACGCCGTTGACATGAAGAGAGTTGAAGACTGCGACTTCGATATGGGGGTTTTTACCAATCTTACCCGCGATCATCTTGATTATCATTTGACAATGGAGAATTATTTTCAGGCGAAGAAAAGATTTTTTGCCGAGATTTTGCCCCAAAGCAAAAAAGTTCATTCGCAAAAAATGGTTATCAATACCGATGATCAATGGGGGCAGAGAATTTTACAGGAGGTGTCTCTTCCGGCGTTGACTTATGGAATAGAGGGCGATTGCGCAATCATGGCGAAGAACTATAAATTGTCATTGACGGGAATAAAAGCCCGGATTGATTTAGGCGGAGAAACCGTTTCCATAGAATCGCCTCTTATAGGTAAATTTAACCTCTACAATATTTTGGCTGCTGTTGGAGCGGCGGTTATTTTACAGGTTCCTTCTTCGGTGATCAAAAGAGGAATTGAGAATTTGTTTTGTGTGCCGGGAAGACTTGAAAGAGTTGCTTCTCCCAAAGGCGTTAATATTTTTGTTGATTACGCGCATACCGATGATGCTTTAAGACGCGTGCTGCAAAGTTTAGTGGAACTTAAGAAAAAAAGAATAATTACTGTTTTTGGCTGTGGAGGAAACAGAGACACAGGCAAAAGACCGATCATGGGCGAAGCGGCCACGCGCTACAGTGATTTAACGATTATAACTTCTGATAATCCTCGCCTTGAAGATCCTATGACTATCATTGTTGAAATTGAGCAGGGAATTGATAAGAGCAAGATAAAAAAAACTGAATCCGACAATTTGAATTGCAAAGGTGATACGCATTGCTACACGGTAATTCCGGAAAGAAGAAAGGCAATTGAGGCAGCAATAGATGCGGCTGAAAGTGGAGATATTATTTTAATCGCGGGCAAGGGACATGAAGATTACCAGA
The DNA here is from genome assembly GCA_049523355.1 of Smithella sp. Taxonomy (GTDB): domain Bacteria; phylum Desulfobacterota; class Syntrophia; order Syntrophales; family Smithellaceae; genus Smithella. The sequence continues at coordinate 57,909 of JBEKMY010000003.1, read as the reverse complement.
TTTTGGGAACCCAAAAGATACCGTTTGATGACCGTGTTGTTGTAACGCAGACTTTAAAATTAAGGAGTCATTTACAATAAATTGATGAATAATGATTTACCAGTTTTTTCATTAAAAAATGTGCTGAAGGCAACTGCCGGAACTTTAGTTTCCGGAGCTCAGGAATTTCTGTTTTACGGGATTTCTACGGATTCGCGGTTGATAAGCAAAGGAAATCTCTTTATCGCATTGAAAGGAGAAAATTTCGACGGCCACGATTTTGTGATGAGAGCTTTAAAACAGGGGGCTGCCGGAATCTTAGTGCATGATGAAGAAAAAATTAATCAAATCCCGAAGGATAAAACGTTCGCCATCATTAAGGTTACTGACACATTGAGTGCGCTCGGAGACCTGGCTCATGAGTGGAGGAAAAAGTTTCCCATACCTGTGATTGGATTGACGGGCTCTTCGGGAAAGACCACTACCAAGGAAATGATAGCGGCAATCATCAGCAGAAAGAAGAATATTTTAAAGACAGAAGGGAATTTAAACAATCTGATAGGAGTGCCGCAGACGATATTTCATCTTACCTCGAAACATGAATTGATGGTTCTGGAGATGGGTACGAATACCAGAGGAGAAATAAAGAGACTTACGCAGATTGCCGAGCCGAATATCGGATTGATTACGAATATCGGTCCGGCCCATCTGGCGGGGTTTGGTTCCATAGATGTTGTCCGGGAAGAAAAAAATGATTTGTTTCTTAACCTGCCGCCGTCGGGAGTTGCCATCATTAATCTTGATGATGAAGCCATTGCGATTGCGTCTGAAAAATGGAATGGCAGAAAAATTACTTTTAGCATGAGTCCTAATGCTGATGTTACGGTAAAGGATATAGAAAAGAATGGCATAAAGGGAATGCACTTTAACTTAGTCATCAGTGGCAGTGCGCAAGAGGTAAAGATGAAAATTGCAGGCCTTCATCATGTATATAATGCTATGGCGGCTGCGGCTGCGGCTGTTGCAGCGGGCATAGATTACAAAACGATCTCAAAAGGCCTGGCCGCATTCCGGCCATTTAGCGGACGGATGGAAATGATCAAACTGCATAACGGCGCTTTCCTGCTGGATGATTCATACAACGCCAATCCTGCTTCAGTGCGTGAAGCTCTGATGACGATGAAAGATTTAAAAAACGGCCATAATGGTTATGTATTTCTAGGCGACATGCTGGAGTTAGGCGCAGACGCTGTCGAAATGCATCGAAAAATTGGGATGTTGATAGCTACCATCGGCATTAATACTCTTTTTCTTCAGGGTGATTTTTCAGAAGTTACCGCTGCCGGTGCTATGGAAGGAGGCCTCTCACCCCAGAATATTTTCTTTTTATCCGGCGATGAGAAAGGCATGACTTACTTAAAGAAACATTTAAAAAAAGGTGATTGGATTCTTGTAAAAGGTTCCCGCCGGATGAAAATGGAAAAAATTGTGTCTCAGATATGTGACGATTTTGGCGGTGCTAAGATTAGTGGAAATAATAAAACAATTAATTCATCAGGAGTAAATTTAAATTGATTTACTACTTATTATATCCTTTACATACTACGTTTTCGTTTTTTAACGTATTTCGTTATATAACGTTCAGGACGATTATTGCATCAATTACAGCGCTTTTGATTTGTCTGTTTCTGGGCCAGTGGATGATCCAGAAATTGCAGGAAATGCAAATAGGCCAGCAGATAAGAGATGACGGGCCACAAAGCCATCTTGCCAAGAAAGGTACCCCAACGATGGGCGGAGCATTAATAATTCTGGCCGTGGTTGTATCCACGCTGCTCTGGACAAATCTTTCCGATGTTTATGTCTGGATGATACTGCTTGTAACCATCGGCTATGGATTGATCGGTTTTATTGATGATTACAGGAAACTTGCCGGAAAAAGTTCCAAGGGCGTTTCAGGGAAAACAAGATTGACTGCAGAAATAACAATAGCTTTATTCGTCAGTATGATTCTTTATATTAAGCCGGGTTTTAATTCGCAAGTAACAATTCCTTTCTTCAAGACGGTGTTACCTAATCTCGGTTGGGGCTATGTTTTGCTTTCTACATTCATCATAGTTGGCGCGGCCAATGCCGTGAATTTAACAGATGGTCTGGATGGGCTGGCTATCGGTCCGGTAGTTATCTGTTTTGCCACTTATTTACTTTTTGCCTATTTTGCCGGAAACGTGAAGGTTGCTTCGTATTTGCAGATAGTCCATGTTTCCGGCGTCGGTGAATTGACGGTCTTTTGCGGGGCTATTGTTGGCGCTGGCTTGGGTTTTCTCTGGTTCAACGCCTATCCCGCGGAAATTTTCATGGGCGATGTCGGTTCTCTTTCACTTGGCGGGGCTTTAGGCACGATAGCTATTATAACCAAACAGGAGATATTACTGGTTATTGTCGGCGGCATATTTGTCATGGAAACATTTTCGGTTATTTTTCAGGTTGGTTATTTCAAAATAACCGGCGGAAAACGTATTCTCAGAATGGCTCCTCTGCATCACCATTTCGAGTTGAAGGGATGGGCGGAACCGAAAGTAATTGTGAGATTCTGGATCATTTCTATTTTACTGGCTTTACTGGCCATAAGTACATTGAAGTTACGTTAGAGGAAACATGGATTTTACCGGCAAGAAAATAATTATAATCGGCATGGGTAAAACCGGAATTGCCACCGCCAGGTTCTTGGGAAATCAGGGTGCGAAGGTAGCGGTAACGGACGAAAAACAATTTGATCAATGGGGCGGCGAGTTTAAGCAAATTGCCGGAGAAAAATGGCTGGAAGTCGGCGATTATAATGCCCGTGTTTTAGAGGGCGCAGACATGGTTGTGCCCTCTCCCGGCGTTCCTCCGAACAGTGATTTATTGGTGGAGGCGCAAAAAAAGAATATACCTGTTGTCAGTGAAATTGAACTGGCGTACTGGTTTTTAAAAGTTCCGGTAATAGCTGTGACCGGCACAAACGGCAAAACGACAACGACAACATTGTTGGGTGAAATTTTGCGAAGGTCGGGGAAGAAAGTTTTTGTTGGCGGGAATATAGGCACTCCGTTGATTGAATACGCGGAAACATCTCAGAAGGATGATTTTGTTGTCGCAGAGATAAGCAGTTTTCAGCTTCAATGGATTGAGAAATTCCGTCCGTTTATTGCCATATTGTTGAATATTACCTGCGATCATATCAATTATCACGGGTCTTTTGCTGAGTACCGTCGTGTTAAGGCGGGAATATTTGCCAATCAGACGAAAACAGATTGGGCGATTCTTAATGCCGCAGATCAAGAACAAGATGGAATTGCCGATGCCACTTATGTGCAAATTGTAAAGTTCAGTTCAAAAAATGTTTTGTCCACGGGAATATTTATTAAAGATAATGATATTGTTCTGATACTGCCAGAATATAATGAAGAGAAATATCCGCTGGGCATTATAAATCTTCCCGGACTGCATAATGTGGAAAATGTGATGGCGGCGATAATGGCGGCGCGTCTTTGCGGGTGCAGTCAGAAAGATATCATTGCGGCTGTCAGAGCTTTTAGCGGATTGCCGCATCGGATCGAATTTGCGGGAGAGAGGAATTCAATCAAATTCTACGATGATTCCAAGGGAACAAATGTCGGCTCCGTTGTGCGGGCGCTGGAGACATTTACCCAGCCCGTCATTTTACTTTTGGGAGGCCGCGATAAAGATGGCGATTTTGAATCTCTGAAACCGTTACTGAAGAAAAAAACCAAGAAAGTAATTTTATTTGGCGAAGCGCGTAATCGTATTGCGTCATTGATTGGTGAAGATGTACCTGTTTTAAAAAAAGCGGGATTACGCGAAGCTATCCAGAGCGCTTACAAAGATGCTCAGTCAGGCGATGTTGTCTTGCTTTCTCCCGGTTGTGCCAGCTTTGATGAATTTGCCAATTACAAAGACCGGGGTAATTTCTTCAAGGATGTAGTGAGGAATCTTTAGATGGAAGCCATTATTAAACATAATGAAGATAAATTGCCGGATATTATCCTGCTTTTAGTTACTTTAATTCTGGTGATTGTGGGAACGGCGATGATTTATTCTTCCAGTTCCATTATCGCGCTGGAGAAATTTAAGGATGGCCAATATTTTTTAAAAAAACAACTTTTGTTTGTTTTTTTAGGTCTTTCTTCCATGATCATTATGACTAAAGTTCCGTATACGCAATTAAGGAAATGGGCTTATCCGGGAATGTTATTGTCATTTATGTTACTCGCCCTTCTGTTGACGCCTTTGGGAATGAAGCGCGGAGGAGCTACTCGCTGGTTGAATTTAGGCGGCTTTTCTTTTCAGGTAACCGAGATGGTTAAAATTTCAGTCGTTGTTTTTCTTGCACATTTGTTAACCAGAAAAGCGTATCAACTGCAAAATTTCACGAGAGGAATTCTTGTGCCTTTGGCCGTTATCTCTGTTGTAATCTTGCTCATTTTACTGGAGCCTGATTTCGGTACGGCTGTAATTATCGCCACTATTTTGCTCTCGATGTTGTGCCTAGCTGGAGCGCAGACAAAACATCTTTTATTTTTGATAGGGGCTTTCATTCCTATCGGAGTATCGTTGATTTTGTATAAAGGATACAGGCTGACGCGTTTAACTGCTTTTCTGGATCCGTGGAAAGATGCGGATAATACCGGTTTCCAAATTATCCAATCGCTGCTCTCTTTTGGTTCAGGTGGAACTTTCGGCGTTGGAATAGGCGATGGCATGCAAAAATTATTTTATTTACCGGAGCCGCATACCGATTTTATTCTCTCTATCATTGCCGAAGAAACTGGTTTTATCGGAGTAACGATTGTAATAGTCATGTTCGCTGTTTTTGCTCTTCGCGGTTTTATGATTGCTGCAAAAGCACCCGATCTTTTCGGGACATTACTGGCTGCCGGAGTAACTATGGTAATTTCTTTAGAAGCGTTTATCAATATTGCCGGTGTAATGGGACTCATACCATTGAAAGGTCTGGTTTTGCCTTTTTTAAGTTATGGCGGGACAGCATTTATTATGAGTATGACGGCTGTGGGTGTTTTGCTGAATATTTCTACACAGACGTGATGAACGAAATATAGAGATATGTTTGTTAAAGGAAAAGTTAAACGGGTTTGATTTTGTGGAGTAAAAAATGCGCATTGTAATTGCGGGAGGTGGAACAGGCGGGCATTTATTTCCCGGAATTGCCATTGCTGAAGAATTTTTAAAAAGAGATGATCAAACAAAAATTGTTTTTATCGGAACAAAAAAAGGCATTGAAAGCAGGCTGCTTCATAAATTTGGTTACGAACTCAGAGAAATTGATATTGAGGGAGTTAAAGGACGGGGAGTTAAGGCATTGATAAAGGGCGCTTATCAGATTCCAAAAAGCATTTGGCAATCGGGGCATATTTTGAAACAATTCAGTCCTCACATTGTTTTTGGCGTTGGTGGCTATGCTTCAGGGCCGGCAGTGCTTGCTGCTCATTTTATGAGTATACCCACAGCTATCGCGGAACAAAACGCCATACCCGGAATCACTAATAGAATTCTGGGTAATTTTGCGGATAAAATATTCGTTACCTATGCACAAACCCGGGAATGCTTTGAGCAAACAAAAGTTATTTTAAGCGGCAACCCCGTAAGGGCGTCGTTTGTTGCGGGACGCAATAAAGTAAAAGAAAAGAAAAATTACCGGCAACTTCTTGTTTTTGGAGGGTCGCAGGGAGCGGAGGCGATCAATAAAAGCATCATTGATATGCTACCGCAATTGCAGAGCATGAAGGATAATATTCATATTCTTCATCAAACCGGCTCACAACAAGCCCAAGAGGTTAGAAAAGCTTATGATCAATACGGTATTCAGGCTGATGTTACGGCCTTTATTGTTGATATGGCGGCAGCTTACGCGGATGCGGATTTAATTGTTTGTCGCGCCGGCGCCACATCGCTTGCGGAAATCACTGCCGCGGGCAGGGCTGCGATTTTGATTCCGTATCCGTGGGCCGCAAACGACCATCAATTAAAAAATGCGCAAGTTCTGGCCGCGGAAGGCGCTGCTGTGGTGATTCAGGAGAAAGATCTTGGCGGCAGTAATTTGTTTGGTGTGATTGAAAATCTGTTGCTGGATGAAAAAAAGCTTCATCAGATGGAAGAAAATTCGTTAAGGTTGAGCAGGGTTGATGCGGCGGCAACAATAGTTGACAGATGTATTCAATTAATGGCTGGAAAAAATCAGGCATATAATTCGTAAAAATATAAAGAGCATGGGAAAACAATGATATCAGATAAGAAAAACAGCCTAATGCAGCACAAAGTAAAATTCATCCATTTTGTAGGAATCGGAGGCATCGGTATGAGCGGGATTGCCGAAGTTCTGGTGAATCTCGGTTACAATGTTGGCGGTTCTGACGTTCAGCCGTCGGAAACGACAGCGCGATTGCAGAAAATTGGCGCAAGAGTAATTATAGGACACGCGGCGGAAAACATCGGTAATGCCGATGTTGTTGTTACTTCCACGGCAGTGAAAACGAACAATCCGGAAGTTATAGAAGCGCACCGGAAAAATATTCCGGTAATTCCGCGGGCGGAAATGCTTGCGGAACTTCTCAAAATGAAATTTTCCGTTGCTGTTTCCGGCAGTCACGGCAAAACCACGACCACTTCAATGATTTCCACGATCCTTGCCGAGGGCGATTTAGACCCGACAATGGTCATCGGAGGAAAACTGGCAAGTATCGGCAGTAATGCCCGATTAGGCGATGGTGAAATTATTGTCGCGGAAGCTGATGAAAGTGACGGCTCATTCCTGAAATTATCGCCCACCATTGCCGTCATTACAAACATCGACCGCGAACATCTGGATTATTATCCGGGCATTGCCGAAATCAAGGAAGCGTTTCTTAAGTTTGCCAATATAGTTCCCTTTTACGGTTGCACGGTTATTTGCACCGATAACATTCATGTGCGGGAAATTCTTCCTATGATTAAACGAAAAATGATTACTTATGGAATGGAGTTTCCCGCGGATTACAGTGCTGTAGATATCAAATTTCTGAAAACAAAAACCAGTTACACTCTGGTTTATAAAAAGAAGAAATTGGGCGCTGTTGAATTAATTGTGCCAGGGCTTTTCAATGTTTATAATTCTTTAGCGGCAATAGCGGTTGCACGTGAATTGAATCTGGATTTTGCAACAATAAGAGAGGGTTTGAAAAGCTTTGCCGGAGTGCAACGCCGTCTGGAAATCAAGGGAAGAGTGGGTGATATCACCGTCGTTGATGATTACGGTCATCATCCGACGGAAATAAAAGAAACACTGAAAGCTATGCGACAAATATGGAAAGACAGGTTGATCGTTGTTTTTCAGCCGCACAGGTTCACGCGGACAAAGGCGCTCTTCGACGAATTCACTAAAGCCTTTGGCAATGTCGATATCTTAATCTTAAATGACATTTATCCGGCCAGTGAGGAGCCTATTGCCGGAATTAATTCTTCCGCGCTTTGCAAAGCTATCAGAAAAACGGGTCAAACACATGTGGAATATATACCAGGTGCGGAAGAAACCATAAAATATCTGTTAAAGACGGTAAAAGCCAAAGATACTGTTGCTACGATCGGGGCGGGAAGTATTTATAAAATCGGTGAAGCTTTTATAAAACAACTGGTGGCAAGGGAAACAAAAAAGTGATGACCCGTAAAAATGAAATTAAAGAAATTCTGCGCAGTATAATCAAGGGAAAGATATTGTGTGATGAACCGATGTCGCTTCATACGTCACTTGCCGTTGGAGGCAACGCGGACGCCCTCGTATATATAGAAAATGAAGATCAACTGGCGCTGGTTGTCGAAAGACTCAAAGAAAAGGAAATAAATTTTTTTATAGCGGGAAATCTGACGAATGTCATTGTGCGGGACGGTGGATACCGGGGAGCCATATTGTTGATGACAGGGAGCAAAGAAGTCAGTTGCGACTATACGCCGCAAAACGGTTATTTAATTTCAGCCCGGGCAGGCGCGGCGCTGGCAAAAATTGTCAGCCGTTCGGTTGATGAAGAACTAACCGGGCTTGAATTCTGCGCCGGTATTCCAGGCAGTGTTGGCGGCGCCGTATGGATGAACGCGGGAGCATACGGAAAAGAAATGAAAGATGTTATAAACGAGGTATCTTTACTGGATGCCGATGGAGAGAAAAAAACAATGAAAAGGGAGGAGATATCTTTCGGTTATCGCAAGACATCTTTCCCTGTCGGCACAATAATACTGGGCGCTCAATTCAAACTGGAAAAAGGTGAGCGTTCAAAAATCAAAGAAAAGATAAATGAAATATTGCAGTTGCGCCAGGCCAAACATCCTTTGGAATTTCCCAGCGCCGGATCCATTTTTAAGAATTTGCCCGGGCAGGCAGCAGGTCATCTTATTGAAGCTATGGGAATCAAAGGGATGACTGCCGGAGGCGCTCAAATATCATCTAAACACGCCAATTTTATTGTTAACTGCGGCAATGCCGCTGCTTCAGATATTCTAAGGCTGATTGAGTTTATTCAATCCATGGCCAAAAAAGAAAAAGGCGTGAATCTGGAGACAGAAGTAGTGATTATCGGAGAAGATTAATGCTGAAAAGATCAGGACTTAAAACAAAGAAAAACAGGATACGCCGACGATTTAGCAATATTTCAGGAGATTTTTTCACCGCAACGGGATTACTGTTGGTTGCAGCGTTTCTGTGTTCTTTGTTTATTTACGCTTACAACTTTCTTATCAGCAGGCCGTATTTTCAAATCAAAGAAATATCGGTGCGCGGGTTGAGAGAATTAACGGAAAAAGATGTTCTGGCATCGGCAGGGATAAAGCCTGCGCAAAATCTCTTGGCTATAAATACGGACGCGGTTATACGCCGGGTTTCCGCAAACCAATGGGTAGAGAGTATTTATGTAGGCAGGGAACTGCCTAACAAGCTGGTTCTGGAAGTGAAGGAAAGAACTCCGTTGGCTTTGGTTAAACAGGACAATGATTTTTGTCTTATGGATGCCAAAGGTTTCATGTTTAAGAAACTTGGTAAAAGCGATGAGGTTGATCTTCCCATAATTACAGGGTTTGACGAGAAAGAAGAAATTAAATCGCAATTGCTTCTTGGCACTCTAAATTTATTGAAGACCGTGTCCAAATCCAGCCAATACGCTTATCTGGGCACAGTTTCCGAAGTTCATGTTGATAATGTATTCGGGCTTTCTTTGATTTCCAGCACAGGTCTTTACTTGAAACTTGGCACAACCGATTTTGAAAACAAGTTAAAGCAATTAAAATTGGTTTTGGCTGATCTGGAAAACAGAGGCATGAAAAACGGTTATTTATGTATCGATTTATCAGATGACGCAAAGGTTACGGTACAACGCAAAAATGTTCCTGATCGGAAGGAACCGGGCAGTAAAGGTAAACAGTATTTAATATAAAAATTAATTGATTTGTAAAATTAAAGAAGAGGTGAAGAAGCTGATGGGGAAAAGAAGCAATGTGTTGATCGGGCTTGATATAGGAACGACAAAAACCACGGCTATTGTTGGTGAGGTTACCGAAGCCGGAATCAATATAATCGGCATTGGAACATCTCAAAACAAAGAAATGAGGAAAGGTACTGTTGTTAATATTGACAGCATGGTGGAATCAATAAAAACGGCTGTGGAAGAAGCTGAACACATGTCCGGATGCCGCATTAATTCGGTTTATGTCGGCATTTCCGGCAGCCATATAAAAGGACAAAACTCTTTGAGTATCGTTTCCATTAAGGGCAGGGAAGTGGATGAAAACGATGTGAAAAGAGTGATAGAAGCTTCCAAAGCTATTGCCATTCCAGTGGGCAGGGAAATCATGCACGTCCTTCCTCAGGGTTATGTAATTGACGGCCAGGAGGGGATTAAAGATCCCATAGGGATGTCCGGCGTCCGGCTGGAGGCTAAGGTGCACATTGTTACCGGAGCCACCTCCGCTATTCAGGATATCGTGAAATCCGTCAACAGAGTGGGTTTGGATATTGATGATATCGTTCTGGAACAGTTGGCTGCGGGTAAAGCGGTGTTGAGTAACGACGAGAAAGATTTAGGAGTTGTTTTAATTGATATCGGCGGTTCCAATACTTCTGTAACAATATTTTCTGAATCGAGTATCAAACATACGGCTATATTGCCTGTCGGGGGAAACTATCTTACCTCGGATATTTCAACAGGTTTACGCACGCCTCTTGCTGAAGCGGAAAAAATTAAAATTAAATTCGGTTGTGCCCTGACTTCCATGATCCCAAAAGATGAAACAATCAGAGTGCCCAGTTTAGGCGGCAGGGAAGATCGTGAAGTGTCGCGTCAGATACTCGGAAGGATCGTCGAGCCGAGAATGGAAGAAATTTTAAATCTTGCTTACAATGAAATTGTCCGTTTCGGATTTGAAGATTTACTGGCAGCCGGAGTTGTTTTAACCGGGGGAACATCGCTTCTGGAAGGTATCAGCGAACTGGCTGAAAAAATATTTGATATGCCGGCGCGAAAAGGCCTTCCTATAGGTGTCGGGGGGTTAACTGATATTGTGAATTCACCGGCGCATGCCATAGGAGTAGGTCTGATCATTTATGGACATGATCAATTAGATGGTGATTCCGTATATAGAAAAACAACAGGTGTGTTTGGCAATATGGCTAGAACTGTAAAAAAAATGTTTTCAGAATTTTTTTGAAAGGAAGGAGAGAACATGTTTGAATTAACTGAAGTATGTAGCGAAAATCTGGCAAAAATAAAGGTGATTGGCGTAGGCGGCGGCGGCGGAAACGCTGTCAATACGATGATTTCATCATCCCTGATGGGAGTTGATTTTATCAACGCGAATACTGATGCGCAGGCTCTCAGCGTATCGCGTTCGCCGGTCAAAGTTCAAATCGGCTCTAAGATAACAAAAGGTCTGGGAGCAGGTTCCGATCCGGAAATCGGTAAACAATCGGCGCTGGAATCCCGCGACGATATCCGCCCTTATCTGGAAGGCGCGGATATGATTTTTATCACCGCGGGAATGGGTGGAGGAACGGGAACGGGCGCTGCTCCGGTTATTGCGGAAATTGCCCGTGAATGCAGTATTCTGACTATTGCCGTGGTGACGAAGCCTTTTCAGTTTGAAGGAAAAAAACGCAATATTCAGGCTGAAGAAGGAATAGCTCAATTACGGGATGTTGTAGACACGCTGATTGTTGTTCCGAACCAGAGACTTTTAAGTTTGGGCGGCCGTAACCTGTCGCTTTTGGAGGCTTTTAAAAAGGCGGATGATATTCTTTATCAGGCGGTCAAGGGGATATCCGATCTGATTTTGGTTCCGGGATTGATTAATCTTGATTTTGCCGATGTAAGGAGTGTCATGAGCAATATGGGCATGGCCATTATGGGCACCGGTGTAGCCAGTGGTGAAAACAGGGCGGTGGAAGCGGCGCAGAGAGCGATTTCATCTCCTTTGCTGGAAGACAATACTATTCAGGGCGCGCACGGAATTTTACTCAACATCACCGGCGGATCCGACATGAGTCTTTATGAGGTTAACGAGGCTTCATCTTTAATTCAAGAGGAAGCGGATGAAGATGCCAACATTATTTTCGGTACGGTGATCGATGAAAATATGCAGGATGAAATTCGCATCACTGTCATTGCCACGGGTTTTGATGATTTTAATAAAAAGAAAAGGGAATCACTGGGGAATGTTACTCATTTTGGCGGTTTCCGGAGGGAGGATTTGGCTACACCCACGTTCATCCGAAAGGAAAGAACACTCAACAATCCTAATGTCGCGGTTGTGGGCCTAAACGATGATACTGAAAATATGGATATGCAGATTCCGACATTTTTGCGCCGTCAGGCTGACTGATGATTAGTGCGACTCCAATTCCCACAACTAAAAAGAACAGGGGAGTTGGTAAGGTGAAAAAGTCCGTGAAGCAAGCGGATATATATTCTCCCATTTTGATTCGGAATTTATATTCGTGATTTTCAGCTTTGTAATTTAATGATGGCATAAGCGAGCGCAGGATATAGGCCATGATAAAACCATGGATTGGAAACTGAAAAAACAACATACAACCATTCTGGAGAATGAGACTGGATATGTAAAAAAAGTTTGGGGCGACTACAATACGGTTTGCCTGGCTTATCCCAATTACTACCGGATTGGCATGGCGAATCTGGGCTTCCAAACAGTATATAAAATATTTAATGAACTACCTTCCTTTCTTTGTGAAAGGGTATTCCTGCCCGTTTCCGGGAGCGAGGCCAGATTCGTTTCCGGAGCGGCGGGAATTTTTAGTCTAGAGAACCAAAAATCAATTGCCGAATTTGACATTCTGGCTTTTTCTATATCATTTGAAAATGATTACCCCAATATCTTAAAAATTTTGGATTTAGCCGGTATTCCGATGCTGGCGAAAGACCGCTCTGAAAAATATCCTTTGATTGTTGGCGGCGGCGTTGCTGTAACGCTTAATCCCGAGCCGCTGGCTGATTTTTTTGATTTATTTATTTTGGGTGAAGCCGAAGAAGTATTGCCGCATTTTTGCCGGAAGTTTGAAGAAGCGCGCCGTCTTGGTTATGATCGCCGGAAATTAGTCACAGATTTGCAAAAGCAAATTAATAATATTTACGTTCCGGGTCTTTACGAAGTAAATTACTCCACGAAAAGTATGATTCAGTCAATTGCGCCGAAAGATGCGGGATTTCCGGAAAAAATAAAAATAAAACATGTCAAAGATATTAATAATTTTCGCACGCAGGAAGTTATCAGCGCGCCTCAAACAGAAATGGAAGATATGTTTCTGGTGGAAGTTAACCGTGGATGCGCACGCAGCTGCCGCTTTTGCGCGGCCAGTTTCGTTTATCGTCCGGTTCGTTTCCGAAGCATCGCGGAAATTGTCGCCTCGATTGATTGCGGTTTAAAAAGAAAAAAGAAAATTGGACTAGTTGGGACAGCGGTCTCCGAGCACCCCGATCTCATGAATATCTGTGAATACATCATCGCTCAAAAAGCGCAGGCAGGCCTTGGTTCCCTGCGAATTGATCAGATCAATGAAAAGATTGTTGACTTAATAAAAGCCAATGGCATCGAGACAGTCGCGCTTGCGCCGGAGGCGGGCAGTCAGAGAATGCGGGACATATTACGCAAAGACATAACCCATGCCGATATTTTGAAAGCCGCGGAAATACTGGTGGACAAAGAAATTCCCAATCTGAGGCTTTATTTTATGGTTGGCCTTCCTAAAGAAGAAGATCAGGACATAGACGCCATCATTGAAATTACCGAAAAAATTCAGCATCATATCCTTCAAAAGTACGCGGGCAAAAAAAAATTCCGGCGCATTACGTTGAGCATTAATCAATTTATCCCCAAGCCGGCAACTCCTTTTCAATGGTGCGCTCTGGCCGATGTTAATGCTGTCGGCAGAAAAATTAAAAAGATTGAGAATGCTTTCAGGCGGTACAGGCAGGTCAAGGTTATTCACGATGTGCCGAAGTGGAATTATGTTCAGGCGCTGCTTTCTCTGGGGGATCGCCGCGTGGGAGAAATATTGCGGGCAGTAAATCGTCTGGAGGGTAATTGGGCGCAGGCGTTGAAAGAAGTAAATATCAATTCCGACTTTTACGTTTACCGTCAAAAACAATTTGATGAAGTTCTGCCCTGGGATATTATTGATCTGGGAGTTTCTAAAAAAGCGCTGATTAGCGAATATCGGAAAGCAATGAAAGTTTGAATCCCAGATCAAAGCGCTATCTTTGTTGGCACAGCCTGCTGGGGGCGTAGGCTGGGGTCGTCAGCCTCCTGGAACTTATGAATACGGGAGTGTCCCCGAAGGGGACACAATATAAATATATCATTTCCTTGCCGATGATCCGCGCCATAATGGCGTGGATCACAAATACGCCCGCCAAAGCCCCCTCCTTGCCGCCTCGATATCATCTGTAATTTACCTCAAGAATCGAAGAGTTTCCGCGGTATGTCACGGAGAGCTTCAATCCTATATTTCTATATTAAGGCTACTGTTTCTATTTGATCTTGGGAGTCTTGCTGTCACTACAGACTATATTTTGAAGTTCTTCATCACTTGATTTGCGGACAATATCATTCAATTTACTGTAAGATTGCGTAGTAGTAACAACAACATGTCCTCTTTTATCGCAAATTCTGTCAGAAGAAATTTTGATCTTTTTATTCAGGCACTCAATTTCAAGCAATTTCAACTCGTGACTTAATATGTAAGGATTGCCCGGCGCTTTACCAAGACTTTTTAAAAATGAATATTCCTCTAATTTCCCTTTCTCACTGTATGTTTTTTTAGTCCGAACACGAACAATATTTTTATTTACTTTTACAATACTGTTCTTATCATAATACACATCTCCGCTGCCGGATGAAGCAAAGAATTTCCAGTCTGCCGCCCATGCCTGATTAGTTAACAGTAGAATAATTACTAAACAAATAATGCTATAAATATTATTTATTTTCATTATATATCCCTCCAACATTAATGTCCGCCTAATCATCGAACAAATTCCTTATTCTTAGCTACGCAAATCATTTTTTTAAGATTTTATATACATAGTTAGTTTTCTCCATTTTTAAAGTGTGTGTATCGGTGCGATTAAGATTTCTATTGTTTATAACACTTTTGAGAAAGTACAGGAAATAAAATTGCGCGCCAAACCGGCCAGTCATGAGGAAATTTCCTCAACACGCATTAAGTTCTGTGCCGCGTTTGATTATTAGATAGAAGTTTTTAAGAAAAAAGGGATATGGAGTTTGTAAATAAGATCCATATCCCTTTACATATTTTTATATACCTTAATTATTATTTAGCTTTAGTTGAAGCCGGAGCCGGAACCGGGACCGGGACCGGAGCAGCCGCCGGAGCTACAACTGGAGCTACAACCGGAGCCGGAATACTCATCCCCAGAGTCCCCATAATATTTATTACTTTATCTTTTAAGGAACCGGCCACATTGATTGCGTCGGCGAATTTTTCATTTTTAAAGCTTTCCTGTGCTTTTGTCCACTCATCTTTAGCAGAGGCCAGTCCTGCCTTGGCTTCTTCAAATTTATCCTTCTTTAGTTTAGCCGGAAGTCTTTTGAGCTTGGAGAGAGCATCCACTTTGCCCTGGACGTCTTCAATCATTTTGGGAAGTTCCTGGCTTGTTTCTGTCCATTTTTTGGTCAGTTCTTCTTTTTTGACTTTAGCGGCAGCCGTTACTCCCTTTGCCTTGACGGGAAGGAGAGTTGCTTCGTCCAAAGCGGCTTTATATTCGCCTTTGGCAAATTTCTCTTTAGCGGCAGCCAGAGAATCATCCAGTGATTTTACCTGATCCGGAACCATCTTGACTGCTTCCGCTTTAGTGGCATTGATGGCTGTTTCGGCAGCTTTAATAGCCAGGTCCGCAGGGTCTTTATCTCTGGAGCAGGAGATTAAAAAAAATGCACTCACAAACATTACAATGGCTAAACTTAAAAATTTCTTATTCATAATAAAATATCCTTTCACAGTTTTATTTTTTCGGAGTATGGATAATAATATCATTCATACCAGATAATTTATTTTAGAGGTCTTGAGTCGTGCTGTTTTACGCTGATTTGCTCAATTCCTTATTATGGGCTTTGCTTCACCTCCTTTCAGCTTTTACTATTAAATATTTTTTTTTAAACCGTCAACTGAAAAATGCACATGGATAATGGATTTCTCAATGTAAATTATCACCATTGAAGCTTTCCACAGAACCTCCAGGAGAATCTTCGATTCTTAAGGAATATTATAATTAAATATTGCTCACTTATTCTGTAGCACGCTACAGGAATGAGCTGGCTGCCTCAATTCTGTATTAGCTTGCTTGCCCCGCAACTCGCAAAGGTGTTTGCGCCCGCCTGCGAATTCAATTTCTTGTTTTGATTTTATTGCAGATAAAATGAATTCAAAGATGGTTAAAGTATTAAAAATATATTAAGATTACATATAATGCAAATGATGCCTCCAAAACATTATAGAAATAAGCCCACCGGATTAAGGGTGATTTTTCGGTCGCTTCAATATAGGAATTTTCGTCTTTTTTTCGGCGGACAAAGCATTTCATTGATCGGGACCTGGATACAGCAAATTGCAACGCCCTGGCTGGTTTACCACCTCACCGGTTCCGTTTTCCTGCTTGGTGTAGTTGGTTTTGCCGGACAAATACCGACATTCTTAATATCTCCTTTTGCGGGAGTTATGACTGATCGCTGGAACCGTTATCATATATTAATCACTACCCAGATTCTTTCGATGATACAAGCGCTACTCATGGCATTACTTTTTTTCACCGGTGTCATAAAAATATGGCAAATCATTCTTTTAAGTTTATTGCTTGGCTGCATTAATGCATGCGACACCCCGGCCCGCCAGTCGTTTTTTATAGAAATGGTGGAGAAAAAGAAATATCTGGCCAATGCGATAGCCTTAAACTCTTCGATGGTCAATGCCGCGAGATTACTTGGACCGTCCATAGCAGGTATGCTGATAGCTTTTACAAACGAGGGGATTTGTTTTCTGATTAATGGCATAAGTTATATTTTTGTCATAGGTTCTCTTCTGTCAATGAAAATTGTTCCGAGAAAAATGATCAATAAAGACACCCGTCTTTTGCAGGAGTTAAAGGAAGGATTTTCTTATGTGTTTGATTTCGCGCCTGTAAAATATATTATTTTGATGCTTGGGCTGGTCAGTTTAATGGGAATGCCATTTTCTGTACTTATGCCTGTTTTTGCGAAAGTAATATTTCACGGCGGCTCGCATACTTTTGGCTTTCTAATGGGAGCTTCAGGTATAGGCGCGCTGAGTGCCGCACTTTATCTGGCTTCCAGAAAAAATGTCTTAGGACTTTTCAAAAGGATTCCAATGGCCGCGGGCATTTTTGGTTTAGGACTCATAGCATTTTCTTTCTCCCGGTTCTATTTGTTCTCGCTTTTATTGATGATAGTGACGGGATTTGGAATGATGTTCCAATTGGCATCAAGCAACACTATTTTGCAAACCATAGTTGATGATGATAAACGCGGCCGTGTCATGAGCTTTTACACAATGGCATTTATGGGCACAGCGCCCTTCGGCAGTTTATTGGCGGGAGGATTGGCACATATCATAGGAGCGCCATACACGATATTGATAGGAGGAATATCGATTATTTTGGGCGCTTCTATTTTCGCGTATAAACTTCCCGAGTTAAGGAAAATGATCCGCTTGGTATATGCAAAGCTTGGCATCATTACGCCGGAATTATTATAAGGAATAATGAAAGCAACGAAACGAAACATTATGCCCAAAAACTAAAATAGGAGCCGGCTAAGTAAGATGGTATCCGCCATCGCTTCCAGATCAATACCGGCAGTTTATATTTTGCCGGTTGCTTTGTCTTTCGATTATTCCGAATTACCGCGCGTATGGCTTCCTTCTTAATATATTCATGATGTTTTCTTCTTGTAAACTATCATATCCATATAGTATATATTATCCTATTTTGGTGTACAAATTTTCGGGACTGGTCACATTAAATAAATTTGAGGTGTTTATGAATATTTTTCAATCTATAGTTTTAGGGATGGTGCAGGGACTGGGCGAATTTTTGCCAATATCAAGCTCAGCGCATCTGATTTTGGTTCCCTGGCTTTTTAAATGGGAAGATCCGGGGTTGACGTTCGATATTGCCTTGCATGTCGGTACACTTATCGCCGTCATTCTCTACTTTTGGAGGGATTGGCTGAACTTAATCAGTAAAGGTCTGACAAAACCGAAAGAAAGGGAAGGGAAGTTATTCTGGTATCTGGTTTTGGCGACAATTCCCGGCGCGGCCATTGGCTATCTGCTGGAGCATAAAGCCGAAACGGTTTTCCGCAATCCCGTTTTAATTGCGTTTATGTTGATCATGCTGGGGAGTATACTTTATCTTGTGGATCGGCAGAGCAAAAAGCAAGTGGACATGGAGCATATCTCCCTGAAGACAAGTTTTCTGATTGGTTTGTCTCAGGCGCTGGCTATTATTCCCGGCGTATCGCGTTCCGGCATTACAATGACTACGGCATTGGCCCTCGGAATGACCAGAGAGGGAGCCGCGCGTTTTTCATTCCTTTTATCCGCGCCTGTTATTTTTGGCGCTGCGGCAATAAAGATACCTAAGATCATTGCCAATCCATCGATGATTAATGCTCCTTTCATTGTAGGCATGGTTGTGGCTTGTATCTTTGGTCTTGCCAGTATCGGATTTCTGCTGCGTTATGTGCAAACAAAAACATTTTTGCCCTTCGCCTTGTACCGGTTTCTTATAGGAGCGTTGGTTATAATCATAGCATTCATCAGATAGATTAAGAATATAGCTCCACATTCAAGTGCGGGGCATTTTGCATAGTATTGCTGTAGTATATTTGCGGCTATGTTGTTACGTCTTATTATAGCTTTTTGCTATTTCCTATAATATTCCGGTATGAAAAATGCCGTATTGAAGTTTTAATGTAATTTAATACATAAAGTTACTCGGGATTAAGTAGGAAACTGGGACGACTGCATAACAAGAGTAGTTAATTATGGAAGAAGAAAAGAAGAAAATGCTTACATCTGAAGGATTGCTCCAGAATCTCGAAAGATTAGAAAATCTTTTTCAATTTCATCGCTGGTCTATTTTGGGTCAAGCTTTTCCGCCATTTTTTATTATCTGCCCTCATACTTGTCTGAATGTTCCTTATGCTTATACCAGTTATCAATATAAATCTTCGCCAATTTCTTATTCCTAATTATCAACAAATTCTCCGGATTCTTTTCTTCCGCAGTTTTGGTAAAATTAAAATTTCCGGTTATTACGGTTTCTTTATCAATGAATATTATCTTGTTATGGGCGATGGCATGCGGGGAATCTATATAAGTGGTCACTCCCATGTGAGCTGTAAAATCGCCCGCCCGCTATTTTTCTAATTTATTGGATTTGTCCGGGATGATTTCTACGTGGACTCCTCTCTTGTGGGCATTTACCAAAACCTTTGCAATCTGCGCTGAAGTAAATGAATATGCCTGAATAAGTATTCCTGATTTTGCATTGTAAACTACCCTGCGGCAGAGACCGCAGTGTGAAATTATTTATTCGATTAATGATTGCTTCAGTGCAGCCGCCATGGGGAGAGAAACAGACATTGGTGACATCAACATTAAATGCGAAACGTAAACTCGCCTTATTTCACTAAGAGTTGTGGACCCTTCCTTTCAGAGGTAACCCTTACATACTGGCTATCTCAATTTTATTTTCCACAGATTCAACGTCTTCGACTTCTATCACAGTCCGCTCTGCAACTGATTTTTCCCATGGAACTTGCACAACCCCTGTTAATTGAACTTTTCCCGGCTCAGTAACGAACGCGGAAACGTAACTTGCTGGAAAATAGGCTTCTGCAAGGACGGCCCTCACTCTTACCTCAAGTTTCATCATGTTCAGAAAGTTTAAGACATCACCGGAATGGCCATAAGCTTCTTTCGAGTGGGCTGCGCACAAGATCATATCAGCCGCAACATTGACCGTGAGGTTGTCCGTATTGAAGACAACATCATAAAGCTCGGGATTGTCCCAATTATGATGGAAGGCAAACTTGATAAAACTTTCTCTTTCGCGATCACTTTTCTCCATGACCATAATGGCATCTTCCCTCTTATAACCCCTCTCCAGAAGATTGCGGATACGCTTTTCCTGCGATGCAATTACCCGGACATTAAGCACATAAGGGAGAGATCGAAAAAGCATATTGCCTCCCCGTCCGAGAATTACAGCTCTCCCAAGACGCGCGATTTCATAAATGACGGCTTGCAGACGATACAGGCAAATCACAGGCCGGTATGAAAAAAACCTCTTCAACGGATGCGGAGTCGTATCGTTTACCTCCCTGATGTCGTCAAGAAATCCCATCTCTTCAGCTTTTTTTTCGATGTCTCCTGTATTATAGAAATCATACTGCAGTTCCTTCGCCACGAACTTCGCAATTTCTGTTCCTTTTGTACCCATCTTCCTGGAGAACGTAATAAAATACATGGAATCCTCCCTACAATCAGACTACTCCGTTATCATCATTGAGTCTTTTAATGGGCCGATAAAAGAAAGTCGTATGAGAAGCAAAACTGCTGCCGGATAGATAAAATCCTCAATTTGCGAAGCTAAAATCATATAAGCCATTTTGTCCCTTATCCAAATTAATTACTTTTTGCTCGACTCGATCGTCCAGCCGCTGCCCATTGCCTTGTATAGATTCACAAGCGCCTGAAAGAGGACGCCCTTCGACTGGGCGCGGGACAGTTCGGCATTGAAGAGACTCCGCTCAGCATCGAGCACTTCGATATAACTTGTATAGCCGTTATTAAATCTCAAGCGCGCAATACGAGCATAGTTCCGCAGGGACTCAATCTGCCGGTCTTGAATCTCAAGTTCTTCTCTAGAGCGCCTCTGGTCGATTAAAGCATCCTCGACTTCCCCGAATGCCGTCTGGATGGCCTGCTGATAGCGAAACAAGGCCTGTTGCTGCTGTGCCTCAGCCACTTTAACCTGTTCGCTAATAGCGCCGCTTGTAAACACGGGGATTGTCAGTGGAACTGTCCAATTCCAGACCTTTGCGGGTCCCGTAAAGAGATTTGAAAGGTCAATGCTCGATACGCCAAACGAACCGGTCAGAGAAATATCCGGAAAATAGAGTGCTCTTGCAACGCCGATTCTGGCATTGGCTGCGATGAGGTTTTGTTCCGCCTGACGTATATCCGGTCGATTGGCGAGCAGGACTGACGGCAAACCAGCAGGCACTACCGGGAGGACAAGATCGTCAATTTTTTTACCCCGTGGAATCGGGCCGGGATTCCGTCCAAGAAGCACACTCAGGGCATTTTCCTGCTGGGCAATCACTTTTTCCAGAACCGGAATGGCCGCAAGAGTCTGCTCATACTCCGATTTAACCTGAGTCAGTTCTAGTTCTGAAATGACTCCACCCCGAAATTGCAGTTGGAAGAGATCATAGGTTTCCTTGCGGCTCTGAGCAGTCATCTTGGCGATATCAAGCTGTCTGTCGAGATTACAGAGATTCACATAAGCGCTTGCCACAGAAGTAACAAGAGTAAGAATGACGCTGATCCGTCCTTCTTGCTGACTCAGAAGATCGGCGCGGGCAGCCTCCGTTCCCCTTCGCAGCTTTCCCCACAGGTCCAGTTCCCAACTCCCATTCAGCAAAGCCGCATAGTTGTTGGCGGGGTTTTCGGTTGCCGATGTAAGCGGTGTGGGCCCCAACTCAGATACCCTGCTTCTACCCGCACTTGCCGACCCGTAAACCTGCGGAAACAGGTTTGCCCGTGTCGTCCCGTACAGTCCCATGAATTCTTCAACTCTAGCAGTGGCTATTTTGAGATCCTTGTTTTCTTTCAACGCCACCTGGATTAGTTCATTGAGAACGGGATCGTTAAACTGCTCCCACCAAGCCGCATTACTGATTTCTCGGGCTTCCTTTTCTTCGAAACGCCAGGACTTAGGGGTCTCGATAGTTGGTCTTCTATAGTCGGGACCCATCATGCAGCCGGAAAGGACAAGCGCCAGTAAAAAGGATAAAAGTATCTTACGCATGATCCCCTCCATCGTTTTTTGACTTCTTATTTGCCCTGCGTTTTTCTGTGATTCTGACAACGATGTAGAACGTTACGGGAATCAGGAAAATAGCGATCAACGATGCGGCGGTAGCGCCGCCCATAACAGCGGTTCCCATGATTTGTCTTGCCGCGGCTCCTGATCCTGTAGATATCGCAAGGGGAAGCGTGCCGAAGATAAATGCGAATGACGTCATGAGAATCGGCCGCAGTCTCAATCGGGCTCCTTCGAGGGCGGCATCCGTCGGAGTTTTTCCCTGTTCATGCCTTCTTTTTGCAAACTCAACAATCAAAATGGCGTTCTTGGCAGCCAGACCGATCAGCACGATCAGGCCGATCTGTGCATAAACGTTATTCACCTGACCGCGGAGCCATATTGCCGTGAGGGCGCCAAAAACAGCTATAGGCGTTCCGAGAAGAACACTGAGGGGCAGTGACCAGCTTTCGTACTGGGCCGCAAGAATGAGAAAAACGCAAAGCAGGGAGAACCCGAAGATGACCATCGCCGGTATGCCTTCCTGGGCTTTCTTTTCCTGAAAGCTCATGCCCATATAATCAAAACCCATCTCCCGCGGCATGCTTTGGGCAAAGGCCTCTTCCAGCGCTTTCATGGCCTGTGCTGAACTGTAGCCGGGTTTGGCCGTGGCGTTTATCTGTGCCGCACGGTACTGGTTGTACCGCATAGTAAATTCGGGACCCATTCGTGATTCGGTCGTTGTGACCGCCGAAAGCGGAACCTGATCCCCCTGGCCATTCTGTACATAAAATTGTCCAACATCTTCCGCTTTGGTGCGGTAAGCGCCGTCTGCCTGAACGTAAACCTGCCATTGCCTCCCGAATCGATTGAAGTAATTGATGAAATAACCGCCCATAAAAGTTTGGAGCGTCTGATAAACCTGTCCGATATCGATGCCCTGTTTGAGAACCTTGTCCCGATCGACATTGATGAAAACCTGAGGCACCGTCGGGAGGAAAGTCGTTCTCACTGATGCAAGCTCCGGTCTCTTCCGTGCAGCATCGAGGAATTTGTTGACATTCTCCGAGAGAAAACCGATGTCCCTGCCGGCACGGTCTTCAAGAATCATTGTTACGCCGCCTGCTGTGCCAATGCCTGGAATTGCGGGTGGAGAAAAAGCGAAGGCTGTACATTGCGGCAATTTAGCCAGTTCTTTGTTCAGATGGGCCATAATAGCATCATATTGCTGTTCCGGCGTTTCCCGATCCTTCCAATCCTTGAGGTTCACAAAGAAAAAAGCGCTGTAAGTGTTTTGTGCTGTGCTAAGTAAGCTAATGCCTATAATCGTCTGATAATACTGAATACCAGGCGTCTTCGCGATGATTTTTTCGATCTCTCTGCAGGCCTCATCCGTGCGTTGCATTGAGGCGGCGTTAGGCAATGAAACGTTGACAAACATGTACCCTTGATCCTCTTCCGGCAGAAATCCTGTGGGGATTACTTTTCCGACCCCGACGGAAATAACCGCGATCCCGGCAAGAAACAGAAGACTTAGGGCGCTCTTACGGATCAGGACCCTGCAAAATCCCACATATCCCGTTGTGGCACGTCCGAACCAGCGGTTGAATAATGCAAAGAATAATCCCAAAGGGCCCTTTGACTCTTTACGGGGTCTGAGTAGAAGAGCGGCAAGAGCGGGGCTGAGACTCAAGGCATTGAAAGCCGAGATGAGGACCGAAATGGCAATAGTCGCCGCAAATTGCTGGTAAAGTCTGCCCGTAATTCCCGGAATAAACAAAGTGGGGATAAAAACCGCAGAAAGCACCAGGGCAATGGCCATGACCGGACCGGCAACTTCCTGCATGGCCTTTAATGCCGCATCCTTGGGAGACGAACCCTCCTCAATATGACGTTCAACCGCCTCCACAACGACAATGGCATCATCAACAACCAGGCCTATGGCTAGCACCAAGCCGAAAAGAGACAGGGTGTTGATGGAGAACCCGAGAAGAGGAAAGAAGGCAAAAGTGCCGATGAGGGAAACCGGAACGGCGAGTGCCGGAATGAGGGTCGGTCTCCAACCCTGAAGGAAAATGAAGACAACGAGAATAACCAGGGCCAAAGCAATCAGCAGTGTTTTTACAATCTCGCGGATGCCTTCAGTCACGGCCTTTGTTGTATCAAGACCGACAACATAATCAATATCAGATGGGAATTGTGCCTTGGCACGTTCCATTACTCTTCTGACGCCTTTGGCTGTTTCGATGGCATTCGTGCCAGGCAACTGGTAAACACCAATATTGGCGGCAGGTTTTCCATTCAGACGCCCCCTGAATGTATAAACCTGCGAGCCCAATTCAATACTGGCTACATCTTTCAAACGAACAACCGATCCATCGGATTTGGCCCTCAGAACGATCTGGCCGAACTCTTCGGGCGTGATCAGACGTCCCTGAGCGCTGACGGAATAGGTGAACTCCTGGCCTGGAGGCGCGGGTTCAGCCCCGATCTGTCCTGCCGGATTAACTGTGTTCTGCTTCTGGACAGCATCAATGACTTGCGGAACGGTTATACCGAGCTTCGCCAGCTTATCGGGTTTGACCCAGATGCGGATCGCATACATGCCGGAACCCCAGACCGTGGCCATGCCAACGCCGGGCACGCGCAACAACTGATCGACTAAATTGATGTAGGCATAGTTCGATATAAAGGCTTTGTCACGGGAGCCCTTGGGTGAATACAATGAAAGAATCATCAGGGGAGCAGATCGGGCTTTCTGGACAGTTACACCGTAATTGCGCACATCGGCGGGAAGTTGGGGCTGGGCAAGATTCTGCCGTATTTGGGTAAGCACCAAATCAGTATTCGGATTGGTCGCGACATCAAAACTGGTCGTCAGCCGCAAGCTGCCGTTATTGGCGTTGATGGAGTACATGTAATTCATGTTGTCCACGCCGCTGAGCTGCTGTTCTATGGGAGTTGCCACGGACTGCTCGACCGTCTGGGCATCCGCACCTGTATAAATCGTTGAGATCTGGATCTCCGGAGGAACAATTTCCGGAAACTGGGCAATGGGAAGACTAAGCGCCGCCACAATGCCCACAATGACGAACATTATGGATATCACCATGGCAACAATAGGACGATTGATGAAAAATTTAGACATAACGGCTTAGTTTCCCCTCGGTCCGGATTGTCCCGATTTCTGCTGTCCGGCGCTGAGAGCACCGTTGACGGATTGAACATAAGGCTGCGGATTCACGGCCATGCCCTGACTTACCTTCTGAACCCCCTCCACAACCACTTTTTCTCCCGGTTTTAGTCCCTCGTCAATTACCCAGAGGTTGTCGATTCGTTCAGCCGGTTTTACCGATCTTATCTCGATTTTATTACCGGAATCTAAAACATCCACCTGATAATCTCCCTGAAGCTCTGTCACTGCTCGTTGGGGTATCAGTATTGCGTTTTTCTTGATTTTGCTTTTAGCACGGACCTTGGCAAATTGTCCTGGCCGAATGATATTGCCGGGATTGCTAAAGAATGCCTCAAGTTTTATGGTGCCCGTATTTACATCCACCTGGCGGTCGGCAAGGGCAAAGTATCCTTTATACGGATGGACGCTGCCGGAAGATAAAATCAATTCCAAGGGAATGTTTTTGAAGCTGGAACCACCTTTTCCGACAATCTGAAGGTACTCCTGTTCACCGACAGAGACATAGACCTTGATAGGATCAAGGGTCGATACCGTTGTCAGTTCCTCGATCAATCCGGGACCAACAAGATTTCCTATTTGAGCCTTGGCAATACCGGCGATGCCGTCTACCGGAGATGTAATTTTTGTGAAGCCGACGTCCAGCTTTGCTTTTTCAACAACGGCTTGTGCCGAAATCACCGACGCATGCGCTGCCTGCTCAAGACCCCTGGCATCGTCCCGGTCTTTTTTACTTATAGCATTCTGCTCTGCCAGAGGTGCGATCCTGGCAAGATTAACCCTGGCCGTTGCCCACTGCGCCTGTTGTTCCTGAAGTTGCCCCTTCGCCTGGTCTAAGGCGGCTTGGAATGGGCGCGCATCGATATCGAAAAGGATTTGTCCTTTCCTGACAAAATCGCCTTCACGATAATGCTGTTTAATTAAATAGCCCTGGACCTGCGCTCGTATTGTCGCATTGACCTTACCATCCGTCGTGCCGATCCATTCCGTATATACTGGCACATCCTGCCGAACGACCTGTACAACTTGCACAATCGGCAGAGAGATATCCTTCTTCTTTTCCCTCTTTCCGCATCCGGCTATTAGAAGAAAAACCAGACCCATGACTATGGAAATCAGTACGGTCGCTCGTAGAAATGTCACTTTCCCAACCTTTTTTGTCATAGAAATACTCCTTCGCATCGGCCTCAATATCTCGGAGAGCAGATGAATGCATGATAACAAGTATCAAAAAAACCGGTACGTCTTAAAAAGTTTTGGACAAATTGGATTAAAAATTAAGAAATAAATTCGGCACCTATATAAGCCCTTTTTGTCTTTTCAGCAAGTTTCAACGTACTATTCTGCTTCTTCGTAAAATCATCATTTTTTTCTGTTCGCCGTTCAAAAAGTATACGTTTTCAATATACCTCAGCCGGAGTCATATAATTTAGAGATTGATGAAACCTTTCCGCATTATAAGAATGAAAATATGCCGCAATATTTGTTTCCGCTTCTTGCACTGTTTCATAACTTTCAAGATAAATCTCTTTGTATTTTAAAGACTTCACAATATTTCTACGAAGATATTGTTAAAAATTATTCCCCTGCCGTCCATTCTTATTACAACAAAATTACGGCCAAATAGTTCCCATGGCTCTTTGCAGTTTGGCATAATTTACATTATAATCACCCAAAGCATTGGCATATTCCGATTTTGCTTTTGTCAATAAAGTCTGGGCATCGAGAACCTCCGTTGAGGTAGCGACTCTTTCTTTATATCTTTCCTCGGAAATGCGGAAATTTTCTTCGGCCTGTTCAATGACTTTTTGCCAGACAATGATTTGACTTTCCGTTTCCTGTAATATCAGGTAAGCATTTTTTATTTCCAGGGTAATCTGGTCATTCAATTCTTTGGTCGCTTCCAGCGCCTGATTCTCTTTGGCCTTACTGGCATCGACTCTGGATTTGGTTTTGCCCCATTCCCAGAAATTCCAGCTGGCCACAGCCATCACGTACCAGCTTTCCGGGTTTTGATAATCACTGCCGGAAACAGATGCAGTATCGCCAAACCGGGTGTAATTGCCAACCACGTTCAAAGAGGGGAAATAATCACTTTGTGCAACTCGCACTACTTTACCTGCCTGCTCGGCCCTGAGTGATGATATTTTGAGTTCCGGTCTTTCTTGCCGGGCGATATTCAAACATTCTTCAAACGATTGTTTCAGGGGCTGATAATTTAAAATATCCACTACTTCTACCGGTGTAAATATCTTGCGTTTTAAAACCGTATTAAAACTGGACTTGGCCAGTTCCACGGCGTTTTGTGCCCTGATCAGAGCTTGCTTTCCATTAGCAAGTTCGACTTCGGCATGGAGCAAATCATTTTTGGGAATCATGCCCACTTTGAAATAATCTTGAGCAACATCGCGATGCGCGGAAAGCATTTCTACGGACTGACGCGCCGCGTCCTGAATCCTCTGTGCCCGTAAAATATTGAAATAAGCAATTTTTACATCCTGCACCACATCCTGATATTTAGCCGCTTCTTCTAAATGAGCTGCATCTTCACCAATTATGCTGGCCTGATAATTAGCTAAAATTCCGCCTCCTGCAAATAACGGCTGCTTTGCTTCAATTACCCAGTTATAGTTATTTTGTGTGCCTGTGTCCATTTCTAAGGGAGTCGTTATTATTGGTGGAAATCCATTCGGTAATTTAAGATATGGAGCCACGTTCAACCGAGTATAGCCGTAAGATGTGCTGAACTGCGGCAAAAATCCGGTAATCGCCTCCCTTTTCTGTGCGGCAGCGCCCTTTGAACCTTCTTTGGCAATGTTTATTACTATGCTGTTTTTCAAGGCTATATCAATGCTCGCCTCCAGGGTTAAAGGCTCTTCGGCGAAGATAAGATGTGGAAAAAAAGCAACCGTGAAAAGCGTTAAGATAATTATGCGCCAATTTTTACTAATCATATTTTTTCACTCCATGTAAAAAAATGTCCAGAATAAATCCCCTTTTAGAACTGAAGGACTTTTTCGCCGGCAGTAACATCCATTCGATTGACGATGCCCTGATCAAGTGGAATAATGCTTCAGCCATCTCATGCGGCGGCAAAGCACGCAATAAGCCTTTTTTTATACCTTCTTTTAATAAATTTTCAATAAAAGTTATGTGTTTAAAATAATCATCAATAATTTTTTGACGCAGTGATGCCATAGCTTCCGATAAAGCGGCATTTTCTCCTTTTATAAATAACCGGCAGAAATCAGGGTTTTTCTCAATAAACTGCAAGTGCGCATCAATCAGCGCCTCGAGTTTCCCGTGTATATCTTTGCCCATGTTCGCTGTTTTTCTAATTTCAGCGTACATCAAATCGAGTTTTTCGCTGATCATTGTCGTGTAAAGATTCTCTTTACTCTCAAAAAACTGATAAAGTGATCCGATGGAAAAACCGGAAGCATGAGCAATTTCCGCCATAGTGACGTTATGAAAGCCTTTCATGGCGAATAATTTTTCCGCCTGTTCCAGGATTTCCATCCGGCGCAAATTAAACTCGCGCTCTTTTCGTTCCAATTTTGCCATTAACCGGAACCCTCTATTTTTGAATAATATTCAAACTTTGAATATAAGTTCATATTATGAATATTTATTCTTTGTCAAGGAGATAATGAAAACATAGCTGCGTTTTTATCCTGTAGAAATTCTCTTTTATTGGGGCAATCCCAACATTCGTGCAACCAAGTGCAAAACAGTATCTTGCCATCCATTCAACCAAATGACAACATTTGCTTACCTCCTTCTCTCTGAATTTTTGCTTTAAATCTTTACCGATCAAATTACTTGAATATTTTATTAATTTCATCATATAGATTATTAATCATTTTTTCATCAGCAATCATTTTAATCATGAGGTTATCATTAGTAAATTTCACAGGAATCCTTGATTTCTCGGCATTCTTTTTCTAATTCTTCAATTTAATGTTAATAGTTTTGGATTTATTTATGAGATTAAGCAAATCATTACTCCTTAGCAAATACAATAATAATCTGAAACAAGTGGGAACAAATATTGGCTGAAAAGTGTTGTGTGAAGGCGTCTTCATTTTTTGCGTAAGATCAGCCTTTTGGTAACACTCCCGTGTCCGTTCCCTGCTTGGTTCCGACATGGCTGCTTCTTAGCCGTGTATGGCGTCCCAACCAGACATTGAGGCGATCAAGATATAGATAGATGACCGGTGTAGTGAACAGCGTCAGAGTCTGACTTACCAGCAGTCCGCCCACCATGGTATAGCCAAGTGGTTGCCTTAATTCGGAGCCGGTTCCGTGCCCCAGCATCAAGGGCAGAGCACCAAGAAGAGCGGCCATGGTGGTCATCATGATGGGACGAAAGCGCAGTAGGCAAGCCTGCCTGATGGATTCCTCAGGTGAGAGATGTTGCTCGGATTCTGCCTGAATCGCAAAGTCCACCATCATGATGCCGTTCTTTTTGACGATGCCGATCAGCAGGATGATTCCGATCAGAGCGATTACAGAAAGATCGAAGTGGAATATCAGCAACATCAATAGTGCGCCCAATCCTGCCGACGGCAGTGTCGAAATAATGGTCAGTGGATGAATGTAGCTCTCATAAAGCATGCCCAGAATAATGTAGACTACAATCAGCGCCGCCAGAATCAGGTACGGCTCGCTCTTTAACGATGCCTGGAAGGCCTGAGCCGTACCCTGAAAGGTACCGGTCACCGAAGCCGGCATATTAATTCTCGATGCTACGACATTGATTGCGTCGACAGCTTGGCCCAGGGCCACACCCGGCGCAAGATTGAATGACACCGTGACCGCCGGAAATTGTCCCTGATGATTCACTGAAAGGTAGGTCACATGACTGGTATCAAATTTAACGAATGTCGAAAGCGGTATTTGTTGGCCGGTAATCGGCGATTTTACGTAAATCTTGTTTAGTGTATTCGGATCGGTTTGCAGTCCGGGCATTATTTCCAGGATGACATGGTAACTATTGAGCTGAGTGAAATATTGTGTTATCTGGCTCTGGCCAAAGGCATAATAAAGTGTTTGATCGATAATCGAAGGTTGGATGCCGAAACGCGCTGCCTGATCGCGGTCAATGTTTACCGTCAGCATAGTGCCATTGGTCTGCTGGTCGCTGGCGACGTCGCGCAATTGTGGCAGCTTTTTAAGTTCGCCCAGCAGTTTCGGTGCCCACTGGTTCAATTCGTTGAGATCCGCGTCCTGTAAGGTATATTGATACTGCGTACGCGCCAGACGGCCGCCGACGTTCAAGTCCTGCGCGGCTTGTAAATAGAGTGTGGCACCTTGCACTTTCGACAGTTGCTTGCGTAAACGGATGATAATCTCGTCTGCCGTCGCCTTACGTTGTTCGCGAGGCTTCAATCCGATAAAGACAAACGCGTTGTTCAGTGGCCGCGAGCCCCCCACAGAAGCACCCCAGTTTGCGACATCTGGATCGCGGGAGACGATTTCGGTGAGGCTATGCTGCAGCCGCATCATTTCGGTAAACGATACATCCTGGGCTGCATCGGAGAGACCGAGAATAATTCCTGTGTCCTGCTGCGGGAAAAAGCCCTTGGGTTCTTCAATATATAATATGACTGTGACAACCACCGTTAAGAGAAATATCACTCCGGTAAGGCCCTGATGCCGCAGAACTGTATCAAGGCCTCTTTCATACAGCGCCAGCATTTTGTCGAACATATGCTCGATCACGAGATACAGGCGGCTGTGACGGGCGTGTTTTTCATCGCGTAGAAAGAGAGAACACATCATTGGCGACAGCGTCAGTGCAACGAACGCTGATATAGCGATGGTCATGGTTACCGTGATCGCGAATTCCCGAAACAAGCGTCCGACGATGCCGCTCATACACAACAGGGGAATAAAGACGGCAACCAGTGAAGTGCTGATGGATATAATGGTGAAACCGATTTCACCGGAACCTTTGATGGCCGCCTCTTTCGGCGAAAGTCCATTTTCGATGTGCCGGTAGATGTTTTCCAACATAATGATGGCGTCGTCGACCACAAAGCCCACGGCAATGGTCAGACCCATCAGGGAAAGATTGTCCAGTGTATAACCAAAGATATACATCAGTGCCGCTGTGCCCAACAGAGACAGAGGAACGGTGATCCCTGGTATGATGGTCGCCCAAACATTACGCAGAAAAAGGAAAATCACCATCACCACCAGCGAGATGGTCAGTAGCATGGTGAATTCAACATCTTTTACAGATGCACTGATCGTCGTCGTACGGTCGATGAACTTATCAACCTTGATTGATGCTGGCACTGACAGCATAAGCTGCGGCAGCATTTTCTCGACTCTTGCTACCGTATTAAGAATATTGGATCCCG
Organism: Smithella sp.; assembly: GCA_049523355.1. Classification (GTDB taxonomy): domain Bacteria; phylum Desulfobacterota; class Syntrophia; order Syntrophales; family Smithellaceae; genus Smithella. The sequence continues at coordinate 26,689 of JBEKMY010000003.1, read as the reverse complement.
GTTGCTTATAGATTAGCAGGAGAATGCCGGGCTTGCCGTTCTGCCAAGCCGCAAGCTGGGTATTTTCCGCTCCATCGACGGCGACACCGATATCGCGAATGCGAACCGGGGCGCCTTTCATATAGGCGATGATGACATCATTCCAGGGCGCAGCCTTGAGCAGCTGATCGTTGTCATATACGGCAAAGTTGTGGATTGGTCCGCTGATCGACCCCTTGGGCGCATCTACCGTGGCGGTGGTGATAACACTCGCGATATCCGCCAGCTGTATACCCAGGGCAGCAATCTTGGCCGGATCGACTTGCACCCGTACAGCCGGTTTTTGCTGGCCGCCAATATTCACTTGGGCTACGCCGGGAATCTGAGATAAGCGTTGCGCAATAACCGTTTCGGCATAATCGTCCACTTGAGTGAGCGGTAACACATCGGAATGGACGCTATATATCACAATAGCTGAGTCCGCTGGATTCACCTTGCGATATGTAGGCGGCGACGGCAGATTTTTGGGCAGTTGTCCGCCGCTGGCATCAATTGCGGACTGGACGTCCTGGGCAGCACTGTCGATATTGCGGCTGAGATCGAACTGTAAAGTAATCTGACTGGACCCGAACACGCTTGTCGACGTCATCTGATTCACACCGGAAATTCCAGCAAATTGATATTCCAGCGGTGTTGTCACCGCCGATGCAATAGTTTCCGGGCTAGCGCCCGGCAATTGGGTAGTCACCAAAATAGTTGGAAAGTCCACTTGCGGCAGAGGCGCCACCGGCAACATGGGATAGGCCACCAGGCCGAGCAATAAAATACCTCCCATCAACAGCGATGTCGCAATCGGACGATGAATGAAGAAACTGGAAATATTCATTGTATTCTACTTCCGGAGGGAGCCGGTGCTGCCTTTACCTCATTGACATCAGTTTGCACCGATATGCCAGGCTGTAGGCGGAACTGGTTACTGGTAACCACACGCTCGCCTTCCTGAAGGCCGCTCTCAACCAGCAAGGTACTGCCAATTTCAACACCTGTCTTTAAAGCTCGGGCTTCGACGGTATAGTCCGGTTTGACCACATAGGCAAACATGCCATTGGGTCCTCGTTGTGCCGCTGTAGAAGGAATGGTCAGTGCCTGATGCCAAGCCTGCAGCAATAGCCGCGCGTTAACGAATTCTCCAGGCCACAGCGTAATTTTAGCATTAGGAAATGTGGCCTTAAGCCGAATTGTGCCAGTGGCCTGATCGATCTGGTTGTCGACCAGTAACAGCTTGCCTTGATCAAGTATGGTGATGTCGTCCCGCGACAAGGCGATAACCTTTACCTGACCATGGGCCAGAGCTTGGCTGATCTGGGGCAATACATTTTCGGGCAGCGTGAAGATGAGGGATATCGGCTGCATCTGTGTAATCACGACAATACCGGTAGTATCCGTGCCATGCACGTTATTTCCAACGTCTACCAGGCGGATGCCGGTACGTCCGTTGATTGGAGACGTGATTGTGGTGTAGTTAAGTTGGGTTTTCGCGCTATCGATGTTTGCCTGGTCTGCCTTGATCTGCGCCTCAAGTTGAGCGACTAGGGCACGTTGTGTATCCAGGGTTTGTTTACTGGCGAGGTTGTTGGGCGCCAGAATCATATAACGGTCGAGATCACGCTTGGCATTGCCGAGTTGCGCTTCATCTTTACTTTTAGTAGCGATCGCGAGGTCAAAAACGGCCTGATAGGGCCGCGGGTCGATTTTAGCGAGAAGGTCGCCCTTTTTGACGGTCTGGCCTTCCGTAAAAGCTATTTGCTGCAACTGTCCATCAACACGTTCGGTGACCGTCACGGTATTAAAAGCTTGTATAGTACCCAAGCCTTCGAGATATTGGGGTACATCGGTGCGAGTGACCAGCGCAGTCTGGACTGACACCGCTTGCGGCTTGACTGGACCAACTGAGGTTTTGTTATGATCTGATCGAAACAGCCAAGCGAGTCCAACGATAACGACAACGCTAACACCGAGCAAGACCATACGTTTCCGGCTGAGCCTGACTTTTCCGAACAATTCTTTGAGGTTGTTATTCATGGTTTTCCCCCTTTGCTTGTTGCCAACCACCGCCCAGCGCGTTATACAATTTCAGCAGGGCTTGTAGATGGAGAAGCTTGACTTGAGCTAATCCATCCTCGGCGGAGAACAACGCGCTTTCGGTATTCAATACGGTCAGAATATTAATAGTTCCGGCATGAAACTGAGCAGATGAAAGTTCATAGGCAAGCCGGGCTTTGTCTACCGTTGCCTGCTGGCGTTGCTGCTGGATGGCTGTTTGCTGCAGAGCCACCAAAGCGTCCTCAACATTGCCAAGCGCACTTATCACGGTCTTATGATAATTTGCCAACAACTCGGCGTAGCGGGCTTTGCTGTAGGTATATTGCCCCTGAATTGCACCACCCTCAAAAATCGGCTGGACTATGCCCGCTGTTAAGACAAAAATAGAATTGGTCGGGTTGAGTGCGGTGGATAAGGCAGTGCTCTCGAAACCGCCGCTGGCGGTTAGATCGATGCTGGGGAAAAAAGAGGCCCGCGCCACTTTGATGTTGGCATTGGCGGCGATGAGCTGTGCTTCAGCCTCGGCTATATCGGGACGCCGGGTTAGCAGATCGGAAGGCAATCCAGGCTGCACCACAGGTTCAGACAGGTCGGCGAGAGTTCCGGTGGAAATATCAAAGGCTTCAGGGTTCTGTCCGGTCAGGATGGCCAGCGCATTCAATGTCTGACGTAATTGCTGCTTGAGCGGAGGAATAGTAGTACTCATCGCGGCAACGACAATATCCTGCTGAGCGACATCAAGCGAAGTTGCTGTACCTATGGACTGTTCTAACTGCAATCCCTTGAGAATGCTTTCCGAGTCTTTCAGATTTTTCTCGGCGACACTTATACGGTCATGCAATTGCAATACCTGAAAGTACGAGTTTGCGACAGTAGTCATAACAGTGAGTTCAACAGTTGCGCGATCATAGCGACTTGCCGCAGCAGTGGCGCGCGCCGCTTCAAGTGCGGCCTGATTCTTGCCCCAGAAGTCCAACTCATAGCTCGCATTAAGCAAAGGAATATATTCTGAATAAGTCTCCATTGTGCCACCAATCGACGTCGGTTGGCGCTCACGGATGGCAGTTGCGCTAACACCCGCCTGGGGCAAAAGGGGGGCTCCGGCAATGCGAGCCTGTGCATTGGCTTCCTGTACGCGCGCGATGGCTGCGGCAATATCGTAATTGGCCTGTTGAGCCTTGGCCATGAGATCGTCAAGATAGGGTGACGAGAACGCACGCCACCATTCCGTCGAAGGCCATACGGCCGCGGTGTTTTCCTGCTGGTAATTCCACGCAGATGGCACTGGAATATCAGGATGGCTATACTCAGGCCCGAGGCTGCAAGCAGTCAGCCCAAGAATCCATACTGCCATAATCAAGCAGCGGCACCGCTCAGAAAATAGCCGGAAGCCCACCGCAAAGTTTCGTCGATGCCTGTCCTGCCAATGTTGTTTTATGTCATTGGTTTCGGTGGTTGTCATAGTGGTGAAATCTTCTTTTGATAAACCTTCATAATGACGTTAAGATAGAACTATACCGAGTGCTAGATTTCGGTCACCCCTGTTTCTCCGTGTGTTATCCAATCCATATTAAGCAGGATCATATTTACAATTTCCTAAAAATTTTAACCTGAGACAAGAAGATTCTTTTACTATTATGGCCGGTTCCAATTAGTAGTGCCCTAAAGTTAATTATTGTGCCTTCAGTTTATGCTGCTCCAGGCTGTTGCGAAACTTTAAATAATCTTTGGCAGACTGTCGCGGTTCTTCAAGCATCGGCAAGTGCCCAACACCCTTCATCATAATAACCTCGGAGGCCGGCATTAATTTGTGCAATATTTCGGCCGTGGCCGGACTAATAACACGATCTTTATCTCCCCAGACGATTAGAGTGGGTGTCATAAGACCGGTCACATATTTTTCGGCTGAATCGGAGGATATCTCTTTCATGATGCGTTTTTCCAAATCATAATTACGAATACGTTCCTGAGCCATAACATTCAGCATAGGCCGCGGGACAAATGGATGATCAGACATGACAAACGTGAATATTTTGGCAAACTCATCTTCGTTTCTGGCCATGAGCGGATTTTCTCCGGTTTTCGTGATCAGTTCCTGGAATTCGCTTTTTGGCGCGCTCCATATTCCACCCGGATCAATCAACCACAGACTCTTGACCTCGTCGGGGTAAAAGAAAGCATACATCATGGAAATCTGGCCTCCCATGGAGCTTCCGCCCAGGTGAACTTTGGTAATGCCCAAGGCTTGTGTCAGAGCTCTTATTCTGGCAGCTTGAGTGCCAGCTCTATAGTCGGCATCCTGAGGATGACCGGATTCGCCAAAGCCGATATGGTCGGGGATTATCACCCTGTAATGCGGTGTCAGAAATCTGGCTACCCGTACAAAATTATCTTTATTGGCTCCAAAACCATGCAGCAATATAAGAGGTTCACCTTTTCCGCCTTCCAGATAAACATAATGAAGGCCATTCGGAAGATTGATTTCTTTACGGATAAGCCCGGAACGTTGGCGTTCCATATCTATGGCCAATGAAGTTGCTTTTTGGGGAGCGAGATAAACAAATCCAATTCCTGCCAGGATACATATAATGATTAAAACAAGAACAGCCTTAACTATACGCATTTTACCCTCCTTTTTTATAATATTGTCCATACGTTTTATTTTGTAAGTATATCAATTATTAATAAAGAATTTAAATTATTTCTTAAAATAATTTATTATCATTTGTAAAAAAACCATATTTGTTGATTTTCTTTATAATAACAGCCGAATTCTGAAAATGAAGCATCTTCTTATCTGCCGCGTTTTTTTGCCGGTACGGAATTATCCTTTTTCGTCGGTTGAGGGGGGTTATATTTTTTCCCGCGCAGGAGCCGGGAAATATCTTTTTGTCTTCTGGTTATTTTTTGTCCGGCCAAAGGTATGCTCCTTTTGATTCTACAAACATTACTCTTCCAAAGGAAGAGAAAACGCTCTTTTTCTTTTAAAGACCGCCATTATTCACCACCGCCCAGCGCCATATAGAGCGTAACCTGATTGACAAGCATGGCGAGGCGAAGAACGTTGTATAAAGATTCTCTTTGCCTTCAAAGAACTGATAAAGTCAACCGATGGAGAAACCGGATGTGCCGGCAATTCCCTCCATAGTGACATTATGAAAGCCTTTCGTGGCGTATACCTCTTCCGATTTTTTCAGTATTTCCGCCCGGCGCATGTTAAACTCGCGTCCTTTTCGTTTTGATCTTTCCATCAGTTAGGCCATCGTTTTTCTGAATTATCATTAAATTTTTTGAACGGAGGTTCAAAAATATAGAGTATTTGATATTTGTCAAGAAAAATATGTACCTATGCAATTTATTTATGATTGTCAGAAAAAAAATTGTTTGTGCTTAAAGCCACATCGCATTACTTTGATTTAAAGCAATCTACTATTAAATATTTTATTAGATATTTCTGAAAAATTTAACGTTTCTTTCAATATTAAAGAATTAAATAAACATATTTATGATTTTACAGAAAGAAGGTTAAACTATTTTATCATTTAATATCATGTGTTTATGAATTTTATGGTTTATTATAAAAATTTGGCACGCTTTTTTCATAATAAAAAATATAAAAGATTTTAAGATGCATGTAAGGGAGAGACAAAAGCTATGAAAAAAATTATGCAAACAACACTTTTAACGGCTTTCGTAATTTTGGTAACAGCTTCTTTCAGCTATGCCCAGTTCAGCGTTACCGGAAATGATAATTTTCCTTTCTTTCACCTTGGTTGTTTAATTATTGGCGGGTTGATTATCGTTTCTCTAAAAAGAAAATATAGTAAGCTATATATGAGTGAAGCTGTAGGGTCATTTGCCCTTTATACCGTTCTTGTGTCTATTTTTACAACACCAGTGGTTGACGCTCTCAAAAATTTAATTAATTAACCCCCTTTATAGACCCCTTTTCCCTTCTCTGAGCTACAACCTTCAGAACCCCGTACTCTCCTACGGGGTTCTTCTTATAATATGCACTATAAGTTCAATAGAAATTATTACCTAAACGAGTTCATTTAAACGAAAAGATACCGACTGGGCCAGCTTCTGTAAAAGATTGGTTTGCATATCCGGCGTGTAACGATTAAGGCGGGCATCGCCATTATTCCAGCTTCCCACAATTTCGTTATTCATTTTAAAAGGCACCAGGGCCAGTGATTTGACAAAATATTTTCTATTGGCAGGCAACAATTTATAATACTGATTTAAATTCTTATTAACTAAAACCGGTTTCAAACCTGAAGGAATAATTTCGTTAAATAACTCCGGCTTTATTACACTGAGCCTGTCTTTTAAAATATTCGAAGATTTTATTGCCTCTATGACAGGCGCGGCAGTGAGCGTATTTTTCAAGGTAAGCCAGACAAAGGGAACTTGAAACTCCTTCTCTGTTCCCGCGAAAAGAATTTCAAAAAGTTCGGCAATATTTTTGGCGTCCGCCAATTTTTTTTCAATATTTTCGAAACCGGCGGCAATTTTCGTGTTGATGTCTTCAATATCTTCTTTGTTATGCATTTCTTTCACCTTTACCACTGTGCGTAAACGATTAGATGGTCGGACGGTTTTGGAGCAAGTCGTGATGCTAAATCAATCGTACAGCTTTTGGACTTCGCGGCAAGCAATTTTGTCGCCAGCATATGATCTACCCGCCAGCCCAACTTTCGGTTCACTGAATCTTTGATACGATAATCAAAAAAAGTATATTGACCGGCAACACCCGGATGATGTTTACGAAATATATCGGTAAAGCCCCATGATTTAGCATCTTCATATGCTTTCCAGATTTCCGGATTAAAACAAACGTGTCCCAATATTCTTTTGGGATCGTGAACATCGATGTCTTCCGGAGCTACGTTAAGATCACCGCACCAGATTATTTCATTTTCCGGTTGAAAATGCTTCTGCAGATATTTTTTAAAACGCGCGAACCATTCCAGTTTGTATGCAAACTGCGGACTTTCTATTTCCTGACCCTGCGGAACATAGGTATTAATTATTGTCAGATCCTTAAAAGCCGCGATGATTAAACGATCGGAATCGGCCGGTTCACTGTCAAAACCAAATGTTATTTTTTGCGGTTTGGACTTCGAGGCTATAGCTACGCCTTTGTATTGTTTGTCGCCTTTGAAAACCACATGATAGCCTAAAGCTTCAAATTCGGCCGCGGGAAAGCCGGCGTCAGCGACCTTTGTTTCCTGCATACAGAAATAATCGGGCCCGTTTTCCCGCAGCCAGGGCAATACGATATGCATACGGGAACGGATGGAATTTACATTGTAAGTAGCGATCTTCAAATTAAGCGCCGCCTTTCGTAAATGACATGGAACTAATATCATGACCTAAGATTACACTCAAGTATTTTTGCAGTAATTCTCTAATATTAATATTGACAACATCATAACCTTACCTTATAAACTGTGACCGAAATAACAAAAAAAGCAGGAGACATTCCATGAAAAAAACGATAATATTTTTTATCCTTTTGATAGTTCTTTCTTCAGGCATTTACGGTTGCGGTAAAATGGATTCCAATACGGTCAGGATAGGTCTTATTGCAGAATTGACCGGCGATGTTCCTGCGGTCGGAGCTTCCTGTAAAAACGCGGCGGAAATGGCTGTGCAGGAAATCAACGATGCCGGCGGGATTCAGTTGGGCGAAAAAAAATATAAGGTGGAGTTAATTATTGAGGACAACGCCGGAAAAGCCGATCAATCGGCATCCTCGGCGCAAAAGCTGATTACGCAGCAAAAGGTTACGGCGATTGTCGGTCCCAACGCCAGCCGTTACGTTCTGCCTGCCGCTGAAATCGCCGAATCGGGCAAGGTAGTCCTTATCACACCCTGGTCCACCGCTCCTAAAGCCACGCTGGATTCCAAAACAGGAGCTTCTAAAAAATATGTTTTCCGGTCCTGTTTTATCGATCCATTTCAGGGACGCGTGCTGGCGAAATTCACGCTGGAAAATCTCAAGCTGAAAAAAGCGGCTGTTCTTTATGATGTCGCGTCCGAATATAACAAGGGCATTGCCGAGTATTTCAAAGAGGTCTATGAACAAAACGGCGGCAAGGTAGTCGCTTTTGAAACCTACACCACTAATGATAAGGATTTTTCATCTCAGTTAACTAAAATCAAACAGTCTGCGCCGGACATCATATTCCTGCCCAACTATTACAGCGAAGTGCCGCTTCAGATCCAGCAGGCCAAGCGGCTTGGCATCACCGTGCCCTTTATCGGCTCCGATTCCTGGGGATCCGACGAGCTTGTGAAGCTTTGCGGCAAGGACTGTAACGATTATTATTTCAGTACGCATTACGCAGCCGACTCAGCCAGCGATGCCACAAAAAAATTCATTGAGAACTACAAAATAAAATACAACAACACGCCGGATGACGTGGCAGCTCTGACTTACGATTCGTTCGGACTTTTATGGCAGGCGCTCAAAATCGCCGGAAAGAACGACCGCCAGGCCGTGCGCGACGCGTTGGCCAAAATTCCGCAATATGAAGGCGTTACCGGAAACATGCAATTCAAAGAGGGATCCGGCGATCCGATCAAGAGCGCCGTTATTTTAAAAATAAAGGATGGGAAGTTCACATGGTTTGCCAACGCCAAGCCATAAGCGACTTTCTAAAATGTCCTCATACTGCGTTGCGCTTCGGCTTTAGTCACTGCGACCTGCGAAATAGCAGACCTCATTCTTAAGCCTCTCGCGCCCTGTCTGTGGAACATTTTATTTAAGCCTTATAAAAGTTTCATTCATGCCTGTCACGTATGCCGGATCAGTCTTGCATGACGACATGACAAAGGGATTTATAACTAAAATATGTCGTATATTTTTCAACAGATTCTCAACGCTTTGCAACTGGGCAGTATTTATGCTTTGATAGCCCTTGGTTACACCATGGTCTACGGCATTTTGACGATGATCAACTTCGCCCACGGCGATTTGTTCATGGTTGGCGCTTTTTTCTGTTTTCTGCTGGCCTTCTATCTCCATCTTTCATTTATCCCGACGCTGCTTTTATCCATGCTGGGCGTGGCCTTTCTGGGCGTCATCATCGAACGGCTGGCTTACAAACCGCTGCGCAACGCCCCGCGCGTCTCCGCCATCATCACCGCGCTTGGCGTTGGACTTTTTCTGGAAAATTTCACACTGGCGCTCAGCCCCTATCCTAAACATATTCCGCCGCTCCTGCAAAATACCACGTGGACATTCGGCGCTCTTTCTATTTCTTCCCTGCAGATTATCGTCATTGTCCTGTCTCTGCTTTTGATGCTCATTCTTGATTTTATTGTGCAGCACACCAAAGCTGGCATGGCCATGCGTGCCATTTCCTGGGACAAAACAATTGTTCCGCTTATGGGCGTGTCGGTGGATAAAATCATCTCGCTTACGTTTGCCATCGGCACCGGCCTTGGTGGCGCAGCCGGGGTGATGTATGGCTTGGCCTATCCGGTGATTGATCCATACATGGGTATCATGGTCGGCTGGAAAGCATTTATCTGCGCCGTGGTCGGCGGCATCGGCAATATCCGCGGCGCAATGATCGGCGGATTTATTCTGGGCGGAGTGGAAATTATGGTAGGCGCATTTTTCCCATCCACATACCGTGACTTTGTGGCCTTTACGCTGCTTCTTATTCTGTTGATCGTCAGGCCATATGGAATTCTGGGCAAGCCCCATCCGCAAAAGGTGTAACAATAATGGCCAAACTATTCGCCACATATTACACACTGCTTACCCGATGGCACACGCTCACCGGCTGCAAATATTTCTGGCCGGTTTTCATGATCGCGGGGCTGGGATTTTGTATAGCTGCCTCGACTTTTGAATTTCTGGATTTATATCTTCAACTGATTTTAATTTACGTGGGCATCAACATCATCCTCACCGTCAGTTTGAATTTAATCAACGGTTACATGGGCGAATTCTCCGTAGGCCATGCCGGTTTCATGGCCATGGGCGCTTACATAGCCTCACTTTTGACAGTCCATGTAATTCCGCCAAGTGTTCAAAATTTGCTTTTTCCTCTGGCTATACTGGCCGGCGGCATCGGCGCGGGGTTGATCGGTTTCCTGGTGGCAATTCCTTCTTTTAAGACACGCGGGGATTACCTGGCCATTGTTACACTGGCTTTTTGCATGATTGTGAAGTCCGTTTTGGAAAACATCGACGCGGTCGGCGGGCCGCGTGGCCTTCTGGGAATGGAAAAGCTCACCACACTGCCGTGGGTATTTTTCTGGACTGTTTTGTCCGTCTGGGTGATACGTAATCTGGTTTATTCCAATTTCGGACGCGGTGTTTTGTCCATTCGCGAAGATGAAATTGCCAGCGACCTGATGAGCGTCGACACACGCCAGGTTAAAATCATCGCTTTTGTCGTTTCGTCTTTCTTCGCGGGCATTGCAGGAGGCCTGTTTGCCCATGCGCTGCAGTTTATCAACCCGCGTATGTTCGACATTCTCAAATCCACCGACATACTTATTATGGTTTATCTGGGCGGCATCGCGTCAATTGCCGGATCAATCATCGGCGCGGTCATTTATACCATATTGCTTGAAATCCTGCGTCCGTTGGGCGTGTGGCGAATGATGCTTATGCCGCTTATGCTCGTACTCCTGATGATCTATCGTCCGCGCGGCATCATGGGCATGAGGGAAACCCGCCTGTTTGAGCCGCTTCGTGATCTGGTGACGGAAAAACTGTGGCGGAACAAGAAAAAGGGGGCCGCGGATGCCGCTCCTTGAAATATCTGGACTCACGCACCGCTTTGCGGGCCTTTGCGCCGTATCCGATTTCAACCTTGCCATAGAACCGCATGAACTTATCGGCGTTATCGGTCCCAACGGCGCGGGCAAAACCACTGTTTTTAATTTAATCACCGGCGTTTATCGCGCCAGCGAAGGCAGCATCAAGCTTAACAAACAAGAGATTGTAGGTCTTACACCACATGCGATCACAGCTTTGGGCATAGCCCGCACCTTCCAGAACATCCGGCTCTTCAAGGAACTGAGCGTTCTGGACAATGTGCGCATTGCACACTACGGCCAGATTGCATACACACCCGCGGAGGCGCTTCTGCATATTGGCCGTTTTCGCGCAGAAGAGCGGCGCATTACCAACCAGGCGTTGGATTTATTATCTGTTTTTAAGCTTGACGATTCGGCCGGTGAGAAAGCAAAAAACCTGCCGTATGGTTTGCAGCGTCGCCTCGAAATTGCCAGAGCGCTGGCCACCGGACCCGGACTTTTGCTTTTGGATGAACCGGCTGCCGGAATGAACCCTAATGAAATTATTCAGATGATGGAATTTATCGGGTGGATTCGTAAAACTTTTTCGGTAACGATCATTCTGATTGAACACCAGATGCGGCTTGTCATGGGCATTTGCGAACGCCTGGTGGTACTGGATTTTGGCGCTACCATAGCACAGGGATTGCCTGCCGAAATTCAAAACAACCCCAAAGTGATGGAAGCATATCTGGGCGAGGAGGTCGTTCAATGACGCCCTCTGATCGGATTCTTGTTGTCTCAAACTTGGGAGTGTCCTATGACAGTATTCGCGCGGTTGACGATATTTCTTTTGAAGTCGGCAGGGGAGAAATTGTAACGCTGATCGGCGCCAACGGCGCGGGGAAATCATCCATCCTACGGGCGATTTCCGGTCTCGTTCCTTACAGCGGCAGCATAACCTGTTGGGGAAAGGATTTAAAAAATATTGCCGCCGATCAAATTGTCGCAGCAGGCATCGCCCACGTGCCGGAAGGCAGGGGCATCTTCGGCAATCTGACAGTGCTGGAAAATCTAAAAATCGCCACATGGCAGCGTAAAGATAAAGAACAGATTGCCAAAGATTTTGAAAATGTCTTTTCGTTGTTCCCGCGCCTGAGGGAACGAAAACGACAACAGGGCGGAATGCTCTCCGGCGGCGAACAGCAGATGCTTGCCGTGGGCCGCGCGCTGATGACCGACGCGCAAATGCTGCTGCTCGACGAGCCATCGATGGGACTCTCGCCGGTTCTTGTGCGGGATATTTTCAAGATCATTCAAGACATTAATCAGGCGGGGAAAACAATTCTGCTCGTCGAACAAAACGCCAACATGTCCCTGCACATCGCAACGCGCGGTTACGTTCTGGAAACCGGCCGCATTGTTCTTTCCGGCACAGGAAAGGAACTGACGGGAAATCCAAGAGTTAAAGAAGCATACCTCGGAGGATAATTTCGTGTTTTGTTATCATGCCTGTGCAGACACAGAATCCAGGAAGCTTATTATAAACTATCTCAAGATGAAGGTATCATTATTGCAGACGCACGGACACTCTGCGAATATAGCCCCTCTAAAGCATTTGTTTTTTTAATATTAAATTTATGCTATATTATAAGCGGTGATGGCTGATATGTTGAGGTATCTCCGGGAATCATAGAGCAACAGAAGGTAAAAGTGAAATGCAAGAAATAAACGGAATTAAAATATATGATAAACTTCCGGAAATTGTTTGCCCGGAACACTCCTGCCTGGTTGTCTGGGATGTGCAAAATGGACTTGTTAATTGGATATTTAATAAGGATCAATTTCTTAATAATCTAAAAGTCTTCGTTGAAAAAATACGGGGGAGGATGCCGATCGTCTATACATTGATTACTCCTCCTTCCAGAAATTTTACATCGGCCTGGCACCTTTTTGCGCAAATGAGACGTTTTAAAGTTGATGATGTAAATAAGTTGCCGTCTTTTATGGTGGCAGGTTCGCCGGACCGCGAAATACCTGAAACAGTCAAGCCTCATCGCGACGATGTAATTCTGGAGAAACCTTCGGCCAGCATTTTTGTTGGAACAAATTTTGAATATATGATGCAGAGCCGCCGGATTAACACGCTCATCTTTACCGGTATCGCTACTGAAATAGGAATTGAATCATCGGCAAGGGACGCCGCAAATCGGGGCTTTTATCCTGTAGTAGTAGAAGATTGTGTTTCCTCAATGGACAAGGATGCCCATGAGCGTTCCGTGAAAACAATGGCGAAGCTTTTTATTGTTGAGAAGGCCGCTTATATATTAGAAAATATAGATAGAAAATAAAACAGGAAGTTTAAGTATTTAGCCAGTTATCTCCCGCAGAATATGCAAGAGAATAAATATCGCCCATTTCCCTCTCTTGTTGTATAATCACAAATCTATTGAAAATTGCAGAGCGTGAATTAAATTATTTCATAGATAAAAATTTCTTGACAAATCCGGCAGCCGTATATATTTTGTTGTCATGACAACATTTGTTGTCATATTTTATTTGTGGAAAAAGTTTTTTAAGAAAATGAAAAAAAAACAGGAAATTTGTTCTCCCGATGAATCTTTGGGCTTTTGGCTCTATCGCAGCCATGCCCAGGTATCTGCCGCATTACGCCAGACTTTTCAGGATGCCGGATATGATTTGACTCCTGAACAATGGGCGGTTCTATATCGTCTGCGGGAGCAGGAAGGCATAAATCAAATTCAGCTTAGTGAAAAAACTTTCAAGGACCGTCATAATATAACACGCATTCTTAAACAGCTCGATAAACGGGGCTGTATTGAAAAACGAAACGATGAAAACGATAAACGCGCGCACCGTATTTATTTAAGTCCAAGCGGCCGGTCTCTTTATGAAAATATAAAGCCGCTCGTCTTGCAGCATCGCAAACGTATTTGTAAGGGTTTTAAGGCAAAAGACATGCTCAATATTCGTAAATATCTGGTACAAGTTATTCATAATTTAAACAATCAATAAAGCGTCGGAATTTTTAACAAAATTAAATGCAGTAAATAAATAAGACTAATGGAGAATACCGGGAAATATGAAAAAATGGGGATTCAGAATTATTGCTATCGCAGTGACAACGGCGGCGGTCATTTATGGAATGATTTATTTTATTCATTCCCTTTCTCATAAAAGCACGGATGACGCTTATGTGTCGGGAACAATTGTTCCGATTGCGGCAGAGATAAAAGGACGGGTAACCAATGTTTTTGTCAGCGATAATCAATATGTAGAAGAAGGCAAACCTCTATTGGAAATTTACCGGCAGGATTATATAAATCATTTCGATGAAAGCAGTCAAAGCCTTTCCCGGGTGGATTCTGAAGAAAACGAACTCAAGGCAGTTATTGTCGAGAAAGAAAAAGGACTCATTAGAGCACACGCCAATCTGGATGTCGCTGTAAATGAGGAAGACCTCGCTCTCAAAGAGCTGCAACGCTACGAAAAACTGCTCAAAAAAGAGGCCGTCTCCCAAAACGAGTATGATCAGTTTAAATCCCGCTGGTTAGTGGCTGTTGCCCGTAAGCGGGCGGCTGAAGCCACCGTAGCCGAGGCCGAGGTTGCGCTTCAATCCGCCAAAACAAAAGCGACGACCCAATCCTTCAAAATCAAGGAAGCTCAGTCCGTAAATAAATTAACACAATTAGATCTGGCACGCACAGTAGTTACGGCGCCGGTCAGCGGACGGATTGCCATGAAGAATGTCGACCCGGGAAAATATGTCATGCCCGGTCAGGCTCTGCTATCCATAGTAAAGGAAGATATCTGGGTCATTGCCAATTTCAAAGAAACGCAAATTACCAAAATGACAGTCGGGCAGCCTGTGGAAATTAAGGTTGACGCTTACCCTTCCATCAAGTTCAAAGGTCACATCGACAGTCTCCAGCCTGGGACAGGCTCGGTTTTTAGCCTGCTGCCGCCGGAAAACGCCACCGGTAGTTTTATAAAAGTCGTGCAACGCGTTCCTGTCAAAATTATCATTGATTCCAAATATGATCCTTATCATCCACTGTGGCCGGGGTTATCCGTTATTCCTACTGTTGACGTGAGCCGTGCGACCGGCACTAAACTTTCCGCCAAGTAGAGCGCTCATGGAAGAAAAAAGTAGCCCACATAAATGGATGATCACGATGACGGTTATGTCCGGCATGATCATGTCGGCGCTGGATATGAGCATCGTCAATGTGGCTCTGCCGCACATGCGCGGATCACTGAGCGCGTCCGTCGAGGAAATTACCTGGGTCTCGACCGGTTATATTCTTTCCAATGTCATTATCATGCCGATCGTTGCTTTCCTGAGTTCGCGTTTCGGCAGGAAGAATTTTTATATTTTCTCGGTTTTTTCATTTACCGTCGCGTCAATGCTTTGCGGAATCGCCTGGGATCTTCCCTCGATCGTAGTATTCAGGATTATTCAGGGCATTGGCGGCGGTGCTCTGATTCCCATTTCGCAATCCATCCTCCGGGAAACATTTCCGCCGAAAGAACAGGCAATGGCGATGGGAATTTACGGAATGGGAATTGTTCTGGGGCCGGCTCTGGGACCGACTCTTGGAGGATGGCTGACCGACAATTACTCCTGGCCGTGGATATTTTATATCAACGTTCCCATTGGTATTATTAATATTCTGATGATTTTGCGCTTCATTGAAGATCCGCATTTTCTTGTCCGCGAAAAGGGGAAAGTGGATGCTTCCGGACTGTTCTTCATGATGTGCGGTCTGGGCGCCCTGCAGATAATGCTGGAACAGGGCGAGCAGCGCGACTGGTTCGATTCCAATTTCATCATTTATCTGGCGGTAATAGCTGTCGTCGGGCTTCTTTTATTCATATGGCGGGAATTGAGCACAGATAGATCGGCTGTCAATCTGCGGATTCTGAAAAATATCAACTTCTCTTCGGCGACATTTTTAGGAGGCATTCTGGGGCTGGCGCTCATGAGCAGTCTTTTTGTGTTGCCGCTTTTTTTGCAGCAGCTATTAGGTTACCCTGCTTTTGATTCGGGATTGGCGCTTCTCCCGCGATCGCTGGCCATGGCTTTGATTATGCCGATTTCCGGACGGATATATAATAAAATCGGCCCCCGTATTCTTATCGGCATAGGATTGTTTTTAAACGCCGTTTCTTTTTATCAATTTTCTGTTCTTTCATTGGATGTTGGTTTCTGGGACATATTCATTCCTCAGTTTCTGCAAGGGATCGGTTTCGGCATGATTTTTGTTTCTCTGAGCACCGCAGCGCTTTCGACAATCGAGCAACATCTGATGACCGCGGCCACAGGACTTTATAACGTTGTCAGGCAGGTTTTCGGCAGTATCGGCATCGCGCTCGCCGCTACTATTCTTGACCGTGGCGAAAATTTCAATCGGGCGCGGCTTATGGAACACATCACCGTTTTTGGAGATAGCACCAACAACATACTCAGATCGCTCACACAATATTTTTACGCGAGGGGAATGGACATGGCCAATGCCCAGAGCAAAGCACTCAAGGCGGTTGAAGAAATAGTGATGAGACAGGCCAGCATGCTTTCATACAATTATCTATTTTCTCTGATCGCGGTGCTTTTCATAATATCCATTCCGTTGATTTTTTTAATAACCGATTCCCATAGAGAAATACGACCGGAAGCGATCGGTGAATAAAGTCATAGGAGGCGAGTATGACAGAAAAAACAGCAATTACCATATCCAGGCAGACGGGCAGCGGAGGAACTTATATCGGTTTTCTCGCTGCTAAGAAACTGGGGTTTCGGTATCTGGACAGAGAGATACTGCAACAGGCGGCAAAAGAGATGGGATTAGAACCGCAGATGCTGGAAAATTTTGATGGCCGGTCAGTCCCTCTGCTCGAAAGGATTATCAATTCTTTTTGCTTCGGCACTCCGGAGGTGCCCATGGTGCCGTCATTTAAAAAACCGATCTACAATAAAGAATTATTTGCGCTGCAAAGCAATATCATAAAAAGAATTACCAGCCAGTGTAATGCTGTGATTGTCGGTCGGGGCGGATTTTATATTTTAAAGGATAGACCCGATACGCTTCATGTGTTTGTTCACGCGCCTTTTGATTATCGCGTCGAATGCATAATGAAAGAGCAAAAAATGGAAGAGAAGGATGCGCGGGCTATGGTGCAGGAATCGGATCGTTCGAGAAAGAAATTTATCCGCGATATGCTGGGCATCGACTGGATGGACGCACGCAATTTTCATCTGTGTCTTGATTCCAGTGTAATCGGTCTTGCGGCCGGTGTGGACATGATAACTGACTTGGTGAAAAAGAATGCAATTGAATCATAAAACGGCCGAATTAATTTCTTTTGCGTGTTTTAATTTTCAGCAATTGCATGATTTTATCACTTGCCGGACGCAGAAGGGATTGTGTCTTCGGTGAGAAACTTCGTTTAAAATCGAAATCGTGCGCGCGAACGGACACAATGAATGCCTCGGGCTCATGTTGATAAAGAGTTTTTAAAAAGGCCAAAAGCGCATCCGGTGTCAGGTGATGAGTAAAAGTTGCACAGACGTATTGGGGGGTTACCTTTGAACAATTCAAATCCTCCATATCATCACCGGCATGAGCATCGACAAAAATGATTTGTTCATAGCCTGTGATCAATTCCATAATTTCAGGAACAAGTTGGGGTAAAAATATTGAATCAATTTCTCCGTCAAGGTTTTCTAAACCCATATCCCCGTCTTCCAGAATCTTTTGACCCAAATTCTGCCTTACAAGATTGATTACTTCACAGGCGACGCCATCGTCAGACCGGTCGATATTGCCGTATCCAATTATAATAGTCCGGGGCATAAATTCTCTTTCCTTACCAGTTCGCCTTCTTCGGCTGACTTTATTGTCTGCCAGGGCGGCAGATTCCATCCAACCCGGCGTCAACAAAAAATGCAGACCGGAACATTGTAGCCAGTCTGCATTTCTTTTTTAATTATATCATTCTTTAACGGCTGATCCTGTCAAGTTCGGTGCCATCCGCCGACAGAAGTCTGATTTCCAAAGGCATTCTGCCGATAGCATGCGTAGAACAAGATAAACACGGGTCATAACAACGAATAGCCGCCTCAACCCTGTTTAACATGCCTTCGGTGAGTCTGCTTCCGACAACGTAAGCTTTAGCCACCGAACCTGCCGCTGTGTGCATAGCCCAGTTATTATTTCCTGTGGCAACGATAAGATTCACTCTGGTCAGCAACCCGTTCTCATCCGTGCCGTAATCATGGAAAAGCGTCCCACGGGGAGCCTCGATAACGCCGACACCCTGTCCCGGTAATTCTTCCAACGGCGGATAGTTTCTGACATCGCTTAACATAATACCCGGATCATCAAGTAATTGACCTATTCTTTCCAGACAATAGAGTAATTCAATCATCCGGGCGTAGTGATAATAAAGAGATCCTTCCACCGGTCTGCCGTCATTGATCTGCCGGAACAATTTAAATTCTTCCTGAGCCAGAGGCGTGCTGATCTTGTCTATCACATTGAGTCGTCCCAGAGGGCCTACGCGGTAAAATCCCTTCGGCCATCCCAGCATGCGCAGGTAGGGATGCTTAAGAAAGGACCATGATTCCACATGTTCCGCGACATAGGAAAGATAATACTCCGGTTTGAACTGGGCTAACAATTTTCCATTTGCATCTCTTGTCCGGATTTCGCCGTCATAGAGTTGCAGGCCGCCATCCATATCCACCATTCCCATATAATTAGAGGGGAACGCGGCAAAGCTCTCTGCTGTTTCTTTATTTGCTTCCAGCCAGCCTTTGGCGATACTGATCGCCGCTTTTCCGATTTCGGTCATTGTTTTCAGTTCCGCGGCAATCGCCTTCCGGTTCTCTTCCGTAAGCGGAGCATTTACTCCGCCGGAAACGGCAAAATTAGCATGAATACGTTTTCCCCCCAGCCGTTCGATGACCTGTTGCCCGAAACGGCGAAGATTTACAGCCTTCAGAGCCAGTTGGGGATTTTCTTTAATGATACGGAAAACATTGCGCGTTGCCGGATCGGAATCGAAACCGAAGAACAAATCAGGAGCCGCCAGATGAAAAAAATGCATTCCGTGAGACTGCACCATTTGACCCATATGCATCAATTCGCGCAATAATTTGGCTGTGCGCGTCGGCGTGACTCGCGCCACGGCATCGCAGGCTTTTGAGGCTGCTAGGTGATGGCTTATCGGACAAATTCCGCAAATACGCTGCGTGATTTGAGGCATTTCGTAATATGGCCGGCCTTCACAGAATTTCTCCAGACCGCGGAATTCGTCAACATGAAAAAAAGTTTGTTCTACCTCGCCCTGATCATTCAGATGAATCGTTACTCTTCCATGACCTTCTATACGTGTAACAGGTTCGATGGTTATCTTTTGCCCCATAAAAGTTCTCCTCTAATCGTATGTAAATAGTTCGGGCGGCAAAACAACCGGTGTGCGCCCCGCGAGAAGCTCCGTCAATGCGTAATAAAAAGCATCCGCCCTTGGCGGACAACCCGGAATGAAAAGATCAACCTTAACAACTTTGTCAACGCCGACAACCAGATCCAAAGGTTTGCCCAATTCGTCAGAATCCGGAATAATTCCATCAACCGTGCTTTCCGTGTCGATATATGCCCTCTTCAACGCCGCGTCCGTACCCACAAGATTGCGCATTGCCGGGACACCTCCGAAAGTCGCGCAGTCTCCGACAGCAATCAATATATCACAGCGTTCGCGCATTTGTTTGGCGACTTCAATGTTATGTGTGTTGCAAATCGCCCCTTCGAGAATACCCACAGTAACACCTTCTTTCGGGGGATGTTTGAGGTCAGTTATCGGACTTGATGTAAATTCCACCAGTTCTGACAGCTTGACAATGCGCTCATCTATATCAAGAAATGACATGTGACATCCGGCACAACCAGCCAACCAGTCTGTCGCTACTTTTACTTTGGCCATTTAGACTGCTCCTTTCATTTCAATAATTTCTTCAAGCCGGCCGAGACGGCCTCCGGTGAAAAGACAATTTTTTTGTCTATCTTTTCGGCTAATATCCGGAGAACTTCCCAGTCGGATTTCGCTTGTCCCGCGGGTTGCACCGCACTGTTTAATTTCTGAATACAGCCTTCCGTATTCGTCAGACTGCCCGTTCTTTCAGACCATATTGCCGCAGGCAGAACCAAGTCCGCTTCAGCGGTCAGTTCCGATAAAAAACTTGACTGAACTATCTTGAAAGCGCCAGCGGGCACTTTCTTTAACAAATCTTTTCCATCGCAATTTTGTTCCCCCTGCAAAATGTATAACAACTTGACACCTGCAGGGCTGAAACCGCCGTTGAATCCAAAAGCTTTAGCCGCGCGAGTATTGACACCGGATTCGATGATAATAAATTGAGCCTGTTTTTCCAGTTTCTTTATCGCTTTAGCCGAATTTTTAGTAATTTCCGAACCGTATAATATAATCGGGTTTGCCGCTCTGCCCGCGATTTCAATGGCCTTATCAATATCGCCCGTTCCCATACACATATAGGCAAACGGCGCCAGATTGTTTTCTTTGTCGTCGACAATTAACAGGCGCGCCCCTTTATCCAGAGCGTGTTTAATCATGAAAGACGCCACCGGCTGATCTTTAGCGGGATTTGCGCTGACGACTAAAATAATGTCGCTTTTGGCGATTTCGGCAAACGTGCTTTGCTGTTTTTTGAAAATTTCCGGCGCGACGCCATTAAGCAGACCGATATTGGATACCTTCAGTTTATCGCTGAACAGTTTGCTGATTAAATAAAGAGCCTCATTTGTCGCGTAGCTGGAAGCAAGCACACCTGTTTGGTTAGCTTTGGCGCTGCCGATTTGTTTTACCATGACATCAAGAGCTTTTTTCCAGCTTACCGGTTCAAGTTTATCATTATCCCGCAACAGCGGTTCGGCAACTCTTTTGCGGCCGTCATATAAAGGCTCAAATCGGCCCATTTTGCAAAGCAGGCCATGATTCACCGGCGCGTCCCAATCTCCCCAGATTTGGAGGACATTGCCGCCGCGTGTTACAATCTCCATTCCACAGCCTATACTGCATTGTCCGCAGGTGCTTTTAATTCTCTGTGTCAGGTTGTCACGCCCCATAAAAGAGCTTCTCTTATAGAATAATGCTCCTGTCGGACATACCTGAGTGCATGTGCCGCAGGAAATACAGGTAGATTCACCAAGAGGAATATTCGCATCGGCATAGACCATCGTCTCATTGCCTCGCTGGCCTAAGCCCAGTGTGTGATTAGCTACCAGTTCATCACAGGCCCGAACGCAGCGCTGGCATAAAACGCAGCGATTGTGTTCCATCAGATAGTATTTATTTGTGGCATCGAGGGAGAATGCTTTTGTATATGTCGGAAACGCCCAGTGATCGATACCATAACGGTAACCCAGTTCCTGCAGTTCACAACTGCCGCTCATTTCACAATAAGGACAGAAGTGATTTCTTTCGGAAAAAAGTAAATCCAGAACTAATTTTCTGGCTTTGATCACCGGAGGCGAGTCTGTTAGTATTTCCAGGCCATCGGTCACCGGAAAGGTGCAGGATGTTTGCAAATTGCGTTGCCCTTTAATATCAACGATGCAGACTCGGCAGGCGCCAACGGTAGACAATGCCGGATGTTCGCAGAGTGTCGGAATGTCAATTCCTTCCTGACGGGCGGCTTGAAGAACCGTAATTCCCGCCTGTGTGGTTATTTTCCGGCCATTGATGGTAATATTCACTGTAGCCATCTTTTACCTTGCCTCCTTTCTTTACCTTATCTCTTTTGGTTCCTGTAAAAATTATATGAAAATTACTGATAACAATAAAAGTATAAAACTTCTTTTTGTGAAAGTCAATTTTCTTTGTAAACAATTCCGACTTGCCGGTACTACGCGGCAATTTTTCTATTCCAATAAATATACAAATATATTGTATACTTATAACATTCCAGCCTTATGAATATAAGTTTCATAATCTTTGCTACCGTTAATTTAATTGAAATTGAACTGATTTTGCCCGCCAAACTGCCGACCGGTATTTTTATGCTGTAATTTACGCGCTGAAGCTTTTTTGCGTCAATCAAAAGATGATGATAAATTGTAAATTACTTTTTCTGAAGTTATACCCTTGATATATTTCCATGAATATTATAGATTCCAATCCGCATTATACGTGAGTTAAGGAGTTTCAATATATGACGCAAGATACAACCCCAACCCCGACTGATTTTATCCGTGATATCATAGATGATGACCTGAAAACCAACAAAAACGACGGTCGTGTCGCTACCCGTTTTCCTCCGGAGCCGAACGGCTATATTCATATCGGACACGCCAAGTCCGTATGTCTGAACTTCGGCATTGCCGGACAATATCAGGGAACCTGCAACCTCAGACTGGACGATACAGACCCGGCCGGAGAATCCATGGAATTTGTGGAATCAATCATCCACGATATCCACTGGCTGGGATTTGACTGGGAAGATCGTCTGTATTACGCATCCGACTATTTCGAAAAAATTTATCAGTTTGCCGTTGAGCTTATCAAATCCGGAAATGCCTATGTATGCTCTCTGAGCCCCGATGAAATAAGGGAACATCGTGGAACGTTCACCGAACCCGGCAAGGAAAGTCCCTATCGCAACCGTTCCGTGGAAGAGAATATCGACCTGTTTCAACGGATGCGGGCGGGCGAGTTTCCCGACGGCGCCTATGTTCTGCGCGCTAAAATCGACATGGCCGCGCCGAACATTGTCATGCGCGACCCTATTATCTACCGTATCAAACGGGAACCTCATTACCGGACAGGGACAAAATGGGTCGTTTATCCCATGTATGACTTCGCGCACTGCCTCTCCGACGCGCTGGAAGGAATCACCTACTCTATCTGCACACTGGAGTTTGAAAACAACCGTCCCCTGTATGACTGGATCGTGGAGCGGTTGATCAC
This sequence comes from Smithella sp., assembly GCA_049523355.1. Lineage (GTDB taxonomy): Bacteria > Desulfobacterota > Syntrophia > Syntrophales > Smithellaceae > Smithella. Next base: position 3,832 of record JBEKMY010000003.1, on the reverse strand, counting down.
CGGCCTGCGCCCGCGGCAAATCGAATTCGCCCGTCTTAATTTAAGCTATACGGTCCTGAGCAAACGCAGGCTTATTGAACTGGTACAGCAAAACTATGTAAAAGGCTGGGACGATCCGCGCATGCCGACCGTAACAGGGCTTCGGCGCCGGGGTTTCACACCTGCGGCCATCCGGAATTTTTGCGCGCAGATCGGCGTGGCTAAAAATGACAACCTGATTGACGTGGCGCTGCTGGAGCATTGCGTCCGCGAAGATCTGAACAATCACGCGCCAAGGGCCATGTGCGTTTTACATCCCCTTCGCGTTGTCATAGACAACTATCCTGAAAATCAGGTTGAACAATTCGAGTGCGCCAACCATCCGCAAAATCCCGACATGGGCTCAAGAGAGGTTCCATTTTCCAGAGTGCTGTATATTGAACGCGACGATTTCATGGAAAACCCATCCAAAAAATATCATCGGCTCGGCCCGGGACGCGAAGTTCGCCTTAGAAACTCTTATGTCATAAAATTTGAGAGCATGGTGCGCGATGAGAGCACCGGCGAAGTGTCGGAACTGCACTGCACCTATGATCCCCAAACCCGCAACGCGCCGCCGGCGGACGGACGCAAAGTGCCGGGAGTTATTCACTGGGTATCGGCCGGACACGCTGTTGCCGCCGAGATAAGGTTGTACGACCGGCTGTTTAACATCGAGGATCCCGGAAGCGAAGAGGACTTTGTCAAATATCTGAATCCGAATTCTCTGGAGATACTGAAGACCTGCTACGTCGAACAAAGCCTGAAAAACGCAGCGCCGGGGAGCCAGTTTCAGTTTGAAAGACTGGGGTATTTTTGTGCGGACGCGAAGGATTCGACAGCCGGGAAACCTGTTTTCAACCGGGTTGTGCCGCTGCGGGACTCGTGGGCAAAGATTGCCGGAAGCGAGAAAAAATAGAAGGCGCGCCTTTTAAATTCCTTATAACGCCGGACAAATATTTGGGCCTGTTCTATGTCAAGTGCTTCTGAAGCAACTGATAGCTTGCAGAATTTGAGTCCACAAACGCAGCGCCGACATCAATGACACCGTCATTATCCATGAAACGGTAAGATCGGCACTTGATTTTGAAAGGCGCCGTTTCGTCAGGCAGCGCGATGACGATATCGAGAGTTGTTTCGCCATCATCGATATTGAAAGTATACCCGCTGTTTTTCGATATGGTAAGACGCAGACCCGTCAAAGAAATATCCTGAATAACGCCCGGGTGATAAGATTTCAAATCCGTGTTCATTTTATTGATGAGTGTCGGAATGTGAACAATCTTTCTCTGGTGATGGCGTTTTTCATTTTCGATGACTGCGGCAGGTAATGGCTTTCCCGCATCCACAGGGTTCCGCACAACGATATCCATGCCGGGGGCAACGAAGAGTTCCTGGGGAAGGGGGGATGCGCCTGCAAAACCGGGCAGGGCAAGGCCATCCATCTTCAGGATCTCCCTGACATCCAGACTTTGCCGGGTTCGGGATTTTAAACAGCATCGATAATTGATTTCCGCCGCAACCTTTCCATTCTCCTTGATAAAAGCTCCCGTGGCGTAAATATATCGGCCTTCACAGTGCAGCATCCGGACTTCGATGGTAAATTTCTCGAATAATTTGAGCGGCCGATCCCATCGCGCCTGGATTTGGTCCCAGATGAACATATAACCCCGTTTCAGGGAAGACTTGGCCAATCCGGTTCTGATGACGGCGGCCATGGCCGCAAGTCCCAGAAGGGTAATATAGCGGCCGTTGTTCATATGGCCGTAGGCATCAATATCATTGGGCAGGACTCGTCCCTTCCAGACAAACTTTTCATCGCAGCGGACCTGTTTGGACAGAAGAGCCTTGAGTATAGTTAAAACCAAGCGAAAGTAAAGATTCATCAAAATCCCCCATCGATTGATATATAATTATTGAATTGATAAGATTTTTTAGATGTGAAGTATAGGAAACGCCGTCTTGCGTGTCAAGGATATTTTGGATTCAAAATCTAAAATACAGATTTTGTTTATTGCGGTTTGGAATGCAGTATCCGGCAGCTCTATTGAACAATCAGATTGACATGTTGAATAAAATTCACTAGACATTTAATAAAAAGAAATTATCATTAATTATTAATAGTCAAAAAGGGAATAGTGTGGATTTATCGAAAAATACCGCAGGACAATCTCCGGCATCACGCAAAACAAATATACTGGGCTTGATACTATGTATCATCCCATGTGTTTATGTTGCGCTATTCATCCTGCATGTCGCCTTACATCCCAATCAAAACCTTTGGGATTTCCAACGCGACTACTACTCTGTTAAAGCCATTTTACTCGGGTTGAATCCATACGATCACAACGTAATAGAAACTCTTGCAGGGTTGAAACAATCCTATCCATTCGTCTACTCTCCTCTTTCTCTGTTTTTTTTCGCGCCGTTTGCTCTTTTGAGTTATGAAACTGCCCAACTGGCCGCTTTGTTTTTTTACGTTTTCATACTCCTGGGAACGTTTAGCGCCTTTTCACAATGTTTACTCCCGAAAGACAAGTTTAAGCCGCTCTTCTTTTTTTTCGCTGTACTGGCTTTCAATGGCGCGATAAACAAAAGCATTCAAACCGGCAATGTGGCTTCACTGGAAACAGCCCTTGTCTTCATGGCTCTTCTATGCTGGTTAAAAGGGCGTTACATATGGTTCATGATTCTTGTTTTTGCGGCCTCCATCTTTAAGTTTACCCCTCTGTTTTTTCTTGGTCTTATTTTTTTCGAAAAACCTCCGCGATGGCGTTCTACGACAATCTCTCTTTTTGCCTTTATTCTGTTGGTAGCGATTTCTTTACAGGTTGTGTTTAGCGTCTTTTCGATTTCGTTTTCCCAATGGCTCGATATGGAACGAATGGGCATATCCTGGTGTGCGAATAACCTGGCATTCAGTTTTGACAATCCTTCGATGTTTTGTTTTCTTACAGATCTAATTTCCAATTGCAACAGCGTTTCAATCCAGAATCCGGCGATAGGAACCATTTTTGCGCTGTGGGTTGCGACTCTGCTTTTTTTTACAATACGTGCCGGATTATATCTTGTCCGGGAAGATCATGAAGAAGCGCGAACCGATTTGGTAGTACTTGTTTTATTATGTTATGGGCTTGTGTTACCAAGATTTCAGGATTATTCGTGGGTATTACTAATCCCGGCAGTATTCAGAGTGCTTATGGCCAGGGAGTATGCCATGACCGCTGGGCCCCTGATGATTTTCTGTATTATTCCACATCGATTGGATAGTTTCCCCGGTTTGATGTATTTTTTTAATATGATTATGATTTATACGCCCACTATTGTGGTTTTCGGAGCCTGGCTGCTGCTGGTACTAAACGTCATGGAGCGGGCCAATAGCAATAAAAGCACGCATCCAATTAGCCCCGGTCATGCGGTTAAAAAACCTGAAAAGCAAAAGGGCTCTCATTATATTCAAAAATAAGATTAGTCAGGTGAACCGCCGGTTTCCCCTCATTTTTGTACTACCGCGAAAAAATATTATATTTCAGGATGCACCAAAGTGCAGCCAAACCATCCCTCCAGCCAATCTTTTTCCCTTCTTCATAAGTGCGTCCGTAATATGAAATACCCACTTCATAAATGCGTATGTTTTTTATTCCGGCAATTTTTGCAGTTACTTCAGGTTCAAAACCAAAGCGGTTTTCTCGAAGTTTAACAGGTTTAATAATTTCAGCTCTGAATAATTTGTAGCAGGTTTCCATGTCTGTTAAGTTTAAATTAGAAAACATATTGGAAATCAATGTAAGAAAACGATTACCGATACTATGCC
>JBEKMY010000002.1:0-115922 GCA_049523355.1 Smithella sp. | reverse complement strand
GAATTATGACGAAAATTAGCTTTATACTTGGCTTCGGTATACGGAGCAAGGCCTAATGAATATATATGAATAATTTCCGCATCAAAAAAAGCTTTGGGGTGGGATTCCACATAACGTATCATTGCCTGAACAAGGTATTGAGGCTCGCCGCAGCCGGAGGCGACAAAAATATGATCACCGCGGCGAATATGGCTGAAAATTTCATCTTCCGAAACGAATTTTTCCGGATATACTTTTTTGAAGCCGGCAAGGTATTCTAACAAAAGTTCCGGTTTCATAACAGCCTCCATAAATTATTTTGTTAATGGGAAAAACCAACCTTTTGACGCTATTATAGGTAAAATAATGTTGCCTGTCAATTAAAGACAATTACTGGTGAGAATCATTTTAGAATTGATATAATATATCCGCTGCTTGTGATAAAATCAGGTCAGCTCCAGCCTCTATAAAGTCAATTTTTTGGCAGCGGCCGGTGAGTACGCCGCAGGTCCATGTTCCGGCATCACGGCCTGTCTTTATATCCAGCGGGTGGTCGCCAATCATTATTGTATTTTGAGGTGAACCGCCGAGTTTATTTAAAGCCGTATTTAAATGTTCGGGGTGTGGTTTAACGTTCTTTACATCATCCCGACAGACAACTACCGGACAATAGGACAAGATGTCGGGGAATACTGTTTTTACAGCTTTCGCGCAATTTCTGGATATTATTCCGAAGGAGATTTCCCGCGACTTAAGAGATTCGAACAGTTCTGGGGTTTGGTCAAACAATTCACCGTTATTAGCCGCTTCTATTTCAATCTTTTCGATTATAGCATTAGCCTCCCAGGTAAACTTTTTGGCCTTTTCGGCACAGCTCTGATTTAGAATTGCAGCAGTCTCGTTAATCATTTCTAAAACAAGATCGCTATGTAGTTCATTGACGGGAATGCCTGAAGATAAAATAAGTTTCCGTATAGACTCGCGCATTTGATAAAAATCAATATTTAATTTTGCCAGTGTTCCATCAAAATCAAAAATGATGGTATTTATGGTTGATTTATTAATCTTTAAGCTGGCCATGAAATCAGTCTTTCCCGGAGATATAATTAAGGGTCAGAACTTTATTGAATGTTCTGGATGAAGAGGAAGAGGGCAGGTTGTCGCCGAAAATAATGCGCAGAAAATTAGTGATAATATTAAATGTCGCGCCCCAAAGAATATCTTCGCCCTTCCGGCCATCGGGAATAACAAGGCACGGCATTTGATATTGCAGAGGTTCGGTATCTTTTCCCAACGATGTTTTAATATCCAGCATGGCGTAATTATCGCCATTGAAGAAATAGCTAAGGGGAATTTCGAGCACCTTTTCTACTTCCGAACTTAATTTGAATGTGAAAGATTTGGGCGTTAAACAAACAACGGGGAAAATAGTCCTGGCTAATATAGTTAGAGAATAAGAAGGCAGAGCGCCCAGAAACATTGTATTAAAAGGATTTAAACCGACTTCTTCCCATGCTTCTCTTAAAGCGGTGGATAAAAACAGGCGGATCAGAGATATTGTCTCTTTGTCCTCCTTTTGGATATGGTCTACAGTCAGGCTCCGCATGGCGGGAATTATTCCCGTTTTCAGAAAACAGCTTAAAATTTTATCCAGCCCTGGTTGCAGCATTCCTCCGGGGCAACTGATATCTCCGGATTGAGATACTTTTTCCGATCGTTTAATCAATTGAAAAACATATTCGGATTTGCCCTGAATTGTTTTGAAATTGAGTAATAAAACTACTCCGGCTTTAAGGTTTTGAGAGCCGTTTTGGTTGGCCTTTTCAATTTGAAGATTTTTTTCTTTGTAATCAACAGGAACAGTGGCTAATTTATCTTTAACAAAACGGAGAAAAGTATCTTTTTCCTGTAGCAGGGTTAAATCCATAAATATAAATATTCCGGGAATTTATTTTATAATTTCAGCAATTATTTGATTATACCAGCATCTTACCGGGAATAATTCAATAAACCCGCAATGCCCGCCATACTTTTGCCTCGATATTTTTAGAAATTCATTTTCCTGTATCTGGCGATAACCTTCATATGGAATAACAGGATCATCTTCAGAGATAAATATTGTAACAGGAATATTTAAATTTTTAAAAGAATCATTTTTTAATGTGTATAGTTTAAAGTAGTCGCGATAATTTGGCATATCGGGAAAGTAAGGCATAATCTTTTCTGTAAGATCAATGCATGTTTTGGATTTCAGCATTTTGCTGAAATCATATTTATCGGGGAAAAGCCGCTGTTTTTTAATCAAAGATCGTTTCCATTTTTTTAAAAAATATTTCCGGTAGAGAGAGTAACCGTTATCAATAGCTAGAGTGGTTTTATAAGGATCAAGCGGCGGGCTGATGGCAAAAACATGTTTTAAATTCGCTATCGGGATCCGGTAATGCATTATTGCAATTCGCAAAGCGAAATTACCGCCTATCGAGAAGCCTATCAGGTATGCGGGCTTGTTTTCGGAGAGCTGCGATATATAATTTACCGCTTCAAATGTTTCTTCCAGCAGAGCGCCATGAAAAAGACCTTCATTGAGATGGTGTGAATCTCCGTGATCCCGCAGATTAAGACGGCAGATAGAAAAACCCATATTGTAAAAATAATTTCCGGATGCCAGAAGATAAGCCGAAGATGAAGATCCTTCCCATCCATGCAAGAGAATAATCAATCCTCTGGATGCGGGATGTCTGGAAAAAAACGATAGTAATCTGGAACCGGTGGAAGTTTTGATTATTATTTCACGGGAGTTTTCCGCCATAGAATTCTTCCATGGTAAACGCAGATGCGAGCTGGCCATAATAGACTGGAAATGACTGTTGCGAAAAAAGAATGACGGCCTGAATATTTTATCAATAGTTTTTGTATTTTTTTTCATTGGATTCTTCGAATATTATGATGTTTGCGAATTCGTAAACGAGCAAACCCCTTCGCGAGCTTTCGGGTTCGCGGGCGAATACTGAATTATATATGGTTCCTTAAGAATCGAAGATTCTCCACGTCTTACCTTGGGAGAACTTCAATAACATTTTCTTTGATAAAGCAAAGTTTTGCGATTTAATCAAGAATTATTGAAACGCGTTTAAAAGCATGTAGTTAATCTATCAGGGAAGAATAATTATTTTGACACATTAGGTTTATTTTAGTACTATAATAAAAAGTTTACTTGATGCTGATGGATTGAAAATTAAAAGTTTTTGAAAAATTAATTTTTTTAAAATCAGGACGAAAGGAGAATCTTATGAAAAAAATTGGAATTTTAGCGGTAGTAATAATGCTAATGGCTGTTGCAACGGCAGTACAGGCACAAAGGGCTGGCGGTTTGCCCGAATTGAATGCGGATAGTCGTATTAAAAACTGTGACTGTCGTCTTTTCCCCGAATGTTGTGCAAAACAGGCACATGCTCCAATGAAAGAGAAGGTCATCATAGAGCTTAATGTGGAGTTCGATACCGCGAAGGCAATTGTCAAGGAAAAATATCATAACAACATTAAAAAAGTAGCCGATTTCATGAGAGAATTTCCTAATACAAATGCGACAATTGAAGGTCATACCGACAATGTCGGCAATGCCGCCTACAACCAGGGGTTGTCTGAGGAACGCGCTAATAGTGTGCGGCAATATCTGATTGACAAATTCGGTATAGACGCATCTCGCCTTACAGCTGTCGGTTATGGACTGACTAAGCCGATTGCCAGCAATGACACGGCGGAAGGGAAGCAGAAGAACCGCAGAGTTGTTGCAGTTATAGAAGCAGTGCGGATCAAGTAAGCTTATAATAATTATTTCTTAAAAAAAGACGAAGGCCTCATGACCATTGCAAATGTTATGAGGCCTTCGTCTTAAGATAAACAATCCCGAGAATATATTTTTTAGATAATTATATATAGAATGAATAAAAACAAAGAATATCTTTGACATGAATAATTTATTTTAGTATTAATGTAAAAAACTTATTGAAACCTAATGCATTGAAGGGGTTAAAGTTAAAATAATAATTACTTTAAAGTCATTATGAAAGGAGAATCTTATGAAAAAAATTGGAATTTTAGCGGTAATAATAATACTGATGGCTGTTGCAACGGCAGCACAGGCACAAAGGGCTGGCAGTTTACCCGAATTGAATGCGGATAGTCGTATTAGCGACTGTCCCAATTGTGTTGTCACTATTGCCCTTAATGTGGAATTCGATACTGACAAGGCCGTTGTTAAAGAAAAATATAATAGTGAAATCAAGAAGGTAGCCGATTTCATGAAGAAGTATCCCAAGACTACTGCTGTGATTGAAGGCCATACCGACAATGTCTACACACCGGAATACAATCAAAAGTTGTCTGAAGCCCGTGCCAACAGCGTCCGGCTATACCTTATCAACCACTTTGGGGTCAAGGCATCCCGTCTGTCCGCTGTCGGTTATGGACTGACTAAGCCGATTGCCAGCAATAGCACCGAGGAAGGACGGCAGAAGAACCGCAGAGTTCAAGCTGTCATCCAAACGGTAACAACAAAATAAGTCTCTTAACGGTTTTTAGAATAATGAAAATCAGAAAGCTCCATGACAGCTTTAAGGTTGTGGGGCTTTTTTTGTAATATTCATTTTGTATTTACTTTATGAAAAGGCATAAAGCATTTCAATAAGAGATAGCTCTTCTGGCTGCGGATATATCGGTAAGTTGCGATTGTATATGTCAATTAGTTTTTTTAAATGCCGGTTTGGGGTTAAATGCGCGGTACGGACGCCGGCATCACCATATCGAGTAAAACATTGACACTCTCGTTTATGAAGGGAGCATACTGATCGCGGGCTTTCTTTTTAATCTCTGCAGGTGTCTCTTTCTTCTTGCCGCCGTTTTCCTTCTCCATCTCCTTGCGTAAGTCGGCGAGTCTGATTATCCCCTTCTTGTCAGCGGCCTCTTTGTTATTCTTGATGATCTCGGCAAACTTCACATCTTTGGCTATCCGTGCCCTGGATCTCTCTGCCAGCTTCGTGAGCAAGGACTGGTCTACAGGTTTCCAGAGCGGCGCGGCGTTTCCAAGTACTTCGAGGAAAGGCATAATTGCCTGAGCCGGAAGCGGATAATCCAGTGCAGTTTCACCAATATCTTCAAGAATGAACCAGATCGGAAGCTGCACATCCGCATCAACACCAATCTTTTGGGTAGATTTGCCGCTGGGCAGGAAGTATAGCGCCGTTGTGATCTTCATGCCGCCCAGATCCGAAGACAGAGGTGCCAATACCTGCACGGACCCCTTGCCGAATGTATGGTCGTTTCCGACGATTACCGCTCGATGGTAGTCTTTGAGAGCGCCCGCCACGATTTCACTGGCCGAGGCGCTCAGGCGGCTCGTGAGCACTACGAGTGGTCCCGTATAGAGCGCACCGGGGGCTTCCGCGGGGAACTTAATCAGCTTGATCTGGTCATCTTCCGTTCGTGGTACGGCAGAATCATTGGCGAGAATCGTTACCTGACCGAGGCTGTCCCTGGTCGCTACTATTCCGCCATTGCCAATGAAAAGTCCGGCAATCCGCACCGCATCAGTGAGCAACCCGCCGCCATTGCGCGATAGGTCCAGTACGATCCCGTCGACATGCTGCTGTTTGGCTTTAGCGATAAGTCTTTTCACATCTTCGTAACTGGATTTGCCTCCCTTTTCACCGCCGTAGAAGGAAGGAAGATCGATTATACCGAAGCGATACTGTCTGTTGCCGGCTTTTCGAATCTCGTAGGAAATCTTTGCTTCCTGATCCTTTATGTCAATCTTATCGCGTACAATGGTGACGTTGAAGCGCAAAGTGCGCTCCGCCTGACGCAGGATTGTCAGGGTTACCTTTGTACCTTTCTTGCCGCGGATCAGGCTGACGGCATCGCGCAGGTCCATGTCGATGAGGTCAATGGGCTTTCCGCCTTCCTGTGCCACGGCTATGATTTTGTCCTTTGGATTCAGCAGACCCGATCTCTCGGCGCTTCCTCCGGGAATTAATTCCTCGATGACGGTAAAGCCGTTGTCGCTTCTCAGAACGGCCCCGATCCCTTCCAGGGAAAGCTGCATCTGAATACGGATGTCCTCAAGTTCATCGGGGGACAAGTAGCTGGTATGTGGATCCAGTGACAGGGCGAAGGACTCGGCGATGTTCTTAATGAGCTTTTCGGGAGTTCGCTCGACTATTCGCATTGTCTGCAATTCATAGCGATGAATCTGTTCTTTCTTTGCTTCCGCCAAATCGACGCCTGTCAGCAGGGCGTTTTCGATCTGGAATTGCACAACCTTTCTCAGGAGTTCATGCTTTTCCGCCGCCGTCTTCACATAGGGACGTTTCTTTATGTCAGTGTTCATTTCCACTGTATCGTCGAGCCGGTAGTCAGGTCCCAGAATATTTTTGACAATTGCCTCGTTTTCCCGAGCCCGTGAGACGAGTATGTCGTAAACCTGCTTAAGCGATGTGCAGTCACCCGATTGTATGCCGGTAAACACATTTTCCAGAACCTGCCTTAGTATTGTCAGATCGGATTCATACAGCAGCGTTTTAGAGACATCAAGACTCTTAATCATCTGATCGATGGTGTGTGTCTTGATCTCTCCGGTAATGCTTGTCATCGCGTAATGGTTGGCCAGGAACTTTTCCATAAGCATGGGCAGAAGGCGGCAGGCAGAGTTTTCGGCCACGGAGGAAACGGGTAACAGCAGGACAAGCAGTAGAATCACCAGCAATCTTTGGCAGGATGAACGGAATCCGCGCTTGCTACCTGAGGTTGCTCCACTGTTATGTTGATTGTCCCCGGAGGTGTTTGCAGTTGGATTTTCTACGCTTTTATCGCACATACATATGCTCTCTTTTCTTCAAGCCGCACCGTGGAGTGCGGTTGACCATTCTTTTTCTCTATATGAGAAATATTCAGCTTTTAAGATAGAGGGACAAAGGGATTCTGTCAAGGAAAAAGGAAGATTGCATGCGTTTTGAATTCGTAAGCGAGCAAATATTTTCGCTTGCCTTTAGGGTAAACAGGCTATTGCTGAATCATATAATTCCACCTGCTTACGTTATTCATTAATACATATTGATTAATTTTTTAACATTATGGTAATAATTTCAATTAAACAAGTCGTTTGTCGCCAATTGCTGTTTTACCGGATATATCGGTAAATTCTTATGTCCTCAGGAGTAAAATAATGCAATGATTAACCATGCAGAAGATGCTTTTTGGACATGGAGGAAACGGGCAACAGCATAGCTAAAAGCAGCTTTAGAAAACAAAAGCCGCGCCCGCTTCCTAAGTTTGCTTAGTTGTTCCGGGTAATAAAATACTAAGTGAGTTCAAAATATTTGAGAGATCATGTCTGAAGAAAATCAAAATCTGAAATCATCATTTGTCCGATCAACGGCAGAGTGGCTGGGGATAAACCGGGCCATGATGGCGGTTCTGGTTGTCACCGCGGGCATGGGGCTCTCCGAAGAAATCTGGCGCAACTTTCTTTCTCTCCATCTTAAGGATACAACCGGCGGCGTGCTTACAGCTGCCAAATACATGGGTATATTTGCTGTGTTTGTCAACCTCATGGAGGGCTTTGGCTACATCATCGGCGGACAGGTTGCCCATCGCCTCGGCGCTCGCATCGCCATGCTGGTTTCGGCGCTGCCCATGGTTCTGGGGTTTTCAATTTTGCTTGCAGCGCATCAACCCTGGCTCATTATTATAGGCGCTTTGTTCATTACCAACTGGGAACCGCTTTCAGTTCCGGCAACATTCGAGGTCGTAGGTAATGAAGTAGCGCAGGATCGGCGCACTATCGCATTTTCGGTGCAGAGCATACAGAAGCGCATGCCCAAAGTCCTTGGCCCGCTCATTGGCGGGTTAGTGATGATGATTGGTTACTGGCTGAACCTGATTTTGGCGTTCGGCCTGGTATTTATTACAAGTTTGATTCAGTTCCGTTTGCTCAATAAACTGAAGCCGACAAATGATCCTGCAAAAATTCCTTTCAGGCAGCTGCTCCGTGATATTCCGCCTGATTTACGCAGACTGCTCACTGCCGAAATTATCCTGCGCTGGGGCGACTGGTTTGTGCGCGATTTTGCTGTGCTCTATGTCGTTGGCGTGTTGCTGCGCAGCAAGGCGGAGGCAGGTATTTTGCTTGCCATTACCAGCCTCACCGCGCTTATCACCTATATTCCTATTGGCAAACTTGTTGACAGGGCAAAAAGCCCCAGGCCCTTTATCGGGATCACCTTTGCGCTCTTTGCCCTGTTTCCTCTAAATCTTGTGTTGCTGCCGCGCTATCTCCCCGGGTTCGGAATATCGGTAATGGCCGCGCTCGTGATTGTTTTTATCCTAAACGGACTCAGGGAACTGGGCGAACCGGCGCGTAAAGCGCTCATTTCAAGCGGTTTTCCAAAAGAGACACGCGCTCGCTCCATAGGGCTCTATTGGGGATTGCGCTCGTTCGCATTTTGTCCGGCGCCTTTAATATCCTATTTTCTCTGGAGTAAGATCGGTCCTGAATCGACGTTCCTGATTGGCGGAATTATAGGCGTGATTGCGACACTCTGGTTCTGGACGCGCGTCAGGATCAACGTCGATGACAAGTCGTAGAGGATTTACTCCGGTGATTTCTTCGATAGATGAATCATTTTAAAAATAAATTATTTTGTTCACCGGTCAGGGAGCCCGGAGCAATTATATCAATACAGGCGTATTACTGATGAATCTGAAATATAATTTGTGTTGAGTTATAAATTTAAGTATTATAATATAACGTGTAATGACTAAAGTGGGAGGAGGTTGTTACGGCCATTCATCTAATACAATTACTGGAAGATGCTGTTAAAAAGCATTCTGAGCGCACCGCCTTTATCAGTGAAAAGCAGTATATTACTTATAGGCAGTTAAATCAGGCAGTAAATAATATTGCCGGTTTAATAAAACGGGCAGGTGTCGGTAAGGGAGATAAAGTGGCGCTTATGCTTCCCAACATTCCGGAATTTGTTTATAGCTATTTTGGCGCGCTCAAAACCGGAGCAGCGGCCGTTCTTCTTAATACATCTTCTACTCCATCTGAACTGACTTATCTGCTCAACGATTCTGATTCTAAAGTTCTAATAACCCAGACTTCTCTGATGAAGAAGTATAATGATGCCAAAGATAAACTTTTGTCCTGTCATAAGATCATTGCAATAGATTCATTAAACGAGAACGGAGAATTGCTTGCCGGAACTGATCACGATAATTCATCTCCGATAGAAAATAATCCGGAAGATCCGGCCGAATTTATATATACGGCCGGATTAACCGGAAAATCCATGGGCGCGGTGCTTACCCATCATAATTTGTGTTCGCAGCTCAATATGATCCAGCCTATATTTAGAAGAACGTCGGACGATGTCGGTCTTTGTCTGATTCCCCTTTTTCACTCTTTCGGCGCCACCGTGAACATGCTGAACGTCATTCAAGCCGGCTGTTCCACAGTCATGATGGATCGATTAACCATGGATAGTCTTCTCTCCACCATAGAAAGAGAAAAAATAACTTATATCTGCGCCGTTCCCCGTCTCTACGTCGGAATGATCTTTTATGAAAAGACGGCAAAATATGATTTGAGTTCCTTGAAGCTTTGCGTCACGGGCGGCTCTGCCATGCCGCCCGATTTAATGCCTGTTTTTGAGCAGAAATTCAACGTGCGCATCCTGGAAGGATATGGACTGACGGAAGCATCCCCCGCCTGTTCTTTTAACAGGATCGAATGTGTAGCAAAACCCGGATCCATCGGCACGGCGCTGACAGGAATTGACATAAAAATTGTTGATGACAATGGCCGCGAACTTCCCCGGAATGAAATCGGAGAATTGATCGTGAAAGGTGACAACGTCATGAAGGGATATTATAAAAATGAAGCGGCTACAGCCGCCGTTATTAAAAACGGCTGGCTACATACCGGAGATTTGGGCAGAATGGATGAGGAAAATTATATTTTCCTTACCGGACTCAAGAAAAGAATGATCATCACCAGCGGATTCAATGTATACCCCCGCGAAGTGGAAACGGTACTGAATCTACACCCGGCGGTGCAGGTTTCACGCGTGTCGGGTAAAAAAGATTTGATGCGCGGTGAAATAGTAAGAGCGCATATTGTCCTGAAAGAGGGACATAGCGCCGACGAGAAAGAAATAATACATTACTGCAAAATATATCTTTCCAATTACAAAGTTCCGCGCGAAGTCGAATTCGTCCAGGCAATAACTGATTCAGCAGACAATGAATTCGTAAGCGGGCTAACGTCATAGCTTGCTTAAGGGTTTGGCAGGCTTTTCCTTAAAGATATAATTCCTTAAGAATCGAAGAGTCTCCGCGGCCTGCTCAAAGAGAGCTTCAATATCGCATTGACTTGCAAAACCGTTATTCATATACTTCCGAATAAAAAAGGAAATTTCCATTAATGGCTAAAATATCAGAATCTGATTTCTGGAAAAAATATGGAATAATCATAATTATTCTTATTCTTGTTTTTTTCATAGTCATTTCCGTAAATATGCCGAAGCTCTTTGACTTTTTCAAATCAGAAATTAACGTTGGTTACTTTGTTGTTCAGAGGGCTGAAAATCTTGAAAACTCTGTCATGCCCTCTGTTTCGCGAGAGGTCCTTACCAAAGACGCCATTATAACTTTAACCAATAATGCCCGATCCCTTAGCGGCCTTCCCCCTTTGAAAGAGAACCAACTCCTGAACTCAGTAGCCGAATCAAGAGCGAACGATATGCTGGTAAAACAGTATTTCGCCCATGTCTCTCCCACAGGCCAACAGGCTTCAGACATAGCTCAGAGCGTTGGTTACCGGTATAAGATTATAGCGGAAAATATCGGAAGCGGTGATTTTTATACAAACCAGAAAATAATTGATAACTGGATGCAGAGTCCGGGTCACCGAAGCAATATGCTTTCTGCTGAAGTTGAAGATATCGGCGCCGCCGTATTAAAGGGAAAAATGAAAGGCGCGGAAACGTATATAACTGTGCAGATATTCGGTCTTCAGTCGCCGCTTGTTTCGGAGCATACGTGTGTTCCTCCCTCGAAAAGCCTTCTTAATGATATTGACCTTAAAAAGGCGGAGATAGAAACTCTGAGAGATCAGCTTAGCCGGTTGAAGCATGAAATCGACACGGAGAATGAATCTATCGAGACAGATCGAAGATATGCCTATGACGATAATCAGAAAATCGAGAAACTAAATGAAAGGATTAGAGCTCTGAATGAAAAGAGTCGCTGGTATAATAGAATTTTGGAAGACGAGAAAGCCAAATCGTCCGTCGTGGGATCAATGATCGATGAATACAACAAAATGTCGCAGACTTATAACGATTGCCATGCGTCGCATTGATGTTCACGATTGACATGCAGAGTTATTCTGATGATGTTTGCTGCCAATTGCCTGAGTAGTCAAATCCAACCGGAATTCTGAGCTTTGCGGATGCAATCTTCCAGCGTTTGTTTTGTTTTGACTATGTCCTTGGGTTTTACTTCCATTGTAATGGTTGAATCATAACCCTTGATGATCAGAGCTTTGATAATCGCCTTATAATCCACAGAGCCTTCTCCAAGGGCGAGATGAAGATCGTCTTTAACACTCGTTCCGCCGTTATTGTCGTGAACGTGCATGTGAGCAATTTTAGGAAAACAATCTTCTATAAAACCAAAAGAAGTATTCTGTCTGGCCAGAAGCTGGGCGTGTCCGATATCCAGTGTCATTCTGAGTCCGGAGATAACTTCAAATACCGGCGCGAAACTATCGGAGCGTTCAGTTAAGTTTTCAATGCATACGGTAATCCCGAAATCAGCGCCATAATCCACTATGCGGGATAGCAGTTCAATCTTTCCGAGAATGATATCTTCCGGAGCCCTTCTTTTATCAAGCCAGAAATGAATGGTTGCTTTGTTGATATCCAGTCGCCGCGATACTTCCATCAACGCTTTAATGCGGGGAAGAAATTTATCCCTGAGTATTTTCACATCAACAGGATTGTCCTCATTGGGGTAATGCGCAAGAAACGAGGTTCCGTAGGTATTTTTTATTTCCAGAAGTTGAGGAATCCATCCGGAAACTATGGCAGGATCATCAAGAGAAATTTCCAGAGTAGGGTAGCCATATTTGCTTACAGCATTGATCTCTTCTATGTTGTGGGCTCTTCCTCCAATAGTGATCATAACAATTCCGGTTCCAGGGAAGGGGATTATATCAAAGCCGGCCTTCCTGTTTTAACCTGGCAATGAGTTTCTGCAGTTCAGGTATCTTTAAGGTTGCCGCCTTTTCACCCTCAAAAATGGCCTCGTTAAACTTATCCATGTCGGTAGACCCGATCCCCGTCATGTCGGGACGGATCACTATATCGGCATTCTTTATTTGATATTCAGAGATTTTGGAATACATTATGGCTACCGATTTTTTCATGGTATCCATTATTCCGTCGGGGACTTCATTCTTGAGACCGCCGGAGATATCCACGGCGATAACGATGTCCGCTCCGTTGCGACGCGCCACATCAACGGGAACCGGACTCACCAGGCCGCCGTCCACATAGGTATTATTGCCGATTTTCAAGGGATGAAAAACAGCCGGAACGGAGCAGCTGGCACGCACGGCCATGCCTGTATTGCCTTTGGCAAAGACCGTTTCTTCACCGGTAGCGATATTGGTAGCCACGGCATAGTATGGGATTTTGAGCTTTTCTATAGGGGTGTAATTCACATTGGCATTGATGAAATTTTCAAGCTTGTCTCCCTTGATAAGTCCGCCGCTCCAGATTTTCCAATCATAGTCAATGACATTATCCTTATCCATCTTCAAGGCTATTCCCTGCAATTCAAAGGCTGTCTTGCCTGACGCGTATAAGCTGCCGACCAGGCTGCCGGCGCTTGTTCCCACCACCATGTGTATGGGAATCTTCTGCGCTTCCAGCACCTTGAGCACGCCAATATGCGCGAATCCCTTGGACCCTCCGCCTCCAAGCACGACTGCTATTTTAGCCGGTTTGACGGCTACAGGCACAGGAGCGGTAGCGCAGGAGCTCAGCATGAAAATTAAAGAAAGTATAAGCAAAGATATATTAATCTTTTCGCCGTTACGTAAACAAAATCTTTTTCCATTCATATTATTTATCCTAAAAATCCGAACTCAAGTAATTTCTATTATAACTTCTTTCCGCCCGTTGTCAACTCATGGAATCGGCCTTCCTGCCGTCGTTACAGAATTTGTTTGTATTTATTCGAAGGTATGATATAATTTTGTAAAATATTCAGTAAGTTTCAAACTATTTCAACAAAAAAGTGCATGAAAATATGACAATTCATTAAAGCAGGAATTGTTCATGTTTTAAGTAATACATCACTGTCTTTAAGTAAAGTATTCCATTTTTATAGTATCAAAGTGTTATCAGAAATATCGAAAGTGTAGGACTGGAATATGAAAACAATTACTGACGGCAGTTATAAGACTGATGCTAAGAAAGAATTGACTCAGGAAGAATTCGTCAAAGCCAAAACCGCATGCGAGTTTGTTATTGATCTTACCAAAGCCATTTCACGAAGTGGTTATTATGATTCCAGCCATCCTGTTTCCCTTGATGTCAAAAAAGGGCTTTACGGTTCATTTATAAATGCTTTGGGCAATTCTTCAGAAATCATGCTTACCTGTCATGAATTAGGCGAAACGGTTGATATCCATATCAGTGGAATTCTGGATGAACCATTCAATATAAGAAAATTAACGAAGGAAAATACTCTGGATTTATTTGTTCCGAAGCTCAAGGATTATTTTGAGCGAAAAAGTCTCAACAGCTTTGTCATAAAAAAAAATATCACGTCTGAACATTTTGAATCATTTATTGATGTCATGAGCGAGCCTGTTGCGGAGAATGCCGATAGTTCCTCGCTTGGCGAGTATCTGACCAAGGCTCTTGTTAACTTAAATATAACCGAAGTTACCACGATTTTCAAAACCGATATAGTGCTTCACGCAAAGCTTCCCTGGCGTGTGTCAATCATATTGCGAAGGTTAGCCAAAGACCTGAAAGTGCTGCCGATGTTTCGGAATGCTTCCATGGATAAAATCAAACAGATAAGAAAGGAAATTGTGGCGGACATCATACGGCCTCTTAATAATAATGAGTTGTTACGCGACCTGCTGATTAATTGCGATGTGATCGCGAGCCATCTTGCAGAATCAATGGAAACCGACGAACTCGAAGCGATCATCGTAGATTCACTGCCGGCAAATGAGATGGTGCCTGTTACACGGGCTGTTTTCGAGGTTTACAAACAAAGCAAAACGGAAATGCAATCGGATAAAGATAATCCTAAATATCAGGGAAAATGTGTTTATCTGGCAAAAGTGCTCGATATAGCCGCAAAGCATATCATTGCGGAAAATCTGACGGATACGGCAGATCTGTTCAAAGAATTATATGATCACAAGATCATTAAGTTCGAAATGCTTCCGGAAGAAATTCGATTTAATATAAAAAGCGTAAAGCTGGCCGGTGATGTTATATCGAAAATAGATTCGTATATAGAAAAGGCTTCAAAGACTTCGTCTCTTGAAGAAATGGAATCTCTTGTCGTTGTATTTAGGAGGGTAATGCCGGAGCTCATCAGGATCGGAGAGTGGGACGCGATTGGTCAGATTGTGAAAGTCATATGCATTTTTTTATCGCGGGAAGGATTTGATTCAGGCGCTGTTAAAAGGTTTTTAAATTTACAGGATTCCGTCTTTGAAGGTTCTGATGAAATATTTGCTCATAAGTACATGAATGCCGAGCCTGAAGAGCGAAACAAAATAAATGAAATTTTGATGCAAATGACATCCATATGCATCAAAATAGCCGCTGTTATATTTGATAAGTGTAAGGATCCGAATGTTTTGAAAAGTGTGATAGAACTACTGTCTAAAAAAGGCGATTTGGCCAGGCGATGGTCCATAAAAATACTTAATGATCAGAATCAATCCATATCTATGTTAAACGTTGCTTTGCTTGTAATCATAAATGTCGGTCAAACTGATGATATTGGTTTGATTAAAAGATATATTAAATATCCAAACTCAAGCATTAGAAACAAGGCTCTTGGTGTGATAGCTAAATTAAACAAACATGATGCCGAGGATTCGGCGATAGAAGCTTTGGGTGACGAGGATGAAAAGGTTCGGATTCATGCGTCAAATATAATAGAACGAGAACTATCTTTGTCGGAAGAATCGGTTAAAAAACTTATCCTGCTGATAAAAGCGAAACTGGAAAATAAAAAGGATATGACAATTCATGAGGCGGGTTTTATTGCCGGTCTATTAAAGGCAATAGGGAAATCGACGGATTACTCTGATAAAGAACATCTGGAGGATGAGATTATCGGAATAGCATCAGATTTATTGAAGGGAAGAAATGTTCTTCTGAAATTTATTAAAACAGAACCCGGCAAGGAACAATTGGAAATTATATCCGCCTGTTTATCGAGTCTAGGCAGAATAGGCGGATCAAAGTCCAGGGATTATTTAAACAAACTGTCACACGGCGATGATGCATTATCAAAAATAGCTCATGAATCACTGGAATTATTAAATAAAAAACTTATTCAGAGCCAAAAAAGGAATTCGTAAGCTGGCAAACACCTTTGCTTGAAAAGAATTATCTTCTTATTGCAACAGCATCGATTTCTATCAGAGCTTCTCTGGGTAATACGCTGGCTTCGATTGTTGAACGTGCCGGAGGTTCTTCAGGGAAAAAACCGGCATATATTTCGTTAACGACGGGAAAATCCGTTATGTTTTTTAAAAAGATGGTTGTTTTGACAATATCAGACATATCCAGATCAGTTTTTTTCAGTATGGCTTGTATATTTATAAGAACTTGTCTGGTGGCTGTTTTAATATCGTTGATGATTTCGCCGGTGGCCGGATCAATTGGCAGTTGACCGGAAATGAAAATAAAGTCGTTTGCTTCCACAGCGGCAGAATATGGTCCGGAAACGGGAAATTCAGTTGAAGCGATAACGTTTTTTTTCATTTGTTATTTCCTTCCTGTAAATTGTTTTTCGGAGATAGACGATTCTGTGCCGATTTAAATTGTTTGCAGCATCCTTTCTATGGAAAGTCTGGCTTTCTCCATAATATCCGGCGGCAGCGTTATTTCATAAGATAAATTCTCGAGTGACTGAAGAACTTTTTCAAGATTGATTCGTTTCATGTCGGGACAAAAAGCCTTTTGTGCTGCCGGATAAAAAATCTTATCCGGATTTTCTTTTTTTAATCTGTGAATGATGCCGACTTCCGTGCCGATAATGAATTCCCTTTCTGTTGAGTTCTGAATATATTTGCTCATTCCTTCGGTGGAAGCGACAATATCTGAGAAATCGGTTATTATCTGTTTGCATTCCGGATGCACAATGACTTTGGCATTAGGATGTAGACTTTTTTCCCGCATGATATTTTCCGGTAAGATTTCAGCATGTATCGGACAGTATCCTTCCCAAGTGATAAAATCATGCTCAACTTGCGCGGAAACATACTGTGCCAGGTATTTGTCGGGAACAAAAATTATTTTCTTATGATTGAGCAGGATTTTCCGCGCCATCTTCACAGCGTTTGCGGAAGTGCAGCAGTAATCGCACTGGGCTTTTACAGCCGCCGAAGTGTTTACATAGCACATGGTTACGGCTTCAGGATGCATTGCCTGAAGAGCCTTTAAGCCTTCGGGATCAATCATATCCGCCATCGGGCAACCGGCATTTTTATCCGGAAGCAACACCATCTTTTGCGGAGACAATATTTTGGCTGTTTCCGCCATAAAATGCACACCGCAGAAAACAATTACCGCGGCATCTGCTCGCGCCGCTTCAATACTTAGTCCTAACGAATCGCCCACAAAATCTGCAATGTCCTGAATTTCCGGCAGTTGATAATTATGCGCCAGAATGACAGCATTTTTTTCTTTCTTCAGTTTGTTGATTTTTTCCGCAATATTCATAATTTCTTCATCTTGAAGCTGTCTTTAATTAAGATGGTTTATACATGATATCTATGTAGTAGCGATTAAATCAGAAAAGAACATTTGTCAAGAAATTAAGATTTTTTAGTAGCGCCATATCTCAATAATCGTCATACCGGCGTATACCGGTATCCGGTCCATATTTTTGTCTTATTGTTATTTGGAAGAGTCAAATAAATCTGTGCCGGTGAAAATAATGAGTTTATCTCCGGGAGACAAGTCTTTGGTATTGCTGATGTCGTTCCAGATCATTATCGCTTTAATCGAAACATTAAAACGTTTAGCGATGATTGATAAATTATCTCCCTGTTCGATTGTGTAAATGGATTTCTCTTTTAACTCGAGCCATTGATTTAGAAGCTTTTCATATCTTTCCTGAAATCCCTGTGCCGTTCCTCTGGGAATCAAAAGGTCATATTTGCCGGCAGATAAATAATAGTTTTTAATATGAGGATTGAGATCCTTGATGACTTTGAAATAGGTGTTTGCCGCCTGGGCAATTATATACAATGGAACCGGCTGATTTACAGTTATTTCTATATGATCAAACTGAAAAGGTCTATACAGTTCGTCTTCGGTTAAAGAAAATCCATATTTTTCCGGATCGGATAAAATCATTTTAGCTGCAAGAATTCTAAAAACATATCTTTGTGTTTCCTGATTCAGATAAAGCCGGTAATAGTTGTTTACCTTCTGCATCAGCATTTCTGTTTTAAGGCCTTCCTCTCCCATATTATAAGCGGCAGCTGCCAGAGTCCATGAGCCGAAAATCGCGTAAAGGTCTTTGAAATAATTTATTGCCGCGTCTGTGGAAATAAAAAAATTGCGGCGTTCGTCAATGTCATTATTTATTTTCATACCATATTTATTTCCGGTATTTTCAATAAATTGCCAGAATCCCACCGCGCCTCGGCTTGAAGTTGCCAGTGGTTTTAAAGAGCTTTCGGCAATGACGACATATTTCAAATCATCGGGCAGGGCATTATCCTTTAACGCTTTTTCAATATGAGGAAAGTAACGATTGGCGCGTTTAAGCCATAATATAATCTCGCCGCTGTTATCAAGAGACGCAAGTAATTCTCTTTCCAGTCTTTCTTTGACATCCGCTTCGTTGAGGGGCACCGGTTCATTGCAAAAAGTCAGAGGTCCGCTGATTTTAATCGCCCGGATAAGTGATTGTCCGACTGACTGGCGCGATCCTATTTGCGCTTCGACGTTCACTGCGCCGGCAGTTATTATTATGACGATTAAACTTACTCTTAATAATTGATATAAAGGATTCAAGTCGCGTTCTTTCATAAAGTATTTTTATTGAGATTGAGGAAGTTTAACCAAAGAAGAAGTGTTTGTCAAATCTTTACGAAATCAAATTTAATAATTACCACCGTAATAAATGGCTGATGCTGTTTCTTCTTGCCAATGTTTTGTGTTGATGTTATTTAAATTATATGAAGAAAATGATTAAAAATAAAAATAATTTATTGTTTTCCCGAAAAGATATTAAACAATTAGAGCACTTAGGTTTAAATTTAAACACCGTGAAAAAGCAACTGGGTATGTACGGACAGGGTTCTTCTTTCTTGAAATTAAACAGGTCTTGCTTGGTAGGCGATGGTATTTTATCATTTACAGCGGCGCAAAAAAAGGAACTGATTTCTTTCTATGAAAAAGAATCGGGAAAATATAAATTGATGAAATTTGTTCCCGCATCCGGCGCGGCCAGCCGGATGTTCACGGAATGGTTTTCCGCGATGGAGACCGGCGGATTTGACTCTCCGGCGCTCAATCAATCATTTTTAAATAATTTCAAAAAGTATCCTTTTTACTCACTGATTAATCAGAGTAAAAGTGTTTCTGAATTCATTAAGAAAAAAAATATCGTGAGTTTACTGGATTATATTTTATCGGCCAAAGGATTGAATTTCGGATGGCTTCCCAAGGCGTTAATTCCTTTTCATTTTTATCACAGGGAAGACGTGCGTACCGCTCTGGAGGAACATCTCTTTGAGGCAGCTTTTTATATTCGGGGCGCGGACGACGTTTGTCATCTTCATTTCACAATTTCCCCAGAGCATAAAAAAAATGTTGCTGAAAAAATAAAAAAAGTTAAATCCAAATACGAAAACCTTTTCGGGATTAAATATAAAATATCCTATTCGGTGCAATCATCCTCAACGAAAACACTGGCCGTTGATGAAAAGAATATGCCTCTGCGGGATGCCGCAGGCAGCCTCATTTTCCGGCCGGGCGGTCATGGTTCTTTGCTTGCAAATTTACAAAATCTTGATGCCGATTTTATTTTTATAAAAAACATTGATAACATCGCGCCGGAACCGCTTTTAGAAAAAATTATTCCTTATAAGAAAATGCTGGGCGGTTTGGCCATGCATTTGCAGGAAGAAATATTTGCAAGTATTGTTGGGTTGGAAAGAGCGGGAATAAGTGTTTCTCAAATGGGAAAAATTATAGTTTTCTGTTCAAAAAAGCTGAATATTATTTTCCCGCGAAATTTCGCGCGGCAATCACGAAAAGATAAAATTAAATTTCTGGTATCCGTATTGAATCGTCCTCTGCGCGTTTGCGCAATGGTGAGAAACGAAGGGGAACTGGGAGGAGGACCTTTCTGGGTTGAAGAAAAAGACGGCATTCAAACTTTGCAGATTGTCGAAGGCAGTCATGTTGATAAAAGCGAAAAAGGTCAGTTAATCATCTGGTCAAAAGCTCAATATTTTAATCCGGTGGATATGGTATGCGGTATAAAAAATTATAAAGGAAAAAAGTTTGATTTGCCTGATTATGTAAATAATGACGCGTATTTAATTACAGAAAAAAATGAAAAGGGGCGCAGGATAAAAGCCCTGGAAGCGCCCGGGCTTTGGAACGGCAGCATGGCTTACTGGAATACTGTTTTTATAAAAATGCCGCTTATCGTCTTTAATCCGGTAAAAATTGTTAATGATCTTTTACGTCCCGAACATTTAGTTCAATGACGTTATATATCCCGGTTAAATGATCCATCTCGCACAATCTTCTTTTGCCGCTGCCGTAGCCATGATTGATTTTGACGCATTATTGTACAGGCACATCACTTCCGCTTCCAGATCATCGGGTGCATCACTGTAACGAACACACAATGTGGACGCAATTTGCTGATCAGTTCTATTACCGTAAGGCACTAAAACAATCGGACCGGGAAAATCGGTCATATTCAAAATTAAATCATCAGATATGGCAAGCTTCGTTATCGCTTCGTTATCAGCATGGTTCCTTCCAACGATTATTTTGCAGTTATCACCAACACGGAAATGGCGTCCATATTTAAGCAGTTCGATATCTCGAAGATTCCGGTCAGCCTCATGCGAGAATAAATCGCGCAGGCGGCGTGAAAATAACGGATCGGTAAGAAGGCATCCCCCCGCGGACGGCGCATAATTAACTATGCCGAAATCAGCGGCCAGATTAATTTGTTGCTTGCGGCCGCGTCCCTCAATAGAAAGCAATCCAGAGCGGTCAATCAAATTTTCTCTTTCCGCTTTTGTCGGATCAAGCAACAAAGCGCTTAAAGGCCTTAGAATATAATCGCGGTAGCCGGAATTTTTAGCGACGATATAAAGAGATTGTTTGTTTTGAGACATAGGACGCTGGCCGAGAACTTCTCCGGTAATAATGAAGTCACTTCCGGTTTCCTCCATCTTTCTGCCGGCAATTTGCAGCATTAATGTGTGACAATCAATGCACGGATTCATATTTTTACCATAACCGTAGCGGGGAGATTTAAGCATCTTCATATGCTCGGCAGTAATATCCAAAACAACAAGTGGCAGATTTATCTGCCTTGCTGCTGTCCGGGCTTTTTGAGCGTTAAAAAACGGCGTTGTGAATGTCAGACAGACAAGGTCAATATTTAGCATACTGACTAATTTGGCCGCCAGTATGCTGTCTAATCCCCCTGAAAAGAGGGCAATGGCTTTAACCATAAGAATATCCGAATAATTTATGAAATAGAATTCGTAAGCAAGCTTTCACCTTCGCCTGCCGCGGGGTAAGCGAGCGAATATATAATTATAATTTCTCCTAAGAATCGAAGTTTCTCCGTGGCTTGCTACGGAGAGTTCCAATTATTTACAAATAACCGGCACTGATAAAAGAAAAGACTTGAGCCTGAGGATAATATTTTTCAAGAAGAATCCGCAGCTTCTTTTGTGTATTCAAAGTAACTTTACAAAATATCAATATCTGGCTATATTAACAGACCATACTTCCTGCAGTAAACCGCGTAATTCCTGATCAATGTCAAAATTGACAACATACAAATCCTGATTCGTTTTAATTTTAGTGCCGCTGAATTTCAAAGTATAAGGCGCCTGACCTTTACTGAGTCCGGAAAATGTAAAATTATCAAAAGTGAAAGGAATATTCATGCCGCGCAAAATATTTTCCATAATATTTTTTGGAGAATTGCTATCTTTGACGAAAATAAGTTCATTACCGGCTTGTCTTAACGCGTTAGTAAATTGCTGAGAAAGAGTCTGCGAATATATAATATATTTTTTATCTTCATTTTTTACCAGCACATCGGCTTTTATTGACAAATTAAAGCCGTCTTTCACGGTGTCGAATAGTTGCATATCAACATCTTTTTCGGCATTTAATCCCAAATAGGTAACCAGCGCGTAAGAAAAATCTTTAGCTGATGTTACAGGGAAAACAGGCATTGGCGGCAAAGAATATGCTTCCTCCGGTTTTCCTACGATACCCGTCTCATCGGAAATTTCAGTGATGGTTAATCCATTCTTTTGACAATAATTTTTGATCGATCCGGGTAAAAGTAAATTATTTTCATAAATCGAGCGCAATCCCTGTATCGCTTGAGGCTGTCGATGGGGAAGAGATCTTTCAATGACCCAGTCTACCATTACTTCTACCGGCGGCACAGCGCCTATCACCAATGGCTTTTCGCTTTTGGACATGCGATAATTTCTTGTTGTATTAATAACCTTTCTTAAGGTAGTGATGATGTCATCATTTTTATCAACTTTGACCAGAAAGTAGTTCGTCCAATTGTCACTGATCATCCTTCTTAAATAATTATGGGCATGATTTTCCAGATCAACAAATACAACCGTGTTATCATCGAATTCAATGAGCGGAATCATAGAACAATCAATAGTGACCTGACCCGCTTTGGGTATCGGAAGATAGTAATTGCCGGTTGTAGTAATTGATCCGTTCATCTGGGTAATGACTTGTTTCAATACAGCCAGGCGGGCTTCAGGCGAAATAATTTTCTTTTCTTTTATTTCGACGATCTTCTCCGGCTGATTTAATTTTTTTGAAAGTGTTGCCACTACCGGCATTGCCGGCCTGATTTCCTCAGGAATTTTAACAAAGAGAGTTTTTCCCGGCAATCTTATAACCGCGCCTGCGTAAATTCTGTTAACATTTTTAATGCCCGGATTTATTGACTTGATAACTTTCAGGGTATTTTCGATATTCGTTTCATTTTTTAATTCGCGGCGAATGATCTTAAATAAAGTATCACCCCTTTTTATTAAATAATATTTATGTCCGATTGAAGAAATATTATGAGTAACGGCGGTTTTGTTTTCTGTTTCATTATTTTCTGTTTCCGTGAGTGGTTTCCCAGGCAGAATCAGCGATTGTCCGGCTTCGAGATTATCAAGATCGGATATATTGGGGTTTAGTTCTTTGATAAGCTCATAATTTTTGGAGACATCTTCTTCGGTAACACCGGGAATACTTTTGATGATATTCGAAAGAACATCTCCTTTTTTTACCGTGTAGGTATATAATTTTTTGGAAGGTATAGCTGTTTTTTTGAGCTTTAGTTGAGCCGTATCTTCTTTACCCGTTTCCGCCGTTGATACCGTTGATGATAGGTAAATAAAGGCGAATGAAAAGAAAACCAAAACTAACACAAAAACGTACCGCTTAATCATTAGCTTCTTCCCCTTTTTTAAGAGACTCATAAATCTCAATATTTTTAATTATTACTTTAATTCATAAGAAATGTCAAATCCTTAAATATATTGCACGCAAAGAAAATTTCAGGTTTCTATGCCGGAAAAACAGATAAAAAGTCCGCTGTGAGATATTGTAAATTAATTTATTGAAAGGAGCTTTAGACTAAATCACTTTTTTCATCGCGGCAATGGCCACTTCGATTTGATCGTCAGACGGTTCTCTGGTTGTGATTTTTTGCAGCATTAATCCCGGCCAACTCAACAGTTGTATAAGTTTCGAATGACTGTATTTACCGGTAAAACGGATGGCTTCATAAGAAATACCCGCGACAACGGGGAGAAGCAAAATTTTGTAGATTACTCTGTGCAGAAAATCCGGGCGTCCCAATAAAGAAAACACCAGTATGGAAACAATCATGACAAAAAGAATAAAGCTTGTTCCGCAGCGGGGATGACGGGTAGAATATTTTTTAACATTCTCAACAGTCAGTTCCTGCCCGTCTTCCCAGGCGAACACGGTTTTATGTTCGGCGCCGTGATACATATAAACACGCTTCATATCCGTCATAAGGAGTGTGACCGACAGAAAACAAAGGAACATTCCCAGGCGAACACATCCTTCTAAAATGTTTAAAAGAATAAGATTATCTATATAATATTTTATTTTGGTAAAGAAAAACGCCGGTACGACAACAAAGAAAAAAATAGCGACGGAGAAACTTATAAAAAAAGAAAGATACATTTCCCAGCTTTTTGGTTTTCTTTCTTCTTCCGACATGGCGACATCAGCCGAAAACATCAGGCATTGAAAGCCCACAATCATCATCTCAAATAAATTTATTGTTCCCCGGACAAACATCCATCCGAGTATCTTATAACGTTTGGTCAGCGGAATAAATTCGCGCTCCTGAAAAACAATTTCCTTGTCAGGTCTTCTTACCGCTGCGGCTATTTTATTGTCATGACGCATCATTACGCCTTCAATGATCGCTTGTCCGCCGGCTATATCTTCATGTTTATGTTGAGATGGCATAGTTATTTATTTACATCCGATCGATTTTTTTGCTTTTGTTTATAGCATTTGACGCGCAGTGTCAAACGATGATTTTTAAAATCGTTGTTGCAAGATAAACCTTCAATGATATAATGCCTCAAAATCCGGGAAAAAATAAGATTTAAGGTGGTTAGAATGAATGCAACAGACTTGTTTATCAAAGAATACCAGGAGCGTTTCGAGAAAAAAATGAAAGAAAACGAAATTACGCTGCTGGAACACTGGAAGGCGCAACTGGACAAGGTTATCGGCATGCGGCCCGACGGCGTTGCTTCAATGCAATTGCAAATCACAAAGATATCTGAAATGATGGCTAATCGAATCAAAACATTGAAAAGGGAATAAGATGGATAGTCTTGCTAATTTTCTGTTTGAGGTGGGAATGCTCAGCAGAACGCCGCGCAGCGGTTATCAGTTTCTGGGAAGCGGCAAAGAGTCGGTGGCAGAACACGTTTTGCGCACTGTATTTGTCGGTTACACTCTCTGTAAAATGGATGATTCTCTTGATGAATTTCGCGTTTTAAAAATGTGTTTTCTTCACGATTTGCCGGAGGCGCGCACCGGTGATATGAATTATGTGAATAAAAAATATGTTAATGTCGATGAAGAGAAAGCGGTGTCGGAATTGACGGAAAGCCTTTTTTTCGGTGATGATATTAAAGCGGCAATTGACGAATTTAACCGTAAAGAGACTAAGGAATCATTAATCACGCGGGATGCCGATCAGATCGCTCTTATTCTGCAATTAAAAGAATGCGGTGATTTAGGGAATAAATATTCGGAAGAATGGATTGACTTCGCGCTGCAGAGATTAAATACGGAAAACGGGAAAAAACTTGCCGAAAGAATTATTAAAACAGATTCCTCCCAATGGTGGTTTAAAGAAAAAGGATCCTGGTGGATAAACGCAAACGGCCGCTGAAATTTATTGCTGTCCACGGGGCAGGTTGCATGGTTAATAAAAAATTTCTTTTGTTATTTTCTGTGATTCTCATCATTAATCTTATCTCCTGTGTTCCTGACATGGGCGGGGTCGTAATATTAAAACCGGATGAATCCAGCCACGTTTATGAAGCTAAAGAAACAGTAATTCTCAAGGCCGTTGCCCATGTCTTTGAAGAAAAGAATATCGGCACTCATGTCAGGATAGATCAGACGAATCTGCGGGTTGATTCGGATTATTGGGAGTCGGGCGATTGGCGCACGAAGGCGAGCGCTCGCGTCAAACGCCTCAACTGGAAGGACTGCGAGGTGACCCTTGCAGTGACCTCGGAGAAAAAAACGAAAACAGGATGGGAAATGAGGCGGCTTTTGCAGAAACAGCAGTATGACACTTTTTTTGATGTGATCGAACTGAAAATTTATGAAGAGATGTCTAACGTCGAGTAAAAATAATTTTAAAGGAGTTAATATGGATGCGCAGAAAAAAGTATCGGCAATGTTGGAAGAATTTAAGAATTTTGCTTTTAAAGGCAATGTTGTCGATCTTGCTATCGGCGTGATTATCGGAGCGGCATTCGGCAAGATCATTGATTCTCTGGTAAAACATATTATTATGCCTTTTATCAGCGTGATCATGCCCGGCAATCAGAGTTATCTGACCTGGAAATGGGTGATTAACGGCAAGGATGTTCCTTACGGGTTGTTTATTGGAGAAATCGTCAACTTTCTGATAGTTGCTTTGGCCTTATATATCTTCATTGTCAAATTTATCGGATTGATCATGAAGAATAAGCAGGAGAAAGAAACAACGCCGCCACCGCTGACGAAAGATCAGGAACTGCTTACCGAAATTAGAAATTTGATGATGAAAGAAAAAGGATTATCCGGCAATTAAATGACAAGCTCAAGCAGTCTTTTTAGCAAAGGCCTCAGGCTGCTTGAGTTTAATCGGGTTTTTAAAAATGCCTGTCTTTACCTATTGGCAAAGAAATTCATCAAGAAATCTGAGTCTTTAGGTGACAAGTCAAATTTAAGAATCGCTTTTTGTATAAGCGTTTTTATAGGCTCGGCGTCTTTTTCTTCCAAATTTGTTGATATCCACTTGATCGCTTTTTGTACATGTTCCGATTCCGGCATAATAGTAGCCATAAAGATATTCTCCTCTAATCAAGAAATTAACAGCATCCGGTATTCATCCAATGCTGACTTTGTTTTTTTCTTATCATACTATAAATTAGTTTAGAAATTAATTTTTTAACAATTTGAATTTATTCTCAAAATTAAATACAATAAGCGCAATTATTCATCAAAAAATTATCCGGGAGAAATTTATGAAAAAGTCTTTTGATGCCAAAACTCTGATTTATCCGACACCTGTGTGGTTAATAGGGACATACGATAAAAGCGGAAAACCCAATGTTGCGACTATAGCCTGGGGAGGCGTATGCAGTTCCATACCTCCGTGCGCGGCCGTATCGCTAAGAGCTGCTACCTATACTCACGGCAATATTGTGGAACGTAAAGCATTTACGATAAATGTTCCTTCCGCATCCCAAGTTGGAATTGCCGATTATTGCGGCATAGTTTCCGGTAGAAGTGTTGATAAATTCGCGGCGGCAAAGATAACTGCCGTAAAAAGCCAAAAGGTTGACGCTCCTTATATTATGGAATTTCCAATGATTTTGGAATGCAAACTTATAAATTCCATTGAAATCGGCATCCACACACATTTCATCGGCGAGATTACAGATGTCAAGGTTGATGAATCAATGCTGGCAAAAGATGGACTGCCGGATATCTTAAAAATCAATCCGGTGCTTTACGGGCCGGAAATACAATCTTATTACGGTGTGGGAAAATATCTTGGAAAAGCTTTTTCCATAGGAAAAGATTTGAAATAACCATTGAAATGTTTAAGTGGAGTGCATAAAATAGGGTGAAACAGAAATAAAAAAGGAGATGAACTATGGCTAAATCAATAAAAGGCACAAAAACAGAGAAAAATTTACTGGCTTCGTTTGCCGGTGAATCACAGGCTAGAAATCGTTACACCTTTTTTGCCAGCGCAGCCAAAAAAGAGGGATATGAGCAGATTTCAAGAATATTCCTCGAAACTGCGGAAAATGAGAAAGAGCACGCCAAGGTATATTTTAAACATCTTGAAGGCGGTGATGTCGAAATTACGGCATCTTATCCCGCCGGTGTTATCGGAGATACTAAAAGTAATTTAGAAGCGGCGGCGGCAGGTGAAAATATGGAATGGACTGTTCTTTATTCCGAGGCCGCCAGGGTTGCCAAAGAAGAAGGTTTCCCGGAAGTGGCCCGCTCATTTGAGCAAATATCAAAAGTTGAAATGTTTCATGAAAAAAGATATCGCAAATTGGCAGCTAACATTGCCAACAGCGAAGTTTTTAAAAAGAAAGCGCCTGTAAAATGGCACTGCACTAATTGTGGTTACGTTCATGAAGGAGATGAGGCGCCCAAAGAATGTCCGGCATGTAAACATCCGCAATCGTATTATGAGGTTTTAGCGGAAAATTATTAAAAAATTGTAAAAAAGAAATTTTTTTTAAATAGTCCCCTGCATTCTCAGTTTAATATTGCCGTGAGTGCAGGGGCTATTTATTTATCTGAAGCCTTAAGTTTGTTCTTCTTGACAGCTTGGATAAAATGCCATAAATTGACAAAGTTTTTCAAAGAGGAGTTAAGTTTATGACGACCAAGAGACAGTTGCGGTCAGAAAATATCAAGGAAAAGAAAATAAAAAAATCAACAAGAATTATTTACTTATCGCTTATACTCGGTGGAATTTTTGTTGTGCTGGTTGTTTTCTTTGTTACATTATTTAGCGCCATATTTCCTCCTGTTGATATGGACTCCATGAAAAAGAAAGAAAAACAAATTGTGCAAATTTATTTTTCTGATCAACAGGAACGTTTTTTGAGGCCTGAAAAACGTTACATTGTTAAGGAAAATGATGTTGCGTTACAAGCTAAAGAAATTGTTAAAGCCCTTCTTGATGGCTCAAAAGCAGGTTTGGTAAATACATTTCCTCACGGTGTTACCGTTATAGATGTAAAAATAGTGGATAATGAAATTGCTGCTGTTAATTTCAGCAAGAGCCTGACGAAATTGTATCAGGGCGGTTCCGCTTCGGAAATGGCAACAATCTATTCCTTAACAGATTCTATAACTCAAAATATACCGGGTATAAAAAAAGTAAAAATTTTAGTGGAAGGCAAGGAACTGTCGTCTATTAAAGGTCATATTTCCACACGGAGGGCTTTTTCTCCTGATTTGGAACTTATTATTCCGGAAAAATAGGGCAATAGTTGATTATCTTATGGCAGCAAAATCCAAAATAGCCCGCACACGCAATATAGGTATAGTTGCTCATATTGACGCGGGGAAAACAACCTTTACTGAAAGAATTCTTTATTACACAGGTAAATCTTACAAGATGGGGGAGGTGCATGACGGTGAAGCCGTTATGGACTGGATGCCGCAGGAACAGGAAAGAGGCATCACCATTACATCCGCTGTGACCACTTGTGTGTGGAACAATCATGATATTCACATCATTGACACGCCCGGGCATGTTGATTTCACAATTGAAGTGGAACGTTCGCTGCGTGTGCTCGACGGCGCGGTTGTTGTTTTCTGCGCGGTCGGCGGTGTTGAGCCGCAATCGGAAACTGTGTGGCATCAGGCGGATAAATACGGCGTTCCCAAAATTGCCTTTATTAATAAAATGGACCGGGTAGGCGCTGATTATTTTGCCACTATTGAAATGATGCGCGAGCGTTTTTCTTCTATTCCCGTTCCTATTCAGATTCCCGCGGGCAGTGAAGATAATTTTCGCGGGGCAATCGATCTGATTGATCAAAAAATGCTGGTTTGGGATGATTCAACCCATGGTATGGAATTTTCCACGCAGGAAATTCCGCAGGAATTTTGGGATGAGGTAAAATTAAGACGTGAAAAGATGATAGAGACGCTTGCCGAAGTTGACGATAATCTGGCTGATAAATATCTCACTGGTGAAGAAATTACCGCAGCCGAAATAGAGGCGGCTTTAAGGAAAGCGACTATATCTCTGAAAATAGTTCCTGTCCTTTGCGGCGCGGCTCTGCGCAATAAAGGAATTCAGCCGGTGCTTGATGCCATTATCAATTATCTGCCGTCCCCCGACGATGTTCCGCCCATTAAAGGGATTAATCCTGTAACAAAAAAAGAAGAACTCAGGCATAGCTCCGATAAAGAACCTCTGGCGGCGCTGGCTTTTAAAGTAATGCTTGATGAAGGCCGAAAGCTTACTTACATCCGGATTTACTCCGGTAAAATCAATGCCAATGATGAAGTTTATAATTCAGTAAAGAAAAGACGGGAAAAAATTGCCCGCCTTTTACGTATGCACTCCAATAAACGGGAAAGAATAGATACAGCCTCAGCGGGGGACATCGTTGCCGTCCTGGGTTTAAAAACAACAACAACGGGAGATACCATTTGCAAAGAAGAAAACCCGATTATGCTGGAGTTGATAGAATTTTACGAGCCGGTAATCAGTCAGGCCATTGAAGCCAAAACTCCGGCTGATCAGGAAAAGCTGACCATGGCATTGGATAAGCTGACAGAAGAAGATCCGACGTTGAAGGTAAAATATGACGATGAAACCGCGCAAACGATAATTTCCGGCATGGGGGAACTGCATCTGGAGATTATTGTTGACCGTTTACGCCGCGAATTCAACAGCCATGTCAATGTCGGCAGACCCAGGGTTGTATATCGTGAAACTATTCAAAAGAAGGCTGAAGTTGAAGGATTATTTGAAAAGGAATTAGGCGAAAAGAAACACTTCGGTCATGTCCGGCTTTCTCTTTCGCCGCGTAAGCGAGGTTCCGGAAATGAAATAATAAATAAAATTGATGAGAGTATAATCCCTGCCGAATATTATGATGTAATCGAAGAAGGCATCAGGGAAGCGATGATGAACGGCGTATTAAACGGTTATCCGGTAATAGATGTAGAAGTGACGATAACGGGCGGTTCTTTCCGGGAAGGTGAATCTTCAGCCCAGGGTTATAAAATCGCGGCGGCAACCGCTTTCCGTGATGGATGTAATCTTGGTGATCCCCTTATGCTCGAACCGATTATGATGGTTGATATTATTACCCCCAGTGACTTTATGGGCGATGTTATAGGTGATATCAATGCCCGCAAAGGTGAAATTCAATCTGTTAATCCGAAGGGAAATGTAAGCGAAATTAAAGCTAAAGTTCCCTTGAAGGCCATGTTTGGTTATTCCACTGACTTGAGATCAGCCACTCAGGGACGTGCTGTTTTTTCCATGATTTTTTCAGAATATAACAAGGCATAAAATATTTTAGCCGTCTTGTCATGTTTAAATAGCTGCTATTTCATTCAGTTTTTCACCCCAGGACATCCCCTGAAAAAAAATTTATTATTTTCTTGATAATTACTATATGTAGTAGTATTATCCTCACATACCACAATATATAGCGTCATATTGAGTTAATTATATTTGATTTTCTATTTATAAATGGAGTTGGCAAATGAATTTAAAAATTAGAAAAAGAGATGGCCGTTTAGTTAAATTTAGCGCGGAAAAGATTACCAACGCCATTGCCAAGGCTGGAACTGCTACAGGTGAATTCGAAATTAATGAAGCGCATAAATTAACGATCAAGGTTTTAAATCTTGCCGAAAAACTGTTTGACAGTAAAATTTTATCCGTTGAAGAAATTCAGGATATTGTCGAAGAAGTTCTTTTGCAATCCACGCATCGTAAAACGGCCAAGTCATATATTATTTACCGGGATCAGCATTCGCGTTTAAGAGATATTACCAATAAGATGGAAGTTGATCTGGTTGATCAATATTTGAAGAAAGCTGATTGGAAGATCAATGAAAACAGCAATATGGATTACTCGTTACAGGGTTTGAACAATTATATATCTTCTGAAGTCAGCAAGGTTTACTGGCTCAATGAAATATATTCTCCGGAAATCCGCAGGGCTCATATTGAAGGTGATTTTCATATTCACGATTTAAGTTTGCTTTCCGTTTATTGCGTTGGCTGGGATTTATATGATCTTCTTTTGCAGGGATTTAAGGGTGTGTCCGGCAAAGTGGAAAGCAAACCGGCCAATCATCTGCGCAGCGCTCTGGGGCAGGTGGTGAATTTCTTTTATACGCTCCAGGGAGAAGCTGCCGGAGCGCAGGCTTTTTCCAATTTTGACACTTTGCTTGCCCCGTTTATCCGTTATGATAATTTAACGATTAAAGAAATTAAACAGGCGCTGCAGGAATTTATATTCAATATTAATGTGCCGACAAGAGTGGGCTTTCAAACGCCTTTTACCAATGTAACTCTGGATATGACCGTACCGAAATATTACGCGGACCAGAGTGTTATCATCGGCGGTAAGCCTCAAAAAGAAACCTATAAGGAATTTCAGGCTGAACTGGATCTTTTCAACAAAGCTTTCCTACAGGTGATGGCCGAAGGCGACGCCAAGGGAAGAGTATTTACCTTCCCGATTCCCACATACAACATCACTAAAGATTTTAGCTGGGACAATCCCAATATGAAGGATTTATGGGAAATGACCGCCAAATACGGCGTGCCGTACTTTTCCAACTTCATCAATTCCGACATGAATCCCGAAGATGCCCGCAGCATGTGCTGCCGTCTGCGCATTGACAATCGTGAACTGGAGATGAGAGGCGGCGGCCTTTTCGGTTCCAACCCGCTCACCGGCTCCATCGGCGTTATTACCATCAATATGCCGCGTATCGGCTATCTGGCTAAATCCAAAAAAGCTTTTCTGGATCAATTGGGAAAGCTGATGGATATTGCCAAGGAAAGTCTGGAGACGAAAAGGAAGGTGCTGGAGAAATTTACGGACGGCAATCTCTATCCCTACACGAGATATTACCTGCGCAGCGTCAAGGAAAGATTCAACGAATACTGGAAGAATCATTTCTCCACAATCGGACTTGTAGGGATGAATGAAGCCTGTTTAAATTTACTGAAAGTTGACATTGCTTCGGAAAAAGGCCAGGAATTCACAAAACAGGTTCTTGATTTTATGAGAAAAAAGCTTATCGATTTCCAGAAGGAAACCGGAAACAATTATAATCTGGAATCAACTCCGGCCGAAGGCACGTCATATCGACTGGCCAAAACAGATAAAGAAAAATATCCCGATATTATTACGGCCAGCGATAACAAATCGAAAACCGCGGAGCCGTTTTATACGAATTCCACGCAACTGCCGGTAAACTATACAGATGATGTTTTTGAGGCGCTGGATCTACAGGATGAAATTCAGATAAAATACACCGGCGGCACGGTATTCCATACCTTCGCGGGCGAAAGAATAGATGATCCCAAATCGGTAAAGAAACTTGTTCAGAAGATTTGCTGCAATTATCATTTGCCTTACATAACTTTTACACCCACTTTCAGCGTATGTCCGTCGCACGGATATCTTAAAGGCGAACAGGAAAAATGTCCGACCTGCGCCGATGATTGTGAGGTTTACTCCCGCGTGGTTGGTTATTTACGGCCGGTCAAACAGTGGAATAAGGGGAAGCAGGAAGAGTTTGATTCGAGACAGGTATTCAAGTTCTAACAATACCAGGAAATAATTAAAAAATATTTAAAGGAATTCTTACGCAGTGTATTGGTGCGTCTGAATATAGAAGGGAAAAAATGAAAATCGGCGGTTTGCAAAAAGTATCACTTATTGATTATCCGGGAATGATCAGCGCAATTATCTTTTCACAGGGATGCAATTTCAGGTGTTCATATTGCCATAATCCCGGACTGGTTGATCCTGATTTATTTCAAACCTGCATGAACGAAAAAGATGTACTGGACTTTCTTCAAACACGTCGGGGAAAGCTCGATGCCGTGGCGATTACCGGCGGTGAGCCTACCATCCAGAATAATTTAATGCCCTTTATCAAACAGATAAAAAAAATGGGATTTGCCGTCAAACTTGACACCAACGGATCGAAACCGCAGGTTATCAAGGCTCTTCTTTCTGAAAAACTGCTTGATTATATCGCCATGGATATCAAAGCGCCGCTTGAAAAATACGAAAAAATCGTTAATGTATCGGTCAATTTTGAGTCAATAAAAGAAAGTATCAAAATTATTTTACACTCAAAAATTCCGTATGAATTCCGCACAACCGTTGTGCAATCACAGCTTGAAGAAAAAGATATTATCAATATAACCAAACTGATCTCCGGCGCCAGCCATTATGTATTGCAGAATTTTGTGCCGGCGAGAACCCTGGACAAAATATTTCTGAAAGAAAAATCTTACTCTGACGAAATATTTCAGAAAATTAAAAAGCGCCTGGAGCATCAGATTCCAAATGTTACGATAAGATAAAAGTTAATGGGCAAAGCCCTGTGGTATAAGATCCATTTTAACACTATTTTGCAGGATAAAAGTACATGAAGCTACTGTATGCGTTTCATACACGAATCGGTATATTCTACATCGGAGAGCTGAATGGTCGCTTCCATCCGATATATGAGAGTGAGAGTCTCGGAAGTTACGCAATGGCGTGGCAAGCGGCATTGGACTTGGCTGGTGGCCATACGTTCTCAATCTCGTCGGTGATTGATACAGCGATTCTGGGTATTCCCGAAGATATTGCCGAATGGGAACGGCTGCCATAAATATATGAATTCTCTAACCAGCGGTACAAGTGTAACGCTATGTAGATAAGGTTTACGAGATGAATAATGAATTGATTCAATGGAAAGACTCAATTATTAAAGTAATTAGAGAATTACAAATTGAATATTCACTTACTAAAGGACTTTTTTTAACAGAAGGTGATTTAGAATGTCATCTCTATAAACGACTAACGGATAATCCAAGTTTCGACAAGTATAAAAAAACAAAATCAAATGACTGGAACACAGGTTTTGTGCACTCACAAATCACTTGGTTTAAAAAAGAAAATGAAAGTGGTTTTCGGGTTGATTTGACTGTGTTAAAACCTGAAAACATAGATATTAATAATTATGAATTGAGTAGAGATTACCCACATAAAGGATATTTTCATGATGGTATGGTCGTAGCCATAGAATTAAAATTCATTAGAATAGCAGATGAACCAAAAATCAAAAGAAGAGCAAAAGAAGATTATCTAAAAATTATTAAATATTTAAAAGAAGCCAAAGAATATTTGATAAATAATGGGCGGTATCATAATGTGACAACTGATGAAATACTCTTTATAACTTTGGTAGTCTGTAAGACTAAAGATATTTATGAAATTGCTAAGAAACAATTATCAGACATTATTTGCAAGGTACAATGTCCGGATAATATAATTCCCATGGTTCTTTACTCTGATGAAATAAAAATTATGAGTGGTAGTATTAAATAAAAACACAAACAAAACATATCCTCTGGCTCAACTCGGACTGGAAAAAGTTATCGCTTTTACCGCCTGCTTAGCCAGTGCGTTAAATCATGTTACACCTTATTATATCATACCGAGTCGCAGTCAGAAGTATACCGCGACGGTGAGGAAGAGGCGACGCAGTCGTATAGTACCATACGTCGAGGAGCTGATGACGAAGCCAACAAAGGTAGACGATTGACTGCGACTTGGTATCATATCAGCGCCAGGCTGTCGGCTATGGCCATGCCCGCGCGGGTAGGGCGAAGAAAGCCTTTCTTTAATTCCACAAGTTTATTTTTAATTAACTCATCAATGATTTTTCTCTTTTCGGCAAGCAAATCAACGCCGTATTTTGTTTTGTAGCTTTTTAAATCAATTCCTTCTTTTGTGCGAAGGCCAAGAAATAAAGCTTCCAGTTGCATTTGTTCGGATGAAAGTGTTTCCGTTTCTTCAACCGGTGTTTTACCTAGAGAAATCTCATTTAAATACGTTTTAACAGCGGCTTTGTTCCAGAAGCGTTTGTTCTCCAGAAAAGAATTGGCGGCAGGTCCAAGGCCCAGATAGGGTGTTTGCTGCCAGTATTTCTGATTATGACGCGATTTAAATTTGTCACTGCGTGCAAAGTTGGAAACTTCATACTGCATATAACCGGCATTTTCCAACTCTTCAGCGGTTGTTAAAAATAATTTCAGTTCCGTTTTTTCATCAGGTAGCTGCCAGCCCTCTGAAGAATATTTTTTATAGAGAGGTGTTTTGTCGCCAAGCGATAGCTGATAGCAGGAGATATGTTCCGGTTTGTAAGAAACGGCTTTCTGCAAATTATTGATCCATGATTTAATGCCCTGGCCGTGAATTCCGTAAATCAAGTCTATTCCCAGATTGTCGAATCCGGCTGCTCTTGCCGCGTCTATCGCGGCAATTGCTTCGGCAGATGAATGCCTCCGTCCCAGAAGTCTTAAAATTTTATCATCGAATGATTGAATGCCGATGTTCAAACGGTTAATTCCCGATTTGCGCAACGCCTGGAAATAATCAAACGACACATCGCCGGGATTGACTTCCATAGTAATTTCGGCCTTACGGTCGATATCAAAATATTTATTTACTGTAGAAATGATATCGTCAATCTGCACAGCGGAAAGCAGGGAAGGGGTACCGCCGCCGATATAGATAGTGTCAAACGATGAAAAAATATTCCGGCAATATTTTATTTCTTTTTTTAACGCCGCAATATATTCGCGAATAAGATCGACTGATTTGATCGAGTAAAAGCTGCAATAGCCGCATTTGCTGAGGCAAAAGGGAATGTGAATATATAATCCTGCCCGCTCATTATTCATAAAATATTATTTCCATTTTAAGCAGTTTCTGATTAAGCAGTTATTATAGGCTGCTCAAAAATGCTCAGATGCAAGGCGTGCAAGAAGCGGGGCGCGAGGCGTATGCGGTTATACGTTGAGCGACGCGGTTTGCAGCACAACGCAGCAGGTGAGTATTTTTCAGTAGCCGAAATCTAATCGGTGTCGGATTTCAGGACTGCTAGGAAAGCACTCTGCGGAATGCTCACGTTGCCAATCATCTTCATGCGCTTCTTTCCGGCTTTTTGTTTTTCGAGCAGTTTTCTTTTCCGTGAAATATCACCACCGTAACATTTTGCAATTACATCCTTGCGGAAAGCGCTGATGGTGCTGCGGGCGATGATTTCTCCGCCGATTGCCCCCTGAATGGCAATTTTAAACATCTGGCGCGGTATTTCTTCTTTAAGACGGTCGCAGGCAAGCAGGGCACGGGATCGGGCGCGTTCGCGATGAACTATCTGGGAAAGGGCGTCAACCTTTTCGCCATTGACGAGAATATCCATCAAAACCAGATTGCTTTCACGATAATCTATAATATCGTAGTCAAATGAACCATAACCCTGAGTGACTGATTTAAAGCGGTCATAAAAATCATAGATGACTTCGGCCAGGGGCATTTCGTAAGATAACTCGACTCGTCCGGGGCCTGTATAATTCATGTTGGAATTAACGCCGCGCTTTTCCATGCAAAGCTTCATTACCGCTCCCAGATAACGCTCGGGAAGCATCATGGCGGCCCGGATGTAGGGTTCCTCCCCCATATCAATTGACGCGGGATCGGGATAATGCGAGGGATTATCCACATAGATTGCTTTTTTATCGTTGAGCGTGAACCGGTAACGCACGCTGGGTACGGAAAGAATGATTGAAAGATCAAATTCCCTCTCCAGGCGTTCCTGTACAATATCCAGATGCAGCAGGCCTAAAAAGCCGCAGCGGAAGCCCTGTCCCAGAGCGGCTGAAGAATCCTTTTCAAAGACAAAAGAAGCATCGTTGAGCTTGTATTTTTCCAACGAATCGGCCAGATCCTGATAATCATCGGAAGCAATGGGATAGATGGAGGCAAAGACGACAGGCTTCACTTCCTTGAATCCGGGCAGCGGCTGGCTGCATGGCCTGTCCTGCAGTGTAATCGTATCGCCGGTTCGTACATCAGCCACGGTTTTTACGCCAGCGATTATGTAGCCGACCTCGCCTGCGGAGAGCTTTTCCCGTTTAGTTCGGGTGAGCAGAAAATGACCGACTTCTTCGACCTTATAAGTTGTCCCGTTGTACATGAATTTGATGATATCTCCTGCTTTAACGGTTCCTTCAAAAACGCGACAATGAATTATCGTGCCGCGGAAAGAATCATATTTGGCGTCAAATATCAAAGCGGCAAGCGGATTGGCAGTATCGCCTTTGGGCGGAGGAATACGCTCTACAATGGCTTCCAGGATCTCTTCAATGCCGATTCCTTCCTTGGCCGAGCACTTGATATGCGTAAAGGGATCCAGTCCCAGTTCCGAATCTATTTCTTCCAGCACGCGATCAACATCGGCGGAGGGGAGGTCTATTTTGTTAATAATCGGGATAATCTCCAGATTATGATCGAGCGCCAGATAAAGATTGGCCAGAGTCTGCGCCTGCACGCCCTGCGCAGCGTCAATCAATAAGAGGACGCCTTCGCAGGATGCAAGAGAGCGGGATACTTCATAGGAAAAATCAACATGGCCCGGCGTGTCGATCAGGTTGAGAATGTAATCATTGCCATTTTTGGCATGATAGGGCAGGGAAATGGCATTGCTTTTGATAGTGATGCCGCGTTCCCGCTCAATATCCATATTATCAAGAATCTGATCCTGAAAATTCCTTTCATTGCAGACACCTGTGAATTGAATCAAACGGTCGGCAAGTGTGGATTTCCCATGATCAATATGGGCTATTATGCTGAAGTTTCTTATGTTTTCCATAACACTTTGTTAAAAAAAGCCCTCCAATGGTTCGGGGGGCTTTTATATTAAATATTTTCCGATCAATTAAGTCAGCTTCTTTAAAAGTTCTTCCGTTACTTCTTTGACGCCTACGCTGCCATCGACAGCAATGACTTTGGTTCTGTCTTTGAAAAAGTTGACCGCGGCCAGTGTGCCGGTTTTGGTGTCATAGTAAATGCCATGACGTTTATCAATTGCCGCAGCATCCTGATCATCGGCGCGTGTGGCCAGATCTTCACAACCGCAGACGCGGCAAACAAGCTTGCCAGCCTTTTCCGCCGGTTTGATGGCGTCGATGAAAATATTGTTGGGATGGTTGTTGTCCATTTTGCAAAGTCTGCGTCCCATGATGCGCTTCTTGGCTGTTTCGCGGTCCAGATTTATTTCGATGACATAATCAAGCTGAATCTTCTCTTTCTGCAGGGCAGCCCAGAGAGCTTCAGCCTGCGCCAGATTGCGGGGGAAGCCGTCCAGAAGCCAGCCTTTTTTGCAGTCGTCTTCTTTGATGCGGTCCAGAATCATGGGGATGGTAATATCGTCAGGGACGAGTTCGCCGCGGTCGATAAATGCTTTTGCTTTTTCTCCAAGAGGGGTTTTTTTCGAAATATTCTGACGGAAAATAACACCTGTCTCAATATGGGGCACGCCATATTTTTTCTGCACGATTGCGCCTTGGGTTCCTTTGCCACTGCCATTGGGGCCAAAAATTAAAATATTCACTTTGTGAGACTCCTTTCTTAAAAAATTAAAGTAGCCGTCTTATAATGTATTATGTAAGTTTTCGCAATATAAAAGAAGAAACTGTTGACCGGGGGCGCGTTCACGCAGGGAAGGCGAAATCATGATCAAAAATGTTCCCTGCCGGTAAAAGCTAAAAATGCTTGTACGAAACGCTCATCTGCTGCGTTGCGCTGCAAACAGCGCTGCAAAACGCATAACAAATACGTACCGCGGTTCGGTTCTTGCGCGTCTCGCATCTGAATATTTTCGAACAGTTTCCAAACATGTGGTTTTTCAATAACCACATGTTTCCCCTGAAATAAAAACTCTTTTAATGACAGGAACAGCCCGGAGAACAGGAAGTTGAGGAACATGATGAACAATTTGACTTTCCGCCTGCAAATACGGACAATACTTTTTGAGGTTTTTTTGTTCCGCATTTAGGGCAGGAAAGCATTTTTTCTTCCGATGGTGAAAAAATCAAACTTTCAAAGATATTTTTACATTTTTTACATCTAAATTCATATATGGGCATCTTAAATTATCCTTATTTATAAAGCTTAATCATAAAATATGCAGGAATTTGGCAATGTCAAGCCGTTATAATAATATTTGTCTTTCTATAGCTTTGGTTCACTGCTTAAGTTTTTCTACTGGTTTCTGCTTTCCGCCGGTTTCTAATTCTTTAATTGCCTGATTAATGGCAATGCTTCGTTGGGAATCCTTGGGGAAATAATTGAGTGCTTCTCTAAAATGAAACAGAGCGCTTTCCTTCTTTTTATCTTTTTTGAAATGCAGACCAAAATAGTAGTGTGATTCACCCTGATTGTTAAGTTTGCCGTAAGCCATAGCGATCTGATAATTTAGATCATAATCATTCGTTGATCTGTTTTCCAGTTTTAAAAAATAATCCAAAGCTTTTTGATAATTCCCTGAATCAAGATATGTTTTTCCTAAGGCAAAAGTAACATCGCTGTCATTCGCGTTTAAACTGGCAGCCCGCAGAAGATAGTCTTGCGCAAGATATGACTCTCCCATTTTTACATAAATCAAGCCGATATTTTTCAAAACATCTTCATCTCGCGGTGATAAGCTTAACGCTTTGAGATAGTGTTTGAGGGCGGAGTT
This sequence comes from Smithella sp., assembly GCA_049523355.1. Classification (GTDB taxonomy): domain Bacteria; phylum Desulfobacterota; class Syntrophia; order Syntrophales; family Smithellaceae; genus Smithella. Next base: position 76,254 of record JBEKMY010000002.1, on the reverse strand, counting down.
TGTTTGGCCGAGTTGATCTTCAACTAGAGCCAGAAAGTAGAGCAGATCAACATCATCAGGATCCTTCTTTAAAGACTCTGTCAGTTCGTTATATTTATTGTTCAGCTGATCCTGGTCCAATGTAATAAGGGCCTGCATTCTGCTGAAATTACCGAATATTTTCATTTCCCCTTTTTGATGATATTGCGTTGAAATCAAACTATCTATATAAAAAATACGAACATCTGTGCCCGGATGCGTTTGCAGATAAGAAGGCATGGATTTTGAGTAATACTCATACCTTTTCAGTATCCTGAGAAAGTCAGACATTGCTGCCGGATGATAGCCTGCGGCGACAAGATAACCTAAACCTAAACGGTCCGCTTCTTCTTCATGTTCGCGTGAAAATTTTAACGATAGGCTGCTGGCGCCGGCAACAGATAAGGCAGCAATAGCGGCAGTCGCTTCACCACCGCCTCCGAGGAAAGCTCCGGCAATAATAGCGGCTAATGTGGCAACGTTTAATTTTTTGGACTTTTCAATCATATCGGCAACGTGGCGGCCATTGGCATGGCCGAGTTCGTGAGCAATAACCGCCGCCAGTTCGGCTTCATTTTCCGCTGCTGATATTAGCCCTTTATTTATATAAACATAACCGCCCGGCGTGTTAAAAGCGTTTATCGCATTGCTGTCAATGATAACAAAATGAAACTCAAAAGGAACTTTGTTGGCTTGCGCCTGAATTAAATTGCCGATTTTGGTTACGTAGCCGTTAAGAACTTCATTTTTGAGGATAAGGTGATGTTGTTCCATTTGATCATAAAATTCCCTGCCGAGCTTTCTTTCATCTTCAATAGTGAAGTCGGCAAGACAAGGGCTTGCCCGAAACAATAAAATGAATAATATAACAACAAAATAAATATATTGATTTTGAGTAAATTTACGCATAAGCAGTTCTAAAATTACATAATTTGCGCGTATATTACATTTTTTATAATTTTAAGACAAGTTTTCATTTATTGGAACAAATTTCAAAATATTGATGGAGAATATCGTTAATATGAAGAAAAATCTTGTTATAACCATAGACGGACCGGCAGGCGCCGGCAAAAGCACGGTAAGCAAAATATTGGCAAAGAAGCTGAACTATATTTATCTGGATACAGGCGCCCTTTATCGGGCTATGGCTTATAAAGCGCTCAAACTTAAAATATCGTCCGACGACGTTTCTGCTTTAGCTGATTTGTGTTCCAATACCACAGTAATCCTGAAAAATAACGGCGGCCAAATGAAAGTGTATGTAGACGGCGAGAATGTTGAAGATAAAATCCGTACAGAGGAAGTAGGTTTGGCTGCTTCCAAAATATCTTCTTTTGCAGTGGTGCGTGAAAAGTTACTTAATCTGCAAAGAGAAGCAGGCATTCAAGGCGGCATTGTTGCCGAAGGCAGAGATATGGGATCGGTCGTTTTTCCCCACGCGGATTATAAATTTTATCTTGATGCCAAATTAGAAGAAAGAATAAAAAGAAGGCACAAAGAGCTTTCAGTTAAAGATGTATCGGTAAAATATAAATCAATACAAGAAGATATGCTCACAAGGGATAAACAGGATAAGCAGCGTGAACTGGCCCCCCTCAAAGCGCCTGATGGGGCAATAATAATTGATTCGGATAACTTATCCGTTGAAAAGGTTGTGGATAAAATCATCTTTTATATTAAATAAATAAATTGAAAATAAACCTTATAAAATATACTGGATTTTATGTTGATATTTAATATTGTGTGTGTTAAATTTTAAAAATTACAGAGTTTCATAAAAAATAGGGGGTATTAGTTTAATGGTTAACAATAACAACAAAAACTTAACAAATGAAAAGGGGGTTGACGCTGACTCTTCGACGAAAAATCAATCATCCCATGTTAAAGAAGAAGAAATGGATTTTAAAGAACTTTACGAACAAAGCCTTAACCAGATTCAATATGGAGATATAACAACAGGTAAGGTTGTCCAGATTAAAGACGACAGAGTGATGGTTGATGTAGGCTGGAAAACCGAAGGCTTTATTCCAATAGGAGAGCTGAAAGACGCACGTGGAAACATTAATATTTCCGTTGGCGATGAAATAGACGTATTTGTTGATAAGAGAGATTCGGAAGGGAACCTTGTTTTATCAAGAGATAAGGCTTCCAAGGTCAAAATATGGGATGAAATAAAAGCTGCTTGTGAGAATGATACACTGGTTGAAGGTGTTGTTATAGAAAAAATCAAGGGAGGTCTTTCCGTTGATATTGGTATAATCGCTTTCCTTCCCGGGTCCCAGGTAGATATTCGCCCGATTAAAGATCTGGATAAATTCGTCGGACAAACCCTGGATTTCAAAGTTTTAAAATATGATCGTAAGCGTAATAATGTGGTCTTGTCGCGCCGTTCGATTGTTGCTACGGAAAGAGAAGCTGAGAAGAAAGATATCTTAAAATCTTTACAGGAAGGTAATATTGTAGAAGGTGTAATCAAAAACATCACTGATTACGGTATTTTTATTGATTTGGGAGGCGTTGACGGACTTCTTCACGTCACCGATATCTCCTGGGGTAGAATTGCCAAACCTTCAGAAAATTTCCATAAAGGTGACAAGATTACTACAAAAGTTCTTTCTTTTGATTCTGAGAAAGAAAGAGTTTCTTTAGGTCTGAAACAATTAAATGATAATCCATGGGAGCAAATAACAGATAGATATCCTGTCGGCTCGACGGTCAAAGGCAAGGTTGTAAACTTGACTGACTATGGTGTTTTTGTGGAACTGGAGTCAGGAGTTGAGGGCCTTGTACATATATCGGAAATGTACTGGACGAGAGAAATAAAGCATCCGTCAAAAGTATTGAACGTTGGTGAAGAGATAGAGGTTATGGTTTTGGAAGTAAATCCGCAAACCAAGCGGGTTTCGTTGAGTTTAAAACAGACAACGCCGAATCCCTGGGAAAAGCTGAAAGAAAAATATCCGGTTGGCGCCGTTGTTAAAGGCATTGTCCGGAATATTACCAATTTCGGAGTTTTTGTAGGAATTGAAGAGAAAATTGACGGATTAATTCACGTATCTGATATTTCATGGAAGCATAGGGTAAATCATCCTTCCGAATATTTTAAGAAAGGTCAGGAAGTTGAGGCAGTCGTTCTGAATGTTGATGTGGAAAATGAGAAATTCTCTCTTGGTATAAAACAAATCGAAAAGAATCCCTGGGATGAGTTATCCGAAAAATATGCTCCCGGCAGTGTCGTGACCGGTAAAATAAAGAACTTTACAGATTTTGGAATTTTTGTGGAAATTGAAGAAGGAATCGAAGGGCTTGTTCACATTTCCGAAATAAGTCAAAAGCGCGTAAAGACTTCTTCGGAACTTTATTCTGTGGGAGATACCGTATCTGCCGTGGTTAAGAGTATTGATCCTAAAACCAAGAAAATCAGATTAAGCATAAAGGAACTGGAAGCTCCTGCGCCGACTCCTGCGTCTAATCAGTATATCAATAATACGGAAAATGTAGGATCTAACCTAAGTCATGCTTTGGCGGACGTGAAGATTAACAGTCAGGAAAAAGGCGAATAAAATATGAGAAAACATCCCGTGTTTTTTGGAATGTTGATACTTCTGGTTCTTGTTTTTGTGTTTTATTTTGCTTTTTATAGAGCTGGTTTGTATTCCGGTAAAAATAAAGGTTTTTCCTTAAGGGATAAAATTGGAGTTGTCAGTGTCGAGGGAGTAATTAACGATTCCATGGACATTACCGACCAATTGGATGAGTTTGCCAAAGATGATTCTATTGTTGCCGTAGTTTTACGGGTGGATTCACCCGGCGGGGGCGTAGCCGTTTCTCAGGAAATTTACGATGCCGTAGTGGAATTGAGAAAAACGAAAAAGGTCGTTGCCTCTATGGGGTCCGTCGCCGCTTCCGGCGGTTTACTTGTGGCTTGCGGCGCGGATAAAATTGTCGCTAATCCCGGCACCATTACAGGCAGTATCTCGGCAATCATGCAATTTGCCAATTTCGAAGAACTGCTCAAGAAAATCGGATTGAAATCTTCAGTAGTAAAAAGCGGTCAGTATAAGGATATCGGCTCTCCTTTGAGAGATATGACTCCTGAGGAGAAAGTAATTCTTCAGGACCTGGTAGATGACATTTACAATCAGTTTGTTGATGTGATAGTGCGGGAACGGAAGCTTCCCCGGGAAAAGGTTATCGCGATTGCCGATGGCCGCGTCTTTTCCGGCCGTAAAGCCAAAGAGCTGGGATTGGTAGATTATCTTGGCGATATGACGTCTGCGGCTAAATTGGCGAGTAAATTAGCGGGAAAAGACGGCAAATATGATCTGGTTTACCCGGCTAAAAAACGGACATCTTTTTTTGATTATTTCCTGGAAAGCGCGGCAACCCACATAAGCAATTCCTTGAAGGAAAAAATAGAAAGTAAAAGCGGTATAAGTTATTTATATTATCCTGCCAGATAAGAGACAGGCAATTCCTTGAAGGAATAATTAGAAAGTAAAAACGACATAAGTTATTTATACTGTTCTGTCAGATAAGAGAGGGGAATTATTGTGACAAAAAACGATTTAATTAAAAAATTGCAGGAAGAGTTAAAAACTTATTCGCTTAAAGATGTAACTTATGCCGTGGATATAATATTTGATTCGATGACTGACGCGATAAAGCGCGGAGAACGTATTGAATTAAGGGGTTTCGGCAGTTTTGTGGTCAGAGAAAGAAAACCGCGAATGGGACGAAATCCGAAATCCGGAGCCGAAGTGAAACTGAAGGAAAGAAAAGTGCCATTTTTTAAAACCGGCAAAGAACTTCGCGTAATGGTAGATAATAAAAAATGAGTTATCAGACGTTAATTGTTGAAAAGAAAAATGAGTACGCTGTCGTTAAATTAAACCGTCCTCATGAGATGAACGCCATTTCCAAGGAGATGCGGCAGGACCTGTACACTGTTTTTGTCGATTTGGAGATTGATCCTGAAGTTAAGGCAATCGTTCTTACCGGCGGAGAATATGTTTTTTCAGCCGGTATGGATATAAAAGAAATGTCCAGCCTGCCTAATGAGGAAAGCGATGAATTTCTCAAATCGATGATCAAATATCTGAAAAAGATTTATTCCTGCAAAAAACCGGTAATCGCCGCGGTCGGCGGGATTGCTTTGGGCGGCGGTTTTAATCTGGTTACGATTTGCGATCTTGTAGTAGCGTCTGAAAGCGCTATATTCTGCCATCCTGAATTGAAGTTCGGATTTAATCCATTCATTTATCCGCTGAGTCAAATTGTCGGCATAGCAAAAGCAAAAGAAATAGTTATGCTGGGCGAGCCCATCGGAGCCAATGAAGCATTGAATATAGGTTTGATTAACAAGGTAGAGCCGCCGGAAAAGTTTATGGAAGTGGCGGAACAAATGGCGCAGAAACTATCAGGTTATTCTTCGAAGGCTTTCGAAGAATTGAAAAATCTGTGCTCCATAGTTCCACGCATGGACAAAATGGCCGCTATGGATATAGAATCGTCTATATGCGCCCTGCTGTTTGCCAGAGATGAACGCAAAATTCAAATGAATAAGATGTTGACTGAAAAATCACGCAAGAAGAAGTGAGATTATTCTGCCGGCGTCTCCAAAAAACGTCACGATAAATTACTATAAACTATCCCAATCATTTCCCGGAGCTGCAAAATCTTTAAGCTGATCTCTTCTTTTTTTATGCTGAAGTTTCTTTAACGCTTTGGCTTCAATCTGCCGGATTCTTTCGCGCGTAACTCCCATCATGTCGCCAACTTCTTCAAGGGTAAACGGTCCGTAATTACAGGCGACCCAGGTACAGTTCAGAAAAGCCTCGTTTTTTAAGCGCCATTCACAGGTGGTATCGGTGCATATTTCGCCGATAAGAACATTCTTTTTTTTGCATTTATATCTGTTAATCATGGAGAAATCTCCTTTGTTACATTTGAATATAATAATTTATTTTTGGAAATCAAGTGAAATATAAAAAAACATTTTATTTCGTATAGATAGAGAAAAATCATAAAGAGAACTTTCTTTTATTTTCAAAAACTGATCTTCTCTTTGGGTCTTCTTTCCGGAACATATTGATGTTTAATACTGCCTTCATTCCATTGGGAAGAAACATATAAACTACAATAACAACTGCCGTATTCTTTGACATCATCCGGCCGATACCGGCAGGGGCATAAAATATCGGCATCTTTTTCGCGGTTGCCAGACGCCAGACGGCAGGGACAGGACATATAACCGTATCGGTCTTTATTGACTAAAAGATCGCTTAAGATGCTCAGAACCCAATCTTTGTCTTTATTGAAGAAATATCCCTTGGGCTCCTGAACCTTTTTCATCATTTCATAAAGTTCATCAGGAGTCATTAGATGCCCAGGGCCTCTCTTATATCGTCCTCCCGGAAACCGATAATAATAGTGTTGCCGATGATAATGGTCGGGAAAGAACGATTGGGATTATATTGTTCCACTTCTTGAAGAATCCTCTGCCTGTCTTCACCCTGAAGCAAATCAACGTCAATATAATCAAAATTAATGCCGTTATCGTGCAAGAATTTTTTTGTCGCTTTGCAATGACTGCACGTGCTCAATGTGTACATCTTAACTTTATCGGCCATGTTCAACTCCTCAACATTTTAGTATCCTTATTTAACCGGATTTTTAAAAAATCACAACAGGTTATTTGGGAGCGCAAAAATCAGCCGGCTTGCAGTGACACGCTTGCCTGGTTAAAAACTCAATTTTAAATATAAAAATATGTAATTATTTACAACCTGCATTGGGTAAAATAATAATTGTTATATGCGTCGGATTGCCAGGGCGAGAAATCCCTCCAGTGGAGAAAGGGATATCTGGGCAACACTCTGTTAAGTCTCATTGTTTAAATTAAAAACTAACAACAATTTCGTCGTAACTTTTTCTCCATTTAGCCGGGGAAAGGGTTTTGGTTTTATCGAAATGGCCGATTGCCAGCAAGAGCGGAATCCAAAACCGCTCCGATATATTAAAAGCTTTCCTTACGCCATCGATATCGAATCCGTCCATCGGATGAGAATCCAGTCCGGCGTCTTTTGCGGCAAGCATAAGCGACATGGCAAAAAAACCGGCATTTTTGCAGGCAAAGGCCAAATTTCTTTCAGTCGAAACACCATAGAGCGAATTTGCCGCGTTGATAAACCAGTCGTACTGCTCCTGTTTCATGCTGCCGGCTTTAACCGATTCGGCAAAGTCTTTCTCGAAACCGGTATTGCCTTTTTTAAATCCTTCACGATCGCCCAGTACAATCAGGACAATCGGCGCATCGGTTATTTTGGGCTGATCCCAGGCGACTTTTCGAAGCTTTCCTTTCTTTTCTTTATCTCTTACAACGATTAAGTTCCAAGGCTGAAGGTTAAATCCCGATGGCGCCAGCGCCGCGGTTTCTATTATTTCCCTTAGCTGTGCCGGGGTTACATCTTTTGTCGGATCAAAAAAATTTATGGCTCGTCTTTGTTTCATTGCGTCTTTGAATTCCATAAAAATTCCTCCATTAACAATACGGTTTGTTTTTCCACTAAGTTAATAATCATTCCTGATTTGTCAAAATTCATTTTTCTTCATGCCCGCGGGTTAGGTAAAAAGTTGCCAGGTCGAAAAATATGGTCATACGCCTTTGCAGTTCGAAAGTCATGAAAAGATCAAGATTTTTTTGCAGGACATCCTGCGCCAGCGCGAAAGTCCAGATGTGCTTGCGAATAAGGCTAAGAGCGCTAAGCGCCTCACTGATTTTAAAGCCGGATTTCTTTCTTTCCCTGCCCAGTCTGGTATAAAAACTCTTAATTTTGCTGCTATCATCGACACCGCCCATCCACAGAGTCAAATGTGAAAGAATCCTGTCGCAGATGTTATACAGCACCGGTCGTTCCACTTTATGGTATTCAACGGTGGAAGGATTTACGACGACATCTTCCAGCCATTGCTCGATAATCTCTTCTTTGTTTTTAATGATGACATTGACCAGACGGCGAGTTAAGGAATTTTTTGCCAAAGCGGCCGGAAGCTTTTTTTTATCATCCGTTTGCTCAATTGAATCAAATATCGCCCAGAAATCTCTTCTGCTTTTAATATACGCATCCAGCGCTCGTTTATTGGAGCGGAAGGCAAGAGGGGGCAGTTTACTCACCGGCCAAAACCGTGCCTGCGTGCAGTCGTCTCCGGCGCAGAGTTTTCCGCCGCTTTGTTCAACGACAAAAGTCAAAAAAATCAGATCTCCGTAAAAGCGGCTTTTGTAAGAATCTACATCCTGTAACTTTATAATTTTGCCCTTAATCCCTGTTTCTTCTTCCAATTCGCGCAGGGCCGCTTCTTCTATGCTTTCTCCGGCTTCGGCAAAGCCGGATGGCAAACACCAGAGTCCTTTTGAGGGTGGTCTGCCGCGCTTGACTAAAAGTATCCGGCGTGAAGATTCAAGGATCGCGGAAACCACAGGCAGAGGATTTTCATAAAAATAAGAATTACAGGAAGGGCAGAAGTCCCGCCGGACATTATCTTCGTGTTTCTTGATGGTTGTCCCGCCGCAATAAAGACAAAACTGACGTTTCTTTTTCATGAAGTTTCCTCCGGAATTAAGGCATGCGAGCAAATAAAAATCCTGTCGTCCTTACATATGGTGACTAAATTATTTTTCACTGCCGTATCCCGCAGTTCAAGGAGAAGTTGATTAATGATTGTTTTATTGCTGGCATCGGTTCTCGTCAGGAAAAAAGATTTCTTAAATTGAAAGTAATCCAGAAATTGGTCAATTTCATGAGGTTTAAAAATCAGTGTATTTTTAAAATCAATTGCCTTTATCCGGCTGAAAAACGGACGAAGAAGCGTCTCACCGTTTTCCGCGGAAAACTGGTCGAAAATAATTTCTATTGGCAGGAATTGATTTTCATCGGTTAAATTATTTTGATTAAGGATTTTTTTGATGATGCTTATAATTTCCCGCATATCCTCCCTGGAATGGGTAATGGTGATGAAAAATCCGTCTTTTTTCAGGACACGGGCAATTTCCGGAATCATGTCAGGGAAAAAATATAAAGCGTAACTGCAAATAACCAGATCAAAGAAATTCGGGGGATATTTTTTTATCTTATCAATGCCGGTGGATGAAAAATATCCTGAATAACCGGCGCGAAGGCATGCTTCCAGAAAGAAAGGTTTATATTCGGGAACAATGTCAAGGCCGATGATTTTTGCCTCCGGGTGCAACTTATCCTTCAGGGCTTCGGTAAAAGCGCCGAAAGCGCAGCCCAGTTCCAGAACATTTTTACAGTTCGTCAAATTAACCTGCTTCAGGGCTGTTTTTCTGATGTCTTCTTTATTGGTGGAAAACCTCCGGATTAATTGAGCAATGGCAAGATGCTTTTGCACATCCCGGAATACTTTGCGGATTTTCTTTTTATCCAGAACTTCCACCATACTTACCCTCTCTTATTATGTAATATTGTGGTTCACGATCCCGGCTTTATTTTACAGAAAAAATGAATTTCAGGCCAGTCTTCTTAAGCCTTCGGCCAGATCATTCAGTCCTTTTTTATCAATAATCGAAATTGAGCGAGTGCTCATCTTAATTAACTTTTCTTTATTCATGCGTTTCAGAATGCGTGAGATGGTTTCGGGAATAGTGCCCAAAAGTCCAGCCATTTGATTTTTTGAGATATCCAGCTCTATGGTTTGGGAATGATTGTTGCGATCATTCAAAAAAAGCAGGTAGGCCGCCAATCTTCCCGGTACTTCTTTGAGAGACAGGTTTTCCACAAGTACGGTAAGTTTGCGCAGCCGTAGGGATAGAAGCGCCAGCATGCTCAAGGCGAGCGAAGGCTGACGGAGAATCAGCTCTACAAATTTAAGCTTCGGGAAAAAAAGGGCGCTGGTTTCGACAAGAGCCTCTGCGCAGGCGGGATAATGCTCTCCCGCGAAAACAGCCGCCTCGCCAAACGGTTCCTGATCTTCCAGAATATGAAGAATTTGTTCTTTGCCATCGGCGGAAAGCTTGAAAATTTTTACTTTGCCGGACAGAATGATATAAAAACCACTAGCCTCATCGCCTTCTGAAAAAAACATCTGTCCCCGGAAAAATTTCTTTTTAAGAGCGATAGAAGCAAGACTTTCACAGTAATTTACCGGCAGGCCTTCAAACAGGGGAATGGCGGCAATGGTTTTAATTATATTCATAAATTTCACCGTTAAAAAAATAATATCATTTATATTTGACTTAAGTCAAGGCACAACGCTTAGAAATCGTTTATATTGCCGCCAAATGAAAACATAAAAAATATAAATATGAAAGGAGTAGATAAATGGAAAATTTAAACATGTTTTGCTACCAGTGTGAGCAGACGTCTAAAGGCGTGGGATGCATGAAGGCAGGTGTTTGTGGCAAGGACGCGGATGTTGCCGCCCTTCAGGATATACTGGTTTACGCGCTTAAAGGATTATCGGCGGTGGCCCTTGACGCCAGAGGGGCCGGGATTGTCGATCATGATATAAATGTGTTTACAGTCAAAGCGCTTTTTTCGACCCTCACTAACGTAGATTTCGATCCGGAGCGTTTTGTTGAACTGATCAGGAAATGTGTTGCTCTGCGTGATGCTCTGAAAGAAAAAGTAAGAAAAGCCGGTGGAATTGTAAATGACAAACCTGCCGCGGTTACATTCCAGCCGGAATCGACAATAGCGGGAATAGTCGGGCAGGCAAAAATAGCATTGCTTAACGCAGATGCGTCGATTAATCCGGATATTTTATCCCTTCAGCATATACTGCTTTTTGGCGTCAAGGGTGTAGCTGCCTATGCCGATCATGCGCAGATTCTGGGACAGGAAGACGAAAAGATTTATACTTTTGTTCAGGAAGCGTTGGCGGCTATCTTGCGTGAGAATCTCGATTTAAACGGATGGATCGGTCTGGTTTTAAAATGCGGTGAAATCAACCTGCGCACCATGGAACTTCTGGACGCGGGTAATACAGGCGCTTTTGGTCATCCTGTTCCCACATCCGTGCCGCTTGGCGCGAAAAAAGGCAAGGCCATTCTTATCTCCGGCCACGATTTGAAGGATTTGCACGAACTGTTGAAACAAACAGCAGGCAAAGGCATTAACATCTATTCACACGGTGAAATGCTGCCGGCGCATGGCTATCCTGAGTTAAAGAAATATCCGCACTTTTACGGGCACTATGGAACTGCATGGCAGAATCAGGCAAAAGAATTTGCCAAATTTCCCGGTGCGATCCTGATGACTACCAATTGTATTCAAAAGCCCGGGGAATCTTATGCAGCCAATATTTTCACCAGCGGCCTGGTGGGCTGGCCGGGCGTTGTGCATATTGCTGATGCCAACTTTGAGCCTGTCATTAAAAAGGCGCTCGAGTTGCCGGGATTTGCCGCTGACATGGAAGGCATATCCGTTTTGGTCGGATTTGCCCGCAATGCCGTTTTGGGTGTGGCCGACAAAGTTATCGAGGCGGTCAAAGGCAAGGCCATTCGCCACTTCTTTCTGGTTGCCGGATGCGACGGCGCAAAGCCCGGAAGGAATTATTATACGGAATTTGTGGAAAAAGCGCCGAAAGATACCGTTATATTGACACTGGCTTGCGGAAAATTTCGTTTCTTTGACCAGGAACTGGGCGATATTGTCGGAATTCCTCGTCTTTTAGACGTCGGACAGTGTAACGATGCTTATTCGGCTATTGTGATCGCTTTGGCTTTGGCCAAGGCTTTTAATGTAGGTGTAAACGATCTGCCTCTGTCTATGATTTTATCATGGTATGAACAAAAAGCCGTTGCGATTTTGCTGACGCTGCTTTATCTGGGCATAAAAGATATTCGTCTGGGGCCGTCCCTACCGGCATTTATCACGCCAAATGTGCTTGATGTGCTGGTGAAAAATTTCGCCATTAAACCGATTACGACGGCAGATGAAGATTTAAAAACTATTTTAGGTTAGACGTAAAATAATATAGAAATCTAAAAAGAAAAACGCCCCGCATTCAAAACGCGGGGCGTTTAAATTAAAATTTCAACAGACACTCTTTTCTGTATCCATGATTTTTGCAACTCTTCTTGCATGCCTGTCTCCGGCGAATTTTGTATCCATGAATTTTTCTATCATTTTTGTAACCGGCACGGAATATCTTACCCTGCCGCCGAAAGCGATAAAGTTAGCATCATTATGCGCCTTGGCCATTTCCGCGGTAAAAAGATCTTGAATTTGAGCACAGCGGATGCCTTTAACCTTATTTGCGGTAATCGACATTCCTATTCCTGTGCCGCAAAGCAGGATGCCGAAATCATATCCGCCTTTTTTGAATTCTTCGCAGGCAGTGACGGCGATATCGGGGTAATCTACGGGATCATCACTATTTACCCCCATATCCTTTATTTCGCAATTTCTGGTTTTTAAAAAGGATATAATTTCACTTTTTAAAGCGACGGCGCCGTGATCGGAAGCAATAATAATTTTATTCATGAGTCGTTCCTCTACAGAATTATTTATGAACCGTTAACTATCATTTTTACGATATTGCAAAATAAGTCAATAAAAAAACTTTGCTTCGCTGACATATTTGCGTTAAAAAGTCATATGCAGGAATTATTGACGAAGTATTTGAATTATCTTTTGATTGAACGGGGTATTGCTCAAAATACACTGGAAGCCTATGGCCGTGATTTGCGCCGTTTTGGATTGTTTGTTCATGAGAAAAAGAAATTGACGGATGTGCATGGAATCACACCGGAAGTGATTATTGAATATTTAGTGCAGATTAGAGATGAAGGATTATCGGCTAATTCCATGAACCGGTCGCTTGCCGCTTTGAGGGGATTTTGTAAATATCTGCTCCGCGAAAAGATAATAACCGAAAATCCGCTGGCCCAGATAGAACTGGCGAAAGTCTGGATGAGACTGCCGGATACGGTAAGCAAAGAGGAAATGAAAGTCATTTTAGAACAGCCGGGCACTCAAACGGCTGCGGCTGTCCGCGACACTGCCATGCTGGAACTTTTATATGCGACGGGAATTCGTGTTTCGGAATTAATTAATCTTACGATGAATAGTATGAACTGGCAGGTCGGTTTTCTGATTGCCATGGGCAAGGGCAGTAAAGAAAGAGTTGTTCCTGTCGGTAAAATAGCTTACGATTGCGTAAGGCGTTATGTTGATGAGGTCAGACCGAAACTGATGCAGAAAAAAATTACGGACGTGTTATTTTTGAACCGTTTTGGAAGAAAGTTTACCCGGCAGGGTCTCTGGAAAATAGTGTCCGGTTACGCCAAAAAAGCCGGATTAAAAAAGAAGGTTTATCCGCACACTTTCCGCCATTCTTTTGCGTCGCATCTGCTGGAAGGGGGCGCCGATTTGCGCACAGTGCAGGTCATGTTGGGGCATTCCGATATTTCGACAACGCAGATTTACACGCATATAACGCGGGATAGATTAAAGGAAGTTCATCAGAAATACCATCCGCGGAGCTGATTTCCGGCAGATTGCACATGGCTTAAGATATGTTATTTGATTGTTGAGGGTTTAATGATCAATCGACGCGTAAACAGAATAGAAAAAAGCGGGGGAGCATCGTTTCCGGTAATAGTGATATCGCTTACACTTGTTATTGTTATTTTAATTTCTGTTTTATTATTTTTTTTCTATCATCAATTTTTTGATTCTCTTGCTTTTCAGGCCTCAAGAGTAAAAAACGCTTTTTCCTATTACGTATTGCAGGACAAACCTGAATTTTATTATCTGGAAATGGAAAAAAACGGCAAGGATATCCGTGTCAGCAGGGACAAAGCTTTGGAAGTAACTTACCGCGATGAATTCGTGGTCAAATCCGTGGTCAGCGATGATCTTACGGGCAAATACACAACAGTAAAATTTGAGGGATTAAGCAAAAAAGAAAACGATCTGGGCGTTTTATTGAAGGGGGTTGATTTCGTTAATAAAATAATTAAGACAGGAGCTGTCATTGATAATTCCGGCATTGTGTCCGATTACAAAATCCTTATACATTATCGCAATGAAATAATGGCCAATGTTCCTCTGAAAATTGAAATTACGCCACAGGACTGGTTCAGGTTCGCGAAAGATTCGGCCAATGTCAATGAACAGATTGAATATTTAAAAAAAGCTATAGGAATGAATAAAAGCGACGTCAGTGTTCGCAAGGTTCTTGCCGGTGTTTACTCGCGTCACGGCAGATTGGATGAGGCAATAAGTCAATATAAGGATGTGTTGAGTATAAAGCCCGATGACTCACTGGCTATGGAAGAACTGGTTAAATGCTACATTAAGAAAAATGAATTTGACGAGGCTATTAAGGTATCAAAAGAAGTTATTAAAAATAATCCGAAAAGCGCTCAGGCTTATGTAGCTCTCGGTCTTTCTATGGCGGAAAAAGGATTATGGGCTCAGGCAGCACAAAATTACCACGAAGCGGTGCGGATCGAACCGGATGATTATTTGGTGAGGTTTAAATTGGCGGAAGCCTATAATAACAGCAATATGATAAATTCAGCTATTGATGAATATAAATATATAGCCGCGCATTCGAAAGAGGCGGAGCGGGCCTTATTGGCCTTGGGTGATACTTGTATTAAACTCAAAAAGTATGATGAAGCAGTCAAATATTATAAGGAAGTCCTGAAAAAACAGCCCCGAAATGCCATTGCTTACGCCAATCTTGCCGGTGCGTATGCCGGGGTAGGCAAATGGTCCGAAGAGCTGGATAATTTGAAAAAAGCAGTCTCAATAAGTCCCAGGGAACCTACGATCCACTTTAATCTGGGCGCCGCTTACGAAAGACAAAAAATGAACGCGGAAGCAGTCAAGGAATATGAATACGTATTAAAGATGAATCCTTCCGATGCCGACGCGCAGGAGCGTCTTGCCGATCTGGCGCTTAAGAATAAACAATTTGATCAGGCTGTACGATATTATGAAAAATTAAAGACAAGATTCCCTCAAAAAGCTTCAATTTATGCCAGTTTAGGTTTTGCCTATGGCGAACTGAAGAACTATGCCATTTCAGCTCAAGCTTACGAAAAAGCTATTAAATACGGCTCCAAAGACCCAAACATTCATTATAACTTGGCTTATACCTTCGACAAGATGGGAAAGGAAAAAGAAGCAATTGCCGAGTATGAAAAGACTTTCCCTTTGACAAAGCAAGTATTGAGTATTCTCGCTCATTATTACCTGAAAGAGAAAAATTATGTGACAGCAATCAGGTATTATAAAAAAATAGTTGAGGTTGAACCGAAAAAAGCGTCGTCTTACGAGAGTTTGGGTTATGCTTACGCGGCATCTGGCGATTGGGATATGGCTATTAAAAACTACAGAATCGCGTTGAAATACGACAGGGAAGATAATGAACTTTACAATAATTTAGGAGAAGCTTATGAAAGAAAAGGACTTTACCCGGAGGCGCTAAAAGCTTATATCAACGCCTACGAGCTTAATCCCGAATCGGCAAGAGCCGCTCGAGCAATACCGAGGCTGAAAATTAAACTTTTACAGGAAAAAGCGAAGAAAAAAAGCAGGAGTGAAGAAGAATGAAGAAAATCAACATAGGTGATTTTGTTATTGGAGATAATAAAAAATTTGTTCTGATTGCCGGCCCGTGCGTTCTGGAGAATGAAAAAACGGCGATGGAAACTGCCCGGTATTTAAAAAAACTCACGGCAAAATTGAAAATCCCATTCATATTCAAATCTTCCTATGATAAGGCCAACAGGACTTCGATCAAATCCTATCGAGGTCCCGGAGCAAAAAAGGGATTGGCAATGTTGAAAAAAATTAAAGAAGAGCTGAACGTACCGGTGCTCTCCGATGTGCATCGTTTCGAGGAAATCGATGCCGCCGCGAAAATACTGGATGTCTTACAGGTACCGGCTTTTCTTTGCCGCCAGACGGATTTTGTCGTTGAAATCGCGAAAAAAGCCCGTGTCATCAATGTTAAAAAAGGGCAATTTCTGGCTCCCTGGGACGCGGCCAATATAATAGAAAAAATAAAATCAGCCGGTAATGAAAATATTATGATGACTGAAAGAGGCGCGTCGTTCGGTTATAATAATCTCGTTTTTGATATTCGTTCTTTACCTATTTTAAGGAACATGGGGTATCCGGTAATCTTCGATGCCACCCATTCGGTGCAGTTACCCGGAGGGCAGGGGACAACATCTGGCGGCCAGAGGGATATGGTAAAGTATCTGGCACGGGCGGCTGTAGCCGCAGGTGTGGATGGCGTTTTTTTCGAGGTTCATAGTAACCCTGAAAAGGCTTTGTGCGACGGCGCGAATTCTCTTTATCTGGATTCGCTGGAAGAACTGCTTACGATGCTGAAACAAATTGACTCTCTGGTAAAAGCGTCAAACCGGTAAAAAACTGGATTTGAATCCGGAGGCCAAAGCAAAAGAAATGGCAGGAAAGGCGGATCATTAAATATGCTGACTCTATTTTAATAATGAAACTCAAAAAGGGTATTAGAAAAATGAAAAAAGACATTAAAGAGAAACTCAAAAAAATAAAATTACTGGTTCTGGATGTTGACGGTGTTATGACTGATGGCCGGATAATAATGGATAGTGAAGGGCATGAAACAAAAAATTTTGATGTACGTGACGGGCACGGGATTAAACTGCTTCAACGTTATGGAATCAGAGTAGCGATACTTACTGGGCGGCAATCGAAAGTAGTCGAGTATCGGGCGAAGGATCTGGAGATTAAAGACGTTTATCAGAAGGTTTTTAACAAAAAAGAAGTTTTTGAAAAAATTTTAAAGAAACACAAATTATCAGCCGATGAAGCGGCTTATATGGGCGATGATATCGTTGATATCCCTGTATTAAAAAGAGTCGGGTTTTCCGCTGCGGTGGCTGATGCTGCTGATGTAGTAAAAAAATCGGTTGATTATATAACAAAAAACAAAGGTGGACGCTGCGCGGTCAGGGAACTTTGTGAGATGATTTTACAGGCGCAGGGGAAGTGGAAGGAGATTGCCGCCAAATACGAGTTTTTAAAACACCATTCCTAACTTTAAGCGCTATCTTTGTTGGCTGCGTCGTCGGCTTCCTCAACGTATCTATAATACGCCTGCGGCGCCTCCTCCTTGCCGCCTCGATATCATCTTAAATTTAGAAATGGTATAGTTTCGTAAGCGTTATTTTTAATATATTCCCTCACTTTTCAGCCTTATTTCTTTACACGTGACAATACGAGTGATATAATAAATTCAGCGATAATGCGCGATAGCAGGATGCCACGGATTTAAAATGAAATTAAGCAAAAAAGCGATTATTGTCTCGTTAATAGCAGCAGTTTTTTTGGTAATTCTTATTGTCATCGCGGCTGTAATCAAGAATGATGTGAGTAAACCCAAAAATTTATTGAAGGTGATTCAGGAAGGCGTTGATCAGAAATTTAAGGGCTTCGATTTTACGGAAGTCAATGAAGCAAAAGCCAACTGGAGGGTAAAAGCCGAAACGGTTACATATAGTATAAAACATGACATTGCTGTTTTGGAGAAAGTTCATATAAAATTAACGACGTCCGATGGCAAAGTTTTCTTGATGAGCGCCGACAAGGGGCAAATACTTACGAAAGAAAAAAACATTGAAATAAAAGGCAATGTTGTTATAACCTCTGATAATAACGACAGATTTTCCACTGATCATTTGAGTTATAATAACGCTGAAAAGAAATTTTATACCGACGCGCCGGTTACTATGGAAAATAAGCGTATGAAACTTACGGGAACCGGACTAACGCTCTATATTAATGACGGGAAATTGAGTATTCCCTCAATGGTTAAAGCAAAAATAAATTAATTGAGAAATTAAATGATAAATAAAAAAATTTACATCCTTGTTTTATTCATTATTCTCCTGTCAGTCCTCCGCGTATATGCCGATAATAATCTCATTAGCAAATCCGATGAACCTATGGAAATTACTTCCAACAAAATGGAAGCTTTTAATGAAAAGAAGCTTGTCGTATTTTCCGGTAACGCCAAGGTCACACAAGGCCAAAACGTACTGAAAGCTGACAAGCTGCTCCTGTATTATAAAAAGGATCCTGATAAAAAAGAAAAAATCGGATCAATAGATACCGACAGAACAGGTGATCTGGAAAAAATAGAAGCGAAAGGGAATATTTCATTGACTCAGGGGAAAAGAGTGGCCACAGGAGATGAGGGAATATATTATCGGGACAGCAATAAAGTCATTCTGACCGGTAATGCTGTTTTGAGCGAGGGGAAAAACTCCGTCAAAGGAGATAGAGTAATAGTTTTTCTCAATGAAAACAGAGGAATAGTGGAAAGTGATACACAAAAACAAGTTAAGGCGATAATTTATCCCCAGAATAAGAAAAAAACAGGGGTCAATCAACCGGCGTTGTAAATTATGAGTGATTTATCAGCAAAAGGTTTAACCAAAATATACAGCAAGCGAAAAGTTGTCAATCAGATTGATTTGTCCATTTCGCCGGGCGAAGTAGTCGGTTTACTAGGGCCCAATGGCGCCGGCAAAACAACCACTTTTTATATGATTGTCGGTCTTATTAAACCTGATGCCGGGGAAATCTTTTTGAATGGCGAAAATATTACCGGATTTCCCATGTATCTACGGGCGCGTAAAGGTTTAAATTACCTGCCGCAGGAGCCGTCTATTTTTCGTAAGCTTACCGTAGAAGAAAATATTATGGCGATTTTAGAAACTCTTGATTTGATGGAAGAAGAAAAAAGCGAAAAGCTTCATGAGCTTTTGGCTGAACTTGATCTAACGGGGCTGGCGAAAAATTATGCATATTCCCTTTCCGGCGGCGAAAGAAGAAGAGTGGAGATTACGCGGGCATTAGTTACATCTCCAAAATATATTCTTTTAGACGAGCCTTTTGCCGGAATCGATCCGCTTGCCGTTGCCGATATTCAGAAAATAATAGAAAAGTTAAAAATGAAGGGGATCGGTATAATTATTTCCGATCATAATGTGCGGGAGACTCTTTCATGCTGTGACCGGGCTTACATAGTCAATGAAGGGGCAATACTGGTTGAAGGCGCTCCGGATAAAATCGCTGATAGCGAACTGGCGCGAAAATTTTATTTTGGCGATACTTTCCAATTATAAGAACCTAACAATTCATGATTGTTTACTATTATGGCGTTTGAGTTAAAACAAAGTCTAAAGCTATCCCAGCAGTTAATTATGACACCCCAACTGCAACAGGCAATAAAATTGTTGCAGTTATCGCGACAGGACCTTGTCGAAACAATTAATCAGGAGATGGAAGAAAACCCTCTGTTGGAAGAGATTTCTCCGGATGAAGGAAATGCTGATGCCATTCATGATGAGGTTGAAAACGATGTCGTCTCTGTTGAGCGTGAAAATGTAAAAGCCATCGAACGTACGGAGGAACTCAATGTCGAGGAAGGCGGAAGCAGCGTCAAAGAGTTTGATTGGGATAATTATCTGGAAGATTCAGGCCGGGTAGGCGTAACTTATGGCGGCGGTGATGGTGAAGAAACTTCATGGGATAATATTCTTACTGAAAGTCAATCACTTACGCAATATTTGATGTGGCAGATGAAACTTTCATCTTTTACGGAAGATGAAATACGAGTGTGCACTCAAATTGTCGGCAATCTTGACCAAAACGGTTATTTATGCGCGACTGTAGCGGAAATTGCTCAATTGGAGAATATCAGCGAAGAATTTGTTGAAGCCGTTCTAAAAAGAGTTCAGGAATTTGACCCTCCGGGAATTGCCGCCCGTAACCTGCAGGAATGTCTCTTGATTCAGGCGAGAATGCTGGGCGTGCAAAACAAAATTATAGAAGTTATCATTAAGGAATTTCTTAAAGAACTGGAATTGAAAAATTATGTCCATATTGCTCATAAATTAAAAGTTCCTCTGCGGGAAGTAGAGATAGCGGTATTATTAATTAGCAGAATGAATCCAAAGCCCGGCAGTATTTATTCCGAAGAAAATATTCAGCCGATAATTCCCGATGTTTATGTTGTTAAATCGGGAAACGAATACAAAATAATTCTAAATGATGACGGGTTGCCCCATCTGCGTATCAGTAATTTTTATCGTGAAATTATGGCGGGACTTGCCGATCACGGCAACCATGAAGAAGAAGACGGGAAAAGATACATCAAGGATAAAGTTCAATCGGCTACATGGCTGATTAAAAGCATACAACAGCGGCAGAATACAATATACAAGGTGGCGGAAAGCATTGTCAAATTCCAGAGAGATTTTTTTGACCATGGTATTGATTCCCTCAAGCCTTTAGTGTTGCGCGATATTGCCAGTGACATAGAAATGCACGAATCTACAATTAGTCGCGTGGTGAGCAATAAATATATGCATACGCCTCAGGGAATTTTTGAAATGAAGTACTTCTTCGGCAGTTCCATAAAAAGAACATCTGAGGGCGGAACTATTGCATCCAAAAGTGTTAAAGAAGAAATCAAGCAAATAGTAAGCGGCGAGCCTCCCCGGAAACCTTATAGCGATTGCGAGATTGTCGATATGCTTAAAGCCAAAGGAATCAATATCGCGCGACGCACTGTTGCCAAGTATAGGGAAATGATGGGGATTTTGCCTTCATCAAAGAGAAAAAAATATTTTTAATTTGTTTCTATCAATCGTCGGCCTTAAAATATGAAACATAAAAAAATTGATTGACTTTTAATTTTAAATAAATGTATGACCAGCGTCTTTATTGCCGGCTCAGTGGTAATTTTTAAAAAGTCAATTGGGATGTCAGGCAGATTAATTTAATTAAGGAGGAACAATTATGAAAATTTCGGTAACTTTTAGAAACGGTGAAGGTGAGAACTGGCAAAAAGTTTACGCCGAAGAAAGGATTCAGAAACTGAATAAATATTTAGACGCGCCTGCCGAAGCTCATATTATCGTTTCCATGGAAAAATTCAGAAATGTTACAGAAATTAATCTAAGTTCCAATGGTTGGAATATAAACGCGAAAGAAGAGGCCAAAGACATGCATATGGCGCTCGATAATTGTATAGAAAAAATTGAAAAGCAACTTAAAAAACAAAGAGAAAAAGTTCGGGAGCATAAGCCCAAGAGCATTCGCCGAGGTCAGGAAAAATTAGTCCGGGGAGAAGAAACGGAAGAAACTTCGGTAAATAAAATTGCGGAAACCCGTAAGATTATATTAAAACCAATGTCTTTTGATGAAGCGATAATGGAAATAGAAGAAACAAAAGATCGATTTATTATTTATCGGGATTCATCTTCTGAAAACGTAACCCTGGTCTATCGTCGCGATGATGGAAATTATACGCTGATAGAGACAAATTAACAGACCGGCATTGTATAACCTTATGAACTTGAGAAATAATTATTTAGAGGTTAACTTTAGGCGCAGTTAATGCAATTGGATCAAATCTTAAAAATAGAATTTATTAATGCCAATTTATCGGCCGGAAATAAAGACGAAGCTTTAGCGGAGTTAATTAATACAATAATCCAGAGCGGTATCAAACTTGAACATTCTTCGATTATTGAAATATTAACACAGAGAGAAAGCCTCGGCTCCACAGGAATAGGAGACGGGGTTGCCATTCCTCATGGGAAAATACCAGAGCTTGATGAAATTATTGTCGCTTTCGGACGCAGTATGGAAGGTATTCCATTTAATTCCCTGGATGGTAAACCGGTTCATCTTTTTTTCCTGCTTTTAGCACCGGAAAATTCATCCGGTCAGCATTTAAAAATTTTGGCCAAAATTTCCAAAATGTTGAAAGATGTTGATTTCCGCAGAAAACTTTTAAAAGCAGAATCTAAAAGCGATTTGTATAACATAATTCTTCATCAGGAAAATATATGCGTTACTTAAAGACCAGAACGCAAAAGCTGATTCTAAGACATTGGTGAGATTTTAAGAGGAACGCAAAAAAAATTTTACTTTATCAGGAATCGACGCCTGTAAGGTGGAAGATTCATGCAACGTTGTATGAATATCAATAAAAAGGGGATATGTTTTCCAACGATTTCCAAATATTAGCCATATAATAGAAACATTCAGAAAAACTTTCATCTTGTAGAGATATTAAAATAAATCTGATAAAAATGTCAGTTAGTCAAAAAAGGATGATGGTTATGAAAAATCTGAGAGTCGTAATTATCAGCGGTCTTTCCGGTTCCGGTAAAAGTACGGCGCTTCGGGCGCTGGAAGATATTGGTTTCTTTTGTGTGGATAACCTGCCGGTCATTTTACTGCCTAAATTTCTTTCCATCACAGCTGTTTCTTCACCTGAAATAAAACAAGTAGCCCTCGTCATGGATTTGCGGGAAAGAAGTTTCCTGGATAAGTACAAGCGAATATTTGCGGGACTCAAAGAAAAAGGTTACAAAATTGAGATTCTCTTCCTTGAATCCGGTGATGAATCTCTTTTGCATCGCTTTAATGAGACCAGGCGTATTCATCCTCTTTCCGAAAGGGGAATGATTATGGAAGGCATTCTACTGGAAAGAGAAAAATTATCATCATTAAAAAAAATGGCGGACAAAATCATTGATACAACTTCAATAAATGTTCACCAGTTGAAAGATATAGTTCAACGGCATTTTTCACCATCGTCAAGAAATAAAAAAATGGTTATTAATGTAACTTCTTTCGGCTATCGTTATGGGTTGCCCGTGGATGCCGATCTTGTTTTTGACGTACGGTTTCTGCCCAATCCGTATTTTATTGAAAAATTGAAAAATTATGACGGCAATAATATTGACGTAAGAAACTATGTTTTGCAAAACAAAGAGAGCATGGAATTTCTGGAAAAAATGACGGATTTGATGAATTTACTGATTCCTCTTTATGAAAAAGAAGGGAAGGTGCGACTGAATATTGCCATGGGCTGCACAGGCGGCAAACATCGTTCCGTTGTTATAGCGAACAAAATAAGTTCGTTTTTTTCTTCGATGAAGTATATCGTTAATTTAAATCATCGTGATATTCACAAAAACTGATACCACTTCTAAATTAAAAGCGCTATTTTTGTTGGCACAGCCTGCCCCGGCGCAGGCTGTCGGCTTCCCGGAACGTATGTAGATACAGGAGTGCCACCCGTAGGGGGCACAATAAAAAACAGATTATTTCCTTACCGGTGATCTGCGCCATTATGGCGTGGATCACATACGTCTGCTGGCCTCCACCTAGCCGCCTCAATATCATCTTTAATTTAGAAGTGGTATAATAAAGTTTTGGCGTCTGTTTTTTTTCTGACGCGTCACTGTATATTTATATTATCTTTAATCCAGTGAGGATCCCACCATTCCTCCGGATTGACAAATTGTCCGCCTGCAAGAATGCTGAAATGCAAATGATCTCCCCCCGCAAGACCCGTCATGCCTGAATGTCCAAGCTTTTCACCTTTTGACACATTCTTGCCGACAGTTGTATCAATTGAGGATAAGTGTCCATACAGGCTGAATAATCCGAGGCCGTGATCAATAATAACCGCATTGCCGTAAATGCCTAAAAGGCCGGCGAAGACAACAATGCCTTTGTTGGACGCTTCGATGTCCGCGTGAGCAGTGGACGCCAGATCTACGCCGGAGTGTATGGATTCACCGACAATTTTTTTGTCATACACATAATATCTTTTATCTCCCAAAAGCGCCTTCGGGGCAGCATTTTTCATACGAAGAAAAGTGCCTTCCCAAAGTTGTTTTGGAGCAGATTTCAGGCAAATCTTTTGTATCGTCAGAAAATTTTCGTTACGCAGCTGAGAATTGACGTAAATATATACTTCCAGAGGAGTTTTGCCGTGCAGTGATGGAACAATTGCCTGAAATTCCGGAGCCTTTTGTTTCATAAAATCATCGCTTAAATTCATTTTGTCCGTGCGGAATTTCTTTTTCTTAATAACACAAGGCAGAGTCATTTTTGTTTCGTTGCCGGCATCATCGCGGGCGAAAATCATTATTCTTGTTTTTGATTTCTCAGCGTCCATAGGCACAGCGAAATATGTGACATAAGAAGTTTTGTTGCCTGACCGTACAGGGTAACCGGGAGTAAAATAATCATTAACGTAAACTCCTGTGGAAGCAATTGTTTTCGATGAATCGTAAGCGACGAAGCCTGTGCCGCCTTGATTTATGTAATTCATATTTTTCAGAAGATTAATTTGCGGAGGCACAGTATCAATTTTAATTGTTTGAGATAAAATTGCCTGGTTTTTAAAAAGGGAATGGTCTTCGGCTGTAATTTTAATGGCAGCCGGACCATCATGAAGTTTCAGCGCTCCCATATTTATAGTCAGGGATAAAATTTCCTGTTTTATTCCTCTGGTAGGGATTTTCTTATCGGCCAGAATCTGGCCTTTATTATCCTGAATGATCTCAACGCTGAAATGGGAAAGGCCGCTTTGGGAGTCGGAGAAAATGATACCGATTGTTTTTTGCGTGCCGACAGATGCAATGTTCTGATCAAGCTTGATTACAGGTTTCCCTATTTCCAGATAATTGCCGAAAAAAATCCACACTATTGCGGCGATGACTAAAATTGCGGCGGAAATTTCTATATATAGACGGAATCTTTTCATAATAATCTCCTAAAGTTGTAAAACCATTTCTAAATGAAAGCGCTATCTTTGTTGGAACAGCCTGCCCTGGCGCAGGCCGGGGTTGTCGGCTTCCTCAACGTATTATAATACGGGAGTGCCACCCGAAGGGGGCACAATAAAAAACAGATATTTTCCTTACCGGTGATCTGCGCCATTATGGCGTGGATCACATACGCCTCGTCGCCTCCACCTGGCCGCCTTGATATCATCTTTAATTTAAAAATGGTATAAAATACTGTGAGTGCGCGGCTTATAATAACTTTTAGAACGATTTGCAAGATAAATCTGTTTACAGGCATTATGAAATATTATGAAGATATACATATAATTATGTCTTGATATTGTGAAGAAGCACTGTTATATTTCAAAGAGAAGAGCGTTAGTCACGCGGTTGTTATTCATTAAATAAATCAAATAATAATTTCCTGGAAAGATTGGGAATATGCTTAAAAACAAAAAAGTTGTTCTTGGTATTACGGGAGGAATTGCCGCATACAAAGCGGCGGAATTGACACGCGCGCTTGTAAAGGAAGGGGCGCAGGTAAAAATAATTATGACTAAAAGCGCTGTGGAATTCGTCACTCCTTTAACTCTGCAGACTCTTTCGCAAAATCAAGTCTATACGGATATGTTTGTTCCGACGGATCAATACGACATGGCGCATATAGCACTGGCTGAATTTGCCGATGTTTTTGTCATAGCGCCTGCCACGGCAAACATTATCGGAAAAATTGCTTCC
Source organism: Smithella sp. (assembly GCA_049523355.1). Classification (GTDB taxonomy): domain Bacteria; phylum Desulfobacterota; class Syntrophia; order Syntrophales; family Smithellaceae; genus Smithella. The sequence continues at coordinate 50,864 of JBEKMY010000002.1, read as the reverse complement.
GGCATCGGCGATGATTTGCTTTCCACGACAATTATGGCCGAAGCAAAGCCAACACTTATTTGTCCGGCAATGAACGATAAAATGCTGTCTAATCCTATCGTTTTGGAAAATATAAACAAGTTGAGAAAATTTGGTTATGTTGTGATGGATAGTGCCGAAGGCGAACTGGCCTGTAATACCACTGGAAAAGGCAGACTGCCTGATATTTTGGAAATTGTAGAAGAAATCAAAACACTTCTAACCCCCAAAGATTTTAACGGCGTAAAAATCTTGATTACGGCCGGCCCTACCGAAGAACCGCTTGATCCGGTGCGTTTTATTACCAATTTGTCATCCGGGAAAATGGGCTATGCTCTGGCTTTGGCCTCACATAGAAGAGGCGCTGAAGTTACGTTGATTACCGGCCCGGCAACCCTGCCTTTACCACCGGTGGAAACAATCATAAAGGTGCGCACAGCAAAGCAAATGCATAAAGCTGTAATGAATAATTATAAAAAAGCAAAAATCATCATCAAAGCCGCGGCCGTTGCTGATTATTGCCCGAAAGTTATGGCCATGGAGAAAATTAAAAAAAATAAAAAAACGCTTTTTCTGGAATTGGAAAGAAATCCTGACATAATAGCACAAATCGGGAAAAATAAGGGCAACAGGGTGCTTATCGGCTTTGCGATGGAAACGCAAAATTTAATGGCCAATGCCGTAAAAAAATTAAAAGAAAAAAATATGGATTTAATTGTAGCCAATGACTTGAAGGAAGAGGGCGCCGGATTCCGCACTGATACGAATGTAATAACAATAATCGACCGTATGGGTAAATCCGAATCTTTCGGAAAAATGACCAAAATCGAAGCTGCTGGGGAAATTCTTGATCGCGTGAAAAAAATAATAAACAGGAAAAGCGGCGGCAAAAATTAATGGAAGAATCTTCTTTGAATTTAACGGGAAACGAACTACAGAAAGAATTACTCAAGGCAGTGAAAGCCCTCAAAGGGCAGGTGGTAAATCAAGACAGCCTGTCTGTCGGCATTGAATGGAAAAAAACACCTAAAGCCGATAAAAAGGTTAAGGCCGATCAGAATACGAACAAGGAAGAGATGCTGAAAAAAGTTTGTCAGGAAATGGCAAACTGCCATCTTTGTCCTCTCGGAGCAACGAGAAAAAATATTGTTTTCGGTGTCGGCAATCCCCACGCGAAAATAGTATTTGTAGGGGAAGCGCCCGGCGCCGATGAAGACGAACAGGGACTGCCTTTTGTCGGCCGGGCGGGTCAGCTGCTGACTGATATTATCGTCAAAGGAATGAAACTTGCCCGCAAGGACGTTTATATTTGCAATATTCTCAAATGCCGCCCGCCCAATAATCGTAATCCGTTGCCGGATGAGATAATCAAGTGCGAACCTTTTTTAAAAAAGCAACTGCAGATTATTTCACCGAAAATAATCTGCGCTTTAGGAACTTTTGCAGCCCATACGCTCTTAAAAACGGATATACCGATATCGGCGCTGCGCGGACGTTTTCATTTATATGAAGGAATAAAATTGATGCCGACATATCATCCGGCATATCTTTTAAGAAACCCGTCGGCAAAAAAACCTGTCTGGGAAGATGTCCAGATGATTATGAAGGAAATAAATCTTTAAATATTCCGGAAACAAAAAGAAGAGGTGAACCGATGTTCGGAAAAATTAAATACGCGTTGATTGCTATTTTAATTTTTGTCAGTGTTCTGGCCGGAGCGGAAGGTAAAAATCCTGTTTTTAATGTCATTACGGTTGATGGAATAATCACGGCGCCGACGGCAAAATACATTGCAGGCAGTATAGATGAGGCCAAGAAAGATAATGCGGAAGGTTTGATCATTCTACTCGACACGCCGGGGGGAATGGACACTGCGATGCGCGATATCGCAAAAAGTATTCTTAATGCTCCTGTGCCGGTTATCGTTTTTGTTTCTCCATCAGGAGCACGCGCCGCGTCGGCGGGAGTTATCATTACAGAAGCGGCTCACATAGCCGCAATGGCTCCCGGCACAAATATCGGCGCGGCTCATCCCGTTTCCATTGGTATCGGCGGTTCGGCGGAAGACAAGGATAAAACCATGTCCAGAAAAATCGAAAATGATGCCGCCGCTTACGCCCGCAGCATTGCCGCTACAAGAGGACGTTCGGCAGAATGGGCGGAAAACGCGGTTCGCAAAAGCGAATCGATAACTGCAGAGGAAGCTCTGAAATTGCATGTTATTGATTTTGTCACTCCGGATGTCGAAAAACTTTTAACTGCCATCGATCAGAAAGAAGTTACGCTGATTGGCGGAAAAAAGAAAATATCATCAAAAAACGCCGTAATTAATTATAAAAAGAAGGGAACGAGACAGGGTATTCTTTCGGCTATCTCCGATCCGAATATTTCTTATATCCTTTTGCTGATAGGGCTGGCAGGACTGTATTTTGAACTATCCACGCCGGGTGCGATTTTACCCGGAGTAATCGGCGGCATATCACTTTTACTTGCGTTTTTTGGATTGTCCACCCTGCCGGTAAATTATACGGGAATATTAATGATAATTTTTGGTGTAATTTTATTTATTGCGGAGATAAAAGTTATGAGTCACGGTATGCTTACTGTGGGAGGAATAATTTCTTTAACTATGGGATCATTATTATTGTTTGATACGAAGGACCCCGCTTTGCGTATTTCTTCGCAGGTTTTGATTCCAGCGATTCTGGTAGCCTCCGGTTTTTTTATTGTGGTTATCTGGCTGGCAGTTAAAGCACAAATGCGAAAACATTTCACCGGAACCGAAGCCATGATCGGCGCCGAAGCGGAAGCAGCAACTGATATTACCAATGAAGGGAAAGTTTTTTTAGAAGGCGAGTACTGGAAGGCATTCAGTAAAGAACCGGTTAAAAAAGGAGCTAAAGTCAGAGTTGTTAAAGTTGAAGGCCTGAGTCTGATCGTGGAAGAAATTAAAAAATAACAATTATCTTGTCATTAATATTAAAGGAGGAAATTTAAAATGGTTGGTGCTTTTTCTTTGCCGATGATAGTGGTTGTAGTACTGGTTGTCATGTTTTTTGCGTCAGCAATTCGTATATTAAATGAATACGAAAGGGCTGTTGTTTTCCGGTTGGGCCGCATAAGGGATGTTAAAGGCCCTGGATTGATCATCATTATTCCCGGTATTGACAGGGTGGTAAAAGTTGATATGCGGACAATTACTATGGATGTTCCTCCGCAGGACGTTATCACGAAAGATAATGTCTCCATTAAGGTTAATGCAGTTGTGTATTTCCGTGTTGTGAATGCCAATGCGGCGGTGACCAATGTAGAAAATTATTTGTACGCCACATCCCAGCTTGCTCAGACTACGCTCAGAAGTGTTTGCGGACAGGTGGAATTGGATGAAACTCTCTCGGCGCGGGAAAAGATCAATATGCACTTGCAGGAAATCCTGGATCGCAGTACTGAACCCTGGGGCATTAAGGTGTCCTTGGTGGAAGTAAAACAAATTGATTTACCTGAAGAAATGAAACGGGCGATAGCCAAGCAGGCTGAAGCGGAAAGAGAACGGCGCGCTAAAGTTATCAATGCCGAAGGCGAATTCCAGGCGGCCCAAAAATTAATTGAAGCGGCTGCGCTGATGGAGACTCAGCCGATGTCTCTGCAATTGCGTTATTTGCAGACGCTCAATCAGATTTCCGCTGAACACAACTCTACAATACTATTCCCGATACCGATTGATTTATTTAAACCGTTTTTAAAACTGGCGGACAAATAAAGAACAAAACATTTTTTAAGGAGGAGTTAATTCATGGCTGGTTCGAAACGTCACATGCTTACAGGAGGATTGATTTTAATTGCGTTGGGAGTTTTGATTTATTTATCAAAGGCGAATATCTGTCCGTTTTCGCAGACATGGCCGGTACTCATCATTGTAATCGGTTTCGGCACGATCATTCAGAAAGCATCGGATTTCGGCGGCTGGTTTGTAACGATCGCGGGAGTTTTATTTCTCGTCGTTGAGTTTTATGGTTTTGATCTCCATAAATATTCTATATATATATTGCCGGCTGTACTGATTCTGCTGGGAATATTTGTGATATTGAGACGAAAAAAATCATGAGTGACACAATAAATTATTGAGCGGATTTTTACGAATATGACTATTGCTAAAAAAATAAAATCATCAATTGCCAATTCTTCGATGATCAGGCAAATGTTTGAAGAAGGCATCGAATTGAAAAAGAAATACGGTGCCGATAAAGTTTATGATTTCAGCCTGGGCAATCCCAATGTGGAGCCGCCGGATGAATTTAAAAAAGAACTGAAAAAAATTGCGGATGAAATTATTCATAACAAGCATGGTTATATGCCCAATGCCGGTTATCCCGAAACAAGACAGGCTATTGCCGCGAAGATTAATAAAAAGCACGGTCTGAAACTCGGCGTCGATCATGTCATTATGTCCTGCGGGGCCGGCGGCGCTCTCAATGTCATTTTCAAAACTCTGCTTGATCCGAAAGACGAAGTCATTGTGCCTGTTCCTTATTTCATGGAATATAATGCCTATATTGACAATTACGGCGGTATTCTTAAAAAAGTTAAAACTGAAAATGATTTTTCGCTCGACATCAAGGCGATTGCTTCGGCTGTAAATAAGAAGACAAAGGCCATATTAATAAACTCTCCCAATAATCCCACGGGAAAAGTTTACAGCAAACAGAACATTGCCGATCTGGCGCGGATGCTGACGAAAAAAAGCAGGGAATTGAAAAAAGCGATATATCTTGTTTCCGACGAGCCTTACAGTGAAATAGTTTATGATAAGGTTAAAGTTCCTAATATATTTTCGGCTTACAAAAACAGTATCATTGCTTACTCCTACTCAAAAACGTTATCACTGCCTGGTGAAAGAATCGGGTATATTGCAATCAATCCGAATATTGAAGACGCGGAAGATTTGATCAATGCCCTGATATTATGCACGCGGATTTTAGGTTTTGTGAACGCTCCGGCTATCATGCAGAGAGTTGTGACAAGGCTTCAGAACACAAAAGTCGAGGTTGACGTTTATAAAAGAAAACGTGATATGCTTTGCGCCGGTCTGAAAAAAGCGGGCTATAAATTCGAAAAACCGCAGGGCGCGTTTTATCTTTTTGTCCGGAGCCCGGTTTCCGATGACATGAAATTCGTCAAAATGCTTTTAAAGAAAAACATTCTGGTTGTTTCCGGCAGCGCTTTCGGCAGTTCCGGATATTTCCGGATAGCCTATTGCGTCGATGACGCGACAATAATCAATTCAATGCAAGGCTTTGCGGAAGCGATCAGAGATTGCCGATAGCATAGTGTTGGTCTTTACAACAGACAGGAAGGATTGCTCTTAAAAAATCCTTTTTAAAAATGTTGTTTTGCTTTTTTCCCTGATACACACAATATTTCAAACGATAACAAACACTGTTTACGCCGGACTTGTTATCGACACCGCTCATTATATTTTGTGGTCAAGAGTCCTTTAGTTCAAACTGGAAATAAATGTCATCATCACCGGATGAAAGGCTTCTGACGCGTTTCGGGACAGATTTCTTCCCGAACATTTTGAGGGCCTGCTGAAAGTAACCTATAATGAGGTACTCGAAATAAATATTCTTTATCCGGAGTCCTGTGATTTTGAGATGAGCAACATTGTTATTGAACATCGTGGTGGCCATACCTTCGTCAAAATAGGTCGACCAGAGTTTAGGCAGGACAGACTCGACAAACGGCTTTATCTCTTTTGTGAGCAGATAAGACTGGTATGGGCCTCCGGGCGACAGGGCAACTTTAGCGCCTACCTTCCCAAACATCGTGTATTGCATTTTGTCATTGTTGAAGAATTCCCTGCACATCTCATCAAAAAGAATGATTAATTTTTCTATCGGAATAAGGGTAATGGACATAATCATCGTACTGAAATATTTGTCCTTCTCTACCAGCCTGGCCATAAAAGAATTCCAGCGTTCCTCGCCGAAACCTGCAATCATAGTAGCTTTTGTTAAAACATAAAAAGTGCCTTTTACGTTCATATCTAAACCTCCCCAGAATGCATATGTGGATTTATTATTTTTAGTATATTTTTTGGTGCATGAATATGCAAGCATAATATTTATTTTACCGGAAGGGAGAAAATCTGCCCTGCTTCCTGAGGGAGTACTTTTTTATTTCTTTATTACTGATAAGTCTTTTTTTTCATTTTTTGTAATTCTGTGCTACATTGCAAAAAGTAATTGTTAAAAATAAATGACTCGAATCCTGGCTTTATGAGTGAATGGGCTGATCCTGTCATACTACAGAGATGAGAATGCCATTTGACTTTGATACCCCTATAAACCGCAAAGGCACCGAATGCCTTAAATGGGACATCTATCAAGGCCGTGATGTGCTGCCCCTGTGGGTGGCTGATATGGATTTTGCCTCGCCGCCGGCGGTACTCGCGGCTCTGCATGAGCGCGTGGACCACGGCATCTTCGGATATAGTCTCACGTCCCGGGCACTCCAGGAGACGATCATTGAAAGGCTCCTTATCAGGCATGGCTGGGAGGTGCATCCCGATTGGATTGTCTGGCTACCGGGTCTGGTTACGGGCCTCAACATCGCCTGCCGAGCTGTCGGCTCTCCGGGCGAGGTCATCCTGACCACTACACCGATTTACCCACCCATACTCGCAGCCCCAGGATTGGCGGGATGCGAACTTATCACCGTTGAGCATCCCAATCGGGGCCATGCCTATCAGATCGATTTTGAAGCAATCAAAGCCGCCATCACCGGGCGAACTAAACTATTCATCCTTTGCAATCCGCACAATCCCACAGGTCGTGTTTTTACCGCAGATGAGCTGCGCGCCTTGGCCGGGATATGCCTGAACCATAACCTCATCATTTGCTCGGACGAGATACACTGCGATCTGGTTCTGGATGTCCGGAAACACCATGTCTCGATTGCAGCACTTGATCAAAACATTGCCGCGCATACTATCACACTACTTGCCCCAAGCAAGACCTTTAACATCCCCGGTCTGGGCTGCTCCCTGGCCGTTATCCCTGATGAAGGGTTGCGCAAGCGCTTCGCCATGGTCATGCAGGGTATCGTACCGCATGTGAACACTCTGGGGTTAACCGCAGCGCTTGCCGCTTACCATGACAGCGAAGACTGGCGCCTGGAATTAATCGACTATCTGCGAATAAATCGCGACTTGGTGGAGGCCTTTATCGACTCAACGCCTAGGCTTACCATGAACCATGTCGAGGCCACTTATCTGGCCTGGATCGATGCGCGTGAACTTGGTGTATCAAATATATACGCCTTCTTCGAACAGGCAGGGGTCGGACTCTCGGACGGCGCAGGTTTCGGCGCCCCGGGCTTTGTGCGCCTCAACTTCGGCTGCCCCCGCGCAACCCTTGAGCTAGCCCTCGATCGCATGGCCGCGGCAATTAGCAAACTCAGGCAAGGCTAGAACTTATATGGAATTTTTGAAAGACATCGATAGACAACTTCTTAAATGGGCGTACCAGCGGCCCTATGAAAATTCTTTTCCCGTAAAGGCATTGATATTTGCCGGAGAGGCCATGACCTGGATGATGGTTTTATTCATTGCAGCGGTCGCGGGACAATTACTTGATAGCGAACTGTTGAACAAACTTGTAATTTCGCTTATCCTGGGATCGACGATAGGCATTATCGTATTTCTTCTCTGTAAAGTTTATGTGAAGCGGAGACGCCCTTACGCCAACGATGAACTTCAGAAGGATCTGAACATCAAGATTCAGAATCGTGATCCTCTTTACGCGTCAAAGGCGCTGGAAAGCTTTCCATCGGGTCATGTTCTATGGACGACCATATGCGTCAGCCTTATTTGTTTTCAGTTCGGGTTTATATATATGCTTCTCATAGGCTGGTTGATTCCGGCCATGATATACCTTCGTCCTCATCTGGGCGTTCATTATCCGAGCGATGTGATTGCAAGTCTTTTTACAGGCCTCATTATTGCCACAATTACTACATTATTCATTGCTCCCGCTGTCGTGCAATACACAAACAGCCTGAGAAAGTATTATGTTTATACTTACGGCTACTGGGTGTTTATAATCGGTTACCTGATCATAGCTGTCAAAATATGGCTAAAGAGAATATAGCTCATCTCTTCAGATTACGGTTCTATCAATATTCAATGGTGAAGTTATTGAATTCGCCGGTGTAAGGTTCTTCCGTTACGATTACGTTTTCGACTCGAGCTGCAGGCGGGCCTTTGCGGCACCACTCCAGCATTTTATCCACACTTTTACCTTCACCTTCGAGAAGGGCTTCCACACGGCCATCGGCCAAATTGCGCACCCAACCGGTAAGATTATAGCCCGTTGCCGCTCTTTGCGTTTCCGCGCGGAAAAATACTCCCTGGACCCGTCCGCTTACATAAACACGCACTCTTTTCACTGTTTTACCTGCCGATAAGCTTTAAAAAATCTTCCTCGCTGATAATTTTAATTCCTGAAGATTTCGCTTTATTAATTTTGGAGCCGGGATCATTCCCGGCGACAACATAGGTCGTGCTTTTAGTTACATTGGAATGGATTGTGCCGCCTAAATTTTCGACAATGGTTTTTGCTTCATTCCTTCCCATCCTATCCATTGTGCCGGTAAAGACAAATGATTTCCCCTTAAGATGGGCGTTATCTGCTATTTCTTTTTTCTGCGGCGTTACTCCTGCTTTACTGAACTTTTTCATGACGTCAATATTTTTATGCTCGTGGAAAAATTCAATAATGCTTGCGGCAATTTCCGGGCCGATTTCATTAATCGTGGTTAAATCCTCAACCTTCGCGGTTATAAGATGTTCCATATTGCCGAAACGCGAGGCCAGAAGTTTGGCTGTGCGTTCTCCCACGTGCCTGATTCCCAGGGCGTAGATAAATTTATCCAGGGGCGGGTTTTTGGACTTCTGAACAGCGTCTATTAAATTTTGCGCGGATTTTTCAGCCTGGCGGTCCAGCGCGACAAGTTGTTCCTTGTTTAAAAAATAAAGATCAGCCGGATCGGCAATTAATCCGGCATCAAAAAGCTGAGCGGAAACTTTTTCGCCGAGTCCTTCGATGTCCATAGCGCCGCGCGAAGCAAAATGACGGATGTGTTCTTTTAGCTGTGCCGGACAGGAAATATTAACGCAGCGGTGCGCAACTTCTCCTTCCAGACGCACAACATCAGAATTGCATTCCGGGCATTTCGCCGGCATTTTAAATTCTTTTTCCCTTCCGGTTCTTTTTTCCTCAATGACCTTGACGATTTCGGGGATAACATCACCGGCGCGTTGAATAACAACTGTGTCACCGATACGAATATCCTTTTTAATAATTTCATCTTCATTATGCAGAGTCGCACGGCTGACCATCACGCCGCCAACATTAACCGGTTCCATAATGGCAACCGGCGTCAAAGTGCCCATGCGTCCGACACCGACAATGATTTCTTTGACTACCGTAGTTGCCTGTGCCGCCGGAAATTTGCAGGCGAGCGCCCAGCGCGGACTGCGGGAAACATTGCCCAGAGTAGCCTGCAGCGAAAGATCATTGACTTTCAGGACAACACCGTCAATTTCATACGGCAGACTTTCCCGTTGTGTGCCAATGGTTTCGAAATAGTCAATACAATCCTGAATATTGTTTGCCTGTTTGATAAGAGGGTTCACCGGAAAACCCCAATCACAAAGCGTTTGCAGGACTTCCCGGTGAGTTGAAAAATTAATGCCGTATACAAGGCCTACGCCGTAAAGAAAAATATTGAGCGGACGCCGCGACGTTATTTTTGAATCAAGCTGGCGCAGGGAGCCGGCGGCGGCATTGCGGGGATTGGCAAAAGGCTCTTCGCCCTCTTTAATACGCCGGAGATTTAATTTTTGGAAAGGCTCTTTCCTGATATAAACTTCACCTCGTATTTCTATAAAAGAAGGAAACGGTTTACCGGTCGTATTTTGCATTTTTAAGGGAAGCGTAGAGAGGGTTTTCAGGTTTTGCGTGACATCTTCGCCGGTAGATCCATCGCCACGTGTAGCGCCCCGTGTAAAAACGCCGTTTTCATAGATGAGGTTTACAGCCAGCCCATCAAGTTTCGGTTCGGCAATATATGAAATATTCTCAACTTCGGCCAGACGTTTGATACGGCCATCAAATTCAATGATTTCCTCATTGGAAAAAGCGTTGGCTAAACTAAACATTTGTGAAGGATGGTTGAAAGAAGCAAATTTAGCCAGCGGCGCAGCGCCCACTCGTTGGGTTGGAGATTCCGCTGAGAATTCTTCCGGATAACGGTCTTCCAATTCCTGCAATTCGAGCATTAAACGGTCATATTCGGCATCGGAAATTTCAGGAGCGTCCTGCTGGTAATATCTTTTATTATGGTATTCAATCTCTTTTCTTAAATCAGCGATTCGTTTTAATTCGGCTTGTTTATCCATTACTTAACCAGTTTTAAATAAGGTTTTTCTTTAGATATTTCTGGCCGTTTTGTTTTACGGGAGGAATTATTTTTTAAAATTTTTTCGTTTAAAATGGCATTCTTAGTTCGTACGGCGTTTATTATCGAAAAGATAATGACTGCTTTTTCCCACTCGGCAGAGCCGGAAAATTGCTCCACCTTTTTTTTGTATTTGTCCCACAAAGCGGTGAGGGAAGCTTCATCAATAGGCAATATGATTTCGGCAATTTTGTTAAGCGAATTTTCTAAACTATTCATAAATAATTAATAACTTTACTTCGCAATAAAGTCAAATTAAAAGCTTTTCCCCCTTTAAGAATATTCGATTCTAATGGAAAATATCATTCATTATAGCCTGCTTACTTCATACCCGGGTAGTGGTATTTAAATGCCTGCGAATTGATGGAAATAAAAACTTGTCTTTTTATCTTTTATCGCTAATAATTAAAAAACGGTCATCGGTTATGGAAGACAAAAAGATAAAAATTGGCGTCATTTCAGACACTCATCTTGAAGATTATGATGATAATATGAAAAAATGCATTGCTGAGCATTTCAGCGATGTTGATATGATTCTTCATGCCGGAGATTTGGTTGATGTCAGTGTTTTAGAGATTTTCGGGGAAAAGGATATCAAGGTGATATGCGGTAATATGGACAATTCATCAGTTAAAGAACAGTTCCCCGAACATTTACTTTTTGATATAAAGGGGTTTAAATTCCTCCTGATTCATGGATGGGGATCTCCTCAGGGTATTGAAGAAAGAATATCAGAGATGTTTAAGGATGTGGATTGCGTTGTTTATGGACATACGCATAAACCGGCAAATCATACAAAAGATAACGTACTGTTCTTTAATCCCGGTTCGGCGGTGGACAGATGTTTTGCCTCTTCTAAAACCATAGGCATATTAGAAATTGACAAAAACATAACAGGTAGGATAATAAAAATATAATTAATAAAACGGCTGGTTTTAAATATGGAAACGATTTTTGCGCCATGGCGTATGGACTATATTAAAGGGGAAAAACCTGACGGATGTGTTTTCTGCAAATGTTCCGTCAGATGTGATGATTATATTATGTGCGAAGGTAAAACCGCCTACGTCATGATGAACAGATACCCTTATGTCAACGGTCATTTAATGATAATACCTCAGAGACATGTAGGAAACATCGAAGAATTGACTCAAGAGGAAAGAAAAGAAATATTTGATCTTCTGGAAATATCGGTCAAGGCTATGAAAGAAGCGATGAATCCTGATGGATTCAATATAGGCGCCAATATCGGCAAAGCGGCGGGCGCCGGTATTGAAGAACATTTTCATGTCCATGTCATTCCGCGCTGGGAAGGCGATACGAACTTCATGAGTGTTGTGACGAATGTCCGGGTTATTCCGGAAGCTGTGGCGACGACCGCGGCTAATCTTGCGCCTCTTTTTAAAAAATATTATAAGGGGGAATAATGTAATGAGAATAATTTATTTAATTCTTGTTATAATTTTTTCTTTATTTATTGTTACTTTTTCTCAGCAGAATTTAACGACAATACAGTTGCATTATAATATTCTGGATCATAATCTTTTAGGTAATTTAAAGCCCGTACCGACTTATTTGCTGATTTTTATATCCATTCTGATTGGAGTGATCATTACAGGTTTTTGGGGCATAGTAGAACGCTTTCGTTTGAATCGCACAATCAGACGTTTGAACAAACTCGTTCGTGATTTACGCAAGGAACTTCACGCCAATGAAGCGCCGCCAATAATCGATGAACAAAAAATACCCAAATAATATCGACCCTTCCTTATTTGAAGATTTCAAATTTGTTACCGACGCATCTTTAGGAAGGTTGGCAAAGTGGCTTCGCCTTTTAGGTTACGATACCGTTGTATTTCCTGAAGAAGCCGGCAGAGCTTTGTTGCGACTTGCCGCCGCGGAAAACAGAATCGTTCTTACCAGAAGAAAAGATATGATCCAGCGCCAATTTTCAGGCGCTCTGTTTATAATTACAGATATTAATGTCGGTAATCAGCTCAATAAAGTTATTGAAAAGTTTTCTTTGAAGATAGACAGGCAAAAGATGTTCGGAATTTGTCTTGAGTGCAACCGGAATCTAAATCCTGTCAACAGGGGAGATGTTTATGATTTAGTGCCGTTGTTTGTTTTTGAAAATTGCAATGAATTCAATCGATGCCCCCGTTGTCTTAAAATTTACTGGACGGGAACGCATCAGCGCAACGCTTTGTGGTTTATGGAGAAGCACATTCCGAATCATCTCCCTTGATTTTTTCAACAGCGTGTTTCAGCGCCGGTAAAATTACGGCAAGATTTTCTTTTGCGCCCCTGGGGCTTCCGGGAAGATTAATGATCAGACATTTTCCGCGTATTCCCGCTATAGCGCGGGAATACATGGAATGTGAATTCGGCAGCGAGCGCAAACACCTTCGCTTGCTGCGGGGTAAGCGAGCGAATATAGAATTATAATTTACTTTAAGAATCGAAGATTCTCCGTGGCTTGCCACGGAGAGCTTCAATTATTTTATTCTTCTTCTTTTTTCGATTCGGCGATAATTTTCTCAGCGATATAGGCGGGAACTTCCTCATAATGAGATTCGGTATAGGTAAAGTTGCCGCGACCACTCGTCATCGAACGTAAATCAGGCGCGTATTTGAGGATTTCCGCCAGAGGAACCTGTCCTTTAATAACCTGATTGGTGCCGTTGGTATCCATTCCCTGAACCCGTCCGCGACGGCTGTTGAGATCGCCGATCACATCTCCCATGTATTCGTCGGGGACTTCGATGTCAATATTGACAATCGGTTCCAGCAGAATCGGTTGACAGTCCATCACGCCTTTTTGAAAGGCCATCGATCCGGCAATTTTAAAAGCCATTTCTGACGAATCCACCGTGTGGTAAGATCCAAACGTGAGATTTATTCTGAAATCCACCACAGGGTAACCGGCGATCACGCCTTTTGCCGCTGCTTCCACAATGCCTTTTTCGACAGCCGGACGGTATTGGCCGGGAATAACGCCGCCGACTATTTTATCATTAAACTCAAAACCGCCGCCGCGCGGCAACGGCTCGATATCTATCCAGCAATCACCAAACTGACCGCGTCCGCCGGATTGCTTCTTGTATTTGCCCTGGACGTTGGTTTTGCCTTTGATGGTTTCCAGATAGGGAACTTTCGGCGTATTCAGATTGACTTCCACGCCGAATTTTCTTTTCATCTTTTCGATATTAACTTCAATATGCACCTGCCCCATACCGGAAAGAATCATTTCTTTTGTTTGAGTATTGCGGGAAAAGACAATAGTGGGATCCTCTTCAGTCAGGCGGTGAATTGAAGATGCAATCTTGTCTTCATCACCGCGGGTTTTCGGTTCGATGGCAAAAGACATGATAGGATGAGGTATTTCCACCTTGTCAAAAATGACCGGCGCTTTTTCAAAACAAAGCGTATCGCCTGTCACAGTATCCTTGAGCTTGGCCACACCCGCAATATCTCCGGGGATAAGGCCTTCCGCCTGTTTCTGTGTTTTTCCTTCAAGAAAAAAGATATGACCGAATTTTTCAGTGATTTTTTTGGTCGAATTATACACGGATGAATCGGGGTTGAGTTTGCCGGAATAAACGCGGAATAAAGTCAGCCTTCCGGCGTACGGATCGGCGATAGTTTTAAAGACAATAGCCGAAAAAGGAGCGTCTTCGGACGGCTGCCGTTCTTCAATATCTTCTGTTCCCGGTTTTTTGCCTGTTTTTGCTCCGCGATCGACAGGCGACGCGAAGGCATTGACAATTAAGTCCATCAGCATCGATATTCCAATGCCTTTAATCGCCGAACCGCACATGACAGGGATAAGGCTTCCCGAGGAAACGCCTTTTTTCAAACCTGCTTTTAGTTCATCCGCCGAGAGTTCACCGGCTTCGAGATATTTATTCATCAGCTCGTCGTCAGATTCAGCAATATCTTCCACCATCGATCCGCGTAAATTATTTACTTCTTCCTTCATATCCGCAGGTATATCTACAACTTTTCCCGCGCCTTTATTATCGGAAAATAAATAAGCTTTCATTTCGATTAAATCAACAATGCCGTTGAATTTATCTTCTGAGCCGATAGGCAGGCACACCGGAGTTGCTTTTTTCTTTAATTTGGTATTGATGCTTTCCATCGCTGATTTAAAAATCGCGCGTTCTTTATCCATTCTGTTGATAAAAATGATACGGGGCAGTTTGAATTCGTCGGCTAATTCCCAGACTTTTTGGGTTTGAAATTCAACGCCGCCGACAGCGTCAACTACGATAACAGCGTTTTCAACGACGCTCATTGAGCATTTTGTATCGAAGGTAAAATTAGAATCTCCCGGCGTGTCAATAAAGTTAATTTTATGTTTTTCCCACTCGACAAAATTTGCCGCCGAGCTAATGGATATCCGTTTTTTTTGCTCTTCGGGTTCAAAATCCATACAGGATGTCGCGTCATCAACTCTTCCTAATCGTTCGCTTTTTCCCGAAACAAATAAAAAAGATTCACATAGTGATGTTTTGCCAGTTCCGCCGTGTCCGGCTACCGCTAAATTTCTTAGAGATTTTGATTCGTATTTTGCCATGAAAACTCCTTTCAATGCCTCCGTGCTGTTCTATAAAGCAGATGGATTTAAATGCAGGCTTCTAACGTATCCGGCAAGTAAAATCAAGACAAATTTAAACATGATATTTCCGGATTATTGCCGGGAAGAGCAGGGAATTGGTTCAATATTACAATGAAAGTGACAGTTTCTATAACAGAAAATATTTTATCAAATTTGAAGATTTTGCCATCCTGTTTCTGAAAATAGAATTATTCACTGATTCCGGCTTGTATATATGAGCATTTTACTTTATAAACGCTCATCAAATGCCTATATAAAAAAATAAAAAATATTATTTTGGTATAATTTATAGATGATTGATTATGAAAAAGAGCTTAATGCCGAACAATATCGTGTTGTAATGGAAGAGGGCGGTCCGCTTCTGGTACTTGCCGGAGCAGGAAGCGGCAAAACCCGCACATTGACATACAGGGTTGCCCGTCTTCTGGAGAGTGGAGTTTCCCCCGAAAACATATTGCTGGCAACATTTACCAACAAAGCCGCAAATTCCATGCTCAATCGCGTGGAGAGTCTGATCAATTCCCACACCGGCAGGATAATGGGCGGCACATTTCATCATATCGCTCACCGGCTGTTGAGAAGCAATGCGTATCTTCTCGGTTACAAAAGCAACTTTTCCATTGTGGATAGTGAAGATTCCCGCCAGCTTATTTCCACATGCCTGGCCGAACTTAAAATTGATACCAAAAAAAGTAAATTCCCCAAGAGCAATATTCTTTCCGAAATCATCGGACTGGCAATCAATACCCAAAACACACTGCAGGATGTTGTTGAATCAAAATATCCCTATTTCCTTCATCTGATTGAGGAAATTACCCAGGTAGCAATTCTGTATATTCAAAAAAAGAAAGATCTCTCCATCATGGACTTTGATGACCTGTTGTTCAACTGCCGCTTACTTCTTCTTAATCATCCTGATGTCTTAAAAAACGTCGCGGGACGATTTAAGTATGTGCTGGTGGATGAATATCAGGATACGAACATTATTCAGGCGGATATTGTCGATCTGCTGGCTTCATGCCACCGGAATCTGATGGTTGTCGGTGATGATTCGCAAAGCATATATTCATTTCGCGGCGCCAATTTCAGCAATATAATAAATTTCCCCGAGCGTTATCCCGATTGCAAAATATTCAAACTCGAAACAAACTATCGCAGCACGCCGGAAATACTGCATCTGGCGAATTTAAGTATCAATAATAATGAAAAACAATTTCCTAAAGAACTAAGAGCTGTGCGCGACAAGGGCATGCGGCCGGTTATGGTTTCAGCGCAAAACGTTGTTAAACAGGCTAACTTTGTGGCGCAGAGAATCACGGAATTGGTTCGTTCCGGCATTCCGCTGAAAGAAATAGCCGTCCTTTACCGTGCGCATTACCATTCTATGGAAATGCAGATGGAATTTGTCAGGCGCGATATTCCGTTTGATATTCGTTCCGGTATCCGTTTCTTTGAGCAGGCGCATATTAAAGATGTGACATCTTATATGCGCATTATAGTCAATCCCGGCGATGAACTGGCCTGGCAGCGATTGCTTTTGATGTATCCGAAAGTGGGCAAGGTAACATTCAATAAAATCTGGAAATATTTATCAAAGCAGGAAAATCCGCTGGAGGCGATATTGACGGAGGATTTTATTAAATTTACGCCAAAGTCCTCGATTGCGGGATTGGCGGAATTCCGTAAGACAATGCAGTTGCTTCTTGACCTGCAGCCGCAGGATCGCCTGCCGGGGAAAATAATAGATGTCCTGCTCAATAAAAGCGGCTACCGCACTTATTTGCAGGATAATTATTCCGACACTTCTTCACGTGAAGAAGATTTAATTCAGTTGGGAAACTTTTCCGCTCAGTTTTTACAAATGGAAGATTTCCTAAATGAACTGGCGTTGCTTACCAACATGTCAAGGGAAGAAAGCGCCGAGGAAGAAGATGGCGAAGATAAGGTGGCTTTAAGCACTATTCATCAGGCCAAAGGGCTGGAATGGTCGTATGTATTCATAATCTGGTGCGCGGATGGTATGATTCCGTTGCAGCGGGCGTTGAAAGAACCGGATGGCGAAGAAGAAGAACGAAGACTCTTTTATGTAGCCGTAACCAGAGCCAGGGATCAGCTATACCTGTGTTATCCCGCCCTGGATTACAACCGGTCTTCAGGTGTCTTAAATATGGCTCCTTCCCGGTTTATCAGGGAAATAGCTCCGCCCTCCGAATATGATGAGGATAGGCCATTTGAGCAATGGGCTATTTATGATGATTATTAGAGACAGGCCAAAGCTTCTCAAACAAAGTTCACTAATCCTGGCTCAAATCAAACAGATTGTATCCATCGTTAAGTATCTGAAAATATAAAAATATTTGCAGTAAAAATCCTGTATAAAATGCATTGCAGTTTGCCGCAAATAAGAGTAACAATTATACACGATTGCATGTGCATTTCATAAATATCATTAAATCTGGTTACTAAAAAGATAACTGTTCGTGAGTCTTGTTTTTATCTGTTTTATACTTAAATTTTTAATAGGATGATTATATGAAGAAACTAATTCTTCAGGGACATTCAACTTATGACGGAGCCGGAGTTAAATTGAAACGTATGTTCGCGCATGATCATACAAAGCTTACGGATCCATTCCTTCTTCTTGATCATTTCGGTTCAGACAATCCCGAAGATTATATCAAAGGCTTTCCCTGGCATCCTCATCGCGGAATCGAAACCGTGACTTATATGCTAGGCGGAGTGGTTGAGCATGGTGACAATATCGGGAACAAGGGTACAATCGGGCCGGGTGATATTCAGTGGATGACAGCCGGCAGTGGTGTGATTCATCAGGAGATGCCGAAAGCTTCAAAAGAAATGATGCATGGTTTGCAGTTGTGGGTAAATCTGCCCGCGAAAAATAAAATGACAGGGCCGCGCTACAGAGGCATTCTGGATAGTGAGGTGCCCATTGTAAAGATGCCGGGCGCAGAAGTGCGGGTGATAGCCGGCTCTTACAAAAATGTAGAAGGGCCCGTACGGGAACTGATAATAGATATTGAGTATCTGGATATCCGGTTAAAGAAGGGAAATGCAACGTCGCATAAGGCTAAAAAAGGGTATACAAGTTTTTGTTACCTTATTGAAGGAACGGGAGAATTTGATGGGATGAGGTTGGAAGAAGGAAATTTGATGCTGTTAATGGATGCCGGAAATATTGCCGTAAAGGCGATAGAAGATATTCATTACATATTTGTTACCGGCAAACAGCTCAACGAACCTGTCGCGTGGGGCGGTCCGATTGTTATGAATACGCCCGAAGAACTTGAACTGGCTTTCAGAGAGCTTGATGAAGGTACGTTTATCAAAAAAAAATAAAAAGAATGGCTGTGCTGTTCCGGGATAATGCAACTTATATGAAACAATTTGGAATAGGAAAGTAACCCAATATATGGCAATCGCGTCTATGAAATCCATGCCCGCGAAAACCTTGCTGGCGAAATGCATGCCGGCAATTTTTGTTGGTCATGGCAATCCTATGAATGTCATAAGAAGAAACCAATGGACACAGAGATGGAAAGATCTTGGCCAGGCGATACCCCGACCCAGGGCTATTCTTGCCGTATCCGCCCACTGGTACCTTCCCGCTATAAGGGTAACAGCTATGACGAATCCGCGGACCATTCACGATTTTGGAGGCTTTCCCAAGGAGCTTTTTGAGATCAAATATCGAGCTCCGGGCGCTCCCGCTCTTGCCGAAAAGGTGCGCGACATGCTGGCCCCGCTCCCCGTGGAGCTTGATCATGATTGGGGATTCGATCACGGTACCTGGTCCGTTTTGTATCATATCTTTCCCATGGCCGATATCCCGGTGGTACAACTCAGTATTGACCGGACAAAGCCGCCTTCATTTCATTATGAGATCGGGCAATTACTTACTCCATTGCGTGATGAAGGAATTTTGATAATGGGAAGCGGAAACATTGTGCATAACCTTCAAGCCTATGAGTGGGAAAGGCCTGAAATAGGGGCTTTTGAGTGGGCATCGCGATTTGAAGAAAAAATCCGTAATCTGCTTCAATCAGGAAAAAACGGCCAACTTGTCAATTACTCGGCAATTGGTCATGAAGCAAGACTCGCTGTCCCGACACCCGACCATTATCTTCCTTTTCTTTATGTATTAGGAACGCGTAGAAAAGGAGATCTCATAACTTTTCCCATAGAAGGATTTGACGGCGGCTCAATGTCGATGCTGACTATACAGATATCTCCTTAAGTCTTGTCTGTTCGGGCCGGTTCAATCTTGCCGATTCAGATTGAACCTGAATGTTTTTTTACACAATCAGCGTGATTGATTCCGCCTAAAAAAAGAAAGTACTTTTAAAGAATCAACGGCAGTATCCCTTGTCTTTAGTGGCTTCCAATAGTTTGCAATTTCCCAATGCACATGCTTTTTGCGCGTCATGACAGCCGGTTTCTATGTTCCCCTGATTTAAATAAATAATCGCTCTGTTGTTGTAGGCATCGGCAGAATCCGCTTTCAACCGGATGGCATCGCTAAAGTCGTCAAACGCACTTTGATTCCGGCCAAGTTTAACGTAAGCAACCCCTCTGTTGTAATAAGCATCAGCGAATTTAGGGTCAAGAGCGACTGCTTTATTATAATCCTCGACAGCGCTTTGGGGTTGGCCAAGCGCAAAGTAACAAATTCCTCTGTTGTTATAGAAATCGGTCGCATTGGGATTTAGCCGGATTGCCTCATTATAATGATACATAGCCTCTTTTAGTTTTCCGTTTTTAAACAGGTCGGCACCTAAACTGTTATGCGCAAAATAATTATCCTTTGTTACCTGCAAAGCATGACCAAAGAGAGAGGCGTTGTCCCTCCAGTAACCGCATTGCTGCCAGGTAAAAACCGCCATGATGGATAGAGCGGCAATGGATACAGGTAATAAAATCTTTTTGCGCGTGTCTTCACGTTTAATCAAAAACGGAATGCCCCATGCCAGTATAACGGCAATGCCGATAGAGGGCAGGTAATGGTAGCGGTCGGCCATCGAGTATGGCATTATTAACGACACCTGAATGATTCCTATGACCGGTAGAATGGTTATCGCAAACCACAGCCATCCCACAAAAAAGTATGGGAATCGTTTTACCATGACTATAGCGGCAGCGCTGATAGATATAATTAAAAGAGAAGTTCCAAAAACCTGCCATACCGGAAGTTGATCGGAAAAAGGATAATAATAAGCCATGCCGTTAGGCATAAATGTTCTTCCCATGTAAGTTACAAAAGCAACCGGCGTGTTGGCAAGCCGGGAAAGAAGGGAAAAAGCTTTTAACGATGTATCATGCCCACTCGGATTATAAAGTGTGATGAAAACAAGAACTGCTGACAGGATAAAAAAAGGTATTTTTTCCCATATTTGCCATAAAGGAATTACTCCGGCAATCCTGGTTTCTGATAATTGCCGCGAATTGGCTTGAGATATATTTTTCTTCAGTGATTTTTTTTGGGATTTGTTTTTCTTTTTTTCTTTATTTATGGAGGCGGGCATATCGTTTGCCGGTATGGTTGCTGTTTTTCGCGACAAAAGACGGTTAAGCGGCCAGTAATCAAGAAGAATCAAAATGACAGGCAGGCTGACAACCATGGGCTTGCTCATAAGAGCGACGACAAAGGAAAACACAACAGGCAGATACCTTTTTATAACCGGTTTTTCTGTGTAATAGACATAAAGGCACAGGGTCAGCATCCAGAAAAAGGCGCTCAGGACATCTTTGCGCTCTGCTATCCACGCAACCGATTCCACATGCAGCGGATGCAAGGCGAAAAAAGCGGCAACAAAGGCGCTGCGCCAGATAGCTCCGGTCATGCGGTTAAAAAGCCAGAACAGCAGCAGAGCGCTCAATATATGCAGGATAAGGTTGGTTAGATGATAACCGCCGGCATTCAGGCCGTAAAGCTGATAATCGAACATGAAGGAAAGCCAAACGAGGGGATTCCATAAACCAAAAAAATGTGTGCCCAATGCCCAGCGACATCCATCTAGAGTGATTCCTGACTGAATGTGAATGTTCTGCGTGACATAAACATGATCATCAAAATTTACGAACCCATATTGATTTACCTGCCAGTAAATAGCCAGCGTAACCAATGTCAGAACGATATAAACGATAATTTTCTGTTTGCTGTAACTGATATTTATCTTATTTAACATATCCGGTTTTTAATTTCTTTTAATTACGCAAGTCAAACCTTTAACAAAACAGACGCCAAAACAGCGGTGAAAAAAACATTTACCGGAACGTCGCGCGGAAACGCATCATGGCGCCTGTGAACAGCACGGTGCCGATGGCTGCCATGGCAACAAGCTGCTGCCAGACGTCGCCGATTCCCGCGTTTCTGATGAGCACGCGGGAGCAGAATTCCATGTAGTGCGTGGTTGGGGCAAACTGCATAATGATCTGGAGGAATCGGGGCATGGACTCTATAGGGGTTGTTCCGCCGTTGAGCATGGATATGGGCACGATGATGGGTATGCTCAAAAGGCCTGCCTGTGGCTGATTCTTGGCGACGGTGGCAAGGAACACGCCAAGCTCGGTTGTCGCGTAGAGAAAGACGATCGTGCCAAACATGAACAGGATCGTCGAGCCGTGGATGGGCGCTCCTATAACCCACTTCACCGCGAAATACAGCGAGAACATGGTGCCCATTAACACAATAAAGCTGTTGGCCCAGACCTTGGCGATGGTGATTTCCAGAGGAATCAGGGGCATGACAAGCAGATGCTCCACGGTGCCGCGCTCCTTTTCTTTGATGAGGGCCGCGGCGGGCAGGACAATGGAAAGGAGTGTGATCATGTGGCCCAGTAATACAATGCTCATAAACCAGGCGTTTTCGTTGTTCGGGTTATACATGATACGGGTATTGAGCACAATGGGCGGAGGGGCAGGCCTCCGGGAGCCCTGCAGAAATGTGTTGATCTCCTGATTGATGATCTGGCTTAGGTAGGTCGTGCCGAGCCTGGCATGGCCGACGACCGTGGCATCGACGTCGATGCCGATATCCGGATTCTTTCCGGCCAGCAGGTCATTCTGAAAGCCCGATGGTATGTGGAGGACGAAGACATATTCGGCCCTGTCCATCACCCGGTTTATATCGTGGTAGGTGATGGGCCTGGGTTTCTGGAAAAAAGGCATCTGGATGGCGTCGATGATTCTCCGGGACAGGGGAGACTGGTCTTCGTCCACATAGGCAATCGTTGAGTTGCGCACCTGCACGCCGGTGCCTTTCGCGGGGACGATGACCATGACGGTGAAAGAATAGATGACCATGATCACCAGCACATAGTCATAACGGAAGCTGATGAGCTCTTTTAAACCGAGCCGGTATATGTGCCACAGTTTTCTGATCATGCTATTTCTCCTGCTTTTTCAGCAATAGGACGGTCATGGTCTGAATGGCCGTATAGATGATAATCAGGGAGACAAAGTTCCACACAAGTTCCGCGAAACCGATGCCTTTGGTGAAGGTGCCCACGCTGATATTCAGTAAATAGCGGGCGGGAAAAATCCTTGACATGAATTTGGCTCCGCCGACAAGTGTTGAGGCAGGGGAGGTGAGTCCCGATAAATCGAAAGAGGGCACCAGGGTAATAACAAAGGCGGCAAGCAGGGCCGCGATCTGGGTCCGGGTGAAGGTCGAAATAAGCAGGCCAAGTCCCGTGCTGATAACAATATAGAGCATCGCCCCGCAAACGAGGGCGGGGAAACTGCCCTTGAAAGGGATTTCAAACAGGAATTTGATCACCCCCAGAAGGATAATGAAGGTTATGGCCGTAATCACAATGTAGGGGATTTGCTTTCCCCACAGGAATTCAAGCTTGGTCATGGGGCTTGAGTAGAAGTTGGCAATGGAACCGAGCTCCTTTTCCCTCACGACACCGATGGCCGTGAGCATCGAGGGGACAAGCATGAGCACAACGGCCAGCAGGCCGGGCACGACGGAATATCTGCTTTTTATCAGAGGGTTATACCAGTACCGGGGCTGTACATGGGTCGATGAAGCGGGCATGGGCATGGGGGACCGGCCGGCAAGAGTCATGAGATAGGACAGGTGCACGGCCTCCGCGTAGTTCTTGGTAGTCTCGGCCCGAAACGGCATGGTGCCGTCTATCCAGAGTCCTACTGACGGGCTCTGGCCTCGCTTTACGTCTTTTTCGAAACCGGGAGGAATCTGGACCACTACATTGAATTCGCCGCTCTGAAAGCCTCTGTCAATTCCGGCAGGCGACGTTATCGGCTTGTGTTCGCTAAAGTACCGCGAGCTGGAGAAGGACTCCAGATATTCGCGGCTAAGTGGCTTTCGATCATTGTCTAGGGTACTGTATTTTATGTTTTCAATATCGGTTGATATGCCGAAGCCGAAGACGATGAGGAGAAAGGGCGAGACAATGAATGAAGTAATGAGCCTAATCGGGTCGCGAAGCAATTCGATGGATTCTCTGCGGGCCAGAGCTGCCAGCCGGGAAATATCAAAGAGGCGGCTGTGTTTTTTGACATTTTCAGATTTAAGCATGAACGAGACGGTTTGTTTTTCATTATCCGCTCCGGCAGCGATATTTTTGGCAATATCATCTTTCATATAACCGATAAAGGCCTCTTCGAGGGTGGAGCAGTCTCGCGCGCGGACAAGTTTTTTAGGCGCGTCGCAGGCAAGGACGCGGCCCATGCTCATGAGGGCGACCCTGTCGCAGCGGTCGGCCTCGTTCATATAATGCGTGGTCACAAAAATGGTTACGCCGTCCTCTCTGGAGAGATTTATGAGCAACTCCCAGAAGTGGTCTCTGGCCACTGGATCGACGCCCGATGTGGGTTCGTCGAGGATCAGGATTTCTGGTTTATGAATGGCGGCAACAGCAAGTGACAGACGCTGGCGGATGCCCAGAGGAAGGCGTTCCGTCTGGTCGTTCATGACATCGGTAAGTCCGAACTTGACTGCCATTTCCTTAACCCTGGAAGGAACATCCTCGTTCGGCATATCGAAAAGATGTGCGTGCATATCCAGGTTCTGCCTAACGGTTAGTTCACCATACAGCGAAAAGCTCTGTGACATGTATCCGATGCGCTTTTTCAGTCTGATGCTCCCGGTTTCGACGGATCTGCCGAAGATAAAGGCCTGACCATGCGTGGGATGCAAAAGCCCGGTGAGCATCTTCATGGTAGTGGTCTTGCCGCAGCCGTTAGACCCCACAAAACCGAAGATCTCGCCCTTTGGTATGGTAAAGGAGACATCGTCTACGGCGGTAAAATCACCGAATTTTTTGGTGAGATTGTTTGCCTCGATGGCGGAGCCGTCATTCGACGCGATCCGGGGCGGTGTCGTAAAAATCCTGTGGCCATACCGCATTTCTTCGGGAAGCATGGCGATGTAAGCGTCTTCTATGGTCGTCTTGCCGGTCTTTTGTTTTAACTCCGCGGGCGTTCCCGAGGCAAGGACGCGGCCGCCTTCCATCATGATGAGCCAGTCAAGATGTTCGGCCTCATCCATGTAGGCCGTCGCGATGATAATGCTCATTCCCGCGTGGTGGACACTCATATCCTTGACCAGCTCCCAGAACTGGCGCCGTGAAAGGGGATCGACACCGGTGGTGGGTTCATCCATAATGAGCACATCAGGGTTGTGGATCAGCGCGCAGCATAAACCCAGTTTCTGCTTCATGCCCCCGGATAGCTGGCCCGCGGCACGATCGGCAAAGGGCGCGAGGTTTGTGGCCTTCAGGAGACGCTCAATGCGTTCCTTTCGCTCGGCGCGGGTGAATCCGAAGAGGCGTCCGAAAAAATCCACATTCTCATAGACGGAAAGCGTGGCATAGAGATTCTGTCCGAGGCCCTGGGGGATATAGGCAATCTCCGAGCAGACATCATGGCGGTGCATGCGCAAACGCATGGAACTGCCAAGAACTTGTATATCGCCTTTCTGTATTTTTTTCTGTCCGGCGATAAGGCCGAGCAGGGTTGATTTGCCCACGCCGTCGGGCCCGATCAGGCCCACCTGGCATCCGGCAGGTATGTTAAGATCAATGGAATCAAGGGCGATTTTCTTGCCGTAGCGATGCTTCACCCCTTCAATACGCGCGATGGAATCATGACCGTTCATGCGGGTATTCATTTAAAGAGTTCCGTCCATTTCGCGGACGGATTCAACCGGATATACGCGACGCCCGGCATGCCCGGTTTCAGGCGGGGGTCATCAAATTCCTGAAGGCTGACTTTCACGCGGAAAACGAGCTTTTCGCGCTCCTCGGTCGCCTCAACCTCCTTGGGGGTGAACTGTGCCTTTTCAGAGACATACGCCACAGTCGCGGGAAATTGCTTATCCGGTATAGCATCGAGCACAACCCTGGCATCCCCGCCCAAAGGTATGACGCCGGCATATTGCTCGGACAGATAAACATTCATGTGAATATCCGTGGGGTCAAGAATGGTCAGGACCTTGCCTCCGTTGGGCATGACTTCGCCGGGTTCCGCCAGACGCGACAGCACCGGTCCCTTTATGGGGCTCTTCAGGACGCAGTCATTGATCTCCGATTTCAATATTTCCGTCTGGGCCAGCGCGGACTCAATGGCGTTATCGGCCTCGGTGATGGATGATTTTGCCGCTGCGTATTCCGCTTCATAACTTTGCTTGACTGTCTGATCACGGTCGAGCTGCTGTTGCGTGAAGATGCCTTTCGCGAAAAGTTTATTTGACCGGTCAAGTTCCTTTACCGCGAGCACCAGCTTCAGGCGGATGCTCTCCACCCTCGACAGGCCGGTTTCCCGTGCCTGCTTTGCCCGTTTCACCTCGGCCTCGGCCTGTTTCAATTGCGCCTGAAGCGTGCTTGTGTCTATTCTGGCAACGATCTGATTTTTATTGCAGAGGTCTCCCTCCTTCGCGAGGACTTCTGTGAGACGCCCTGCGAGCTTTGCCGCGACATCCACTTCGGTTGCCTCAAGGCGGCCATTGCCCATTACAAAACCTTTTGGAATGGCATTTTTGTCCTTGTTGGTATAGAGATAAAAAACAAGAGCTCCTGCCAGAAGAACCAGCACCAGAATCGCAGCTGATTTTTTAAGAACTTTCCCTTTTTCGCCCATATCATCCCCTTTATCAAACCGGATTTAGTATAATCATCAAAGAACTTTTCAGACGATTGAATTCATCACATGGCTTTATAAGTTGTCTTCTCAAACCATCGCGCAGAAAGTCAGCGGCTATCTTGAGGGGCTTTTTCAATTTCAGACCCCTAAAGGCATGATTGAAAATAGTAAAATTTTATAACAACTGTTATTTTGTGATGGGAGTATAGGAAAAGCAATCATATATGTCAAGAAAATCTCGATGGGCCGGTCACCCGGATTGTTTTATGATGGCGGCTCTGATTTTTTTGACCAGGCCGGAGGGGGTGACTTATTCTTTGACGATAATCGTGTCTTTTTTGAATTCGTCGCTGGTGTCGGGATAATCAATGTTGTAGTGCAATCCGCGACTTTCTTTTCTTTCGCGTGCGCTCATAACGATCAGTTTGGCCACTGTTGTGATGTTGCGTAATTCGGCAAGATCTTTTGTTACTTTGTAATTCCAGTAATATTCGTGGATTTCACGCAAAACCATATCAATTCTACGCTCGGCCCGCTCCAATCGTTTATCCGAGCGGACAATGCCCACGTAATTCCACATGCATCTTCTTATTTCATCCCAGTTGTGTGTGACAACCACGCTGTCGTCGCTTTTTGTGGTTCCGCTTGAGTCCCACGGGGAAATAGGCATGTCGCTTTGCGGCGTCTGCTTGAATGATTTGGCAATTTTTAAATAGACGCGATGGGAATAAACAAGCGCTTCGAGCAAAGAGTTGCTGGCCAGACGGTTTGCGCCATGTAATCCCGTGCAGGATACTTCGCCGCAGGCAAAAAGATTATCAATGGAAGTCTTGCCGTAATGGTCAACCGCGACGCCGCCGCAGATGTAATGAGCGGCCGGGGCGATGGGAATGGGCTGCAGGGCCATGTCAATGCCGTATTCGAGGCATTTATTGTAAATATTGGGAAATCGTTTGATTAGAAAATCGCGGCTATGGTGCGTGATGTCCAAAAGAACGAATTCATCGCCGCCCTGTTTGATTTCGTTGTCGATGGCTTTGGCCACAACATCGCGCGGCGCAAGGCTTTTCATGGGATGGTATTTTTCCATGAATGTCGATCCGTTCTTTAATTTAAGATTTCCTCCCTCGCCGCGCACGGCTTCGCTGATAAGAAAAGCCTTAGCGTCGGGATGATAAAGGCAGGTAGGATGAAACTGAATGAATTCCAGATTGGCAATTTTAGCGCCGGCGCGGTAAGCCATTGCCAGACCGTCCCCCGTCGCGATATCGGGATTTGTCGTAATAAGATAAACCTTTCCCGCTCCGCCCGTGCATAAGATTGTATATTTTGCCCGATAGGTGTAGATTTCATTGTTGTTGATGTCAAGAACATAAGCTCCTAGGCAATTGATCGTAACGCCTTTTGCGTCTTTCTGCGTTATCAGATCAATGCCGATGTGGTTTTCATAAATGGAGACATTTTCCAGACGGGAAACTTTTTCATTGAGAGCCCGCTCGATTTCCTGGCCGGTGAAATCTTTGGCGTGTAAAATACGCCTGCGGTTGTGGCCTCCCTCACGTCCGAGGTCGTACATGCCGGGGTCTGTTTCCGATTTTGTAAAATTTACGCCCCAGTCGATAAGTTCCTGAATCCGCGGCGGAGCCTCTTTAACGATAAATTCGACCACTTCCCGATTGGAAAGACCGGCGCCACAAATCAGTGTGTCCTGAATATGCTCTTCAAAACTATCGGTTTTGTCCGTTACGGCTGCAATTCCGCCCTGGGCGTAATTGGTATTTGATTCGTTTTTCTCTTTTTTTGTCACAATGGCGACACTGCCAAGGGTGGACGCTTTGATTGCCATGCTCAACCCTGCTATGCCGCTGCCCAAAATTAAAAAGTCTGTTTTAAATTCCATCGCAGTTTTCCTGTCAGATTGCCGCTGACAAAAGTTTGTTTACAAATTGTCATTGCTTTTATATAGATATTTATCTTATTTAGCAAAGGGAAAAATGAAAGAAGGATATCATGTTAGTTTTAGGAATCGAATCATCATGTGACGAAACAGCGGCCGCGGTAATCAGCAACGGAAAAATGCGTTCCAATGTTATCGCCTCGCAAATAGCAGTTCATTCTCCGTATGGCGGCGTTGTCCCGGAAATAGCCTCCCGAAAACACATTGAGGCGATCAATCCGGTCATTTGCCGGGCTTTGTGTGACGCCAATGTTAAACTCCGGGATATAGAAGGTATTGCCGTAACCCGCGGTCCCGGTTTAATCGGATCTCTTTTGATCGGTTTATCTACGGCAAAAGCTCTGGCCTTTGCACTTGATATTCCGTTAGTTGGCGTCAATCATCTGGAAGGGCACATTGCCGCGGCGTTTCTTGCCGAAAAAGTTCCGGCCATCCCTTTCATGGCTCTGGTTGTATCGGGCGGTCATACTAGTGTTTATCTGGCAAAGAATTATCATGATTTTGAATTAATGGGACAGACCCGCGACGATGCCGCAGGCGAGGCGTTTGATAAAGCGGCAAAACTGCTTAACCTGGGATATCCGGGCGGCGTGGTCATTGATAAAATATCCAAGGGCGCCAATCCGAAAGCGGTGGTCTTTCCGCGGGCTATGAAGGATTCTCCTGATTTCAGTTTCAGTGGTTTGAAAACCTCTCTGTTGACCATGCTGAAAAAACGGGGACGTGATTTTGCACCGGAGGAATTGCCGGATATTGTAGCAAGCTATCAGGAGGCGATAGTGGATGTGCTGCTTGAGAAAACAATTAAAGCAGCAAAAGATAACGATGTCAACAGGATAGTTGTCTGCGGCGGTGTGGCGGCTAACAGCAGGCTGCGCGAAAGATTCGCGGAGGAAACTGCAGCGCGAAATTTAGAATTGTTTATTCCTCCGGTCATCTTATGCACGGATAACGCGGCAATGATCGGGGCAATCGGCGAAATCATGCTGAAAAACGGCCAAAGGGATTCGCTGAATTTAAACGCTGTTTCGCGCTGGCCTCTGGCATAGTTTTAATCTTTTTTCCATATAAGCGGAATAATCATGACTTCACCCAGGGAAATAATTACTCATTACGCGATTAAACCGCGCAAAAACCTGGGACAATCATTTCTTATGGATGAAAATGTCATCAGAAATATTGCCCGGATAGCAAATGTGACGGGGGATGATATTGTCGTGGAAATCGGCGCGGGAATCGGCGTCCTGACGGAATACTTAGCGCAAAATGCCGCCAGAGTTATTGCCGTTGAACTGGATGATAAATTAGTTGAAGTATTGAAGGACAGATTATCGGGACATAATAATATTCAAATTTATCACGGAAATATTCTTCGGTTTGATTTCAGAACAATTGCGAGGACCGGGCGGCAAAATATTAAGGTCATCGGCAATATTCCCTATAATATTTCCAGCCCGGTATTGTTTTACCTGTTATCTTTCCGCGGCGTTATAAATTCATTTGTATTGATGATGCAAAAGGAAGTAATCGATCGTCTGGTTGCGTCTCCTGGAGGAAAGAGTTATGGCGTGCCTTCCGTAATTTTACAGATGTTCGCCACTGTAGAAAAAGTTTTTGATGTTCCGGCTTCCTGTTTTTATCCCCGCCCTAAGGTAAATTCATCGGTCATTAAGGGATTTTTTCCGGAGGGACCTTTGATTAAACTTATTGATGAAGATTTCTTTGTAAGATTGGTCAGAGATGCCTTTGCCCAGCGCCGGAAAATGCTGATTAATAATTTAAAGCAATCAAAATTGCTGGAAGGCGCACCGGAATCTTTATTGAAAGAAGCGCTGATGCTGGCCGGAATTGATTCCGGGAGAAGGGGCGAAACTCTTTCTGTCGAGGAATTCGGACATTTGAGCAATATTTTAAAAGGCGGGATTAAATAAGGATGCCAGAGTTGAAGTGATGCAAAAAATTACTTTAAACCGATTTTTAAGATGTTTCAGGTCTTTTACGGAACATTAGTTGTGGGCATAAACTGTAATCGAACCGGTCATCTTTCCAATTGACAAGTTGCCAACATACATGTGCATTAATGTTTGCGCTTTGGAAGAATCGGGAGTCGCGCCAATCATCAAGTCAACATCAATACCTATATGCGCGTTGATGGATATGGAATTTAAAAAAATGGTTAATTTACATACCGACTGAGAGGATGAAATCAACAAATCAGGATATTCTATTGTTATAGAACCGGATCGTTCAACCAGGCCACCTGTTATATAAGTACCAAGTCCAAGATAACCTATTTGATCGAATACACCGGAACCGGGGTTTTTTTGGGGATTGTTTTCGGGCGTTCCATAGAAGAACCATGCTGCGTTATTAAGGTGCGGGCTCGGTTCATAATTGTGGTTCGGGTCCCAATAATTCCATCCGTCGGTAAAAATAAATTTAGATGTGTTTTTTACTGTAATGTCTGTAAGGGGAGTGGTAACGAAACCGTCTTTAGCAAATATAGTACTCAGATCACCGTCGGTGATAACAACGCATCGGGCAAAAGACATAGACGGCACAATGAAAAATGCGGTGATGAGCGCTAATATTAAAGTCTTTTTGATGTTTACCCCCAATAAATTTCTTGTGCTACAAAATAACACAATATATTGTCCTGATAAACCAAGAAATCCTTCACCAAACTATAATAGCAACACATATTAATATTTAGCTGTCTTCTTATACTACAAAATTACAGTAATGTAAATAATATTTTACATTATTATTTTTATTTTTTAGGAATTTCTCCGATTAGTCCGGAAAAACTTATTGACTAATTTATTTTGAAATAATAAGGCTAATCGCAATTTTAATGAGTGAGAAAATGAGAAATAAATACTTGTATATTCAAACGTTTGGTTGCCAGATGAATGTTCATGATTCGGAACAAATGGCCGCATTACTCGCAGATCAAGGTTATAAACTGACAGAAAATATAAAACTGGCCGATTTAATTATCTTAAATACATGCTCAATCAGAGAGAAGGCAGCGCAAAAAGCTTACAGTCAACTGGGAAGAATTGGAAAACTAAAGCAAGAAAATAAGGAATTGATTATTGGTGCGGGCGGTTGTCTGGCTCAGCAGTTGGGAACAAAATTTCATAAAAAAGTTGGTCATCTGGACTTTGTTTTCGGCACGCATAACATTCATCTTTTGCCTCAAATAGTTTTATCAATTGAAAAGAAAAGAAAAAAGATTACTGAAATTAACTTTCATAAATCATTAAATTCCATAGGTGTTTATGCTCCCCCGCAGGCAGGGGCTCTTTGTTCTTTTGTTACTATCATGCAGGGATGCAATAATTTCTGCGCTTATTGCGTTGTTCCTTATCTGCGTGGACCGGAAATGAGCAGGCCTTATGAAGATATAATGGACGAGATAAAGAAACTTGCGCAAAGAGGCGTTAAAGAGGTTACTTTGCTTGGACAAAATGTCAATTCCTATGGCAAAACATTCGATAATGGATTTAATTTCACTTCATTAATTAAAAAAATAGGGGAAATATCCGGTATCGAAAGAATTAGATTTACCACATCACATCCACGGGACCTCTCTGACGAATTGATTGAATGTTATGTCCGGGAAAGCAAACTTTGCAGGCATATTCATCTTCCTGTGCAATCAGGTTCAAACCGGATATTGGAATTAATGAACAGGGGCTATACCGTCGAGGAATACATAAAAAAAATTGATCGCTTGCGTAAATTGGTTCCTCAGATTAGTATTACTTCGGACGTTATTGTCGGATTTCCGGGAGAAACCCAAAAAGATTACCAAGAAACAATTGACATGATGGAAAAAATCAGGTTTGATTCTCTTTTTTCATTCAAATACTCTGAGAGGGAAGGGACCGCGGCGCAAAAGTTAAAAGGCAAAATTGAAGAAGATGTGAAGTTGATGCGGCTCGAAAAATTACAGGTGTTGCAGGATAAGCATACACTTGAAAAAAACACGGCTCTGGAGGGCAGCGTTCAGGAATTGCTGGTTGAAGGAAAAAGCAGAAATTCTGAAAGTGACTTAATGGGACGAACCAGTTCCTGGAAAATTGTTAATTTTAAAGGCGAAATGGACTTGATCGGTAAACTGGTGAATGTTAAAATATCAAAAGCTTATCTACATTCCTTAAGAGGGAAAATAGCGAATAACTAAGGAGGCAGGTCATGTTAATTGAGATGAAGGTTTCAGGATTGACCATAGACCCTATTACCAATACGCCTATAGTAATTTTAAAGGATATGCAGAACAATAAGGCCATTCCGATCTGGATAGGTTTGTTTGAAGCAAGCGCTATCGCTACGGAACTGGAAAAAATCGTCTTTCCCCGGCCCATGACCCATGATTTGTTCAGCGAATTTTTGAAATCTTTTAACGTGAAGGTAGATAGAATTGAAATTGTGGATATTCGCAGCAATACTTTTTTTGCGAATATTTATTTATTGCGCGAAGGTCAGAATTTTATGATTGACGCGCGTCCCAGCGACGCCATTGCCATAGCTCTGCGCGCTAATGCGCCGATATTCGTGGATGAAAATGTCATTGAAAAATCACGTAACGTTGATTTCGGGATCAAACTTAATGATTTGGACAAACTGAAGGATGAAAAAATTAAGGAATTTCTGGAAAATCTTTCGGCTGAAGATTTCGGCAAATATAAGATGTAAGTATTATGGGAAGCATCATTGAGGATTTTCAAAGTTATCTGGAAGTGGAAAAAAATGTTTCCGCTCATACCTGTATAGCTTATCTTGCTGATATTCATGAATTTAACAGTTTTTTGCTTGATAACAATTTCATAAAAAACCAGGATGAAATAATTAACGCGGAGCCGGAAACTATCAGGGAATATCTAAGCTGCCTGTACCGCCGGAAGGTGAAAAAAGTTACGGTCAACCGCAAAGTGTCGTCACTGAGAGCTTTTTTTAAATATGTGTTGCGCACCGGAAAGATTAGTCATAATCCTGCGGAAATGATTCAAACATTGAAAACAGAAAAGCACATGCCTGCTTTTCTTTCTGTTGATGAAATGTTTGAGCTTCTGAAAACGCAGGATGATAATTCTGTCTTGAGCTTGCGTAACCGCGCAATGCTGGAAGTTTTTTATTCTTCCGGATTACGATTGGGTGAACTGGCCGGCTTGAATTTAAATGACCTTGATTTTAATCAAAAGTTGGTTAAGGTGAGAGGCAAAGGAAGAAAGGAAAGAATAGTTCCCGTAGGCGAACCGGCCCTGACGGCCGTAGGCGAATATCTGAAAAAAGTTGTACAGATAAGAAAAGACGCCGATGCCAATGTTTTTAATAAACCTTTGTTCGTGAATGCCAGAGGTAAAAGAATAACGGCAAGAAGCATCGCCCGGATCGTTAATGAGGTAACAGGCAAAAGCGGTATAGGGAGGAAGATAAGTCCGCACGCGTTGAGACACAGTTTTGCCACGCATCTCTTGAATGCGGGGGCTGATTTGCGTTCGATTCAGGAATTGCTCGGGCATGAGAGCCTTTCCACAACTCAAAAATATACGGCGGTCAATATTAATCGCATGATGGAAGTTTATGATAAAGCGCATCCGCGAACAAAAAAGTAAGGAAGAGGAAATGAATATAAGAGGCACCACAATATTATCAGTCAGGCATAAGGGCAAAATAACCGTAGCCGGTGACGGTCAGGTTACTTTGGATACTACAATATTAAAGCACGGCGCCCGCAAGGTTCGCCGCCTTTATAATGATGAAGTCATCGTCGGTTTTGCCGGCGCCACAGCAGACGCCTTTACGCTGTTTGAACGTTTTGATCAGAAGCTGGAACAATACAATGGAAATTTAGTGCGGGCTGCCGTGGAATTGACGAAAGACTGGCGCACGGACCGTGTTTTAAGGCATTTAGAGGCTTTGATGATCGCCGTAAATAAAGACAATTCTCTGATTATTTCCGGAAATGGCGATGTCATTGAAGCTGATGACGATGTTATGGCCATCGGGTCCGGCGGCCCTTACGCGCTCACAGCGGCGCGGGCGCTCCTGCGCCATTCCGATTTAACGGCGACGGAAATTGCCCGGGAAGCGATGAAAATAGCGGCGGAAATTTGTATATATACAAATGACCATATAACGATTGAAGAGATAGATGAAGATAGCGGCAAAATTGAAAACAAAAACAGTAAAGATAAGGGGAAAAAATAAAGTATGTCTGGTAATGGGTTAAAACCCCGGGAAATAGTGGAGAAACTTGATCGGCATATTATTGGCCAGGTTGATGCTAAAAGGGCCGTAGCCATCGCCCTGCGCAACAGATGGCGCAGGCAAAATGTGCCTGAGGATCTGGCGGATGAAATATCACCGAAGAACATTATTATGATCGGTCCTACCGGTGTCGGAAAAACGGAAATTGCCCGCAGACTGGCCAAATTGGATAATTCGCCTTTTTTAAAAATAGAAGCATCCAAATTTACTGAAGTCGGCTATGTCGGGCGGGATGTCGAATCCATGATCAGGGATCTTGTGGAATTGTCCCTGAATATGGTTAAATCCGAAGAGCAGGAAAATGTCAGGGCGAGGGCGGCCCAAATCGCGGAAGAAAAATTGCTCGATTTGTTGCTTCCTCCGAGACTTAAAGAAAAAAACGTCGGCGATATGCTGAATAACTCCGATGAAACAGTTGAAAACGATCAGGTTGCCGGGGATCAGGAACATAAGTCTGATGCCACACGGGAGAAATTAAGACGACTGCTCAGGGACGATAAACTAAACGACCGGCTGG
Source organism: Smithella sp. (assembly GCA_049523355.1). Taxonomy (GTDB): domain Bacteria; phylum Desulfobacterota; class Syntrophia; order Syntrophales; family Smithellaceae; genus Smithella. The sequence goes on along the minus strand of JBEKMY010000002.1, from coordinate 15,821 downwards.
TAAATCTGGAAGTTACCGAAACCAGAAGCGGTCCCATGGTAGAGATATTCTCCGCGGCGGGAATGGAAAATATGGGGCTCAATATCAGAGATGTTTTAGGCGATGTGTTCCCGCAGAAAAAGAAATCAAGAACGGTAAAAGTGCCGGAAGCCGTAAAGATTCTTGAGGATGAAGAAGCGCAAAAGTTGATAGATATGGAAAATGTGACGAAAACAGCGCTGGAAAGAGTTGAACAATCAGGTATAATATTCCTGGATGAAATCGATAAGATCGTAAGCAACGACGCGCCGCATGGACCGGATGTTTCCCGTGAAGGTGTGCAGAGGGATTTGCTGCCTATTGTGGAAGGTTCCAACGTCAATACGCGCTACGGGATGGTTAAAACGGATCATATCCTGTTTATTGCCGCCGGAGCGTTCAACGTTGCCAAGCCTTCCGATCTGATTCCGGAATTGCAGGGACGTTTTCCCATTCGTGTTGAGCTTGATTCGTTGGGGAAGGAAGAATTCATTCGTATTTTGACGGAGCCGAATAATGCTCTGGTGAAACAATATACGGAAATGATGGCGACGGAGGGACTGAAATTATCATTTACCGAGGAAGCCATAGCGGCCATCGCGGAAGTGGCGACACTGGTCAACGAAAGAACGGAAAATATCGGAGCGCGAAGACTTTACACCATTATGGAAAAATTGCTGGACGATATTTCTTTTGACGCGCCGGATATGCAAAAAAAAGAAATTGTGATAGATGCCCACGATGTGGAAGAAAAACTCAATGATATAATAGATGATCAGGATTTAAGCAGGTACATTCTATAAACGGAGCTTGCCATGGAAAATATTTCGAATTCAATAGAGCAGGCGGATATCCTTCTGGAGACTCTGCCGTATATCAGGCGATTTTATAATAAAACTATCGTTATCAAATATGGCGGCCATGCCATGGTTGACAATGAGTTGAAGGATAAATTCGCTCAGGATATCGTCATGATGAAATATATAGGCATTAATCCTGTGGTCGTGCACGGGGGTGGGCCGCAAATAGGAGACCTTTTAAAAAAAGTCGGTAAGGAATCAAAATTCATACAGGGAATGCGGGTTACCGATGAAGAAACCATGAATATCGTGGAAATGGTTCTGGTAGGTATGGTCAATAAAGAAATAGTCGGTCTGATTAACCGGCATGGCGGTAATGCCGTGGGTTTAAGCGGTAAAGACGGCAACCTGATCATCGCGGAGAAGTATTATTTAAATGAGGAAAAAGCAAAGTACACTCCGCCGGAGATTATTGACATCGGTTTGGTCGGTAAAGTGAAAAGTATCAATTCGCAATTGATTATGACGCTTACGCAGAACAACTTTATTCCAATTATCGCTCCCACGGGAGCAGGCGATGAGGGCGAAACTTATAATATCAACGCTGACGTGGTTGCCGGAGAAATAGCGGCAGCCCTGAAGGCCGAAAAGCTTTTGCTTTTGACCGATGTGCCGGGTGTGCTGGACAAAGACAAGCGCCTGATAAATACGATGACCAATGATGAGGCTTTAAAATTAATTGACGACGGCACTATTGAAGGCGGTATGTTTCCTAAAATCAAATGCTGCCTGAAAGCCCTAAAGGGAGGGGTGGGCAAGACTCACATCATTGACGGGCGTCTGAAACATGCCATTTTGCTGGAGGTGTTTACCGATAAGGGAATAGGCACGGAAATAGTTTTATAGCGGCTTCGAGCCCTTGCGATGAATTGAAGGTGAAGGAAATGACGGAAAAAGAAATAATGGCTATGTCCGATGAAAATATAATGAATACCTATAAACGCTTCCCGATTGTTCTTGCGAAGGGTTCGGGCGCGAAGGTATGGGAGATCAATGGAAGGGAATATCTTGATTTTGCCGCCGGGATTGCCGTTTGCAATCTCGGGCATTCCCATCCGAAAGTTATTGCCGCTGTAAGTGAACAATTGGGAAAATTAACGCATGTTTCCAATTTGTATTATACGGAGCCGCAAACCCGATTGGCAAAAATGCTGGTTGATAATTCTTTTGCGGACAAAGTATTTTTCTGCAACAGCGGCGCGGAGGCAAACGAGGCGGCTATCAAACTCGCGCGAAAATATGCTCATGAAAACATGGGACCGGATAAATTTGAATTAATTACCATGAAGGAATCCTTCCATGGCAGGACGATGGCCACCATTACGGCCACGGGACAGGAGAAATTTCAATTCGGATTTACGCCGCTTTTAGAAGGATTCACCTATGTGCCTTTTAACGATTTGCAGGCACTGGAATCGGCAATCTCCGGTAAAACATGCGGTATAATGCTGGAGGCGATTCAGGGAGAGGGCGGCGTCAAAATTCCCGATGACAATTATCTGGCCGGTGTGCGCGAAATTTGCGACCGGCACGGACTTCTGTTGATCATTGATGAAGTTCAAACCGGCATGGGCCGGACGGGAAAACTTTTCGCCTACGAGTATTCCGGTATCAAACCCGATATTATGACTTTAGCCAAAGCTCTGGCCAATGGCATTCCCGCGGGCGCGATGCTGGCGACTGATAAGATCGCAAAGGCTTTTGTTCCGGGTAATCATGCTTCCACCTTTGGCGGCAATCCTGTTGTTATGGCCGCGGCAATCGCGGTTATGAAAATCATGCTGCAGGAAGGCATATTAGAGCATTGTCTGGAAGTCGGAGATTATTTTTTATCTCAGTTAAAGAAATTGCAGCAAAAACATGCCATCATCAGGGATGTCAGGGGAAAAGGGCTGATGATCGCGGCGGAGCTCGATATTGAAGCAGGTGATATAATCAACAACTGCATTAAAAAGGGATTGCTCATTATTTCCGCCGGCAGCAAAACTCTGCGCTTTGTGCCGCCGCTGATTATTACTAATCAGGATGTCGATTTCGCGATTAATGTGCTTGATGAAGTGATGGAGGGTAAATGAAAAAGGACTTATTAAACATTTACGATCTGGAAACGGCTGACTTTGACAAAATCTGGAAAAAGGCTGCAAAACTCAAGAAGTCTCTAAAGGAAGGAAGACCCCATGCTTCCCTCAAGGGAAAAACGCTGGGAATGATTTTCGATAAATCTTCCACCCGGACGAGAATATCCTTTGAAGTCGGCATGTATCAGTTAGGCGGTATTGCCCTGTTTTTAAATTCCCGGGACACGCAGATAGGCCGCGGCGAATCTATTTCAGATTCAGCCCGGATGATGTCGCGATATCTGGATGGAATTATGATAAGGACTTTTTCCCAGAAAAATGTGGAAGATTTTGCCGGCAACGCTTCCATTCCGGTCATTAACGGTTTGACGGACCTTCTGCATCCCTGCCAGATCCTGAGCGATTTGTTTACAATAAAGGAGAAAAAGGGATCTTACGATAAGTTAAAAATAGCTTATATCGGTGACGGCAACAATATTGCCAATTCATGGATTGAGGCTGCCGCCAGATTGCCGATTGAATTGTCATTGGCCTGTCCGAAAGGTTATGATCCGGACGTGAAAATAATGGCCAGAGGGAAGAAAGAGGCCAAAGAAGGCATAACCCTTTATCGCGACCCGATGGAGGCTGCGCAGAACGCCGATGTTTTGTACACAGATGTCTGGGTCAGTATGGGGCAGGAGTCGGAAGATAAAGAAAGAAAAAAAATATTTAAAAATTATCAGATCAACAAAAAACTTTTAAAAGAAGCAAAAAAAGACGCGATAGTGATGCATTGTTTACCGGCGCACCGCGGAGAAGAGATTTCTTCCGACGTCATTGACGGTTCGCAGTCTGTGGTCATTGATCAGGCGGAAAATCGCCTACATGTGCAGAAAGCAATTCTGGAAATATTACTTTAGGAGGAACAGACATTGTCAAAAGGAGCTAAAAAAGTTGTTTTGGCGTATTCGGGAGGACTGGATACATCGGTGATTGTGCGGTGGCTTATTGAAACTTACAAATGCGAAGTTATTTGCTTTGCCGCTGATGTGGGACAGAAGGAGGAATTGACCGGCCTGAAGGAAAAGGCGCTTAAAACCGGAGCAAGTAAAATATACATTGATGATTTAAAGGAAGAATTCGCGCGGGACTTCGTTTTCCCGGCGCTACGCGCCAACGCAATTTATGAAGGCACATATCTTTTGGGCACGTCTTTGGCGCGGCCGCTTATCGCCAAAAGACAGATCGAGATAGCAAAAAAAGAAGGCGCGGATACGGTGTCTCACGGCGCGACGGGCAAGGGCAATGATCAGGTCCGGTTCGAACTTACTTACTATGCCCTGAATCCCGAAATTAAAATTATCGCGGTGTGGAAAGATGATAACTGGAAATTCAGGTCACGGGAAGATATGTTCGATTACGCCGAAAAATATAAAATTCCTGTTCCGTTGACTAAAGCCAAGCCCTATAGCTCGGATCGCAATCTTCTGCATATTTCCCATGAAGGAGGAATTCTCGAGGATCCCTGGACGGAGCCGCCGGAAGATATTTTTGTGCTGACCAAATCTCCTGAAGCGGCGCCGGATAAACCGACCTATCTGGAGATTGATTTTAAAAAAGGCAATCCCGTGGCTGTAAACGGGAAAAAGATGTCACCGGCCAAACTCATGGATTATGTGAATACTGTTGCCGGCGCAAATGGCATCGGACGCGTGGACATGGTGGAGAATCGTTTTGTGGGAATGAAATCGAGAGGTGTCTATGAGACTCCCGGCGGCACTGTTTTGTGGGCCGCTCATCGGGCGGTGGAATCCATTACGATGGATCGCGAAGTCATGTTTATGAGGGATTCGCTGACGCCGAAGTATTCACAGCTTGCTTATAACGGTTTCTGGTATTCTCCTGAAATGAAAACCCTGCAGACATATATCGACGCGACTCAGGAAAATGTCACCGGCACCGCGCGAATGAAGTTATATAAAGGAAATTGCACCGTAGCCGGACGTAAATCGCCTTATTCTCTCTACAGCGAGGCCTTTGCCACTTTTGAAAAGGATCAGGTTTACAATCAAAAAGACGCGATAGGATTTATCAAGTTGAATGGATTGCGTTTGATAATCCAGAATTATTTAAAAAAATAAAAAATTGATTTTGGCGGAGAATGCGCATGGCAATCGGTAAAAAACCCTGGAGCGGCCGGTTTGGAAAACCTACAGCCGGGAGTGTGGAAAAATTCAGTTCTTCCATCCATTACGACCGGAGACTTTATCCCTACGATATCGAAGGTTCTATTGCTCACGCTGTAATGCTTGCCCGGCAGAAAATCATATCCGGGAGTGAATCGGTGAAGATTGTATCCGCTCTGAAAGATATTTTAAAAGATATTGAAAAGGGAAAATTTAAATTCAGTCCGGCTGATGAGGATATCCACATGGCCATAGAAAGGGAATTGATCAGCCGTATCGGCGAAACAGGAGGAAAACTTCATTCGGCAAGGAGCCGCAACGATCAAATCGTTTTGGATGTGCGGCTCTTCCTTCGGGATGAAATTAAAAATATCATTGCTCTGATGAATGCTTTGCAGATGCAGCTGATTAAACTCGCAAAAAGAGAAATAAAGACCATTATGCCCGGCTACACGCATATGCAAAAGGCTCAGCCGGTATTGCTTTCCCATTATTTCCTCGCTTTCGGAGAAATGTTCGCGCGTGATATCCGGAGATTAAATGAATGCGTCGACAGAATTAATGTTTTGCCTTTAGGGGCCGTGGCACTGGCGGGCACGAGCCTGCCAATTGATCGCAACGAGACGGCAAAAATATTAAATTTCCCGGCAGTGAGCAATAACAGCATGGATACGGTAGCGGACAGGGACTTTGTCGCGGAATTTATTTTCGCGGCTTCGCTTGTCATGATGCATCTGAGCCGATTTTGTGAAGATATAATTTTGTGGTCATCCGATGAATTTGGTTTTGTCGAAATATCCGATGCCTATACGACCGGCAGCAGCATTATGCCGCAAAAGAAAAATCCCGATGTCGCGGAGTTGATCAGAGGGAAAACAGCCCGTGTTTATGGTGATCTTTTTACGATCATGACTCTTCTAAAGGGTTTGCCCATGGCTTACAACAGGGATTTGCAGGAAGACAAGGAGCCTTTATTTGATGCGGTGGATACACTCAAAGATTGTCTGGCAATATTTACGGAAATGATTAATCATACAAAATTCAACGCCTGGAATATGTATGAGGCGGCGCAGGGAGGATTTTCCACGGCGACTGATATCGCCGAGCATCTGGTTGGAAAAGGCATACCTTTTCGCCGGGCACACGAAATTGTGGGGAAAATAGTCGCGTACTGCCTGAAAAATAAAAAAGGATTGGAAGAATTAACGTTAAATGAATATCGGGAATTTTATAAAGGTTTTACTGATGATATTCAGAAAATAATCAAACTGGAAAATGCGGTCAATTCACGCAAACACAAGGGCGGAACGGCAACGGCAACCGTTCTGAAAAGGATTGGAGAGCTTGAAAAGAGTTTCGCTAAAAAATAGCTTATTTGCCTGCGTCATGATGTTCTTTTTTTTAACAGGTTGTGGTATAAAAGGAAATCCGGTTATGCCATCCCGCGTGCCGGATCATGGGCAGATTGTGCAGAATATGGAAGCTGTTTCTTCCGATAACGCGGTTATATTGAAATGGGATTTCTACGATAAAGATTCAAAAATTACGAATATCGCCATAGAAAAAAGCGAGGTCGGCAGCGCCGGAAATGAATGCAAAAACTGTCCGAGAACATTTAAACGCGTAGGCCAGGTGCCGGTAAAGCCGCTAAAACCACAGGACGGGCAGAAAAAAGAATACAGCAGCCTTATCTTTAAAGATAAAGAAGTTGAACAGGGAAAAACATACAATTACCGTTTAATGCTGTGTGACGATTCCAATGTATGTCTGGAGAGTTCCGCTGCGGAAATAAATTTTAAATGATGAATTCTTAAGCGAGCAAACACCTTCGCTTGCTGCGGGGTAAGCGAGCGAATATAGAATTATAATTTACATTAAGAATCGAAGATTCTCCGTGGCTTGCCACGGAGAGCTTCAATATTTAAGGAGGCCTTTTTTTATGTTCAGGGGCGCGATGGTCGCTATTGTTACACCTTTTAAAAATAATCAAGTTGATGAGGAAGCTTTGCGCGAACTCATAGAATTTCAAATTGCAAATGGAACGGACGCTATTGTACCTTGCGGCTCGACCGGAGAGTCGGCCACTCTTACCCACGAAGAACACGATCGGGTTATTGAAATTACCATTGAAGCTGTCAAAAAGAGAGTGCCGGTCATTGCCGGTACGGGATCAAACAATACTGCCGAGGCCCTGCGGCTGACCAGACATGCCTTCGACGCCGGAGCGGACGGAGCTCTTATCGTCTGTCCGTATTATAACCGTCCTACTCAGGAGGGGCTTTATCAACATTTTAAAACTATAGCCCAAAGCGTTCCCATTCCTGTAATACCTTATAATATACCGAGCCGCACCGGCGTAAATCTTATGCCGGATATGGTCGCGAAGCTGGCGAAAATAAAAAATATAGTCGGCATTAAAGAGGCTTCCGGCTCGATCAAGCAAATGAGCGACATTATCAATCTGTCCGGCAGGGATTTTGCCGTTTTGTCCGGTGACGATATATTCACCCTGCCGCTTCTGGCAATAGGCGGCGCCGGTGTTATTTCCGTTATTTCCAATGTGGCGCCGACGGATATGGCAGGATTGGTTGATGCTTTTGCCGCAGGTGACATGGCGAGAGCGGTAGCTCTTCATCATAAAATGAACGCTTTAATTGACGCTCTTTTTATCGAGGTTAATCCTGTTCCGGTTAAGGCGGCTCTTGCATTAATGGGCAAGATAAATTGTGAATACAGATTACCGCTTTGTAAAATGGCTGAGGCTAATCTGGAAAAACTGAAGAACGTTATGGTTAATTACGGCTTGATTTAATTTATCCTGCCGCATAAAAATATTTAAGGAGATAATTTTATGATTAAAGCCGTTGTTACCGGGGCTGCCGGGAAAATGGGCGGAAAAATTATCAGCCTCATTTCCACAACAGAAGGTATCCGTGTTGTCGGAGCCGTAGAAGTTGCCAGACATCCCATTATCGGACGCGATATAGGCCAGGGATTGGGATTAGGCAAAACGGGCATTCTGGCTTGCGATAAGTTATCCGATTGTATTGACCAGGCCGATGTTGTTATTGACTTTACAAATCATGAGGCCGCTCTTGATTATTTGAAAATAGCCAGCGAAAGAAATCGCGCCATGGTCATCGGCACCACCGGATTTATTGACGATGAAATGGAAGAAATAAGAGAATTGGCGCAAAACACACGCTGCGTACTATCGCCCAATATGAGTCTTGGCGTAAATGTGATGTTAAAAGTTCTTGAATATTGCGCGGGAATTCTTAAAGATGATTATGATGTTGAAATTATTGAAGCTCATCATCATTTGAAGAAAGACGCTCCAAGCGGAACGGCCATGCAAATGGCGAAAGTTATTTCCGATAAACTGGGCCGCGATATGGAAGAGACTCTTGTGTATACCCGGCGGGGTTTGATTGGTGAGAGGACCAAAAAAGAAATAGGTATACAAACTATCCGGGCCGGTGATATTGTAGGTGATCATACGGTAATTTTCGGCGGAGTTGGAGAACGGCTGGAGTTTACTCATCGCGCCCATAATCGCGACAATTTAGCCAAAGGAGCGATTCGCGCGGCGCTTTGGATTGTGAATCAGAAGAACGGACTGTACGATATGCAGGATGTTTTAGGATTAAGGGATAAGAATTAAAAAAGGTTTTTAAATACTTGAACGGTATTATCTGTTATATCGGGATTGGCTCTAATTTGGGCGACTCTTTGAAAAACTGCAAATATGCCGTTGAAAATATTTCCCGGATAAAAGGTATTGATGTAACGGCGGTTTCATCGTTCTATAGAACCCAGCCCGTCGGAATAGAGAACCAGAATTATTTCACAAATGCGGTTGTGGAGATCAAAACGTCTCTTTTGGCGCCAAACCTCCTGTTGGAGTTGCAAAACATCGAAAATGACATGGGGCGTGAAAGGGATGTAAAAGGCGGGCCGAGGATTATTGATCTTGATCTGCTTTTTTACGGGCAGAATGTAATCAGGGAACATGATTTGATTGTGCCGCATCCGGAAATTCAGAAAAGGCGGTTTGTTTTAGAGCCGCTTTGTGAAATAGCTTCTTATTTTATTCATCCTTCTTTCGGGATATCCATCCGCGGATTGAAAGACCGGCTAAGTGATGATAAAGTAGTTGAAATAATTAAAGAATAAAAAAATTATTAACAGGATGTCATATTGTTTCGTTTTTTTGTATTTATAATAGTAATTTATCTGCTATATAAGATTTTTAATACAGTCCGGCAAGTAAAGACGGAAAAAAATGAAAATCATCAATTTAATTCATCGCCGGCTGTCGGGGAAGACCTGGTTGAAGATCCTGTCTGCCATACATATGTGCCTGTCAGCCAGGCCTTTAAAAAGGAAATATCAGGCAAAAGCTATTACTTTTGCTCTCAGCAATGCAGTGAGAAATATTTATCAGAAAAAAATAATTAATCGTCACGGGAGAATATATGAAATTTTTTATCGATACTGCCAATATTGAAGAAATCAAGGAAGGGCTGGCTCTGGGAATGGTTGACGGTGTTACCACGAATCCATCCCTGATTGCCAAAGAAAAAAAAGATTTTGACGCTGTCATTAAAGATATACTGAAGATTGTAAAAGGCCCGGTAAGCCTGGAAGTTCTAAGCAATGACGCGAAAGGAATGATTTCCGAAGGCAGGAAACTGGCGCGTCTGGGGAAAAATGTCGTGATCAAAGTTCCTATTTCCACGGAAGGATTGAAGGCGACAAGAATGTTTGCCGATGCCGGCATTAACGTAAATCAGACTTTAATCTTTTCTCCCTTACAGGCGCTGATGGCGGCAAAAGCCGGCGCCCGGTACGTGAGCCCCTTCGTCGGCCGTCTGGATGATATCGCCAGTGACGGTATGGAGCTTGTGGATCAGATTGTTACTATCTTCGAAAATTATTGTTATGAAACAGAAGTTATTGTCGCCAGTATCCGCCATCCGAGGCATGTGTTGGATGCAGCTTTAATGGGCGCGGACATAGCAACCATTCCTTTTAAAGTTATAGCTCAACTGGTTAAACATCCGCTGACGGACAAAGGGATAGAGACTTTTTTAAATGATTGGAAAAAAGTTCCTAAAAAATAATTGAAGCTCTCCCAAGGCTTGCCTTGGGAGAATCTTCGATTCTTAAGGAATATTATGATTAAATATTGTTCACTTATTCTGTAGCACACTTAAGGAATGCGCTGGCTGCCTCAATTCTGTAAACGCTTGCTTACACCGCAGCAAGAGAAGGAGTTTACTCGCTTGCGAATTCAAGTCATTGGGGTTTTATTAACAGGCATTAAATAATGATTTCAAGACATGAAACGTTCAATTTGCCCAATACGATAACATTGTTGAGAATCAGTGTTGTCCCGTTTCTATTTATTCTGCTTTTATCGCCGGGGGAATTCTGGAGCCTGATTTTAGCGATATTATTTGTTATCGCTTCAATTACTGACTTCTTCGATGGCTACATTGCCAGAAAATATCAAATGATTACAACCATGGGCAAATTTCTTGATCCAATTGCCGATAAAATTATGGTGAATACGGCAATGATTTTGATGATTCCTATCGGCCGCATACCGGCATGGATTGTGGCCATAACAATTATTCGTGATTTGATTGTCGACGTAATAAGAAGCATTGCTTCTTCCGAAGGGATTTATATTCAGGCAAGTACTCTGGGGAAACAGAAGACAGTGACTCAAATTATAGCAGTGACCGCGCTGATCATTCATTATTCCATTTTTGGTATTAATGCTCATGCTGTCGGGATAGTAATTCTCTATATTGCTCTTGTGCTTACGATTTTTTCAGGATTTGATTATTTTATAAAATTATACCGTAATATAGAAAAATAGTATCCGCAGGATTATTATTTCCAGGTTTCAACAGACTTTCTTGATGTGTAACATGACTGACAATGACCGGTATGAAATAAAATTGATAAATTTTCAGGTCAATTTTTATTATTTTTATTGACAAGAGACACCTATTTGTTATAAGTGGTAGAGTGCTACCTTGCCAAGGTAGACGTCGACGGTTCAAATCCGTTCGCCCGCTCCATTTTATTTTGGCGGCATAGCCAAGTGGCTAAGGCAGCGGTCTGCAAAACCGTTATTCCCCGGTTCAAGTCCGGGTGCCGCCTCCAAGGCATAATCCAATAGAATCCTAAGAAATGCAGAAACCCGTTAGAAATAGCGGGTTTTTTGTTGTTTTTTGTCCAAAGACGTGTTATAAGATTTAACACAATCCAAGATTTTTCGGGGCTTTTTGAGATGAAAAGGCCCCGAAAAAAAATAGTCAGCCCAAAAAAGGCCCCGAAAAAATAGGAGGCCCAAAAAAGGAGGAATTATTTTATGCCAAAAAGAATCATTCCATTATCGGAAATCAAAATCCGAAACGCAAAACCGCAAAAGAGTGAATACAAACTTTTTGATGGTGGGGGGCTTTTTCTCTTGGTTACGGCCTCTGGCGGTAAGCTTTGGCGGTTCCGCTATCCCTTCGATAAAAAGGAAAAGAAACTCTCCCTTGGCATATACCCGGAAATAAGCCTGCACGATGCAAGGAAACGACGGGATGAAGCAAGATCACAGTTAGCACATGGGATTGACCCTGGCGCGGTTCGCAAAGCACAAAAGCAGGCTAATATCCAAGAAACTGAAACCTTCGAGATTATTGCCAGAGAATGGCATGAACGGTTTATATCCAACTGGACTATAGAATATGCCAGCAAAATTATGAGACGCTTGGAAGGGGATGTTTTTCCTTATATAGGGGTAAAGCCTATCAATAAAATTAAAGCGCCTGAATTGCTTACAGTGTTAAGACGTGTCGAGGCAAGAGGCACATTTGAGTTAGCTCACCGCATAAGAACTATTTGCGGCCAGGTCTTTAGATACGCAGTGGCAACGGGACGAGCTGAACGTGACTTGGCAGCCGATTTGCGCGGCGCATTGGCACCAGTAAAAACTATTAACCGGGCCGCTATTATTGAACCTAAGAAAGTGGGGGAGCTATTACGCGCTATAGATTGTTATCAAGGCGGCTTTGTTGTTCAATGCGCTTTAAAGTTTTTGCCTTTGGTTTTTGTTCGTCCGGGGGAACTACGAAATGGTGAATGGAAAGAAGTCTCTTTTGAAAACGCTGAATGGAATATTCCCGCCAATAAAATGAAAATGAAAGAGCCTCATCTTGTGCCATTGTCAAAACAGGCCATAGAAATATTAAAAAAACTTCATGAATATACCGGCGCGAGCCGCTATATGTTCCCCTCAGGCCGAACTTTTGATCGACCCATGAGTGATAATGCCATTTTGGCGGCTTTACGGCGCATGGGGTACGCAAAAGAAGAAATGTCCGGGCATGGATTCAGGGCAATGGCGCGAACCATCCTTGATGAAGTCTTGCAAGTAAGGCCGGATTTTATTGAACATCAGCTTGCTCATGCAGTCAGAGACCCAAACGGACGCGCTTACAATCGGACATCTCACCTTGCCGAACGAAAGAAGATGATGCAAACATGGGCTGATTATCTGGACGTATTAAAGGCCGGTGCAAAGGTGATACCTTTTAATAAAGCCATCGTTTGATAGTGAGTGATAAATCGATGTCCTGACATATCTTCGACTTGACAGATAGTGTTAAATCAAAATGTGCCTTGACAATTGTTACACAACTCCACAGTCTTTGACAGCTCTGAAAATTAAGGATTACTCGTTGAAAGAGAGTAATGTTCAGTCTGTGCGTTTCGAGCGGAGCTAGAATAAGCAGCAGACTGTGATTAGGCTGATTTTATCTCCACGTTGGGTCTTTGCAGTTATTCGATTCACTGAATCGACAGGCGACCAGTTCTTGCCCCCAGATCCTGTTCCCAGCTTTCTTCGGATTCTTCTTGAAGTAGTCGTTTCGATCCAGGAAGTAGCGGTCAATAGCGGCCTTCGCTTCCTCGACAGACTGGTAATTGCTGTTGTGAATAATTGCTTTCGCCATGCCGCTGAAAACTGCTTCGATAACGTTCAAGTATTGGGCAGAGGAAGGCAAAGGGATCAATTCCACATGTGGCGTGTGTGCTGAATGTTGATAGTCTGGTGTATTGACACTCTCCACCTTCTCATACAACGTCTGCGAAGCATGCCATGAAGCAGCATCCCAAGACAGATATAGTGTGTCGCACTTCTTGTATTTCTTCAGCAAGATTTGCAGGAGTTTGATTATCTCCGTGGAGTTTTTCGCCTTTGAATAGAAATGAGTAACTTGATTCCGAGATAACTCTAGTGCTGCCGTCACGATCAGGGAACCTTTGGTCTTCTGAAATTGCGGAACGTGTGGATGTTCTCCCTGAGCGACCAGTCTCATGCCACCTTTCATCTTGATCGCAAAAGGGCCGTATTCATCAATCGAGCAGAAACGGTCGTTTTCGCCTAGCGTTGCAAGAACAGATTTGATCCGCTTTAGTTTCTCTTGGTACTCAGGGTCCTTACTTGTGAGAACTTCCGTTGCTTTGCGCCACGTGTATCCAGCGGCACGCACTATCCTACTAATGGTGGCCCGCGAGATAGAGATTCCTTGTTGACGCAGGCACGTCTGAATGTCAGCCAGTCTCCACGATGTCCTGTTAATATTGTGCTGAGACGGGGGCGAATGCAGTAAAGCAAAGAGGGCTTCCTTTATGGGTTCTATCGAGAGTTTCTTATTTCGTCCCGGACGCGTGGCATCTTTCAATAAGCCGGGCACACCGCAGTCTCGGAAGCGAGCACGCCACAGCAAGACTGTTGGACGGCTGATTTTCATAGTTTTGGCAATAGCCATGTTTGGATGTCCGTCTGCCGCTGCGAGAACGATACGCGCACGCAGGGCGACTTTTTGTGGTGTTTTACCGGAACGAATTAGCCGGTGCAACCGGTCTTCTTCGTCCGGAGTGATCGTGAGAGCTATGGCTGGTCGACGACCCATAGGGAATCGCTTTCCAAGCGGAGGCATCTAGCGTCAGTGATGCCTCCGCTTGCTTCAAACTTTCTTGACTAACGAGCCTGTAAAAAAACTCCAGAATACAATTTTTATTCCATTTTAAGGGGCCTCTTTACCTCTCCTCTTTGCACGATCGTCGTTTGTTGGACATTTTACGCGATCGTTTTTTGTATCTTGCACTAATTGCTGCTTGCCGAATTTTTCTACAGGTTCAACGAAAATCTGAGCCGGAGCATCCCCGCGGAATGCGATCGGCTCTAGCGACGGGTTGTGCGAATATTTTAAGATGCTTTATTCCAATGCAGAGAAAGTACACGACCGGAAGCAGCGCAATCTCGCAAATAGAGATTTATCAGCGTTTGATAAGGAACGCCTACTGTTTTAGCGAGAGTCTTGAAGTAATCTACGGTACCATCATCTAATCTTATAGTTACTTGCTTCTTGAGCATACTTGCATAAGGATTTTTTTTTGCTTTTGAAAAATCATATTCTTTTCTCATGATTACCACCTGCTCCAGTATTGTCTTTGCTCCATGCGGGTTGCCTTCCGCGCTGAAATAATTCTTACGATTAGGTCTTCTTTACGATAAGTATGGAAAATGACGAGTAGCCGAAGCTTGGAACTCATGCCGAGAATAATATAACGATCTTCTTCCAATGAATGATCGGGATCATCGAGCAACAAACCATTTTCATCCGAGAATGCCGTTTGCGCCTCAAGAAAAGAAATACCATGCTTTCTTTGATTCAGGTTATATTTCTTTTCATCCCATTCAAATCGTAACTCTTTCATGGTTACAGTGTAAATACATTGTAGTGTATTGTCAATAAGTATTTAGTTCAACTGCTATAAGATTGAAAGTATCATAGCCTTAATAATTAAAATAATAGTTAACGATTATCATTTAAAAGCTTGCATTTTTGTCGATGTGAACATTTTGAGGATAACAGGAAGGAATTGATTATCTTGACGCTCACTGTCAGGTCAAGTTCTGTTTAGGGCAACCGGCGATTGCCTGATTTACCCTTTCCGGTTTGGTAAAAATCCGATGTTAGCAGGAAAAGGGAAGAGCCCGGCTGAGATGGCTCAAATAAGAGCGCTGAGAAGGCCCTTCAGCAAAGAAAATCTCGTCTATTTTAAACGATCGTCACCGGTTGAGGCCAATGGATAAGCATAATTTTAAAATCAATAAAATCTTAATCGAGCCCGGTATGTTTTATCCATCGACATTTTACCGGCCGATTATCGACATTACACCGGCTGGGTATCGACATTATACCGGCCAGGTATCGACATTTCACCGGCTAAATCCTTTGTAAATGGATGAAATAGAAAAGTTATTGCTCCGGTAAACGTTAATTAAATAAACGTGTAAAAAACGTTTAAAGAGATCGGTTACAAAAAAATATGCAAAAGGATTTAGAAAAAAATAAATCTGTATGTCCCAAAAGCAAGTATGAGCTTACTTTATGCGAGTTTCCTATTTTTCTGTTATCCAAAAAGATTCCCTACGGAATGAAATCCATTGATTATGAAGATACCATCGTAGATCACCATGGAAAAACAATCAGACGCGAATGGAAAGTATTTCCGGATGCCGAGCTCGGATTTGGTACATCCAGCACCCTATTAACATTTTTTGATTTAATGCAGATTTGGGCCGAATCCAACTTTAACCATCAATATATCGAGTTCGG
>JBEKMY010000001.1:0-200029 GCA_049523355.1 Smithella sp. | reverse complement strand
CCCGTTCGACAACATAGTGATTATATTGGAACTCCTCAGGAAGCATTGTCGTCCGATGAATTCCGCAGTTCATTGAAAGTGCTGTTTTTAGCTGTCAAAATCACCCGGGAATATCGGGAAACAAGGCCGAACTTAAAAAAAGTGGAAACGAAATTATTAACCATTCAAATTATTAGCGCGATACATGGCATCATTTCGCTGCATAACAGCGGCATGCTTTTTCAAATTATCGATGACCCGGATGTTGCTTTTAAAAAGGTCATTGATAACGCTGTGCATTTAGCTATGAAATGATCAAAGTATTTGTTGTGCCGGCTCTTTGGTTTCATATGTAACTTTTAAAATTGAGTGTTCAATTTATTATTCACATAAAGAGGTCAAATTATGAAAGACAGGCAAAAGTATGTATTGGCGATTGATTTGGGTACATCAGGACCCAAGACGGCTTTAATCTCTGTTTATGGAGAAGTGCTTGATAGCGAATTTCAAGCAACGCCCATTATCCTGCTTCCTGACGGAGGGGCTGAACAGGACCCCGATGGATGGTGGGACGCTATCATGTCCACTGCGAAAAAAGTACTTGGTAAAAATCTCGTTTTACCCGAAAACATCGTTGCTGTCAGTGTAACTACCCAGTGGTCAGGCACTGTTGCCCTGGATCAGGAAGGCAAACATTTGATGAATGCCATCATCTGGATGGATAGCAGAGGCGCTGAATCAGTGAAAGCTATACTGAAAGGTCCCATCAAAATAGAAGGCTACCCTCTGTTCAAGATGATGACCTGGCTTAAACTGACCGGAGGCGCTCCCTCGCAGTCCGGCAAAGACTCTCTGTGTCATATTCTTTGGCTAAAACAGAACGCGCCGGAATTATATCGCAAGACATATAAATTTCTTGATCCCAAAGATTATATTAACTTGCGCTTAACAGGAAAGTATGCAGCCACTTATGATTCTATTTTGCTGCATTGGGTAACTGATAACCGTGATCCATCGCATGTCGTTTATTCAGACAAGCTGCTCAAAATGGCCGGAATCGAACGTTCAAAAATGCCTGATTTGATTCAGGCAACTGACATACTTGGTCCGGTGAAAAAGGAAATAGCTGCCGAACTGGGTTTAAAAGAAGGCACTCCTGTTATCGGCGGAACTCCGGATGTACCTTCGGCCGCCGTGGGTTCCGGTGCTGTTCGTGATTATGAGGGTCATTTTTATATCGGCACTTCATCCTGGATATCAGCCCATGTTCCTTTCAAGAAAACAGACATAGCCCACAATTTCGGTTCTTTCCCCAGTCCCGTCCCCGGCCGTTATCTCATTCTCACCGAACAGGAATGCGCCGGTAAATGCCTGACATGGATAAGAGATAATGTTCTGTATCACAAGGATGAACTTATGCAGGAGGAAAACGCCCCTGATATATTTAAGGTCCTGGACAAAATTGTAGCACGGGTTCCGGCAGGCGCAAATAACATCATCTTCACCCCATGGCTTTACGGAGAACGTTCACCTATAGATGACTGCCATATCCGGTCTTCTCTGTTCAACGTTTCTTTGGAAAATACCAGAGCGGATATTCTTCGTGCTATTTTTGAAGGAGTGGCTTTTAACGCGAAATGGCTGATTGCCCCTGTGGAGAAGTTCATGGGAAGACCATTTCAATATCTCAATTTCATTGGCGGCGGCGCCAATTCGGACGTCTGGTCGCAAACTATCGCAGATATTTTTGACAGAAAAATCCGTCAGGTCAAGGATCCAATCTTTTCCAACGCCCGGGGCGCGGCTTTTCTGGCTTCAATTGCCCTGAAATATATAACAATGGAAGACATTCCCAAGTACATACAAATAAAGGCGGAGTACACGCCCAATCCGGACAACCGCATAATATACGATGAATTGTTCAAGGAATTTGTAGCTTACTACAATTCTCAGAAGAAAGCATGCGCACGCATGAATAAGAACAAAGAAGGCGTGTGTTCAATATAAAGACTGTCAGCATGATGAATCAGGAGGATATGAATCTATGGAATATGCAGAAATAATGAAAAGAAAAGACGAAATTTTAGCAAGACCCGTGCAACCGATACCAAAGGACAAACTGGATTCCGAGCATAAGCTCTATGCCCAGCGTTGCAAGTGCTCGATAGATATTTTTGAGAAGGCAAAAGCGATGATTCCCGGCGGTGTTGAGCACAACTTGAGCCAGAACAAACCTTTCCCCCTGGCTATGGACCGGGCCAAAGGCTATAAGATATGGGATGTAGACGGCAATGAGTATATCGATTATCTTATGTGTGGTGCGCCCATTATGCTTGGCCACAGCTACAAGCCGCTTGATGAAAAGATTATTGAAATCATCAGAGAAAAAGGGCCGGCTACCGGTTTAACCTCAGAATATGAACTCCTCGCTGCTGCGGAAATCATTAAACACATGCCCGGTGTCGAAATGGTCCGTTTTCTCCAGTCCGGCACCGAAGCGGATATGGCGGCGTTGCGCATTGCGCGGGCATATACCGGCAAGATTAAGATCATCAAGATAGGCGGCAGCTATCACGGCTGGTCTGATCAGATGATCTATTCGGTTCACATTCCCCGGACCGGCAATTTCGAGTCCAAAGGAATACCGGCGGAATGCTTTGCCCACATAGTTGATGTGCCGCCTAACGATTTCGAGGCATTGGAGAAAGCCTTTAAAGATAATCAGGATAAGGGCGGCGTCGCCGGCGTGATGGTAGAACCTATCGGCGGAGAATCAGGCGCCCATCCGGTTCACCCGGAATGGAACAAAACCATCCGGAAATTATGCGATCAGTATGGTTCACTGATGATTTTCGATGAAGTGGTTACCGGTTTCAGGGTAGACATGGGTGGCGCTCAGAAACTTTACGGCATTACACCCGATATAACAGTACTGGGCAAGATCATCACGCACGGTTATCCGTCATCCGGGGCTGTGGCAGGCCGTAGGGACGTCATGAAAGTCTGTTCGGGAAGCATGGGAGACAAGATTTTTATCGGTGGCACACTGGCGGCCAATCCCATATCCATGGCAGCATGCTATTATGCATTGAAATACATGGTTGAAAATGACGCGGTAGCAAAGGCAACTGCTTACGCCAATAAATTGACCAAGGCTCTCAATGATCTTTACGCGACACGTCCGGATCTGGGATTCTTTGTTTATAATTTCGGTGCAATCATGCATTACATGACGACTGCATTCTTTTCAATAGACCTGAACGCGCCAAATGCTCTGACCGAGATTTTCAGCCGAAAGCAGGTCGCCGATGACTATCAGGTAGTTACAATGGCCCATGGTCTGTGCACTCTGGCCGGAACCCGCATGTACACATGCATGCAACACGATGATGAATCGTTTAAGAAAACATTGGAGATATGGGAATATGTGCTTTCGCTGATTCCAAAAAATTAACTCAACAAAGAAACTTATTTTTTAAGGAGTATAAAACCATGGCTGAAAAGAAAAATGCAAAAGATTCGGAAATAAAGATGGATGCTTTCGCGGATAAACCTATAGCTATACCTGAAAGCATCGATATGGAAAACAATTTAATCGCCACCTATTGGCTAAAGGGTGACAAATCCCTTGATGCTTCTTTAATCGGTCAGTTCCTGGCCATCGAACAGACCACCGGCACATGGGTGCCTGTTCCCGGCGAAACACCTGAAATCCGTGCCGGTCATGTCGCAAAAGTAATCGGCGCATACGAGGTCCCGTTTTATGAATACGGGATACCGCCTGAAGTTACAGAAAGACAGTGCATTTTACAACTTGCTTTCCCCGCGGCAAACGTCGAAGATCAGCTTCCCATGATTCTGACCGCGATAATCGGCAATATTTCCATGGTGCCCAATTTCAAGCTGTTGGATATCAGATTCCCCAAAGCCACACTGGATCAATACAACGGCCCGAAATTCGGAACCGACGGCTGGTGGAAGGCGCTCGGTCTTAAAAAAGGCCGTCCGTTACTCAACAACATGATTAAGCCCTGCAGCGGCTATCCGCTGGAAGTCGGCGCCCGGCTCTTCAAAGAAGCGGCATTGGGCGGCTGCGACGTCATCAAGGATGACGAATTGATCGCCAACATGCGTTATAACGACGCCGTGAAAAGAGTAAAAGCCTACATGAAGATAGAAAAAGAAGTATATGAGGAAACCGGAGAACATACCATCTACACCGTCAATGTCACCGACCGCCTGCCGCGCATGTTCGATCTGGCCAAACGTTGCGTGGACGCCGGAGTAAACGGCATGATGGTCAATTATCTGGCTGTAGGTCCGGAAGCCATGCGCGCGCTGGCAGACGACCCGGCTATCAATGTGCCGATACTGGCCCATATGGATGTGGCGGGAGCTTATTATATGGCGCCCAATCAGGGTATTTCTTCGCCGCTTATTCTCGGTAAAATCCCCCGCTTATGCGGCGCCGACTCGATCGTTCTACCCTTCTCCCTGGGCGGCAAGGGCATATATATGCATGAACGTTTCATGAACACAGTCCGCAACCTGATTTATCCCATGGGCAAACTGAAAGCAACTATGCCCATGCCGTCAGGCGGCATTACACCGGCCAACGTTTCCGATATCGTCAATACCCTGGGCAAAGACATCATGATTGGTTCCGGCGGCGGCATTCATGCTCATCCGCAGGGACCGAAAGCGGGCGCCCGTGCACTGCGGCAGGCCATCGATGCGGCAACCCAAGGCATCAAACTGGAAGAATATGCCAAAGAGCATGAAGAACTCGGTGTCGCTCTTGGTGTTTGGGGCAAGAAGACCGATTTCAAATGCTAAATTAACTAAATTATTGTTTTCAGGCCGGTGCGGGTTGGATAACTCTGCCCGCCCGGCTTTTTAGTAATCTATTCATCAGCAAAAGGATTTAAAATATTGGATTATTATCTGCATGACGACCCACGCCTGCCGTCGGCCTGGGCGCCGTGGTTTTCTCATGAATACATTACTTATTTCTCTGTACAGGCTACAGCCTTACTCATGGCCCTGCCGCAAGTCGCGGTAAAACCAAATCCCGGTATCAACTCTAAATACTGGCCAATCGGTCCGGATCATATCGATTTATACAAGGAAAATTACAGCGAAGTCCGCAAACTTGATCCTCTGTGGTCTTTCAATTATTCACAGCGCAATGGTGAATTTGGTGTTGAACCTCCCTTGGATAAAACCATTGAGCCATGGAAGGTACTGGTAATTTACAGCACCGAACCTGATTTAAATCAGGATTGCGATCTGGATCTTCATAAAAATCAGAAAATGACCGGGGGCTCTCATGGCTGGCGGCATATGCAATTCCGTTTACTGGGCAAGACATTTGGAATAGGTCCCGAGTCATTCCGCGTGAATATGAATTTTGCCAGGATGTCGTTCGAAAGCAACAATGAATATTGGGGTTGGCGGTATTTGTCCCGCTGTGCTCACTATCTGGCAGATTTAGGCAATCCCTTTCATGTGAAAGCGTTGCCCAACAAGTTATTGATCAAGAACCTGTTTTCATCACAGAAGCTATTTACGGTTGTTTCTTCCATTCATCAAAGTTATGAAGTATATGTCGAACGCCGTTTTCGTGAAGGTTTCCCCTCTTTCAAAGAGGCCTTGTTGTGCGGTGCCAGTGAGGGACAGGCAGCGAAGCGTTCTGTATCTGAATTACTCGGCAGCTATATGCATCTGGCAAAAAAAAGGCATGATGGAATTTTCTATTTTTTTCTGGACCAGTTTGGCCGGGAATTAATCAATGTATTCGAAAAAATGAATCCGCACAGTCAACTGGATGCCGCCACGCAGACCAATATGTGTTCGGCAGACGCGGCAAAGGTTATTTTTCAAAATCGCAATCCTCCATCCTTGAATTTCCTGGATAAAATTACAGCAGAGATTCTTTTTGATGTCGGCAGAGTGCTGGGAGTATTATTTAGTCGGTTTCCCGTCTTAAAGGTTCAGGGAACGGACATAAGTCATTCCCTGTAATTGAATCGTTCGTTTCATATTCCCAATCTTATTTTTTTCTCTTACTATTTCTCCCGTGCTGCTTTAACTTCATAATCTCTCATCGTCCTGGCAAGTTCAACAATTTCCGCAGGCAGTGTAGAAACCTGCTTGCCGGTAGATAAAGCAAGGCAATAGATATTGGCAACTTTTTCTAAAAGTTCCGTGTGAAGAATCGCCTTGTCCAGCGTCTTGCCCAGAGCCAATATTCCATGGTTCTGAATAATGTAGGCGTTGGCATTATTCGATAATTTTCCGGCTACGTTATTAACAAGCTCCGGACTCCCGGAAAGGGCGTAAGGAATGACCTCTATCATTGCTCCCAGTGAAAAAGAGACCTCATCAAAAAGAGCGGGTATAGGTGTGTTGATCAGGGCAAAGATGCTGCCGTAGATCTGGTGAGTATGGACTATAGCATTGACATCGGGCCTCTTCTTGTAAATGATGCTGTGCATGCCCGTTTCGACAGAGGGTTTGAGTTTATCATTTCCTTCAATGACGGAAAGATCAAATCCAACCACGCAGATATCGGAAACTTTGATCTCCTGATATTTCACTGATGAAGGAGTTATGGCAAGGGCCGCTTCATCAGCCCGCACGGAAACATTGCCTCCGGTGCCCTTGTGCGATCCGAAAAAACCTTCTTCTGAAAGCCAGACACTGGCCTCCAGCACACTTTTTTGATAGCTTTCATATTTGGCCATGGGTAATTGTTGATCTCCTTTCTTTTATCATTTAGTCGCCTTATCGAAAACTGTATCAATTTTCTTTATATAATTAACACTTTTTTAAAAAATATCGACAGCTTATGTGGTCAATGTTTTTTTTAACATCGCTTATTAATTTAATCCATCAAATTTATTAGCGAAATAATAATTATGTTCCATAATACTTCTTTGTAAAAAATTTTGAAAATGAAAAATATTTATTGACTTCATAATTTAACAGTATTAAATTAATACAACTAAATTAAAGCTTATGCAATGTTTTTCATCATACTGGAAAAGCCGGAAGCATTGAGGGGAATTTTATTTTAAGCATCTTCCCCGGCGGCAGTAAGTGGTGGGGCAGAAGCAGCCTTTAAAGAATACCCGCTTTCAAGGCCGGTTTCCCCAACTCTAATTGATATTATTTTAAGGAGGGAAGAAGATGAAGAAATTTTGGTTGGTTTTGCTTTTAGTGGGGCTGATCATGGCCTTCAGTGTATCGGCTTTCGCGGTCGATGTTCAGATTAGCGGTTCATATTACGCAGCCGGAATGTATCTGGATCAAACATCGCTGATGAAAGGTTCAATAGACAAGAGCACTGGTGGGTCTGGCTTACACAACAATGACGACGTAAGCACAGCGTTCTGCTTTCAGAGATTGCGAGTCCGGACGGACTTTACAATTTCTCCTGGCCTGAAGTTTATCACTCGTTTTGACGCTCTGGAAAGAATCTGGGGCGGCGCGAGGTCGGATCCCGGAACAACATATGATACTCAATCTGCAGGAACCAGGGCAGAAAATGAAAACATCGCCTTTGATTGGGCCTACATTGAGTATACATCGCCCATCGGTTTGTTCCAGGTCGGCTATGCGGAGGATAACGTATGGGGAACCGTTTTCGGAAGCAGCGGCAGCGGATTTCCTGCCGGGCAAATTTTATACGGAGCGCAGATCGGACCGGTTACTTTCGGCGCAGAAATTGAGAAGGAAGCTGACGGAAATTATTCTGCCGTGAATCCAAAAGCTACATGGACCGATACTGATTACGACAGGTATAATGTATTTGGCATTTATAACTTCAAGGGCGGTGAGACAGGTTTACTCTTCACCTACTCACGTATTGCTAATGATAAACAAACCCCTAGTTCCAACCTCGCCACGGGGATGGGTGCGTGGGGTGTTCCTTTAAACATGGGCGGCAGTTATATACCATTTGCTAATATGATGTATATCTATACTTTGCAGCCCTACACCAAAGTCAAACTAGGACCGGTCAAATTAGAAGCGGAATTTGTATACAGTTGGGGCTCGATTAACATGGAAGATGGCGTAAAGGGGGCTGATTTGCAATTGCAAGACATTATGGCTTATCTCAATGCCGTTGTTGATGCAGGTCCCGTTTATTTCGGCGGCACCGTAGCCTACATGTCCGGCGATAATGGCCAAAACGGGAGCCAGGTGAAAGGTAACGTTTTGGGCGGCGGCATGGATTGGAACCCCTGCTTAATTATGTTCAATCAGGATCTCACCTACTGGGTAGGTCCAATTAATGGCTACAGTGGAACTTCTAACTTCAGCGGGAGCTATCCCAACACTGGGTATGGGGGAATGACCAATGCCTGGTTCGGCCAGCTCAAAGCCGGCGTACATCCAATTTCCAACTTGGATATCAGTACAGCAATTTCTTACGCGAAAGCCGATGAGATACCGGGTGGCTGGGCCGGCAGCTCTTATGGCTTGGAACTTGACGTTACCGGTACTTACAAAATCACCAATAACCTGTCTTATATGGTGGGTGCTGGTTACTGGTGGGTAGGTGATTATTACAAAGGCTGGGCAGCCGATCAAAACGAAGTCAGAGATGACTACATGGTAATAAATAAACTGACTTTGACTTTCTAAGAACCTTTTTGTATATCTCGCAGTTTAAATCCCCGGGATATCCGAAAGCCCGGGGATTTTTTTTATGAAGGAAGGTTAGAATTTGTCTTTCCCTGAGTGCCGTAAGTAGTGAGAAATCTCTTATTTATTTTAATCCGTAATAGCCGAAGAAAGCTTGACCACCTTTTGCACTTTCTTCATGGCAAGTTTATCCACATAAGAAGCAGGTAATATTTTTATCATTTGATACTTTAATTTATTCTCCGCTACAATGTAACGCAATTTGGGATTTGCCGCAATAAGGACATGATATACTGTTTTGGCAACTTCTATGGGAGCCAAACCGGTTGTTTTCCCTTTCCTGATTGCATATTCACCAATTGCTTTAGCCTCCATAGCGAATAGCGAATCGGCATATTTATTCAGAATTTTTTCTCCTTTATCCCAAATCGGGGTAGTGATCCTCCCGGGTTCAATAATAATGACTTTCACGCCATAAGGGGTAATTTCCCGGCGGAGAGAATCGGAATAACCCTCCAGGGCAAACTTACTGGAACAATACGGACCAAAGAAAGGCGTCGCAAAGAATCCACTGTCGCTGCTCATCATGACAATCCTACCCTTTGTTTTTAATAATAAAGGGAACATCGCTTGAGTAATTTGATGAACGCCAAAAAGGTTGACTTCAAACTGGGCGCGCATGTCTTCGACGCTCACATCCATTAACGCGCCTGCTTTCGCGATTCCAGCATTATTAACCAATCCGAATAAGCCTGCGCCCTTCTCTTCAATAATTCTTTTTACTTCAGTGATATCTTCTGTGTTTGTTACATCGAGTTTAACAGGAGTAATCTTTGAATTTTTACTCAGGCCTTCTGGCGTGCTCATATCTCTTGCTCCGGCATAAACATGAAATCCCTGAGCTGCCAGATATTCTGCCGTGGCAAATCCAATGCCGCTGCTGGCTCCCGTAATTAAAACAGACTTTTGATTATTCATTATCGGTGACATTTAACAAAAACCTCCCTTTCTTTTTTTTGATGTAAGAAAAGTTAATATCATTAGCTTAATGCCATTAAATTAATGATATCATATTGTAAAGTCAACAAGTATTTTTCAAACAGATAATATATTACTTTATTTCAACGATATCATTAACAACCAATAAATAAGGCAGGACCATTTCTGATCCTGCCTTATGGATTTACGAACAACTTATTTATTGAGTGATTAGTAACTTATTAAACTCCCTTTAGACATTTGATGACAAATCGAATGTTCTCAGGCATCATCGTCTGACTATTGTTATCTCAGACTCAACAGCTTCCTCGCTACTACCACGCGTTGAATCTCGTTAGTGCCTTCGTAAATCTGACATATTTTCGCGTCACGCATATGGCGTTCCGCCGGATATTCCTTTACATAACCGTAGCCGCCGAAAATCTGCACGCATTCAATCGCCGCTCTCATTGCAACGTCTGAGGCATAGTATTTGGACATGGCTGATTCTTTTTCAAAATCCTTACCGTTGTCTTCCAGCCAGGCCGCCCGTAAAAGCAGCAGCTCCGCTGCGTCAAGTTCGGTGGCCATGTCCGCCAGCTTGAACTGAATGGCCTGATTGGCAGATATGGGTTTTCCAAACTGAACCCGTTCTTTGGCATAAGCAGTGGCGTCTTCCAGGCAGGCGCGGCCGATACCGCAAGCCTGCGCACCGATGCCTATGCGCCCGGCGTTGAGACCGGCCATCATCTGTTGGAAACCCTGTCCCTCCTTGCCCAGCAAATTAGCCGCCGGGACTTCCGCGTCCTCAAAAACCAATTCGGACGTGCCGGAAGCAAGAATGCCGAGTTTCTCTTCGATCTTGCCCATTTTGAAGCCCGGTGTTTCCTTTAAGTCCACAATCAAATTGATGACGCCTTTATAACCCTTGGATGCGTCGGTGGTTGCCGCCAGAACGCAATAGCGTGCGACAGGGCCGTTAGTGATAAACATCTTGGAGCCGTTGACGATATACTTATCGCCTTTGAGCTCTGCTTTGCAACGTAGCGCCGCCGCGTCTGAACCCGCGCCGGCTTCCGTGAGGCCATAACAGCCTTCCACTTTACCTCCCGCTACAGGCGCAAGAAATTTGAGTTTCTGTTCATGAGTGCCAAAGGTCTTAACCGGGTGGCCATAGAGCGTATTGTTAACGGACACTATTACACCGCAACTCGCGCAGGCCTTGGAAATCTCGATCATGGCTAATACATAGGTTACATTGTCCATGCCCGCTCCGCCATATTCGGTAGGAACAGACACGCCCATTATACCCATTTCACCCAGTTTCCGGCAAATCTCTTCCGGATGGCGATGCGTATGGTCCAGTTCAGCCGCAATCGGTTTAATTTCCGTTTCGGCAAATTTCCGTACCATGTCCTGAACCATTAATTGTTCTTCTGTAGGTGCAAAATTCATTTATCTTCTCCTATCGTAAGTTATTTATATCAGCCTGCCTTTATGGCCTGCCTCAGATACTTTGTATAATTTCGGCGTTTTACATATATTTACGGCCTGCTCATGGAATACTATTTTCCCACTGATTTAATCTTTATCCAAATCCGGCATAACTGTCAAACTGATATTTTAATCAAAATAAGATTATTCCGATTTTTATAGGCGGCTTGATTGAAAATCCATGTCTGAATATCTACTTATCAAAATTATCGTTTATTTTTCTATATTTGAGTTCGGCAAGCTTCCCTTTATTCCAACTGGAAATTTTGCTGAAATATTTTGTGAGCCGGGCAATGCCTTCGACCTCGGCGGAACCGCAATAAATACATTTTTCATTCAACCCTTTGGCGGTTTTTTCACAAGAGGAGCAGAATGTGAATTCCGGATTAAAATCGATTTGACGATTGCCGGAATCGTAGAAAACCTTGCGGATAAACCTGCTGAGTTTTTCTTTGCCCGGATTTGAGCCCCCTAACTGCAAATGCGTAAAAACTTCTCCCTCCAGATACTTATGGAAAAGGCCTTCCTGAATCACTTTCTGCAAAGGCGTGACATCCGCGGAAACATTGAGATGAGTTGAGTTTGTGTAATAAATCGCTCCTTCCGCAATGTCGCCTTTAACATAACGTCCGGCGGCGGGCGAAAAAAATTTTAAATCGAGCCGGGCAAAACGATACGCGGTTGTTTCCGCCAGCGACTGTCCCAGCACAAATTTCATGTTGAGTTCCCTACCCAAACGCACGGCCTCGCACCGCATATAATCCACAACTCTCAAGCCGAATTCAAGAGCATCAGGCGACTCATGCAGTTCCCTGCCCTGATGGATTTGCACAAGTTCATTCAATCCCACAATTCCGATAATATAATTGGCTGTGTTCATCCTTAAAAAAGGAAATCCGTCGTTGTTCATGGCCAGCACTGCAAGAGGTCCTTCTTCAGCATAGGAAAGAAGCTTTTCTAAAAAATCTTTTTTTTGCACATGAGCATTTACCGCTTTTTCTATAAACTCAGTAAGGAGAGCGAATAATATCTTTTCATCTCCTTTTGCCTTATAGCCAAGACGCGGCAAATTCAAGGTGACGCTTTGAATGGCGGCGGAACGCATCAGCCATGGTTTATCCTGCTCTCCATCGCTGAAAGCGAAAGAGGACGCGTACTCGTCTCTATCAAAAATAAAACAGGTATTGCCCTTTAGATTGGCTACATTGCAGGCATAGCGCAAAAAATCCTGAGCGTTTTGGGTCTTCCAGAAAGCTTCGGTTATATGCAAAAGCGGCCGGGGAAGAATAAACGGTTTTCCTTTAGCATCTCCTTTTTCAAACACTTCCAGTATGGCGCGTGCGAAGCGCTGCACGTCGGGAATATAATCTCCATAGGTTTTTCCCGTTGGTTTTCCTTCAGCTCCGATGGCGGGAAGATTCGCCCAATACGAAGGCATTTCATAATATATATGGATATCGGTATACAGCGCCTGTCCGCCGCGCGTGGCGGAGAGCTGCGAAAATTCATAGATAAGCATTTGCGCGAATTGTTTTACTTCTTTGTCCGTCATGGAAGTCAAATAAGGCGCAAACGAAATATTAAGCGCATCCCAACCGATTGTGCTGGCAAAATGCCCCTGTAAAACCGCACTGAAACGCACCATGTGCGCCAGAAGAACCTCGGCATATTTTGCGGGATTCGCGGAATTTATCGCCTGAGGCAGGTTTAATCCGTTTATCTTCAGATATTCCAGTGATTGGCAACAACTGTAAGGACGATCAATGTAACCCAGGCTGTGAATGTTAATGTCGCCTGTGACATGCGCATCCCCGATATCGGCGGAAAAAACATCATGAAGAGAAAATTCCCTTTTAATGCCTTCGGCAAAGATAAGATTTGTGCCTTCGGGGGAATGGGGAATATTGGCATCCTGCTTGTTCTGGTGCAAAATCAATTGCCGCACATCATAAAGAGGAAATCCTAAACGGCCATGCAGTCTTCGCTCTTTCTCCAAACCTTTTTCAATAAGTCTGACATTAACCAATTCGCGAATCAATGCCGTAGTAAGCACACTGATTCCTGAAGAAATAATCTGTTTTTCCACTTCTTTTGATATTTGGGCTGCCACCTCATAATCAATGTCTGCTTCACGCATTAAAGCGTCCACAATCCGCTGGCGGTTCCAGAGGATAATTTCCTCACCGGAAGTGCGGACGAAAAGAGTCAAATCTGTAGTTTCGGAATTTTCAATCATATTAAATATTCGTCGGTGTTGATTTTTCCACGCCATCCAGAACTTTTTCCGCGGCAGTGGAAAGATCTTCATCAAACTTGTGGTTGTGCGAAAACACCCGAAAGTGCACAACCCGCGCGGGAATGAAGCGGTAAATGTCCTGTAATGGTTTTAAGGAAGTTATTCCGGTAACAGGATTAAAGATGTTAATTTTTTTATCCGGTTCCGCTATGGGATTGAGCGGACGAGGGTCCTGAGTCGCCAGATCCACTTTAAAAGGAATATCTTTCAGCCTTCCGGGCAGTTGTTCCTTAATTCTTTTTTCGTAATCCTGAACGCGGCCAAACCCTGTGCCGCGATGAATCTGATCAACGGAGATTTCCGTGGAAAAGGACATTTTCCATTTGACTTCACGGGCGTTCAATTTCTTCCATTCACCGGCCAGCTTTTTCTTTTGTGAATTTTTTTCCTCCATCCAGCTTTGCACTTCGTTGAATAAAGACCATTCATCACAGTGCAAATAAGTGTTCAAATTATTCAGAGGATTTCCGGGGAATATCAATTTCATGGTATCGTGAAAAATTTCCTGCAGATGTAAATCAAGAGCGCGTGTCGTGCGGTGGAAGTAAACGTTACTGTATAAATTTATGCGGGCATTGAGAAAACGCCCCAGCGCCGATATGCCCGATTGATGCAAAGTAAGGCCTTCTGAAGTAAAAAAAGTGTAGTAACGCAGGCGGGGAATATCAACCATGTCCAGAGAAAAACCGGTCATATACGCGTCACGCTGAACATAATCGAGATTATCAACCGTGTAAATTCCTGAAAATAATTGCCGCAATAACTGCAGCCAGCGGGGCCGCCTTTCTTTTTCCTTATCCTCCGGTTTCCTGATTAAATACGCTATTTGCCCGGGATCCAGAACTTCGCCGCGCGCAAGCGCTCCGGAAGGACTGCGCCTGATCAGGGAAATAATTTCTCCGAGCTTATTAACGATAATTTTCTGCCCGATTATTTCGTGCGTTAATCTCCAATCGCCAAGAAAATGTTCATCAAAGAAATGCCCGTACGGCCCGTGCCCGACATCATGCAAAAGACCGGCTAAACGCAGCAATTCTTCTACATAATTAAAAGACGGAACATCTTTACAAACAACGCTTAAACCAGGATAAAGATGTTTGGCAAACTCACCGGCGACATGCATAGTGCCCAAAGAGTGCTGAAAGCGCGAATGTTCCGCCGCGGGATAAACCCAGCGCGCGCTTTGAAGTTGATAAATCCTCCTCAGTCTTTGCATCCAGGGAGAATCAATCAGGGATTTTTCCGTTATTTCATTTACAGACTTATCCTGCGGCACGGTAAAGATGATATACTGATGAATCGGATCGGCTATCAGAGCCATACCACTATAAATATTCTGATTGGTAAAATCAGTCTTTTTCATACCGGATTGTGTATAATATACCGCGTAAAAAATCAATTATAATCATTTATTTGTGCTTGACTATTGATTTACCCTCCATTATTATTTCCTTGCTGTAAAAATACTTTAATTCCACTGATCAATATGTATTCATATCTTCATGTCTTCGGGGGTGGGGGGGAGAGCAAATTAACATGGGAACAAACAATGTAATATTTTTAGAAGTTATCGAATGGTTCGATGAGTCCGGAAAAGAAATCGTGCATAGAATTCCGGCAGAAGGCTCAGGCGACATTAAGTTCGGCGCCCAGTTGACTGTAAGAGAAAGCCAGAGCGCTGTCTTTTTTTACAACGGCAAAGCCTATGACGCCTTCGGTCCGGGGCGACACACTTTACAAACCGCCAACATTCCCCTGCTGACG
The DNA here is from genome assembly GCA_049523355.1 of Smithella sp. Lineage (GTDB taxonomy): Bacteria > Desulfobacterota > Syntrophia > Syntrophales > Smithellaceae > Smithella. The sequence continues at coordinate 184,866 of JBEKMY010000001.1, read as the reverse complement.
AAAGTTTTATCCCTGCCATGGGGCATGACCAGCCCCCTGCGCGCGGAAGTTTATTTTGTCAATATGAAGGTTTTCCCCGATTTAAAATGGGGCACGCGGGATCCGGTCGCTTTCCGCGACAAGGAACTGGGACTGATTCGCCTGCGGGCTTTCGGCGTTTTCAATCTCCGTGTTATTCAGCCGCTCCTGCTGATTAACTCATTAGTGGGAACACAGGGAATTTTCAGCACCGAAGAAATCTCAGAATATCTGAACCGCGTTATCGTTTCGCGTTTCAACGATTATATGGGTGACAAGGTTGATACCATCTTCAATCTTCCAGGCAAATATAACGAGTTTTCCGAAGGCCTGAAAACGATGCTCCAGGATGACTTTAGCAAGTTCGGCCTGGGCCTTGCCGATCTGTATATCAATTCCATCACGCCTCCCCCGGAAGTGCAGCAGGCGATAGACGATAAAAGCCGGTTGGGTGTCTTTGACGATCTTAACAAACTCCTGGAAATGAAAACAGCGATGGCGGTGGAAACAGCCGCACAAACGCAATCCACAGCAGGCTCCGGTCTGGGAATGGGTATGGGCTTTATGATGCCAGGTATGCTGGCCAATGCATTCAAAGGTCCTTCTTCTCCGGCAGCGCCTTCGGAAGAAGCATACACCTGTCCGGATTGTAAACAAATAATCCCGAAAGAATCACGCTTTTGTCCCGCCTGCGGACATCAGATGCTGATCGTAAACAAATGCGCACATTGCGGAAAAAATTTACCCGTTAACGCCAATTTCTGCCTAAACTGCGGAACGGCGGTAACCGTAAAGCCGGCAACCAAGACATGCTCCAAGTGCGGTTTTGAAAACTTACCTGAATCTATTTATTGTAATAAATGCGGTGAACGGCTCTAACTTTCAGATTGAACAACAATGCCCTCAATGCGGAGCTCCGATAATTCTTGACGAAGCAGACCGTATTCTTTCGTGTAAATTCTGCCGCACGCGGGTGTATCTGGCAACGGAAGATATTTTCCACTTTTATATTCCGCCGGCGGAAGGCATTTCCGGGACTATTTACTTTATTCCTTACTGGCGCACTAAGGGCCTTTCTTACACGATCAAAGGAATGGAAATGAATATGGAGCATCAGGGCCAATCGTTTTCTTTCAGTATTTCCTCAACAATCAATGGAATAGATATTTCTTATACGTATCTGGACGCTAATTTTTTATCCTTCGATTCTAAATTGTTTCCATTTTCTTTAGGCCTGAGGCCGCAGGCGATGAAATTAAAATTTATGGGAAGCAATGAAAACGAGGGGATTTTTCTTACATCATCCGGCAAAACACGAGAAACTTTAATAAAGAATCACCAAAAAAATATCGATAGTGGTCATCGGGAAGTACTTATTGGTAAAACTGACAGCGTAATTTACACCCCGGTTTATTTCGCCAATGGACGGATATTTGATGCCGTTTTGAAAAAACCGCTTGATCTTCTCCAGAAAGAAGATGGAGAAAGCGAGCAGACCCTTGCCTCAGCGCCGGCTGAAAAATGGCATGTAGAATTTATTCCTATGCTCTGTCCTGATTGCGGCGCGGATCTGCCGGGTGAAAAAGACGCTTTAGTCGTTTTTTGCGATAATTGCCATTGTGCCTGGAACCAGTCAGATAAAAACTTTACTAAAGTTAAATTTTCTACATGGCAGGAAAAAGGAGAGGATATTACTTACCTTCCCTTCTGGCAAATGAAAGTAAAAGTCAACGGCTTTCAGTTGGAGACATATGCCGATCTGATTAAGGTAGCGAACATTCCCAAAGTTCCTTCGGAAGAATGGACAAAGACACCGTTCTATTTTTGCGCGCCGGCATTCAAAATCAATCCGGCCTTATTTTTACGCTGGTGCAGGCAATTGACCTCAACGCCCGCGCCGATGGACTTAACGGAAGATTTTTCGGCAAAGAAAATTTATCCGGCAACGCTTCCTGTAAACGACGCGTTGGAAAGTTGTCTACTCACTCTTGTCAGCTTAATATCTAACAAAAGAAGCCTGGTGGAGATACTGCCTTCACTCAATTTTACGCTTGAAGATTATTCTCTGGTCCTTCATCCTTTCAAAACCAATGCCCGAGAACTGGTTCACACAAAAATAGGCTTCGGGATGGAATTGAGCGCGCTGAATCTCGGCGCCTACCTGTAATACCGATCATCTTTCTGCGGCTAACTTTGTTGGCACTTTAATTAAGAAGCGGTAGGTCATTTAGGAGGCATGCGTAGAGCCCCGTCCAGCCTGATACAACATCCATTGAGCATAATATTATCAATAATGTGCAGAGCAAGTTTGGCAAATTCAATGGGCTTGCCCAGACGCCGGGGAAAAGGAACTGTTTTCGCCATATCTTCCTTGACTGCAGGAGGTAAACCGGCCATCATTGGCGTCTCAAAGATTCCCGGAGCAATTGCCATCACTCTAATTCCATAATCAGCAACTTCGCGCGCTATAGGCAGCGTCATTCCCACTATACCGGCTTTAGAAGCGCTGTAGGCCGCCTGACCTATTTGTCCTTCAAACGCGGCAATTGACGCACAATTGATGATAACACCCCTCTCGCCTTCTTCATCAGGCGTGTTATTCATCATCTGCTCCACTGCCAGCCTGATAACATTGAGCGTTCCCACAAGATTAAGCTGCATTACTTTATTGAACGACTCCAGCGGCAGGGGGCCTTTCCTGCCAATAAGCTTTCCCGGATTGACAATCCCCGCGCAATTAATGGCCACGTTTATTTTTCCAAAAGCGTCAACAGCCTTTTGTATGGCCTGCCGGACATCAGCTTCGCTGGTCACATCTGTTTTTACAAATATCGCGCCGGCTCCAATATTTGCCGCCAGCTTTTCTCCTTTATCCGAATCAATATCAACAATTACGACCCGTGCGCCTTTTTTTACCAATTCCGTAATGCTGGCCTCGCCCAGTCCGGACGCTCCGCCGGTTACCAATGCCACAACATCCTTACTATTCATATTTTCCCCCTTATATTATCGAAATATATCCGCGCCAAAATTAATTCCGATTGTCATTCTGTTTTTTTCAGAGCATTGGCACAGGGTTTAATCATTTCTTTTTTCATTCTCTTTACAAACTCCCGTCGAACCGCCGGAATCTTCGTGAGCATTACCAGAAGGCTGTTAATCATCCGCCATTTATAATGCTTCTGAGGGAAATTATACATCCCATGCTCCTTGTAGTATCTGTGATCAGCCTGAAAAACCGGGCGCAGCCTGCCCCAAACGGCGTCACGGAACAACTTATTTCCAGCAACCTGATAAAATGTCGGCGGCGGAATATAACCGATTTTACTCTGCGCAACCGAACGCAGGGCCATGCTTTGCAGCGCGATATCGATTTCGGCGGAGTTTCCCAGATCATCACTGACAAAGCCATCGATACCGGCCTGCTGTACTCGGATAGAGGCTTCAAAAATTTCGCGCAAATTATGAATTTGACTAAAAGGTCCGGAGATGACAAATCCGATTTGTTTGCCTTTCAAAAAGGGTGTATGCCCATTGAAAAAACTGCGGTCGAAAAAACATTTCCACAACGATGAAAGATACCGATCATGAATCGCGCCGGTAATAAACAAAATATCCGCTGTTTTAATTTTTGTATTGAAGAAATCAATAAAACCATCCTTGCCCTGATAAACGCACACATTATCAAAACCGCATTGCATACAACCAAGGCATCCGCCCTTGATATCAACATCCTTCAACTGCACTAGTTCTGCGGGAGGAGAAAAAGTCTGCCGCAATCTCTCCACCATCTTTTGAAGATTCGTATTTTCAGTGAGATTATCGGCCACAATCAGAATCTTTTTACCTTCGGCATCTATCGGCTTTACGTCTTGAGTTTCAAAGATAACTTCCGGCGCTATCAGTGGTTTATTGTTTCTGATCGCGGGCGTTCCTTCTTCAATCGCCTTCATAAATAATGCGCCAAAAGCCTTCAGTCTTTGACGTTCCTTAATCTTAAGCAGATCATTCATTTCCGCCGAATAGGCGCCAAAATAATTCATCTGTAAATCGTCGCAAACGGCATTGATGTAATTGTGGGCTGTGTAGTCAAAAAAATTGATGGAACTTGTCAGGCATGCGGCAGGCTTTCCGCAAAAAGCGGCGACGGCATTTTTTTCAAAAATCAATTCTATAAATCTTTTATATTGAGAACAAACGACTAGAAAATAAAGGGGGAACGCCCAGAGCACCGCGTCCGCGGCAGATATCCCGGCGATAACTTCCCCGAAAGCCTTGTCGTCTTTTTCCAGTTTCTTGATTTTCAGCGCAACATCGAAAAATTTGAATTCAACTTCCGGAAATCTCTGTTCCAGAAAATGGACATACTGCATGGTAACGCTGAGGTCACCTTTCGGCGAACCGTTCAAAACAGCTATTTTCATAATAATCACCCGTTACGTTGACTTTATTTACAGAAATTAATACCACAATAGAAATATGATGTCCAGATAACCAGTACCATCTCTAAATCAAAGATGATATCGCGGCGGCTAGGTGGAGGCGACGAGGCGTATTTGTAAATACGTCGAGGAAGCCGACAGCGACGCCAGCAAAGATAGCGCTTTGATTCAGAGACGGTAGGCGTAAGCAACAAACCGGCCGTCGTGGCTCAAGCTTATATCAATATCAGTTTCCTTGCCGCCAACGTAAACACGCGGCTGTTGAAATTCGCCATTCTTTTTTGTTCTCCTGATTTTTATATCATGGAAGTTCAGGAAAAAGTGATGAGCCAATTTTTCCCCAAGGCGGTCACGCAAAAATAGTGATGGATTAATTTCTTTTTCTTCCGGCAGGGCTTCAACGCTCCAGATTAATTTATTCAAAACAGCAAAACTATCTGCGCCGACACAATGAACATATTGGATATTCGAAAAAAGACGGATATAAACACTGCCCTTTCCCGGAATAATGACTTTGCCGTCTGAATATTCTGACTGGACTTTGTTGAAAACTACCTGCCACTGCCGTGGAATGAAGGGGATGTCAGGAAAAGATTGATTTTTCACTTTATATGCGGCTTCTTTGCATGCCCAGAGCGACCAGAGCGCCGCTTCAGGCCGTTCCGTGTTTTTAATAAATTCAATTTCAGTATCTGTGAGGATTTTTTTCAGGAAACGCGAGTTCTTGCTTTTTCCCGCATTCGCCGGTTCCCTTAAATCCACCACATCGTTCCCGACGTAGGGCAAAATAATTTTCCTCCATTTGCGCGAGCCGATCAATTATTTGAGTGGCATATTCCCGCTGTGCCCTGAGGTCACTTTCCTCTATGCGCTGTGGCTCAAAAATTTCTATCTGAATTGAAAATTTTTCGCCCCAGGCGGGAATGACACTGTAACTATCCTGTTTGTCTCCCCGCAGATACATGCAGATTACCTTACAGTTCTTCACGTTTTTAATGAAACGCCCCACGCCATAAGAGAAGCCCTCTTTATCCACCAGTCCTGTTCGGGAACGTTTGCCTTCGGGAAAGATCATAATATTATGACCATGATTGAGAAGGTAATTGCATTTATCCAAACTTTTTTTCATCTTTTCACGAGATCCACCGCGATTAATGGGAATGCACTTGGACAGATAACATAATATCGTAAGAAGAATATTGTCTTTATAATTATTTCTTTCCGGCAAATTCCATGGAAGTTTTCTATAACTTGTTATATGCTGATGTAAGCTGAAAATGGCATAACATAGCATAAAAGAGTCAACCATTGTTAAATGATTGGAACAAATAATCCATGGTCCTTCGTGCCGGGCAAATTCAGCCGCGCACCGGCGTCGGATTTCTTTTAAATCCCTTACCCGGTAAAAAAAAATCCCGGCAATAAAAAAATAAAAAGGCGCGATGATTAATATTGTAATTCGCCCTATAAAATTTTGCAGATGAAAAAATATTCTGGATTTTTTATCCATGTCTTATCCAAGTTTTCGTTTGATGATCCTGACCGCGTCGCCGATGGTGCGAATTTTATCCGCTTCATCATCATCCACACTGATATTATAAACATCTTCGCATCTGATAATGACATCCACCAAACGGGCGGAATTCACTTTTAAATCATTTAAAATATGCGTGTCCATCGTTGCCTTTTCCAAAAGATCCTGATTTTTGGCGTATGGTCTTAAAATATTGATCATTTCCTCAAAAATATTTTTTTCATCCATGAATAAATCTCCTCATCAAATATTAAGTTTCTTCCCATTTTTTAAATATAATGCAGCTGTTGACGTCGCCAAAACCAAAACCGGCTTTAGCAATAATTTTCAGTTGAGAAAATTCCAGACATTTCTGCGGAATCTTTTGCGCAAACTTCTCGATATCCGGATGCACATCTTCGCAATTAATTGACGGATGCAGGAATCCTTTATAAATCTGCAAAACAGCGGCCGCGCATTCTATGGCGCCGGCGGCTCCCAGACAATGACCGATCAATGATTTTGTGGACTGAATGTAGGGGAAGTTTTCGGTATTCCGGTCAAGAGCCTCCGCCCAATTTCTTACTTCATGAGGATCAGCATACGTCGCTGTTAAATGTCCGTTAATGGCATCAACCTCCGCCGGATTAATGCCCGCGTCGGCCACAGCGCCGCGTATGCATCTTTTTACTCCTTCAGGATTAGGCGCTGTCATGGAACCGCCCATTCTCTGCCCCCCGCAATTAATATAGCCGCCGATTATTTCCGCGTAGATTCTGGCCCCTCTGGCAAGAGCGGTTTCCAACTCTTCCAGAACAAGCATCGCACCGCCCGAACCGGGCACAAAGCCGCAAGCCGTAGCACTCATTGGGCGAGAACCCGCCGCAGGATTATCATTAAATTTGCGGCAAAGCACGCGCATGGCATCAAAACCTCCCCAGATATAGGGCGTCGCTCCTTCGGAACCGCCGGCCACCATGCGTTTGGCCAGGCCCGTCCTTATTCTCCAGAGAGCATCGACGATCGCTTCATTGCCGGTGCTGCAGGCGGAAGAATTGGACGTGACCTTATTACCAGCGCCAAGTAAACCGGAAATGCGGGCGCTGGTTCCGCTGCTCATCACCTGTTCGACAACACGGCTGCCCAATCTCCTTACCTTCCCCTCATTAATCACGGGAACAATAATATTGGCTATCGTGTCCATGCCGCCGATCCCGGATCCGGCAATGACACCGGTATCCCAATCCACAGTATCGTCGTCATCGCTGTTTATGTTAAATCCGGCATCCTTCCAGGCGTCCACTGCCGAAACCGAAGCAAAGCCGATATTATCGTTTATAGATAAAAGCTTTTCCCTGTCAAAATAACTTTTCCGGATATCATCGAAATTTTCCGGAACACCGGCAATCCGGCAACCGAAATTCAATTCCTGCAACTTGGGAATAAAACGAATTCCGGAAACGCCTCCCCTGAGCGCCTGTTCAAAATCATCCAAACCATGCGCGTTTGGAGCCGCCACTCCCATTCCCGTAACGACAACTCTATTCTTCATTTATTCACTCCCACTCCGGATAAATTCCCGAAGCAAACAATCTCGCCATTTTCCCTTTCCATGAAAACATTGGCTTTTATAATATTTTTGCGAAAATATACTTTATTCGCTTTAACGATCACTTTTTCACCCGGCGCCACAATTTTTTTAAATTCCACACCGTCCGCTACAGAAAACAAACTCAAAGGCATATCCATTTGAGCGGGGCGAATATTTCTCTGGCGGGACAAAAGATATATCCCGAATGCGACAACTCCGACCTGCGCCATCGTTTCAATAAGAATCACGCCCGGCGTAATGGGATTACCGGGGAAATGACCGCGATAAAAATATTCGTCTTCGCGAAACCGGTAAGCGCCGACTATCCGTTCATCATCAAGGGTGATAATTTCGTCAATAAAACGAAAAGGCTTTTGTTGCGGCACAAGCTGCAGAACCTCCAGTTTCAGACCGACATCAGCCTCCATAAAGCCCTCCGTTGACATGAATCACCGAACCGTTGATGTAACTTCCCTTTTTAGCCAGAAATGCCACTACTTCCGCGACTTCCTCAGGCCGGCCTATGCGCCCCAAAAGAATTTCCTCCGCGGCTTTATCTTTTATTTCTTCCGGTAGTTCTTTGGTCATCTCCGTGTCAATAAAACCGGGCGCGACGGAATTAACCAGAATATTTCTTCCCTTCAATTCTCGCGCCAGAGATCTGGTAAAGGCATCCAATGCCGCTTTTTCCATTGTGTAGGGAATCTGACCGGCGTTGCCTGTATGACCGACAACGCTGGAAATATTAATGATGCGCCCGGACTGACTGCGCAGCATGAATTGCCGGAGAATTTTTTTGGTCAGATACCAGACGCCGCGCATGAGCGCCCTTTGTTCGTCAAACTGCTCAACCTTCATCGATAAAATATCGGCGTTGATCGACTGTCCGGCATTGTTGACCAAAACATCAACGCGTCCTGCCGCATCCTTGAGTTTTCCAATCATCACGTCAATTTGTTCTATGCTCGCCAGATCCACCGGAATCAAAAAACCATCCTTTATTTCCTTAAGCAGCGTCTGCGCTTTTTGTTCACTTTTACAGTAATGAATACCGACATAAAAACCTTCGGCTGCCAAAGCACGGCAGCATGCGGCGCCTATTCCTGTCGCGCCGCCGGTTACTAAAGCAACTGGTTTTTCGATCATCAGTCACCTTCCACTTTCAGCATCATATATGCCCAGGTCAGTCCGGCGCCGACAATGACCATCGCAATATGGTCGCCGGGTTGAATTTCATCCCAGTGCATACTTAAAATGGAAGGAGCGCCGCAACAACCGACATTGCCGAATTGATCAACGTTGTACCAGTGGTGATTGGGCTTTATCTCTCTGCGTTCACACACTGCTTCAAGCATCATTAAATTGGCTTGATGGCCGATAAAGATAAAACGCTGAGCTTCGGCCGCATATTGATCCTGGAGCACTTTAAGACATTCTGTTGTTGTCCTGATGGCATAACCCTGAACGGCTTTGCCATCCTGATGAAAAGTCCAGTCGCCGTCAATGCCGACTTTTGCCCACCCGGACGGCCGGGAATCAAAGCCGCCGCTGATAAAAGCGGCGCTTGCGGAAACTTTTGCCGACACGACTGCCGCGATCGCGCCATCGCCGAAAAGAACTGCCGAATTGCGATCAGAATAATTAATCGCCCTTGTCGGCGATTCCGCGCCGATGAGCAAGATGTAAGGCGGCAGTGTCTCCGGCTGCATACGCAAAAGAAAATTGACCTGCATGCCAAAAGTAGAACAGGATGAATTCAAATCGAAGCAGGCTGCTTCAATGCCCAATTCAGCGGCCATCGCGGATGCTTCCGCCGGCGAAATGTTATCCGGTGATGAAGTGCCGGCAATAACCAGACCGATATCCGCAGGTGTCAGCGAAGCGCGCTGCAGTGCCATCCGGGCGGCCGCCGCTCCCATCTGATAATTTTTGTATTGTCTGATGTTGTAGGATTCCAGCGGATTAATGTTTTTTGTTTTTTTAATATAATCCAGAGGCAGAACCGTCCGCCGGTTTTGAATGCCGACACGTTCCATAATCCATTCGTTGGTAGTGCCGATATCCAGGTTTTCCAGAAATTTATTGGAAATAATATTTTCGGGATGAAAATGTCCCATAGAGTGAAGATAAAGCATTTTAAACAATCTCCCGTCCTATAATCATATTCTGCACTTCGCGGACACCCTCATAAATGTCAATGATGTGAGCGTCACGCGCAAGTTTGGAAATCTCATATTCGTTTGTAAAACCATAACCGCCATGCAGATGAAGACCTTCAGTCGAACAAAAGACAGCGGCCTCTGCTGCCGTGTTTTTGGCCAGAGAAGCATAAATTCCGGCATCCTTTGCTTTTTCCTGAATTTTAAAAATCGCCTTAAAAAGAGACATCTCGGCCAGTTCCACTTTTTTCCACATGGTCGTCAGCATTTCTCTGGCCACGGGAAGATCACAAATTCTACTGCCAAATTGCCTGCGTTCCCGCGTATATTCCAGGGTAACCGCAAACGCCCTTTTAGCCAGACCCAGCCCAATGGCTGCCACCATCGGCCGGGCATAATCCAAAACGTCAATAACATATTTAAAGCCCAGACGCCTGTCGCCAATAATCTGATTCGGATGAATAATAACATCCTCAAAAGTCACACTGGCCGTGTTGGAAAGTCTTTGCCCCAATTTATCCTCCGGCTTGCCGATTATTATCGTACCGCCTGCCGGAACGCTTATTTCTCTTGTAGAATTTCCGATATTGGGAATATCGGCGGAGGTGACAGGTTCTACCGGAACAATAACGCAAGCCATAAAATTGCCATTCGGTTTTCCCGTCTTGCACAAAACAGTGTATTGAGAAGCATAGGAAGCATTTGTAATAAAACACTTGGAACCGTTTAAAACATAATTGCCGTCATCCCTCTTTACGATAAAACTGGTCATCATTGAATTATCAGAACCGGCATTAGGTTCCGTTAAACAAAAAGAGGCGAGCACCGGTTTTTCGACAAAAGGCCCGAGAAATAATTTTTTTTGTTCATCCGTTCCATGCAGGCCAATAACAACATTGGCTAAATCATTGCACATAGCCGACGTAGAGATACCCGTGTCACCATAGGAAAGTTCTTCGATAATCAGGGCTGAGGTAAAGGCGTCAATTTCATAACCTTTAACAGATTCAGGAATGCTCAAATTCATAAGACCGGTTTTCCATGCCCTGTTAATGATCTCCCAAGGAAAAACATGATTTTTTTCCATCTCCAGAATATTCGGAGTTATTTCATTTTTTACAAATTTTCGCACAGTATCCAGATACGATAATTGATTTTCATTAAGACTGAAATCCATAAACCAAACCTTTCGTTTCAATTATTTTTGGAAATAAATTTAGAAAACAACTCCTTTTATGAATGTCTTCAAAAAAGGAGTTGTTTTCTTGTTGCTGTTTTTATGCGACAGCGCCTTTTGTATGGGAATTTTTTACACCGCCTCTGCCGGCGATTCAATTCCATATTTCGTTTGCAAAAATTTTATCATTGTTGCGGGATATAAAATATATGCCAATACATCTTCATCGCTGCGGGCAAGGTCGCCAAGACTTTTCTTCGCTGCTTCAATTTCCGGTTCAAGATAATCAGCCGGCCTTCCTTTTAAAGGTTCTCCTCCGCGCTTGTAATTCTTCAGTATCTTTTTAGTCAATTCCGCATCAATCGGCATAGGGGTTTTACCATACAAGCCCAGAACCAGATCTTTTAACTGGTTTGAGACTCTTACGTAACGGCCGAAAAGGACATTCAGTACGGCCTGCGCGCCGATTATTTGCGATACGGGAGTAACCAGTGGCGGAGAGCCCATATCTTTGCGTGTCTGAACCACTTCTTCGTAGATTTCTGCCAATCTGTCCAGCGCGTTCATTTCTTTCAATTGACCGGTCAAGTTGGAAATCATACCGCCGGGAATTTGATGAGCCAAAACGCCGTTATCAATGATTGATAGTTTATGGGTAGCTAAATGGCTGTTATATTTCGGGGCAATCTTTTCCAGGTGTTCACCCAGCACCAGAAGTTTGTGTAAATCCATTCCGGTCTCGCGCGCGGTTCCCCGAAGGGCGGCGACCAGCGGTTCGATGGCTGGCATCGAAGTTCTCAGTGCGAAAGGCGCAAGACATGTGTCCACAACATCAACTCCGGCTTCTATCGCTTTTAAATATGTCATCGAAGCCATTCCGCTGGTGTAATGGGAGTGTAAATGCAACGGCACTTTAATTTCCTTTTTTATGGCGGAAACCAGATCATACGCGTCATAGGGAGAAAGAATACCCCCCATGTCCTTGATGCAAATCGCGTCCGCGCCCATTTGCTCCAGTTCTTTCGTTTTCTTTATGAAATATTCAAGATTATAAACGTCTCCTCCCAAACGGACACCGGTCAGCGAATAACAAACGGCTCCCTGAAACTGCTTGCCGTTGGCCTTGATTCTTTCCGCGCATGATTCCATATTACGGAAATCGTTTAAAGCGTCAAAACAGCGGAAAATATCGATACCGATTTCGCAGGCCTTGTCCACAAAAGCGCGAACAACGTCATCAGCGTAATGGCGATAGCCGACCAGGTTTTGTCCGCGTATCAACATGGCAAAAGGTGTTTTAGTGATATACTTTTTTAAAATTTTCGGCCGCATCCAGGGATCTTCACCCAGAAACCGGTGCATGGTATCGAAGGTCGCGCCACCCCAAACTTCCATCGCGTGAAAACCGCAACTATCCATCTCTTCAGCAATAGGAATCATATCTTCCGTTCTCATCCTTGTTGCATAAATCGACTGATGCCCGTCACGAAAAGTATTATCCTGAATCTTTAGAGGATTATTTATAATATTTTCTGCTTTGTTCAAAATCTTTACTCCTTTACGAAATTACATCGTTTCTTAGTTGTTGATTAATTTTTAATGTTAAAACTCTTATCGGCCGCGGCAAGCCCTGTGATTGACTGGCAGGTAACGCCTATCGTTTTAAAAAAATCGCGAAGGGGGCGCGCCGGCCCGACCTCATATATTTCCTGTGCCTTTGAAGCCAAACTCTGCATATTTTTCCGCCAGTGCACGGTATTGCTGAGTTGATTCACAAGATTTCTTCTTATATCTGAAATATCATTTAAATGGAAACTGCCGGTAAAATTCGAGGTTACACAAGGGGCATTTTGTGGATCTGAATTCTTACCGAATTTCTCCAAGGTATCGGAAAAACTTTTTTCTATTGATTTCATTAAACGGCTGTGAAATGGAGCGCTGACATTAAGGCGGACAAACCTGAATGTTTTTTCAGCAGGAAAAAACTGCGTCAGTCTTTTTTCCGTTTCGTCGAGCGCCGGTAACTCGCCGCTTATAACAACCTGATTAGCGGAATTAATGTTGGCGACATCAGCCGTAAGACCCTGCATTGCTTCTTCCAGCATATCAATATCTATATTCTCGGAAATAACCGCCGCCATGCCGCCAACACCTATCGGCACTGCTTCCTGCATTAATTTCCCACGTGTTTGAACTATTTTTAGAGTTTCCGCTAAAGACATCACCCCGGCGGCAACAAGAGCAGTAAATTCTCCCAGAGAATGACCTCCGAAATAATCAGGCGAAAATCCGTAACGATTGATCAATCCACGCAACATGCATATTTCCGTCGTTACAATGCAAGGCTGTGTGAATTCGGTAAGATTCAGCCTTTCATCTTCGCCAAAACACATGGCAGAAACATCCCAGCCCAGAGCATCGGCAGCTTCCTCATACGTTTGCCGGCATACAGGAATCTGTTCAGAAAAGTCTTTACCCATTCCAGGCCTTTGCGAACCCTGTCCGGGAAAAACAACAGCTATACTTTTATTATCCTTCATTTAGTCTAATTTTCCATTTATTTCATTTCCATTTAATGCCTAAACTTATCTTAATATATATATAATAACAATATTAAATTTATCAAGTAAAAGCACAATCCATGCCATAAAGCAGAAACTTATTATGATATTGAATATCTTTGTATTTATTGTGTTTTTCAAAATATTACTTTTAAATAATGTTAAAAGAATGCTGCTGATATGTGTAAAATTTTTCACACTGCGTATGGGATTTGACTTCGATTACCGGACGTTTAAATCTAAACATACGCAAGATAAATCGATTCGGCTCAATTACTTTTTAAGTGCAGGATGCTGTTCAATATTTTGCTGCATTGGTGCTTACCCAGGTGTTGATGAAGGGAAATTGCTTTACGGCTGGCAGTCGGTAACACGGTCTTGAAATTCTATTTCACAGGGTTTTGAGAACTTTTTACGGTTTCATTAAAAAGCTTAAACAAAATACAATATTAATCCTTTTTCGCTTGACAGTTAAGCCATCGATTACCTATACTCCGCGAACCGGAAGAAGAATAACCGCCTGACAAAGGGCATTCTTATCAAATACATATAACGAGGAGGGACCCTATGAAATTCGAAGATGTGAAGAAAATCGCAATGATTGGTGCAGGAGCCATGGGAAGCGGAATTGCCACCTGCGGTCTCATGGCAGGCTATACGGTAGTTCTGCGGGATATCGAACAGAAATTTGTTGATAGCGGCGTTGCCGGTGTCAAGAGCAGCCTTGCCAAATTCAAAGAAAAAGGAAAAATAACGCCCGAAGCTCATGACGCGGCACTGTCACGTCTGATTCCTATCGTCGACCTTCAAGAAGCTGTTAAAGATGCGGATTTCATTATTGAAGCTGTTCCCGAAAAACTGGAAATCAAACAAGCCGTAATGGCTGACCTTGACAAATACGCCCCGAAACACGCTATTCTGGCATCCAATACCTCGAACATCAGCATAACCGAAATAGCCAAAGCAACCGGCAGGCCGGATAAAGTCATCGGCTATCACTTTTTCAATCCGGCCGTTTTGATGAAGCTGGTGGAAATCACCAAAGGTGCCAAATCATCCGACGAAGCAGTTAGTATCGGTTTTGAACTGGCTAAGAAGATGAAGAAAGTTCCCGTAATCGTGCACAAAGATTCTCCAGGTTTCATTTTCAACCGTATCAATGAACCCTCAACACTTTTATTATCCTTGATTCTGCAGGAAGGTAAACCCACTCCTGAAGAATTCGACGCCACGATGAAACCTCTTATGCCCATGACGCCTTTTGAGCTTATGGACTATGTCGGAATAGACATCGCATATCACAGCCTTGATTATTTCGCAAAAGTTCTCTCTCCCGAATACAAACCCTCCGCGGCTATGGACGCTTTGATGAAAGCGGGCACGCTGGGCAAAAAGACCGGCAAAGGCATTTACGACTGGTCTGCCGGAAGACCTGTTATTGATCTTTCCAAAGCAACTAAGATGTATGACATCAATCATCTGATCGCTACGCAGGTCAACGAAGCAACGAAGGTTCTGGCTGAAGGCGTCGCGGCAAGTCCGGCTGAAGTGGATCTGGCCATGGCCAATGGCGGCGGATCTCCTTTCGGTCCCTTTACTCTGGCGCAGGGTATCGGATATCCGGTTCTGGTGGCAAAACTCGAAGAACTCTACAATAAGTTCAAGCTGGAAGTTTTCAAACCGACAGAAATGATGAAAAAAGGCGATATCAAAATCTGATAACTCCCGAAGCTTTTAGAATGAATAAAGCACGGCTCCAAATGCAAAAGGGCCGTGCTTTTTTTATAAATATATCTTTTCTTTGACAAACTCAATTTCAATCTGATATGTCCATACATAAAGAATCTATACCATTTCGTTTTTTCAAGCGATAATGAGACGGCGAGAAGAAGGCCCCGCAGTCGTATTTTTGATACGTAGACGAAGCCGACGAAGTCAGCAAAAGACCAAAAACGCATCCCGTAATGGAACGCATGATAAATGAGGTCTTTACCTTACCGGTAATTACCGCCTGCAGGGTGGTAGCTCAAAAAGCGAATTGGAATTAAATTTAAGAGAGGAATGAATATGGCGAATCAATTAAAGTACAAGGAAATATATTCTCAATCCATTAATCAGCCGGATATTTTCTGGGGAGAGGCGGCACAAGAAGTCATATGGAATAAAAAATGGGATAAAGTTCTTGACGACAGCAAAAAACCTTTTTACCGCTGGTTTGCCGGAGGGGAATTAAATACCTGCTACAATGCTCTTGACTATCATGTTGAATCCGGAAGAGGAGAACAGGTGGCCGTTATTTATGACAGCCCGGTAACCAATACGGTTGAAAAAATTTCTTATAAGGAATTACTGGATCGGGTATCCAAATTTGCCGGCGTCCTTAGCACACTGGGCGTCAAAAAGGGCGATACCGTCATTATCTATATGCCCATGATACCTGAAGCCCTGGTCGGTGTGCTTTCCTGCGCCCGTATCGGCGCTATTCATTCCGTTGTTTTCGGCGGATTTGCTCCCAATGAACTGGCTATTCGCATTGACGACGCTAAACCCAAAGTTATGATTTCCGCGTCCTGCGGTATTGAAGGGAAAAAGACTATTCCCTATAAACCGCTTCTGGATGAAGCCATCAAACTGGCTGCTCACAAACCTCAGAAATGCGTTATTTATCAACGGCCGCAGGTGCAAGCGTCACTGGAAGCGTCGCGCGATCTGGATTGGAGCGCTTTGATGAAAGACGCAAAGGCTGTGCCCTGCGTATCTGTCGCCGCGACTGACCCTCTTTATATTCTCTACACCTCAGGAACCACGGGCAAACCCAAAGGCGTCATGCGGGATAACGGGGGTCATGCCGTAGCCCTGAAATGGTCTATGAAAAATATTTATGATGTAAAACCGGGCGAAGTTTTCTGGGCCGCATCCGATGTCGGCTGGGTTGTCGGACATTCCTATATCGTCTATGCTCCCCTGCTTTATGGCTGCACCACTATTATCTATGAAGGAAAACCCATCGGCACGCCGGACCCGGGCGCTTTCTGGCGCGTTATTTCACAACATGGCGTTTCTGTTCTTTTCACGGCTCCTACGGCATTCCGTGCCATCAAGAAGGAAGATCCCAACGGCGATTATCTGAAAAAATATGATATCGGTTGTCTTAGATACCTCTTTCTGGCTGGCGAGCGCCTCGATCCCGACACCTATCATTGGGCAAGCGACATGTTGAAAATTCCCGTGGTTGATCACTGGTGGCAGACGGAAACCGGCTGGCCAATCGCCGCCAACTGCATGGGTATCGAACCGTTTCCAATCAAGGCAGGTTCACCGACAAAGCCTGTTCCGGGCTATAATGTGCAAATACTCGATTCCGACGGGAATCAGCTCCCCAATGGCGAAGAAGGAGCCGTGGTAATCAAACTCCCTCTGCCTCCGGGATGTCTGCCCACACTGTGGCAGGATGACAAACGCTATCTGGAATACGTCACGGAAAGGCCGGGGGTTTACGTTACTGGTGACGGCGGACGCTTCGATGAGGATGGTTATATCTTTATTATGGGACGTATTGACGATGTTATCAATGTCGCGGGACATCGTTTATCTACCGGCGCTATGGAAGAAATCGTATCCAAGCACAGGGATGTTGCGGAATGTGCTGTTTTTGGCGCAGAGGATCAACTAAAAGGTCAGGTTCCCGTGGGATTTGTCGTACTGAAAGCGGGCGTGAACCGTGAGCCAAAAGACATTATCAACGAACTTGTCCAGATGGTTCGTTCGGAACTCGGAGCGCTGGCGTGTTTTAAAGAAGCTGCCATCGTAAAGGCGCTGCCTAAAACGCGCTCGGGAAAAACCCTTAGGAGCACAATGCGCAAAATAGTTGACGGCAAAGATTATGTGGTTCCGTCTACGATTGACGATCCTTCCGTACTGGAAGCTATCGCCGAATCGGCCAGAGCAATCGGCTACGGAAAAAAATAAACCCTCAAATAAAATTTCTCACAAGATGACAAATAGAATCCTTATTTAAGGGTTCTATTTGTCTATTTTTAGCAGATATTCAATGCGTTCCAAAAGCGGAGGATGAGAATAATAGAACCATACATACATCGGATGGGGATGCAGATTTGACAGGTTGTCTTTGGCCAGACGCTTGAGGGCGTTAATCATGGGCTTAGGTGTTCCGACCAATGCTATGGCCATCTTATCGGCCTCACGTTCATATCGGCGCGTTATCACAGCGCCCACAGGGCTAAAGAAAAATCCGATACAACTTAAATAAAGCGAAATCAGCAATAAACCGGCGTAAACAGGCGTGTATTTCAATCCGAATGCGCCATATAATGGCGGCCAGTTGACAACCAGATAAATAAAATAGAAACCGGCAAGCGACATGGCGATCATGAATATCAATTGTTTCAAGATATGTTTCTTTTTCCAGTGGCCTATTTCATGGGCAAGCACCGCCAATATTTCTTCCTGAGAATGCGAAGCAAGCAAAGTATCGAACAGTACAATGCGCTTTGTTTTACCGATACCCGTAAAATAGGCATTGGTATGTTTGGAACGTTTACCCTCATCAACCTGATAAATTCCCTTAGCCTTTAATCCGGCTTTCGTCAGCAATGATGTGATTTTTTCTTTAAGAAACTCATCTTTTATTGGTTCATATTTATTAAAGAGCGGCGCTATTACCACAGGATAAAGCCACATGAGCAATATCTCGAAAGAAGTAAAAAATATCCAGGCCCAGAGCCACCAGCTCTTAGGCAAGTAAAGAATAAAAGCCATAAAGGCGGAAAGCATCAATCCCATTAAAACAGCAGAAATAAGCACGGACTTTATCAGATCGGTTAGCCAGAGTTTCCATGTAATTGTGGAAAAACCGTATTTCTTTTCCAAAACAAAAGTGTGGTAAATATCGAAGGGGATTCCGGCGGCGCCGCCGATTGCAGACAGCACTCCGAAAAAAATCAGCGCCTGCCAGATTATGTGCAATGGCAATCCTGCCAGTTTAGCAACCAAAACCGGCAGCACAAGAAACAATATGGCAAGCTCCAGAATATCCTCCGCTAAATTTTCTTTAGTCTCCAAACGCGAGTTCTCATAAGTGTAATCCACCATTTTCGCCAGAGTAGTCTCATCAATTATGCCATGAAAAACAGGCGGAATCTCTTTGCCGTGATTTCGCAGATGCCTGATATTGAGTTGCTGTAAAATAAATCGCCAGATTATCCGGCCTAGAAATAAAATCAAAAATAGGAGTAAAAGCGTCTTTTCCATAAACCATCCCTCTCTAAAATAATTTTTCGTAAAACTCCAATTCCAAAAGCAAAGTCCGGCGCATGCAAAGAAATGCGTATCGGAATTGGCAAGTTGAACAATCCCGCTAAGCTTCCAAAGTATGAACTCTCAAGCTTATTAGCTTATTTTGCGGTTCATACTTATGGCAAAATACGCGATCATAATTTGCCTCTCAAGAGGAAAATTATCTGTGTAATTATCATTTTGCAATGTTAATTTAGGCAAACCGCCGACTTTCATGAGATCATCAAAATTACTGTTACCACTTTTTCTTGACACACACTACACTCTTCCCTATACTCCCACAACCAAAAAGCAGGCCCGACTAAAAAAACAAAAACGACGCATAGTAAGATGGTCGCTTATGTATCGGCGAAGCGCTTGTCCAATGGGTAAATATAGAGGTAATGCGTATGAACGCGCTGATTGATACAATTAACCATCTGATTAACCGTCCTCATCCTTTTGCGGTATATTTTTATCCGGGAGAAAGGGAACCGGAAATAATTTTACAGCAAGCAAGCGATATACATAAATTAAATTGTTTCAATGACTTGAATGATAACAAGGGGTTCGTCTTTGCCCCTTTTTTCATTTCCGATCATTATCCCCTGATTATTATTGATCCGGATATTCACCTGAAAGGATCTCAGGCCATTGTCGGACTGCGGAATCTTTCCCCGCCCGATAAGCTCTTGAGAACTGAACACACTGAGGCGGCTAATTGCGATATCATCAAGTCGGACTATTTTCAATCGTTAAACAAGTTGATTGATCAGATAAATGCCGGGAAAGTTGACAAAGTAGTCATTTCCAGAACCATATCTGCAAATATTTCTGAAGGTTATACTATCGGAAATTTGTTTATGAAATTGAAACAGAGCGTTGATAGCGCTTTTGTTTATCTTGTTTCCTTGCCGGGTATAGGCATGTGGATGGGTGGAACGCCGGAACTATTGTTGGCAAAAACAAACGGGGTATATCAAACTGTTTCACTTGCCGGCACCGTCCCGGTAAACGGAGGAACTCATGAAGTAAAATGGTCTTCGGGAATGAAACGGGAGCAACAAATTGTCACAGACTTTATTGCAAACAACTTAAGATTATTTCAAATCGAAAACTATTCTCAAATCGGGCCGTTTACCGAATACGCGGGTAATGTCGCCCATCTTAAAACCACCTTTGAGTTTTCCGGCAATAAAATAGACGAACAGCTTATACCGTTTATTGGCGCAATACATCCGGGACCGGCCATTTGCGGTTTTCCGAAAGAGACAGCAAAAAACTATATACTGAACAATGAAAAACACCAGCGGGAATACTATTGCGGATTTTTGGGTAATTGGAAGATGGGAGATAAACTGCGGTTGTTTGTAAATATCCGCTGCATGAAAATACTGGATGATCGCGCCGTTATATATGTCGGAGGGGGCATCACATCCAGTTCAGTGCCCCAGAGCGAATGGGACGAAACCGAACACAAGGCAAAATGCTTATTGTCCGTTATCAGGAATAATTAATATGATATCAACGAAAAAAAGCGTTCAATATCTGGCGACGATTCTCATTGAGAAGGGAATTCGTGACATTGTATTTTCTCCGGGATCGAGAAACGCACCGCTTATTAATACCTTGACTGCCGTTGATAAATTCAGATGCCTGAATATTGTGGATGAGCGGAGCGCGGGATTTTTCGCTCTGGGTATGGCGCTGCAATTGCAAAAACCGGTTGTAATCGCCTGTACGTCGGGTTCGGCAGTGCTCAATTATTCACCGGCTATCGTTGAGGCATATTATCAAAAAATCCCTCTTTTGATTATTACAGCAGATCGTCCGCCGGAATGGATAGATCAAGGCGACGGACAAACCATCCGCCAGCACGATATTTATAAAAACTATATCAGAAGCAGCTATACCCTGATCGAAAAAGTAGAAAGCGCTGATGAAGAATGGCATGTTGCAAGGGTTATTAACCAGGCCGTTAATGATCTTGTCTATCCGGAATTTTCTCCGGTGCATATCAATATCCCTTTTTCCGAACCGTTATACGAATTGATTGATGCGCAATTGCCGGAATCGAAAATTATCAATCTGCATGGGGAAACAAGAAATCCTTCGGATAACGCCATAAAGAAGTTTGCCGCGCTTTGGAATCAAAGTAAAAATAAAATGATTATCGCCGGACAGATGCCCTCCGTAAACGGGCTGGGCGATCTTTTGAACAATCTGGCGTCCGATCCTTCGGTGGCCGTGCTTACGGAAACAACTTCCAATCTGAAAGGTGGCAATTTCATCCCATGCATAGACAATGTCTTATCGGCAATTGAAAAAGAAGATGAATATGCCCCAGACTTGCTGATAACGCTGGGCGGGCAGATCGTCTCGAAGAAGATTAAATCTTTTATAAGAAAAAATAAATCGAAGGCACACTGCCATTTTTCCCGCGCAGGCGAACATACGGACACGTTCCAGTCTCTTACGGATATTTTCTCCTGCGATCCCGTACTTTTTTTCAGTTTAGTTAAAGATGTCCTGCGTCCCTGTAAATCTGATTTTAGAAACAAGTGGAAACAACTTGATCGCATCACCCGGCAACGGCACGATGATTTTCTGGGAAAATGCGTATTTTCCGATTTGAAAGCGTTTCAAATCATCATGAAACATATACCTGAGAGCTCCATTTTGCATTTGTCCAACAGCACTCCTGTAAGATATTCTCAATTGTTTGTCTGCAATAAAAACATCACCTTCATGTCGAACCGCGGAGTCAGCGGCATTGACGGCGTTTTATCCACAGCCGCCGGAACGGCTTATGCTGCGGATAAAATTACTACAGTAATTGCGGGTGATCTGGCCTTTTTATACGATTCTAACGCGCTCTGGAACAAGCACCTCTCTAATAATCTCAGGATTATAGTCATCAACAACTATGGGGGAGGAATTTTCAGGTTTCTTAACGGGCCGTCGGCCATGCCAACACTGGAAACACATTTTGAAGCAAGTCACAATTACCAGGTGGCAAACATTGCCCGGGCATACGGTCTGGATTGTTTTACGGCAACGGATGAAAAAACTCTAAACAATGGTCTGAAATGGCTCTATACTTCCGGATTCACACAACCGGCTGTGCTGGAAGTCACTACACCGACGGAACAAAATTCTGAAATATTAAAATCGTATTTTAATTATCTGAGATCAATACATTTATGAGGTCAAAAAGATATCATGAGTAAAAAAAGAAACTGGAAACAAATCAAGAAATACGAAGATATTCTTTTCGAATACTGGCAAGGCATTGCGAAGATAACCATCAACCGGCCAAGGTATAGGAATGCCTTCAGGCCGACAACAACTTTAGAGATGAGTGATGCCTTACGCTTCTGTAAAGAAGACTCTAAAATCAATGTTGTGGTTTTTACCGGGGCGGGAGACAAGGCATTTTGTTCGGGAGGTGATCAAAACCTCAAAGGCAAGGGAGGCTACATCGGCAAAGATGGCGTTCCCCGCCTCAACGTGCTAGATGTCCAGAAGCAGATACGCTCTTTGCCTAAACCGGTTATTGCCATGGTCAACGGTTACGCCATCGGCGGGGGACATGTCCTTCATGTGGTTTGTGATCTGAGCATCGCGTCGGAAAACGCCATTTTCGGACAAACGGGACCCAAAGTAGGAAGCTTTGACGCCGGTTTCGGCTCCTCCTATCTGGCCAGTATTGTCGGTCAGAAAAAAGCGCGGGAGATATGGTTCCTGTGCCGTCAATATTCCGCCAGGGAAGCATTGGAAATGGGCATGGTCAACAAAGTCGTTCCGCTTGACAAACTGGAAGATGAAGTTGTAACCTGGGCAAAAGAAATGATGATCTATAGTCCGATGGCATTGCGGATGATAAAACTCGGACTAAATGCCGATCTGGATGGACAGACGGGTCTGCAGGAATTCGCGGGTAACGCGACACTGCTGTATTATCTCACGGAAGAAGCTCAGGAAGGCAAAAACGCTTTTCTGGAAAAAAGACTTCCCAAGTTTCATAAATACCCCAAATTCCCATGACGGTAAAAAATGTCAGTATATGGATTGAAGCGGCAAGGCTCAGAACGTTGCCGCTGGCATTATCCAGTATTATAACCGGCAGCGCTTTGGCACAGTTTGACGGAGCATTCAATTTGCGCGTGCTTATACCGGCTTTATTAACCGCCATTTTTCTGCAAATCTTGTCCAACCTGGCCAACGATTACGGCGATGCCGTAAAAGGCACGGACAACGATGGACGGGTCGGCCCGTTACGTTCAGTGCAGTCAGGAGCAATAACACAGGCGCAAATGAGAAAAGGAATCGCATGCATGACGTTTGCCGCCATCCTCGCGGGCATATGGCTTATTTGTGAAGGATTAAGCGGGCTTTCCTTGGTTGATTATATCTCTTTCATGTTTCTCGGTCTGATTTCTGTGATTGCCGCATTGACATACACACTGGGCAAAAATCCTTATGGCTACAGCGGGCTCGGAGATATTGCCGTATTTCTGTTCTTCGGTTTGACCGGAGTCTTAGGCACATATTTTCTTTACCGGCACACACTCTCATGGGGAGCCGCTTTGATGGCGGTGGTTTTAGGATTGTTCAGTATGGGAGTTTTGAATTTAAACAACATGCGAGATATGGAAAATGACAGACGCTGCGGAAAAATAACCATCGCTGTCAAACTGGGCATGTCCAGAGCAAAAAAATATCATTCGTTTCTCATTATATCGGGATTGCTCGGTTCGGCTTTCTTTACCGCGTTAAATTTTAAATCAATGGGACAACTGGCAATTATTTTGATTTTTCCTGTGTTCATCCGCGATATAAATGCCATATCAAAAATTAACGATCATCGCGAGCTTGACCCTTTTCTTAAAAAGCTTTCGCTATCCACATTTATTTTTTCCATTTTATTCGGAGTCGGGTTGGTTTTTTAGTTTATGATTAAAGCTTCCTATAAAAAGTACACCCTGCGCTTCAAGCAACCGGCAGGAACATCAAGAGGTATTTATACGGAAAGAACGAGCTGGTTCATATCCATCTCGGATGCAGGCAATCCACTGCAAACAGGCATTGGAGAATGTGCGCCGTTACCGGGTCTGAGCCCTGAATTGGATGCAGGTTTTATAGATAAACTATCTGATACCTGCAGAGATATTGAACGCTATTGCGATTTGACTCCCGATGTTCTGGCGGGATTTCCCTCGATAAGGATGGGATTGGAAACAGCGTTCCTTGATTACCGGAATAAAGGAACTAAGATCTTTTACCGTAATGGGTTTACGGAAGGAACGAAGAGAATCAAAATCAACGGTCTGGTATGGATGGGAAGCCCGGAATTCCTAGACGAACAGATACGAAACAAACTCAACGAGGGATATGCCTGTATTAAACTCAAGGTGGGCGCCATTGATTTTGACGCCGAACTTTCGCTCATCAGGAAAATACGAAATGAATATCAGGCCAGCGACGTTGAAATAAGGACTGATGCCAACGGAGCTTTTAATCCCGCAAATGTAATGGATAGATTAAATGCGCTGGCAGCGTTTAATGTCCATTCAATCGAACAACCGGTGAAAGCGGGGCAGCATGATTTCTTAGCGCGGTTATGCGCCAATAGCCCTCTCCCCATTGCCCTGGACGAAGAATTAATAGGAATCGGTTCGTTTAAGCAAAAACAGGATATCATCAATTATATCCATCCGCAATTTTTAGTTCTCAAGCCGTCCCTGCATGGCGGTTTCGGTGGATGCAGCCAGTGGATCGAACTTGCCAACGCGTCGGATATCGGATGGTGGATTACCTCTGCCCTTGAATCGAACATTGGCCTAAACGCCATTGCCCAATGGACTTCCACCCTCCGGTGTAATCTTCACCATGGACTTGGAACCGGTCAATTGTTTATAAACAATTTCGATTCCCCTCTTTACATAGATAATGCCGAATTGAAATTTGACGCTAATAAAACCTGGAACCTATCATCACTGCAAAATGACTGAAATTCTTAATATCGCCTTGTGGCATGACAAATTCTCGCTGGCAGCTTACTGTCGGGACAAGCTTCAAGATCCGCATTACGCAAATTGGGACAAATCGCTGTTGGCATTTATCGCCGAATGGTATGATGACAACGATTTTGTTACAGTCCATACTTCCGGCAGCACCGGCCCACCCGAGCCGATTAAGATCAAAAAAAAGCGATTGGTCAACAGCGCACGCATGACACTGGATTATTTGAAACTTAGAGAAGGCAATAGAGCGCTGCTGTGCCTGCCCTCAGACTATATCGCCGGGAAAATGATGATTGTTCGTTCCCTGGTGGGAAATCTGAACCTTACGGCCATAGAACCGCGAGGAAATCCTTTAGAAAATATCGAGGGTGAATTTGATTTTGCGGCGATGATTCCTTTGCAAGTACATAATATTTTAAACAATCCCCACGGAGAGAAAAAAATTGAGTCGATAAGGAAACTTATTGTCGGCGGCGGAGCTATACCCGCGCCTCTTGAAGAAAGGCTTAAGGAACTTAACACTGAAGTTTTCTCAACCTATGGCATGACGGAGACCGTCTCGCACATTGCCCTCCGCAGACTAAGCGGCAAAAAGCACTCATCTTATTATACAACGATGCCGGGTGTAACGATTAATAAGGATGAGAAAGATTGCCTGATTATAAATGCCCCCGATATAGCGGACAATCCGGTTAAAACAAGAGATATCGTTCGGATTTTTCACAAGAACAAATTTAAAGTCCTGGGCAGGCTTGACAATGTCATCAATTCCGGAGGAATAAAATATCATCCGGAAATAATTGAAAGAAGAATTGAGGAGTTCATCTCAGATCGATTCATTATCTCATCTGTTCCCGACGTCCGGCTGGGCGATAAAATTGTCCTGATCATTGAAACATCTGACCCTAGAAAATATGAGTCCCCTGATTTCAAAAATTATGTGAACGGAAAACTGCCCGTATTTGAGCGGCCGAAAGATTTGCTTTTTCTGGAACACTTCCCCCAAACCGGCAATTCCAAAGTTCAACGGAAGAAGATTACGGCTAAAGCCATTGCACAACGAATAATCCGGGAAACAGGAAAAAACTGACGGCAGGCTTCCAAACGCGAATTATCATAAGTATAATCCACTCCATAAACCATCCATCTGTAAAAAATAATTTCACAGCACATAATCATTCTTCACGACCAAAGCGCAAACTATTGTTGTAACTACAATTTTACTATGCCGATATAAAAAACTCTGACTTTTTTGACGTGATTAAAATTACTTGACAGAAATATTTTTCGTCTATATTGTGCCAGTTAACGTAAGGTGGCATTAAAATAGAAAATGCTTGTAATATTAAAAGCATATATTCGAGGCTATCCTGACGTAGAATTGAATTTTATAGCGGGTCTTGATCAAAATAAATTAAATACCGAGGGGTGTTATTATGTCAGATTTTGTTAATAAAACGATAGGGCAGCTAGTCAAAGATACAGCTTCACGTTATCCGGAAAATATGGCGCTTGTTTCTTCGGAGTTCGGCATCCGGCAGACTTACCGCGAATTTTACAAAACATGCCGGGATATCGCCAAGGGACTCATGGCGATTGGCATTAAGCGCGGCGATCATGTCGCTGTATGGACGACCAATGTTCCCGAATGGGTTTATCTGCAGTCGGCTCTGGGAATGGTAGGCGGCGTACTGGTTACCATCAACACAAATTATCAAACCCATGAACTGGAATACATTCTAAAGCAGTCTGATTCCACGAGTTTGTTTCTCATCGATACCTACAGAGACACCAGCTTTTACGATACTGTCCGTAAGGTCGCCCCCGAGTTGGATTCCTTTAAAGCGGGATCTCTGGTTTCGGAAAAACTGCCGCTTTTAAAAAACGTGATCTATATCGGCAAAAAAGAAAACACGCCCGGCATGTTCAAGTTTCCCGATATGATCAAGATGGGAGAGAAAATAACCGGGCAGGAACTGGATGACCGGATGAATTCTCTTTCCGATGATGATGTGATCAACATGCAGTATACATCGGGCACCACAGGTTTTCCGAAAGGTGTTATGCTGACTCACCACAATATTGTCAATAATGCCCGAATGGTCGGAGATGTCATGGGCATGACGGAAAAAGACAGCCTGCTGATTCAGGTGCCGATGTTTCACTGCTTCGGCTGTGTGATGAGCACGCTTAATTGCATTTACCACGGTTCGACGATGGTTATTCTGGAATCTTTTGATGCACTCAAAGCGCTTCAGTTTATCACCGCGGAGAGATGCACCGCCGTCAACGGCGTGCCGACAATGTTTGTGACGATGTTGAATCATCCCGATTTTGAAAAGTACGATATGAGTTCTCTGCGCACGGGCATTATGGCCGGAGCCCCCTGCCCTGAAGAGTCGATGAATCAGGTGCGCACGAAAATGCATTGTCCCGAAATCGTCATTGCCTTCGGTCAGACGGAATCTTCTCCCGTCATGACAATGACTCGGCGCGATGATCCTGTGAAGCTGCGCGTGGCATCTGTCGGGCGGCTTTTGCCCGATATCGAAGGCAAGATCATTGATCCGGAAACAGGCGATGACGTGCCCGCAAATGTGCAGGGTGAGATCGTTACAAGAAGCGCCTGCGTAATGAAGGGCTATTATAAAATGCCGGAGGCAACGGCGGAGACCATCGACAGGGAAGGCTGGCTCCACACGGGAGATTTGGGAACGCTTGATGAAAAAGGATATTTCAAAGTGACCGGCCGAATCAAGGATATGATTATCCGCGGCGGTGAAAATATCTATCCCCGCGAACTGGAGGAATTTCTCTATAAAAATCCCAAAGTGATGAATGTGCAGGTCATCGGTATTGCCGATAAGAAATATGGTGAGCAGGTGCTGGCCGCCATTCAGCTAAAGAGCGGACAAATGGCTTCAGCCGAAGAGCTCATTGAATTTTGTAAAGGAAAAATCGCCCGTCACAAGATTCCCAAATACTGGGAGTTTGTAGATGCCTACCCGATGACAGCCAGCGGCAAGATTCAGAAATTTAAAATGAAGGAAATATTTGAAAAAAAATATCAATCTTAATGACATCATGAAGTAAAAGGTTAAAACTATGAGCAACATCATCAATCGCGATACGATCGGAGATATGGCCCGCAGGGCGGCAACAAAATATGGCGATAAGACCGCCATTATCTTCCGTGACACGAAACTTTCGTTCTATGATCTCGAACGGGAAGCAAGGCGTTTTGCCAATCTTATGACAAGCTACGGGATTAAAAAAGGCGACAGAGTGGCAGTCTATGCATACAACTCCCACTATTATCCCATCAGCATGATGGGCCTGGCCAAAATCGGCGCCATCCAGGTTCCCATCAACTACATGCTCAATGCCGAGGAAATAGCCTTTATTATCAATCATTCGGGTTCGCGAATATTCATTATAGAAGATACACTTTATCCGATTATCGCCCAAAACCAGAATAAATTCTCTTCCGTCCAGAAGTGGGGCTTCATCCCCTTAGGGGATTCCATCATCCCTGAAGGCTTCTTCAACCTGATCACGGAAATGGAAACCATGCCCTTTGATGAACCCCAGGTGGAGGTCAGCGCGGAAGATATAGTACAAATTCCTTATACCAGCGGAACAGAGTCAAAACCGAAAGGAGCCATGCTCTCACACCGGGCGCTCATGTCGCAGTATCACAGCTGCATCTTCGACGGTCAGTACGAAACCGACGATGTAAGCCTCCACGCCCTGCCTCTGTTTCATTGCGCCCAGCTCCATTGCTTCCTCATGCCATATTTGTATATCGGAGCCACCAATGTGATCATGCACAAGGCAGATCCTCTGGAAATGATCAAGCTTATTGAAAAGTACCAGATCACGCATATGTTTGCTCCGCCCACTGTATGGATTGGAATTTTGAACCATCCGAATTTCAGGAATTACAACCACGCCAGCCTGAAAAAGGCCGCCTATGGCGCGAGCATTATGCCGGTGGAGATTATCAAACAGTTGTCCGTCGTCTTCCACGGTCTGAAACTTTGGAACTATTATGGTCAGACGGAAATGGGGCCGGTGGCCACCATCTTAAAACCTGAAGATCAGCTTTTGAAGCCGGGGTCCGCGGGCAAACCGGTGCTTAACGTGGAAACACGTCTCATGGATGATGACGGCAAGTTCGTCCCTCTGGGAGAAATCGGGGAAATTGTGCACCGGTCCGGTCATGTCATGACCGGATATCTGAACGACCCTGAAAAAACGGCCGAAGCTTTTCAATTCGGCTGGTTCCACAGCGGCGACCTGGGACGTTTCGATAATGACGGTTATCTTTCAGTGGTTGACCGCAAGAAGGACATGATTAAAACCGGAGGCGAGAATGTGGCATCGCGCGAAGTTGAGGAAGTGCTGTACCGGCATCCGTCTATCGAAGAGGTAGCAGTGATTGGTCTGTCCGATCCCAAGTGGATAGAGATTGTTGCGGTTGTGGCAGTGCCGAAGAAAGGCTCATCACTCAATGAAAAGGCGATTGTCGCCTATTGCAAGGAACATCTGGCAGGTTTTAAATGCCCGAAAAAAGTATTCATCGCTGACAAACTGCCCAAAAATCCATCAGGGAAAATTTTAAAGCGGGAGCTGAAAGAACAATATAATTCATAATCCGGAGAGGAATTATAAACCATGGAAGAAACAAATGAGCCATTCACCTCCATTGGTGAAATAGCTCAAAAACTGGATATGAGCCAGCGTACCATCCGCTATTACGAAGAAATTGGCCTGCTCAATTCCATCAAGCGTATTGAGGGGGGACGCCGGGTCTATACAGACATGGATCTACGGCGCCTGAAACTGATCAAACGCCTGAAAATAATGGGTATGACCTTATCGGAAATGCAGGAACTCGAAGCGATGTGGACAATTGAAAAATCTAATGATAAGGTACTCCGGCGACTGCTGGAATTAATGGGCAATCAATTGCGAAGGCTTGATGACCGCATCGCCGATCTTAATATTTTGAGAAACGAAATTGTTGAATACCAGAACCGTATTCAATCAAAAATAGGTAAATAATTTCCCTGCGATTTTGCATGATCTGTTTAATCGCCTAAGAGTGGTAGGTTGAGAAAGGATTAAAATAACAAAATGGAAAAATTTTTCTATCCGCGCAGCATGGTAGTCATCGGAGCTTCCGTAAAGAAAATAAATTTGGGACATATAATCGTGTTGAACAACCGGCAGAACGGATATGAAGGAAATATTTACGGCGTAAGCCGGGAGGAAGGAGATATTGCCGGCGCGCATGTTTATGACAGCGTTGATAAACTCCCGGAAGTGCCTGATGTCGCCATTATTATTTCTCCGGCGCAGACTGTGCCGGACTTTATGGAAGACTGCGGGAAAAAGGGCATTAAACGGATTGTTATCGAATCAGGCGGTTTCAGCGAATACTCTGAAGGTCAGCATATTCTGGAAAAAAAGGTATTGGAAATTGCCGACCGTTACAATATTCGTTTCATCGGTCCCAACTGTATCGGCACGATTAATTTTGATATTAAAATGATGATGCCCTTCGGCTTCTTCCCCGAAACACCGTCCGGTGGGCGCGTGGCCATGATTGTCCAGAGCGGTGGTATCGGTAGTGCCTATCTTAAAGAATTCGGCGACAATGCCATTATTCCCGGCAAATTCGCCGCCATCGGCAATAAATTGCAGATAGACGAAGTGGATGTTTTCGACTACCTGATCAAAGATGAAAAAACTGATGTCATTACAATGTATCTGGAAGGATTCAAGCGCGGCAGGGCCTTTTTTGATCTGGCGCTCCGGTCTGACAAGCCGATTATTGTCCAGAAATCCAATCGCAGCAATATGACTGCCAAGATAGCACAGTCCCATACAACTGCCCTTTCCGCCGACGATGCGGTTGTCGACGGCTGTTTTCGCCAGGCGGCAGTCATTCGTGCGGAGGACGATATAGACTTTCTTAACGCGGTAAAAATTATCCGGCTTCCTCTGATGAAAAGCAGACGCGTCGCCGTCCTCTCCCGTTCCGGCGGGCATGCTGTTCTAACTGTCGATGCCTGCGCCAAATTCGGCTTCTCGCTGGTTGATTTTCCCCCGGCTTTTATCGAAACGGTAAAAACTATCTACCACACGCGGGTCATTGCCCATCAGAATCCACTGGATCTGGGAGAAATTTTCGATTACACCATCTTTACCAAAATTCTTGAAGAAGCTCTGAAACTCCCGGATGTCGACGGTGTTCTATTCAATCATCTCTATGTATCCACTTATGAATCCGAAATGTCGCGTGATTTCTTAAGCAATGTCGGCAGACTGGTGAAACAATATCAAAAACCGGTCGCCGTAACCGTGAATACCGACGCCCCTGAATTGCTGAATATTTCGAAGAACCAGGGATACCCCATTTTCACTTCGCCCCTGATAGCGGCTAAAGCCCTCGATGCATCGGCCACCTATTATGAAGAAAGAACGACGAGGGATACAAGGGAGGGCAATGTTTTTTCTTCTATCGATCTGGATGCCATCCATAAAATTAAAAATCTCTGCCGTATTGAGAAACGTATTCCCCTGACGGATGAAGCCCTGCAAATTACCGAGGCCGCAGACATTCGATGCGTTGATGGTGTCACTGTCAAATCAGCGAAGGAAGCAAGTAAATGCAAACTTAATTTCCCCGTTGCCGTAAAACTTCTTTCCCGGGACGCGTCCCATAAATCCGACGTGGGCGGTGTGCGGCTGAAGATTCAAAATCATAAGGAACTGGCCAAGGCCATTTCCGGCATGAACGATGCTTTCGAAAAAATTACGCCACAACCGACCATTGACGGTTTCCTGATTCAAAAAATGGCGGAAGATGGTATTGAATGTTTTGTCGGCGGACGCCAGGATCCGGTCTTCGGACCAATTGTTATTGCCGGCTTAGGCGGCATTTTTCTCGAAATTTTCAAGGACACGTCCATTCGCCTCGCTCCGGTTACAAAAAGTGAAGCGATGGACATGCTCAAACAACTCCGGGCTTATCCGGTGCTGCAAGGGGCAAGAGGAAAAATGACGGCTGATATAGACGCCTTTTGTGACGTAATCTGCCGCGTATCACAGCTTCTGGCAACGGTGCCGGATATCGCCGAAATTGATCTGAATCCCGTTATTGTCCACGAAAAGGGCAAGGACGTTTCTATCGTCGATAGCCGGGTGTTTTTTAAATGATGTCCGTAAAAGCCCTATCCGGTTTTAATTCGTAAATAATTTTCCGGTGATTCGCCGGGGTTTAAACACGAGTGTTGGGGATGATAAGACTAATTTGACATATTTGTGAGGTCAAATATTGGTCAGGACAGATTAACATCTTATTTTAAAACTTCTCCCATCTTCTCCCCTTTAACCGTTGACGGAAATTTCGCATGACTGATTAAACTATTTTCCGGGAGTAAGTTGCCGATACATCATCTTAACTTCGATTATTTATTTTTATTTGGTTTTAAATACAGTACAATAATAGTTACCACTAATACAATGGCTGCAAGAGGTATAATGAATTTGTAGGAATAATGAGCAAATCGATGCCAACCATTTCCGAGGAAATAACCTAAATTTACAAAAACAACTGTCCAAAATAATGCCCCCCCGTAAGCGTATATGGCAAATGTTCGATAAGACATTTCGGAAATGCCTGCCAGAAGCGCTGTCAAATGTTTCACTCCCGGAATAAAATAACCGACAAACAATATCGATTTTCCATACTTTCTATAAAATTCTTCGGCGTTTTGAAAATGCTCGGGATTGATATGCATCTTGTCGGAATATTTCTTGAGTATTATCTTGTCAGAAAGCGTCCCGACAGAATAAGCGATAGTAACTCCGCATGAAGTCCCAATAAATGCAACGATAATGGTTAGCGCATAGTTCAGTTTACCTTGAAAAATCAGGAAACCCGCAAAAACCATCAGTGCTTCATCCGGAATGGGTAAACCTAAAATGCCAATCGCCATCGAGAAAAATATTCCCCAATAACTATATTGAACTATTTGCGGCAGCAGAGAATGCATTTAAACCATCCCATCTAATAACAGTTTTCTTTTAAACTTTTTACACAGAGGATACAAGAAAAGATTATCAAAATTTTCTCACTCTATAAAAAATAAAAAGACTCCGGATAGCTTCAAGAGGCCTTTGAACTCAAGTAAATATAAAACTAACAGGGACTTAAATAAATGCTCACTTAAACGATTGGGGTTTATCTTTTGCATTCAGTCGCCTGATTAAGGACTCAAGGTATCTTGATTTCAACTGGCAGTTAGCCATCGCCTGTTTAAGGGGGGGCAATTTAAGAATAACACCAAGGATAGCCGCCATGGCCCGGTGACTTAAAAGAGCCTGATTATCAAAAATCAGATTCTGCAGTTTTCCCCTTTCGATAGCCATCACAACAGCCAGATGAGCAAAATTCAATGGTGTTATGACCCTCCGGGAACGAAATTTTAATGTAATGTGCTTTCTGGGACAGGCGTTTGCGCAAAGACAGCAACCGAGACAAATTTCCTCACGCAAACGAGCTATTCTTGCCTTCGGTTTGTGTGGATTGTTTGCAGAAATGAGACTCATGGCATCCACGGGACAGACGTTAACGCACTGGCCGCAACCTGTGCAATTTCCTTCTTGAATCTCCGGTAGAAAATTTGTCGTATGTACAGGATGCAGAAGGCCGAAACGTCTGGCCGCGATCATGGCCTCACAACAGCAGCCGCAGCAGTTGCAGATGAAATTAACCTCCTTACGAACATTGGAACCGAACTGAACCAGTTTTTGATCATAGGCAACTTGCAGCAAATCCAGGCACTCATCCTGACTTACCCAACGTGCATGACCGTGTTTTATCAGCGACCCCGCCGTCACGTTAAATGTCATGCAAATATCCTTCGGCGCACCACAGTCTCTGCCGAGATGCTGCATTTTATGACGGCAGTAACAGATACTGATGCCCCTGAAGGAAGCTGTTTTAATAACCTCTGTGGCGCGTTCATAATCGAAAACAGCCAGGCTAAATTCTGACCGAAGAGATGGCTCGTGAACAAAGACACGACCAAGCCGCGTTTCTCCCTCTGTAAAGAGGGCTTTTATGAAGTCTTCTTCCACATTAAGATACTGAAAGAAAAGTTCGCTTAACATTTTCTGATCAATATCCCCGCGGATTCTCATAAGAGAAAACTCAAAGAAACCGGCCATGGGAGGGGGGAGAAAATAGACCTGCTTCCCATATTCTTCAATATCGAGAAGAATTGCCCGACTGGCCAGATCATCCAATATTTTCCGGGCAGATGATATCTTCATCTTCCAGGCGAGGGAGGCATTCTCAACCGTGAATGGTTTTATGGGAAGGAGTGATACCAAAGCGGCATCTTTGGGTGTGAACAGAATATTCAGGATTTTATAAAGTGCGTCCGACGGAGGCGCTCCCTGGGGGTAAAGATTGATCCGGTCAGTTAGAGCTGCATAACCTGATTTCATCATGTGATGTGTCACGGCAACCTCAATTTTGAAAGTGTCCTGATGTATAAAATCCAATAAACGAAGATATAACTGATAACAGAATCATTTATTGCTAATATTTATGCTTTTTTATTAACAATAACAAGCGCTATATATGGCATCCGCGGGGGAAGACAAAATCAGGATTTTATCTCTTTCCTGAATTATATTAACACTTTCCGGCTCCAATGGATTATTATCATTGAAAAATAAAAAATAACTGTATTCTAATATAAAATATGTTAGAATTGTTAAAAGTTCGGGCAGGTCATGGCACCTTTATCAGGCCACTATAATCTTCCCTTGAATAACAAAAAAAGTTGCTAATAAAAGGGAAGTATCATGAGCATAAAAAAACAAGAATCTTTTAATTTCTATTCACATTTGGCCGGCGCCATCGCGGCGGCGGTGGGTACTGTGTTTTTAGCGCTGGTCGCCAGATATTCGGCATCAGCGTTGATTACCGCCCTGATCTACGGGGTCTCGATGTTTTTTCTCTTTTTGGCAAGCACATTATACCACGCCTTTAAGAAAGAAGAGAATGAGAAGTCTTTCTGGCGGAGAATGGACCGCCTCGCCATCTTTTGCATGATCGCCGGAACTTTCACCCCTATTTGTTATATGTATCTGAATGGCACCTGGCGCTGGTCCATCCTGGCTATCCAGTGGGGACTTGTGGGATTAGGGATTATCTCTCAACTTTTTTTCCCGCGTGCGCCCAGAATTCTCTATGCCGTTATTTATCTGGTCATGGGCTGGATCGCGGTCATCCCTCTTAAACAAATACTTTCATACATGAACCTCGCACAGGGAATTTTGCTGTTTACCGGTGGAATGTTTTTTACGCTGGGCGGTATAATCTACGCAACGAAGAAACCGAAGCTTATCCCCGGAATCTTCAGCTTTCACGAGCTTTTTCACATCATGGTACTGATCGGCGGCGGGCTTCACTACGCGATGATTTATATCGTCTATTTCCAAAAGGCCGCCTAATAGCATTAAAGAATTTTAATAAAACGGCCCCTCCGGCCATCATGGCGTGATACTTCAAAACTATGTCAGTCTCGGACGCATGTAAGCAACTTATGCAGCAGGAATCCCTGCTTTTTGAAAGGGATTATAAAAAACACTTTCTGGAAGGCGAAACAAAACCCAGTCATATAGGAGAGCCCTACCTTCTGCATCATCCGGAAACAAATCGCGGAGTGCTTCTGATACACGGTCTCATGGCTGCGCCGGAAGAAGTTCGTGAATGGGCGGATTTTTTATATTCACAGGGATACACTGTCTACGCGCCAAGACTTGCAGGACACGGAACTTCCGCGCTGGATCTGGCGGAACAAAGCTTTTACGATTGGGTGGATTCCGTGAACCGTGGACACGACATCCTGAAAACCTGCTGCGGGCAAATCGTTGTGGCCGGTTTTTCAACAGGCGCGGCGTTAGCGCTTCATCAGGCCGTCACCAAGCCGGGGGCGTTTAAAGCGGTTATCTCCATCAGCGCGCCACTGAAGTTCAAAAGTTTCTCTTCCAGATTTGCTGAACAACTCGACCGGTGGAATTTGTTTCTTTCCGCCATGAGCATCAAACACCTGCGCATGGATTTTGTTCCCAATCAGCCTGACAACCCGCATATCAACTATAACCGATGTCCAGTACGAAGCATCGTGCAGGTCAAGGCGCTGATGAAAAAAGTATACGCGGCGCTTCCCTCTCTTTTAATCCCCGCACTAATCATTCAGGCAGACAATGACCCCAAGGTAGAGGGAAAAAGCGGCAGGAAAATTTATGATTGTATCTCATCTCCCGACAAAATATACAGGGAGGTTCACTTTCATCTTCACGGTATCGTCAGAGGAGAAATCACCCGTGATGTGTTTCCGGAAATGGCGGATTTTCTAAACCGGTTGGCGTGGCGATAACACTGCTTAAAATTATTCGTAATTACAGGAAATAATAATCCGGGTAAGATGAAAATCCATCCGGCCACAGCGCCGGACATCATGCAAAAATACCGGAACAGTTTGTTTTTAAGCATATGTGTCTCCATTTCTCTATTTTTACCGGCGCGCAAAAAATAATCCCAGGGCGACAAAAACCGGCGTGCCGATATTGATAATTATATTTTTAATCATGAACGGGATCAAGCCGGGAATATCATCGGCATAGCGTACGACGCCGCGCATCACCGGAACGGCCAAAATCAATGTAACCAGACCCATAAGCGCTCCCGAAGGAAGCACTTTCAACAGACATTCGGCAATAATCGACACATAAGTCAAAATCAAAAAAACAATATACACTATGGCGCTTAAGGGGCGTCCGATTCGTATGGGCAGGTGGTCTCTGCCAAATTGCCTGTCAGCCTCAACATCAGGAAATTGATTAAGGAGCAGCAAATCGCTGACTAGAAAAAACGGCGTCAGTGAAGCCCATGCCGCAGTCCAGGAATAATGGCCGGTCAACATGAAATCGGTGCCCATCACCATCAACGGCCCGAAGCCAAGGCCGGGGGCAATCAGACACAAGAGTGGATGACGCGTAATGAACGGTGTATAAGTATAAATGATTATAATCCCAAGAAGGCCGACAGGCAATAACCACGGCCCGCGTTGGATCAGGAAATAGACACCTATACAAGCAGTAAGAATAAGACTGACTAAACCGGTAATCAATGCCAGATGAGCCTTTTGGGGGTTTTCAGGCAGACTCTTTGTTCCACCTGAAAAGGGTGTTTTCACGGTGATAAGATCGAGTCCGCTTTTGAAGTCTTGATATTCATTGAGCGCGTTGACACTGGTATGCGCCATAAGAGCGCCTGCGAATATAAGAATAATATATAACGGATTAAGAGAAGCTCCAGACCAGAAGGCAGTCGCGATTCCCAGCAGCACACAGGCGGGGGTTAAAACCAGAAAGTTAGGCCGCATGGGACCAATCAAAGTATTACTCATCAAACATCTCCATTTAATTCATAATACAATTCCATTAATTAAACTATATGAAGAATGATATTGTGTCAATTAGATATTGATCATAAAAAATAACGCGTGGCATCAATGTTCGCTTTCGGGTATTGATGATTAATTCCGTTACTGATTAAAATCCCGCAATTTCGTTGAGATT
This sequence comes from Smithella sp., assembly GCA_049523355.1. Lineage (GTDB taxonomy): Bacteria > Desulfobacterota > Syntrophia > Syntrophales > Smithellaceae > Smithella. The sequence continues at coordinate 147,412 of JBEKMY010000001.1, read as the reverse complement.
GATGATTTGCGCATAAAATGTACTTTTTCAGAGACAACTATTTATTTTTCCCGTCAATTGTGATTAGATAAAGCGTCTTATTAACTATGAATCTTTCACGCGCCGGAGCGGCCCATGAGCTTGGAGAAAAAGTCAAAAAATGATTTGATTAATCTGGTTAATCATTTACAAGCGCAGTTGTCGAATAACAACCAGACGCGGTCTAAGGGAACGTCTGAAGAAGATTTATATAAAATCCTGGCACAGAGTTCCCAGGTAGGATTTTACGTCATGCAGAACAAACGATTTCAGTTTGTTAATCATCACTTCCGGGATTATGCCGGTTACAGTGAAAGTGAAATGCTTAAAATGGATCCTTCCTGTATTATCCTGTCTGAAGACCGGCGCAAAACGGCTAAATACGCGATCATGATGCTCAAAGAGCAGCGTTTTTCGCCCTATGAATTTCGCATTGTCACCAAAGATGGCCGGATCAAGTGGATCATGGAAACCGTCATGTCGATTACATTCAAAGGGAAACGGGCCATCCTGGGTAATTCCATAGACATAACCGAACGCAAAGAAGCCGGCAGACGGCTTGAAGAACTCGAAGCGCTGGAATCATCCATTCTCGACGCAATCCCTCAGGCGGTGTTGGGCCTTCACGAACGGCGCATTAATTTCGCCAATCACGCAGTCAAGATCATCTTCGGCTGGCACCGCGAAGAACTTATCGGCAAGAGGATCACTATGATTTATTGCAACGAGGAAGATGCCGATAAAATCGGCGACATCTTTTATTCCACCCTTGAGCATCAGCGGACATATGAAACGGAATTCCCCTGCCTGCGCAAGGATGGGCAGGAAATTATCTGCCGGATGAAGGCCTCCCGTATTGGGGAGAAGCTGCGCGAGAAGCGCATCGTGGTCACTTATGAAGATATTACGGCGGAAAAAAAGGCGCAGGAAGATCTGGAACGCTCGCGTCAGGAATTGCGAAATCTGTCCGTTCATCTTCAGTCGGTGCGTGAGATAGAAAGCACGCGCATTGCGCGCAAAATCCATGATGAGTTGGGACAATCGCTCACCGCGCTGCAAATGAACCTCTCCTGGCTTACAAACCGGCTTCTGGCCGGCAATAAAAGCATCCGGGACAAAACGCAAAACATGTCGAGTCTGGTCGACGCGACCATTGAAAGCGTGCATAATATTACTACAGAACTGCGTCCCAGTCTGCTCGATGATCTGGGACTGCCGGCAGCCATTGAATGGCAGGCGGCGGATTTTCAGAAGCACTCCGGCATTTGCTGCCAGGCTCATATTGATTGCGGCAATAGTGTGATCGATAAGGAACAGGCCACGGCCATTTTCCGCATTTTTCAGGAAACGCTTACCAATATTGCCCGGCATGCAAGGGCCACGCTCTGCAAGGTAGACCTTATGGTAAAAGAAAAAGAACTGTGTTTGGAAGTGACGGACAACGGAATAGGCATCACACAATGGCAAATTGATGACACCCGGTCTTTCGGGATGATCGGCATGCGCGAACGCGCCCATCTCTGGGGCGGCACTGTTCATGTCCGAAACGTAAAACCATCCGGAACAATGGTTAGAGTTTTAATTCCACTGGGAAAAGGAGAACGACAATCATGATACGCATACTAGTTGCCGATGACCACGCCGTTGTGCGCCAGGGCGTCAAGCAGATTCTTGCGGATGTGAAGGATATGGCCGTCAAGGACGAAGCGCAAAACAGTTCAGAAACGCTGGAAAAAGTTCTGCAACATGATTATGACGTGGTTCTTCTGGATATTACCATGCCGGGCCGCAGTGGCCTTGAGGTTTTGGAGGACATTAAAAACCAGCGTCCGAAACTCGCTGTGTTGATCTTAAGTATGCACCCCGAAGAGCAATACGCTGTGCGCGCGCTGCGCGCCGGCGCGTCGGGCTATCTCACCAAAGCAAGCGCGCCGCAGGAACTCATCGGCGCCATCCGCAAAGCAGCTGGCGGAGGGAAATATGTCACTGCATCACTGGCGGAAAAACTGGCTGATGAACTGGAAACAGACACTCAAAAACTTCCCCACGAGCGGCTCTCCAACCGTGAGCATCAAGTGATGCTGATGCTGGCAGGAGGAAAATCCGTTTCCGATATCGCCGACGAACTCTGTTTAAGCGTTAAGACCATCAGCACTTACCGCACCCGCGTCATGTCAAAGATGGTCATGAAAAAAAACGCCGAACTTACTTTGTACGCCGTCCACAATAAACTTATCAATTAAAATATCTTCTTTTATTTTTGAATCAAAGATAACGCTTTGATCAAAAGCGCATTCCTCTCGGGGGAGCGTGTAATAAATAGAACTTTATATTGCCGGAAATTTTCGCAGGCTATGCAAAAACTCCCTTTAAGATGAGCCATGTCAGACAAAAACCGTCATAGCATACAGTATTGTTCTGACACACAAATAAGACCTCTGCTGATATTATATTTTAAATGTCCGTGTTAATTTATTATTGGGTTGAAGTTCCGTATCTTTTTAAATCTGAGTCAAAAAGGAAGCGGATATATATGTCAGGGGAGGACATTATGAACAACGAAATTTCAGGATCACAAAAGGTGACATCGGATAAAGGTATCACGTCTTCTGCGCAATCCGGACTGCTGAAAGATGAATTATCGGAAATCATCCATCAGGCCATCCGGGACAACCGCAGCTATCTGATGGAACACGAAAGCAAGGAAATCCTTGAAGGCATAGGCATTGCGACTACAGGCTTTCTGGTTGCCCGCTCCGAAGATGAAGCGCTTGCTATCAGCGAAAAAATCGGGTTTCCCGTAGTGTTGAAGATTGTCTCGCCGGATGTCGTTCACAAAACAGATGCCGGCGGCGTCAAGCTCAATCTGCTTTGCGCCGGGGACGTGCGCAATGCCTACCGTGAAATTATCGAGACATTCAAATATCAGCATATCGAAGGCGTTGCCGTGCAGCGTATGGCCAGGCCGGGCATTGAAGCCATCATCGGCGTGACGCGCGATCCCAGCTTCGGCCCGCTGATCATGTTCGGCCTGGGCGGTGTGTTTGTGGAAGTCCTGCGCGATGTTTCTTTTCGCGTTCTGCCGATTACCGAAAAAGACGCCGTGCAAATGATCGAAGACATCCGAGGCTCGGACATTCTGAAAGGGTATCGGGGCCAGGCTGTCGATCTGGCTTCACTCCGGCAACTCCTTTTAAAAATATCTCAACTGGTGATTGAAAATCCGGAATTCAACGAACTGGATCTCAATCCTCTGTTTCTCTATCCGGACGGGTATGTGACCGTGGACGCCCGTATGTTTGTCAGCGAGGCATCACCGGCAGAAAATGTAACGCCGACCGGCCGTCAGAGTCTGCGGGATTTCTTCTATCCGAAAAGCATCGCGGTAATCGGCGCTTCCGATGTCAGGGGAAAACTTGGCTATAATGTCTTCTGGAATCTTATCAATCATGATTTTCCCGGCAGACTCTACCCGATTAATCCGGGAAAAGATTCCATCAAGGGAATCAAAGCCTACAAATCTATTTTGGATGTTCAGGAACCGGTTGACATGGCCGTCATTATTGTTCCTGCCAAAGCGGTTGAGGCAGCCATTGCCGATTGCTGCGCAAAGGGAATAAAGTATATGGTTGTGGAGGCCGCCGGATTTGCCGAAAGCGGCGAAGAAGGCAAGCTGGCGCAGGAAAGGATTGAAAAGATCATTCGTCAGCATGGATGCCGCGTGCTTGGCCCGAATTGTTCCGGAGTCATCAACACTCATCACAATATGGTACAATCTATCGGATTACTTTCCGATTTGCGAAAGGGCAATGTCGGCATGGTCGCGCAGGCCGGTGTTTATGCCGCCGGTATTCTTACCGGATTGAGCAATGTTCTGGATTTCGGAATAGTGGCTACAATCGGCAACAAAATGGACATCAATGAAACAGATATTCTGGAATACTTAAGTGACGACGATCATATCTCTGTAATCGTCATGTATATGGAAGATATCCGCAGCGGCAAGCGCTTTGTGGACGTAGCCAGCCGGGCGGCAGTACGTAAACCCGTCATTGTTCTGAAATCGGGACGCACGGAAGCCGGTAAAAAAGCCGTCTCCTCCCATACAGCGTCGCTGGCAGGCAATGACGAAGTCAACAGCGCGGCTTTTAAACAAAGCGGCCTGATCCGGGCAACGGACAACGAACATCTGTTCGCGCTGACGCGCGCTTTTTCCAAACAGCCCGTCCCGAAAGGTAACGGCGTTCTGGTGATTACCTATACCGGATCGATGGGTGTGGCGGCTACCGACATGTTGTATCTCTGCGATATGCGTCTGTCCACCCTGGAACCTTATTTTCAAACACGCCTGAGAAATGCTCTGCCCGATTATGCCAATGTCGGCAATCCCATTGACTGCTCTTTCTCTATGACGCCGCAGCAGGTCAAAAATCTAATTGAAATCGGAATTGAAAGCAATGACGTACACAGTTTCATAGTGGTTATCCAGGGCGAGATGCTGAATTCCTTTGTGGAGACCATGAAAAACATAGATTACAAAGGGAAACCGGTCGTATGCTGTGTGGCCTGTAAAGAATTTATGATAGATGGTGTGGTTAAGATGGAACAGGCAGGCATTCCCGTTTATTCCACAGCGGAAACGGCGGCGGAAGTCCTGAGTCAGATGTATCATTACGGTATAAGACGTCAGAGCGCCATTGCCGATTCCATCGCCCGTCACCTTACCAAGGATTCGCTTTCTGTCGATAACATGCCCGTGCGTCTGCGCCTCATCAATCCCAGGGATATCGGCCTGTGGACGGATTTCGTTAACGGTTGTTCGCAAAAGTCTCTGTGGCTGAGGTTCTTATCTCCTTTTTCGGCCACACCCGAGCGGGCTTTGCGTTTCTGCAATCTCAATCCGGAGGACGAAGTCGCCGTCGTCGCGGAATTGAAAGATGGCGACAAGCATAAATTCCTGGGCATCGCCCGTTTAATCAGAAACAAGCGCTTTGAGGGAGAAGCGGAATACGCAATCATTATTTCCGATCCATGGCAGAATAAGAGCCTTGGACATTTATTATCGGAACAATGTATCGAACTGGCCAAAAAGGAAGGCTACAAGATGATTCGCGCCGAAACTCTTCAGGAAAATTATGCTATGATAAGAATTTTCCGGCACTGCGATTTTACATTGGATTCCAAAGACGAGAACATGGTTTCGATGTCTTTGAGTCTTTCGTGATCAGAAACAAAAGATGAAGGCATAAGGTTTAAATTTGAAAACATATAATTTAGCAGGAACACCAAGTTCTTACGTTTTCGGAGAGATAAGGATGCCGCAAATTTTTAATGAAGGATATCCCGTTCAATATGAAAGCCGGCTTACGCTTAAAAACGGAAAAACGGTGTTTATCAGGCCTATTTTGTGGACAGACGGACATCTTATCGTAGATTTATTCAACAAGCTTCACGAAGATTCCAAATATCTGCGTTTTTTGACGCCCCTTAACGCGCTTCCGGAAGATTTGCTTTTTCGATCAACCCACATCGATTACAACAACAGTTTCGCCCTTGCCGCTGTGATACAAGAAGACGGAAAAGATTCCATTATTGCCGTAAGCCGTTATAGTTATGATCCTAAAGATAATTTTGCCGACTGTGCCATTGTGGTCCGTGACGACTGGCAGCATAACGGCCTTGGCAAATTATTATTGGGGGAAATATTTGCCATTGGCAAGGAGCATGGCATTTCCGGTTTCGTATCCGTAATTGATTCAACAAACAAAATCATAAAACATATCATTCGGGAACTCGATTGTGAGGTAAAGTATTCTTATATAAATGGCTCCACGAAAGTCACTGTTTTAGTCTGACTGACGCGCACAGTACTGAACCGCAAATTTGCGCAAGTGCGTAAAGAGTTATCTTATTTCCTCTCCACTTAAACCTTTCACCTTCGGATATTAGACAGGACAATGCCGTTCCCTGTGAATCAGGGAACGGCATTTTTTGGAGGGACGTCAATGTAGCAAAACTGTTGAAACTTTTTCTACATAGCCGGGGCTAGCCTAGCTTCTTTCTATTGTCTACGAGATCATCCACTACGGCCGGATCAGCCAAAGTTGATGTGTCACCGAAGTCACCAAACGTCTTAGCGGCGACGTTTCTCAACACACGCCGCATAATCTTTCCGGATCTGGTTTTGGGCAGACCGTCAGCCCATTGAATCTGGTCGGGTGACGCGATCGGACCCACAACCTTGCGGACATGCGCGACAAGAGCCTTTTTGAGATCATCCGTCTTGGCTACGTTATGCTGCAGAGTGACATAGGCGAAGATACCTTGTCCTTTAATGTCATGCGGGAAACCGACAACCGCCGCTTCGGCGACATCAGGATGAGACGTAAGCGCCGCCTCAACTTCCGCGGTGCCCAGTCTGTGGCCGGACACATTGATAACATCATCCACGCGGCCTGTGATCTTGTAATCACCGTCCGCGTCGCGTTCGGCGCCGTCGCCGGAGAAGTAGTAACCGGGGAACTGGGAGAAGTAGTTCTCTTCAAACCGGCCTTCTTTATCATCCCACAAACCGCGGGTAATGCCGGGCCATCCTTTCTTAATGCAGAGGGCGCCTTTTCCGGGTCCTTTTATTTCTTTCCCTTCTTCATCCATCAAAGCGGGAACCACACCAAAGAATGGAACCATGGCTTTTGCGGGCTTGATATCGATTGCGCCGGGCAGAGGCAGGATCATATGTCCGCCATTTTCTGTCTGCCACCAGGTATCGGCGATTGTGCAGCGGCCGCCGCCGATTTTATTGTAATACCACCACCAGGCTTCGGGGTTGAGCGGTTCGCCGACCGAACCCAGAACGCGCAGCGAGGAAAGATCATGCATATCGACCCATTTGTCGCCTTCTTTGGCGATGGAACGTATAGCGGTGGGCGCGGTATAGAAGTTATTAACGCTGTATTTCTCGCAGACAGCCCAGAATCTATCGAAATTAGGATAGTTGGGAACGCCTTCGAAAAGGATGCTGCTGAAACCGTTGCAAAGCGGTCCGTAGACAACATAGCTGTGACCGGTGACCCAGCCGATATCGGCCGTGCACCAGTAAGTATCTTCATCGCGAACATCAAAGGCATACTGCTGGGTCATGGACGCATAAAGCAGATAACCGGCTGTGGTGTGCACAACGCCCTTGGGTTGTCCGGTAGAACCGGAGGTGTAAAGAATGAACAGAGGATCTTCCGCGTCCATTTCTTCAGGTTTGCAATAGGGCGCCGCCTCGGCCATTAATTTTTCATACCAGACGTCGCGGCCTTCTTTCATGACAACTTCCGTTCCGGTGCGTTTCACAACAATCATGGTTTGCACACCGGGACACTGATCCACTGCCTTGTCGCATGTGGCTTTCTGGGGAACTGCCTTGGAGCCGCGGTAAGTGCCGTCGCAGGTAATAACAACTTTAGCGCCGCAGTTATTAATACGGTCTCTTAAAGCTTCCGCCGAGAATCCGCCGAAAACAATAGCATGAATGGCGCCGATGCGGGCGCATGCCAGCATGACAATAGACAGTTCCGCGATCATGGGCAGAAAAATGGAAACCCTATCGCCCTTTTTAACGCCCAGGCTTTTCAAAACATTGGCGAACTTGTTTACTTCGCGATACATATCCTGATAGGTATAAACCTTCCAGTCATTGGGATCGTTGCCTTCAAAAATGATCGCGGCCTTGTTTTTCTTGGTTTCCAGATGACGATCCAGACAGTTGTAACTAACATTGAGCTTGCCGCCTTCAAACCACTTGGAATGAACTTTCCCCTGATCAAATGACCAGTCCGATACTTTCTTTTTGTCAAACGGTTTAAACCAGCTTAGTCTTGTAGACGCCATTTTCGCCCAGAAAGCATCCGGATCATCGATAGACTCTTTGTAGAGCTTATCATACTCCTTCCTGCTCTTGACGTAAGATTTCTCTCTTACTCTTTCAGGCACAGGAAAGACCTTGTCGTAAAAATCTGTTTCATTAATTTCAGCCATAATATTCTCCTTAAAATTATTTTTTATGCCTTCTATTTCCGCCAAATTCCGCCAAAAAGGCACGATGTTTGTTTTTGTTAATAAGCCATTTTAGCCATGCGTCTCTTTGCCCGCTCTTTTTAGAGATATATGACCTTGCCAAATCTTTTCAGGAGGGGTACGCTCCGACGATGGGCTTCGTTCCTGTTTGTCAGACTCGCATACTCTGAGTAACCTGCCGCAACGTAGGAGCGTATTACATATGGCGGATGCAATACATGTACCCCTTGAAAAGTGATTATTTTATACTACAAGAAGATGGTTGATAATATCAGCGTCAGTCCGAATTAACCGTGAGACATAAGCTTACACCATGTAGGCATTTGTCCGACAAGAATTAAACTGTTTTTATAATGAACATTAAACGGCAGCGTAACAATTGATTAATGCGATGAGATAAAATAAGATTTTTTAATTATGTATAATGAAGCAAGGACATCGCTAATGCCCTCCGAAAGCAACAAAGAACGTGTCGTAAAAATATAATTATGTTAAAAGAAAAAACATTTTTCAAACAGGAGGCTTTATGCAAACAAAAATCGGAGCAATCGGTTATGTTGCAATTTTTTTTATTGTTGCCTGTTTCACTGTTTATAATTATTGCCCGGCGGCTGAAATTCAGAAGGCGGCGGACAGGATAGTTGACGATATCCGCATTAAGGACAAAGAAGCACCCGCCCAAAAGGCAGGCCCGACAAGCCGGTTGGATGTAATGTTTGGCGTCAAAACGGCATACGCCGATGTGAATATTGATGTGTCACCCCCCGCTGTCCTCGGTATCAAAAAATCTATAAAGAAGAGGTTCAAGAATTTAAAAATATATTTTGATAAAGGCACGATAGGCGAGAGCAATAACGGTCTTGTCGAGGCCATAGATACGGCAGCATTGAGCGTTCTGGAAAGAAGCGTTGCCAATAACCTGTTAGATGAGGAAAACAAAGACCGCGCGGCGCTCTATAGTGAAATCGCAAACGCGAATAAACCTGGACCGGAAGCGGTATCCCAAATAAAGAAAATATTTGCCAACCTTTGGAGAGAAAAAGCTCAGTCCGGCTGGTGGGTGCAGGACAATAACGGCAGTTGGACAAAAAAGAAATAATTGCAAATGCGCGCGTGGATACTTCCCAAAAAACCCGATAAACCAAAGGAGCTGTTAAGACCAATTTTACCCATTTTCCATTAAATACAAAAATCCGTCTTGTAGCCAGGGTCGTTCTGAGGCGGATTCCATTTTTAAAACCATTTTGAGGAGGTCAGAATGAAGAAACCCAAAAGCCAGGCAATTTTCGACGAAAGCGATTTCCCGATCAGTATTGTAAGGCGATACATTTTTATGGGCACCGGCGTGGACATCAACGAAGCCTCGGTTAAACCCATTATAGGAATCGCCAATTCCTTCACTGAGATTAATCCCGGCCACATGCACTTAAACACGATCGCTCAGCGCGTGAAGGAAGGAATCCATGCTGCGGGCGGATTGCCGTTCGAATTCAATGTGCCCGCGCCGTGCGACGGCATGACCGAGGGACATGAAGGTATGCGCTTTGTCCTGGCCCAACGCGATCTTATCGCCGATATCATCGAAACCCATGTCCGCAGCATGCGCTACGATGCCCTGGTCTTTATCGCGAGTTGCGACAAGATCATACCGGGCATGATCATGGCGGCGGCAAGACTCAACATGCCGGTTATTTTTGTCACGGGAGGTCCCAATTCATGGGATATCCGTTTCAAACCAAGTAAAAACGAAGCGGCAGACCATAAATATTATACCGACCCGCTCGACAAACTCGCCTCATGCACAGCCGCCACATGTGGATCGTGCGAGGTCATGGGTACGGCCAACACCATGCAATGTCTTGCCGAGGCCATGGGATTGGCTCTGCCCGGATCAGCCAACATTCCGGCCTTTCATTCCGGCAGGCTTGCAATGGCGCGTGAGGCCGGCAAGCGGATCGTGGAACTGCTTGATGAAGATTTGACCGCCTCGAAAATTATCACACCACAGGCGTTGGAAAACGCCCTTATTGTAAATCTGGCTATTGGCGGTTCAACCAACGCCACTCTGCATCTGCCGGCTATTGCCCATGAACTGGGCCTGGAATTGCCCCTTGAGCGCTTTAACGAGATGGGCATCAAGATTCCGACTCTGTGCGGAATCTCTCCCAGCGGCCCGTATGGTTTAATTGATTTTTATATGGCGGGTGGCGTTCCGGTGGTTATGAAACGCCTGGCTGATGATCTGCATTTAGAAGCCTTGAATGTAGGAGGCGTCACTGTGGAACAGATAATCGCCGAAGCAGTTATCATAAATGAAACCGTTATCCCTGATAAGGCCCATGCCTTTCAGGCCGAAGGCGGCACGGTCATTCTCTTCGGCAACCTGGCCCCCGACGGTTCGGTGGTCAAAACCTCGGCCATTGCTCCTGAAATGCGTGTATTCCAAGGTCCGGCACAGGTGTTCGAAGGTGAGAAGGCAGCTCTGTCAGCCATTCGCGGAGGAAGCATCAGGGAAGGTTCGGTAATCGTTATCCGCTATGAAGGCCCCAGGGGCGGCCCGGGCATGCCCGAAACACTGGCAGTCACGATGGGATTGGAGTTGTACGGCATCAAGAATGTGGCGCTCATCACCGATGGCCGTTTTTCGGGCGCCACGGCGGGGCCGTGCATTGGCCATGTTTCGCCGGAGGCCTATGTGGGCGGTCCTATGGCGGCGCTCATCGACGGCGACGAAATTATGATTGATATCCCGGCGCGTTCCCTGAGCGTGGCCATAAGCGACAATGAAATGCAAAAGAGGCTTGGCAAATGGATTGCGCCCCAGCGCAGTATCCCTGCCGGATATATGCGGCGGTACGTTAAAATGGTTGGTTCCGCGGCCAAGGGAGCTGTCTTGAGTTAGGAACAGATACCTTATTATCCTTATCGGAGGAAATGAAGATATATAAAAATATTTTTGGCAAGAATATTTAAGCAGTTATAATTTTGTAATTAAATCGTGCCATTCCGCAAGAAATATGATATCAGTATACCTATATACGGAGGATATAATGGCAGACAAATCAAAGATAGGAATGGAATTACCGGCCTATACTTTTACAGTGGAGAAAGATAAAATTATCGAGTTTGCCATTGCCATTTCTCAAAAGGGAAGGAAGGAAGAAATCAATCCGATATACTATGATGAGGAAGCCGCGAAAAAAGCCGGTTATAAAGGCATTATAGCTCCTCCGACCTTCGCGACAAGTTCCTTTTTCTGGACAGGCGGCGGATTGATGGGTACAATTAAAATTTTGGGTATCGATCTCAACAGGCTTTTAGACAGAGAAGAAGAATATGAATATTTTGGCAACATTTATGCCGGCGATATCATTACCCGCAAAATGAAAGTTATAGATATGTATACCAAGGGAAAAGGGAGAAGAGCTATTGATGTTACGATTCTGGAAACGGAACTTGTAAATCAGCAGGGTGAACTGTTAATTAAATACCGATCAACATTAATGGAAATATAGGAAGATATGGTCATAAATTATAACGATATTGAAATTGGAAATGAAATGCCCGTTTATACTTCCGCGCCCATTACCAGAACGGATCTGGTCCGTTATGCCGGGGCTTCGGGTGATTTTAATCCGCTTCACCATGACCAGACCTTCATTAAACTGATCGGCATGAAAAATGTTATTGCCCACGGCATGTTAATTATGGGTATTGTTGGCGAAGCCATAACGTCCTGGATTGAAAACAAGTATTTAAGAAAATTTGGCGCCCGTTTTTTGAGTATGACAGAACCGGTTGATTGGGATGACGAAGAAAACACAAAAGACAGGGCAACAATAATAGTCAGCGGCAAAATTGTCAAAAAGTTCGAAGAAAACGGCGAAAAAAGATTTCATTGCGAAATAATCGCTCAAGATGCTTTAGGCAGCAAAAAGCTCTCGGGATTTTTCATTGCTACCCTGCCTTAATAATCTTCTTTTCTTTATTTAACTGTTTTTTATCAAAAAAGCAGGGTTTGTTATAAAAGACAGGTAATTTTATGAAAAATCGTATTTTAGTTATTGATGATGACGCGGTTGCCTGCGAATTTCTGCAGGAAGCTCTACGTCTTGACGGCTATGATGTGACAACTTATACCTCCGCGCAGGAAGCTATGGAGCAAGATCTTTCGTCATATGATTTACTCATGTCTGATATTCGCATGCCTAAAATGGATGGTCTGCAATTCTTGGGTGAGGTACAAAAAAAATGGCCGGATTTACCGGTTATTCTCATGACCGCTTACGGTTCTCTGGAAACGACAATGGAGGCTATAAGTCTGGGTGCGTGGGATTATATCAGCAAACCGTTTTCTCCCGAAGACTGTCGTTCTATTGTCAGAAAAGTGCTTGATGTACGGGAACTTCGGGAAAAGCGCATGAAACTGCAAACGCGGGTAACCGAAGAACCGAAAATGATTGGTTCATCGGCAATGATGGTTGAATTCTACAAACAAATTGCGCGTATTGCCGATGCTTCAGCCAGTGTTTTAATAGAAGGTGAAAGCGGAACAGGGAAAGAATTGACCGCCCGTTCATTACACAGCATGTCTTCACGGAGAGACAAACCTTTTGTCGTAGTCCATTGCGGAGCCATTCCCGATAATTTATTGGAATCTGAACTGTTCGGATACGAAAAAGGATCCTTTACCGGCGCTTCTCATCAGTATACCGGATTACTGGAATCGGCGGCAGGCGGGACTGTTCTTCTTGATGAAATTACGGAAATGTCAACAGCCCTGCAAGGTAAGTTTTTGCGGTTTATGCAAAACGGCGAAGTACGAAGAATCGGCAGCCATGAAGTTCACAATGTAGCTGTGCGCGTGCTGGCGGCAGCCAATAAAAATATTGATGAAGAAGTAAGTAACGGCCACTTTCGCCTGGATTTGCTATACAGGTTTATCGTGCGTTTGCGTGTTCCACCGCTCAGAGAGCACAAAGAGGATATCCCTTTGCTTATTGAATCCTTACTGAAGAAGTTCGGCTATCCTAATGTGCACATTTCATTAAAAGCAATGGAGTTGCTTATGGCATACAGCTGGCCGGGCAATGTCCGGGAAATGGAAAATGTTCTGCAACAAACTTTGCTGCTTTCACCTTTCGAGGTAATCCTTCCGGAAAATCTGCCGGAGCAGTTCCAGCAGCAAAAAGAAAGAAAAGAAGAAGCCGCCGCATTGAATCTATCACCATTGGAGGCAGCAGAACGGGATAAGATTTTACAAATGCTGAAAGAAACTTCATGGAATCAATCTAAAACCGCGCAGCTTTTGTGCATTGATCGGAAAACATTGCGTCTAAAGATTCGCCGTTATGGCCTTTTGGATGAAAAATTATCAGCGGATAACTAATCTTCTACTTCGACAGAATTAAAATCATCCCCAACACCAGAACTTTACCGGCAAGACATTAACAGGGCATTTCTTAGTTCTGCCTTGAAACGGGTTTTTGCTGGTCATGCTCCTGATTATACGATAACGGCAGGTAAAGAATAATGGATGTTCCCTGTTGGGGCGAACTTTTTATTTCCATTGTGCCGCGATGGACTTTGATGATATCGCGGACAATTGCCAATCCAAGCCCGCGCAAGCCCTCATCCTGCCTTGTGCTGAAAAACGGTTCGCACACTTTTTCAACGATGTCAGATGTCATTCCCGCACCTGTATCACTAATGGTTATCGACTCAAAATTTCTGGGGGAAAGATTTTGAGCCGATATACTTATTTCTCCTCCCCGCGGCATTGCCTCTAGAGCGTTTTGGATTATATTCATGAGTGCTGTCTGGATGCGATAACGATCCACGAACAAAGGTTTAACATTCGCGTCTATATTCACTCTCATTTCTACTTTATTTTTTTGCATGAATGGTTCGACAAGAGGCAGTGTTTCACTTAATATTTGCCCAATGGTCAACATTTCAAAATGAGGTTCCGGAAGGCGCGTGGCTCTGCGAACATTTTGAATGACGTTATCCAATCGTTGAGTTTGCTGAACAATCAAATTAAGTTTATGGGCTACGTCCGGCGCCCATCCCCCTCTTTCCAAAAGAAGTTTAGCCAGGCCGCCGATGGAATGAAGCGGCGTGCCTAAATCATGAGCGAGATTAGCCGTCAATTGTCCTAAAGCAGTTAATTGTTTTAAATCAGCAACTTGTTTTTGCAACTGAACCACATTGAGAGTCTCTTCGCGGACACGGTCTTCCAGATGCCTGTTAAGATCAAGGTTTCTATTCATTACATCCTGAATCTCATCAGCCATAATGTTAAAGTGATGAGATATCTGTCCCCATTCATCCAGATGAGCTATGGGAATCCGGTTTACATATTGTCCTTTTTGAAATTCATCAATTGTCTGAATGATCAGTTTCAATGGTCTTTCAATTATCCATCGATAACTTAATCCTAATACCAGAAGAATGAACATTAATAATCCGACACTGCTGAAAATCAGTAATTGTTGTGCTCTACTTATAATTTCGGCATTCGCTCGTGAAAAACCAATAATACCCACAACAATATGCGAATTTTTTGTCTCTCCTGAAGCAGGATAAAGCAGACCCAGCGCGGGACCGCTTTCTGTCTCTATTTTAACATAACGCGGTTTATTTTTATCTCTGGTGGAAGCAACAATATCATCCGGCCATTCATATTGGACCCGGCTGGCTCCGGCAACATAATCAACATCATTATGACTGGTATCAAAAATATCAATTCTCGCCAAACGCACATCGTCTTGAATGAAATCTTTAAGAGCTGAATCAAGTGCCAGAAGTCCACGTTTTGTCGGGAAAAATTGATAAAATGTGCTGATTGTATCAGCCACGCCTTCAAGTCTTTTTGCCTGTTGATCGACCAATATCCTATCCAGAGCCGTAAGCTGAATAAATCCCCAAATGGCCATAGTTAAAGCAAGGCCGACAACAGTCAGCGCAATCAGTCTTACACGCACCGTTAAATTATTATAGTAAGTGACCATCTTATTGAATATTTTTATAAACATATTGTTAATATATCAAAAATAAAAATAATTAACTAGCAGTAAACAAAAAAAGAAGGGACAGGTTAACCTGTCCCTTCTTTCAAATCTTATAAAGTTTTACAACCTTATTTTGCTGCGGGAGCTGCTTCTTCAGCTTTCTTGTCGGCTTTAGCTTTCTTTGCATCGGCTTTCTTTTCAGCTTTGGCTTTCTTTGCGTCGGCCTTCGCTGCGGCTTTGGCTGCCTTTGCTTCAGCTTTCTTTTCGTCTTTGGCTTTCTTTGCGTCGGCTTTCACTGCGGCCTTATCAACTTTTACGTCGGCTTTCACTGCTGCTTTCTCAACCTTTGTGTCGGCCACTGTTGCCTGATCAACTGCCATTGCGGTGGTGCTAAACGCGAAAACTAATGCTACTACAAGTAATACTAAACGCTTCATCTTAAAATTCTCCTTGTTAAATCACTTTTTATTTTAATATACTCAAAATTAAGGGACAAGTAATACCTGTCCCTTAATTTGAACTACATAAAGTTTTTACAACCTTATTTTGCTGCGGGTGCTGCTTCTTCAGTTTTCTCTTCAGCTTTCTTTGCTTTCTTTGCTTTCTTTGCTTTCTTTGCTTTCTTTACTTTCTCTGCTTTTGCGGGAGCAGCTTTTTCTGCAGCGGGAGCAGCAGCGGGAGCGGCAGCAGGCTCAGCAGCCATAACGGTGGTGCAAAATGCGAAAACCAATGCGATAACAAACAATCCTAAACGTTTCATCTTAAAACCCTCCTTGTTAAATTACTTTTTTTATTTTAATAATACCCCTTAAAATTAAGGGACTCCAAATAAACTGCAACTATTTTTTATCTGAGGCCGACTTTGCTCCAGACGGTTTAACTTCTTTTTTCTTCAAAATGACTTTGGCCACTCTCGATGCTGTTAGTTTGCCATCTTTTTCCGTGTAATCTATTTTCACGGGATCATTTACCATGATACCGGCAGATGGCTTATCTAAATTAAACTCCATGTTTTCTATATCGCCTTTAACGGTGCGTTCAATCTTAATTGACTCATTGGAAATTTCGACAACTTTTCCTGTAGCATGCATCCTGGCGGCCTTTACAACATTTGTCCTAACTGGGGAAGCGGTTTTATCAGCGGCAAAAGCTAAAGTTGACAAAAGGAAAATCGCGCCAACCATATACCATAAAGCTTTCTTCATGATTAACTACCTCCACATTATTTCTGATATGCACTAAAGCAACTTGTATGCCAATAAACAAAAACTAATTTATAATTTCTATGTTATTGAAATAAATGATTAATATTTTTTCATGAAAAACGTCTACCATTTTTTATTCACGAAATGGGGAATGATTACCCTACTGTGGGGAATAATTCATCATACATATCGAACCTCTCCTAGGAAATCCGCAAAGAATCTTCGATTCTTAAGGAAATTATAATTCAATATTCGCTCGCGCGCGCCGCAGCAAGCTGCATGGATGCGTTGGCTGCCATAAATCACTGATTGACCAATAATATCCTTTCATGTTAGGCACATAGGGAATGCGGAGATGCAAATATATGAACATGGAAGAAGCAACAAATGGCGATATTATTGTTGTTGGCGGTGGGGCCGCCGGCCTTATGGCAGCGGGCCGTGCCGGAGAATTGGGCGCTGGAGTTTTACTGCTTGAAAAAACAGATAGTTGCGGAAAAAAAATTCTGGTCAGCGGCAAGACACGTTGTAATTTAACCAATTCGGCGGATTTGAAGAATTTTATTTCCATGTATGGAGATAACGGCCGTTTCCTGTTCAGCGCTTTTCATAATTTTTTCCGTCCGGAGTTGCTTGCTTTTTTGAACAATCTCGGCCTCGCCACCAAGGTGGAACGCGGCGGTAGAATATTTCCTGTCTCTGATGATGCTCATGATGTCGTACGTGTTTTAAAAAAATATCTCTCTCAAAATAATGTCCGTGTAAAACTGAATACCAAGGTTACCGGAATTATAATAAAAAATAATGTCGTTTACGGTGTCAGGACATCGCAAGGAGAATATTTCTCCAAAGCGGTTATACTGGCAACGGGCGGCTCGACCTGGCCATCTACCGGTTCCACCGGCGATGGCTATAAAATCAGCGCCGCGCTGGGGCACAACATAGTAAAACTAAAACCGGCATTAGTGGCTTTGATTGTGCATGAACAAAAACTTGCTCAATCCATGCAGGGAGTGAGCCTGCGCAATGTCCGCGTAACGGCGTTTCAGGGTATGGCGGCCTCAATTAATTCAACTCTCACGCCTGATTGCGTATATGGCCGCGGAGAAAAAAAATCGCCGCGGCATCCGGTAATTGAAAGCCGCTTCGGGGAAATGCTTTTCACTCATTTCGGATTAGGCGGACCGATTATTTTGTTGATGAGTCTGTCTGTTGTTGAAGCTTTGGAGAAAGGTCCTGTATCTTTGTTGATTGATTTAAAACCGGCATTGACCCCGGAACAATTGCACAAGCGCCTGCAGCGGGATATGGACAAATCCAGTAAAAGAAAAATCAGCGGCATCATGAAAGAATATCTGCCCGCCAAGATGATTGAACCGTTTATCGAATTGACCGGCATTGATAAAGAAAAACTGGCGCATCAGATCACTGCCCTCGAAAGAGGGAAAATTGTTGAGATCCTCAAAGCGCTGCGCTTTAATATAAAATCACCTTTAGCGCTGGAAAAGGCAATAGTTACGGCAGGAGGTGTTTCTCTTGCGGAGATAGAACAGCGCACAATGGCTTCGCGATTAATCAACGGATTGTACTTTTGCGGCGAGGTTATGGACATCGACGCGGATACCGGAGGCTATAACTTGCAGGCCGCTTTCTCGACAGGATATATGGCGGGCGAAAAATCAGCCGAGTATGTAAAGTCATTCCCGCGTTAAATATAATATCACACAAATTTTTATACCAAGTCGCATTCAAAGGATAACGCGGCGGCAAGGAGGAGGCTCCGCAGGCGTATTTCTAATACGTTGAGGAAGCCGACGACGCTGCTAACAAAGTTAGCCAAAGAATGCGGCTTGGTATCATAATTCAGGTGCGATTGACGGCACCAAACAAGCCAGAATCAAGAGTTCCTTGCCAGTATTTCTAACCTGATGTTCTTCATCAGGAGGCATGAAAACAACATTTCCCGGCTTGATCGGATTCCACTTACCGTTACCGTAAATTTCACCAACACCTGAGTGAATAAACATTTCATGTTCCCACGGATGAGTGTGTTTCGGCGTATGCCCTCCCGGAGCAATTTCAAAAATCCGCATGCAAAAATTTTTCGCTCCGTCAGCCTTGCCCGCCACCACACGACCGGCAACTCCCCTGGCCGCATCATTATCAAAATGAGTTGGTGTAACGGATTCATAATTTATTAATTTCATAATAGGCTCCTGCTTCATTTAAAATCTTTGTTTAATCACTAAGTGATGCAAATATTTCACTCAAAGTCGGATGCGGCAGCACCCATGACCGCATCTGCTTTTTGGTTAACCCATTGGACACGGCCAATATCAAAGGTGCGATTAACTCAGCGGCATCTTCGCCGGCAATCGTCGCGCCGATAAGTTTATCCTGATGGAAGATAGCTTTTACAAAGCCCTGTCCCAGCAATTCGGCACGCGCAATAATGTTGGCGCTGTAATTGGATTTAACAACTTCTACGGAAAGGCCTTCATCTTCGGTGCGTTTTTGTGTAAAACCTACACGCGCAATCTGCGGATGACTGTAAACAACTGAAGGAATAAAGTTTTCATTATAGGAAAAGTCATTATCTCCAAAGATATATGCTGCCGCGAATTTTGCCTGCTGCATCGCCCGATGCGCCAGCATCATGCCGCCGGTGACGTCGCCCACCGCATAAATACCGGCCACATTAGTCATCATATTTTTATCTATTTTTATTCCGGCCTTTGTATATTCAATCCCCAGTCTGTCTAACTCTTCCGTATTTAACAAAGGTTTTCTTCCCGTGCAAAGAAGCGCACAGTCGGCGCTCATCTCCAATGGTTTGCCATCCTTTCGGGCAAGCATTATAATGCCGCTGCCTGTATCTTTCAGGCTCTCAAGTTTTGTCGAAGTGTTAACGGCAACTCCCATGCGGATCAATTCCTGACTCAGCATTTCCGCGCATTCCTGATCCTCAAGAGGAATGATCCTGTCCAATATTTCCACTATTGTTACTTTTGATCCCAGTTCGGCAAAAAAGGTCGCGAATTCCACACCGATGACACTGCCGCCGACAATTATTATGCTTGACGGAAGTGAAGTCAAATTCAGTATACCATCTGATGTCAAAATTCTTTCGGAGAGATTAATTCCCGGAAGAATTTGCGGCACAGAACCCCAAGTGATAATAATATTTTGGGTAAAAAAGCTTTCGCTTTTTCCCGACGCATCGGTAAAACGCACTTCCTTGGGAGAAGTAATTTCACCAGTGCCCAATTTAGTTTCTACTTTGCCTTCGGTAAGAACTTTTTGCGCACCCAAAGCGGAAACTTTCATAATTTGCTGCTGATGTTTTTTAATAGCGGAGAAATCAATGGAAGCGTCCGTTATATTAATTCCTATTCTTTTTAGTTTTTTTAAATCCGCGTAATATTTGCTGCAACTAAGAAGCGCTTTGGTTGGTATACAGCCCCGATGTGTGCACGTGCCGCCCCAACCGTCTTTTTCAATAATAAGGACTCGTTTTTCCCTTGCCGCGGCAAGTTCCGCGGCGGCAAGCCCGCCCGGACCACCGCCGATTACGATCAAATCATAATTCCCAGACATATTTATACCTCATCATTTGTATCACAACGTTATTATACAAAACGGATGCCCGACCCTCTAAAGTGCTTTTGCGGCGTGATAAGAGCTGCGCACCAGCGGCCCCGCTTCCACATATTTAAAACCTTTCTTATAAGCTATTTCTTCGAACCCGGCAAATTCATCAGGGTGATAATATTTAGCCACCGGCCAGTGTTTAAGCGTCGGCTGCTGATATTGCCCGATGGTCAGACGCTCGCAGTCAACCCATGCCAGATCATCAATCAGTCGAAGAACATCCTCACGGCTTTCTCCGAAGCCTATCATAAAACCGCTTTTGGAAATAACTGAAGATGAACTTATTTTTTTGAGCAGATTAAGGGAAACATCGTAATTGCCCTGCGGCCTCAATTGCGCAAACATTGGTTTTACAACTTCCATATTGTGGTTGATTACATCCGGCCTTGCCTGAATAACTTTTTCCAGTGCCGTTTGATTTCCCTCAAAATCGGGAATTAATATTTCTATCCTGCAGGCAGGCAAAGCCCTTCGCAATTCACCGACATATTGAGAAAAGACCGAAGCTCCGCCATCCGGCAAATCATCGCGGGTAACGGAAGTAATTACGATATATTCCAGTTTCATCTTTTTTGCAGCGTCTATTAAATGATGAATTTCTTTTTCGTCAATTGCCGCGGGTTTCCCGTGTTCGACATTACAATATAGGCAGTCGCGTGTGCAAACATTTCCCATAATCAGGAATGTTGCCGTGCCATTGGCAAAGCATTCGGCCATATTTGGACAGGCCGCTTCCTGACAAACAGTATGCAATTGAAACCCGGCAAGGGTTAATTTTATATTGCGGCATTCATTGGAATAAGGAGGACGAACTTTTAACCATGAAGGCTTGCGGAGGATTTGCGATTTTTCGTTTATTTGATTCATAGATTATTCTACATGAGCTAACAATCGCATATAGAAACGGGATTGCCATCCCCGATCAGGCCGAGGGCAAGCCTGTGCGCCAGGCACTCCTCAATGAACAAAACCTAAGGTTTTTTCCAGCACACATCCGGTTTGCGCGCGGCCAGCACTTCATCGAGTCTGGTAACCGGCGTTGTCAGCGGCGCGTTTTTCACACCGTCAGGATTTTCTTTGGCCTCGCGGGCTATGGAAATCATGGCCTCACAGAAAATATCCAGAGTTTCTTTACTTTCCGTCTCCGTTGGCTCAATCATAATCGCTTCAGGCACAATCAACGGAAAATAAATAGTCGGCGGATGATAACCATAATCAATCAACTTTTTGGCAATATCCGTCGTGTGCACCCCATTTTCGGCAACTTGTCTCTTTCCTGAAAACACACACTCGTGCATACAGCCCCGATCATAAGACAAATCATAATATGGTTTTAGTTTTTCTTTGATGTAGTTGGCGTTGAGCACAGCCATTTCGGTAGCATGCGTTAATCCTTCCGCTCCTAAAGAGCGAATATAGGCATAGGCTTTCACAATTACATTAAAATTCCCGTAAAAAGAGCGAACGCGACCGATAGTATCCGGGAATTTTTCCGACCAACTATATTTATCACCGGTTTTTAAAATACGGGGTATGGGTAGAAAATCGATAAGAGCTTTACCCACACCCACAGGACCGCTGCCGGGTCCTCCGCCGCCATGCGGCGTTGAAAATGTTTTATGCAGGTTGAGTTGAATAACATCGAAGCCCAAATCGCCCGGCCTGGTTTTGCCCATAAAAGCATTGGCATTAGCGCCATCACCATAGAGCAATCCGCCTTTATCGTGAATAATTTGCGCCACCTTCTCAATATTACGTTCAAACAATCCCAGCGTGTTGGGATTGGTCAGCATCAAAGCGGCCACATCCTCCGTCATCAAAGACTGCAGGTGTTCAATATCAACGCCTCCTTCGCTGTTGGAACGAAGCTCCACCGTATCAAATCCACAAAGCGCGGCGGATGCCGGATTGGTTCCATGAGCGGCGTCAGGTATCAGAATAACGCGGCGCTTCCGGCCTTTTTTTTCAAAATATTTTTTAATCATCATCATGCCGGTAAGTTCGCCATGCGCGCCCGCCGCCGGTTGCAGGGTAAATTCAGCCATACCGAAAATGCCGCATAAATATTTTTGCATTTCATACATCAGTTGCAGATTGCCCTGAGAAAATTCAGCATCAGCATAAGGATGTAATCCGGTGAATCCGGGAAGCATTGCGACATTCTCGTTAACTTTTGGATTGTATTTCATTGTGCAGGAACCCAGAGGATAGAAACCCAGATCGACACCAAAATTACGCCGTGATAAATTTGTGTAATGCCTGATTAAATCAATTTCGGCAACTTCCGGCAAATCAAGATCATTACGCAGATATTTTTTACTTATTGCATCTTCAATATTAAAAACGGGTACATCGCTTTTGGAAATATCCGCGGCGCTTCGTCCGGGTTTGCTTATTTCAAATATCAATTCCATTCGTATTCCCCTGGTGATTAAATGCGAGATTGCTTCGTTGCCGCTAATGACAGACTTCTGGCAATGGCAAAATGTCAGTTATTTAATTATATCCACCACCCGATCAATACCGGTTTTCGAAATCATTTCCGTGGCGCATAAGAGTAAAGAATTTTCAAGTTCCGGATAATCCTTTTGCAATTCATAGCCGCCGATGATCCCCTCGTTTTTCAGTTTTTCGTTTAGCTTCTTTGAATCGGGACAGCGTAAAACAATTTCGTTATAAACAGGAGCGGTAAATACTTCCTGCCAGCCCGCAAGCTGCAAGAGTTTATTTTTCAAATATTGTGTTTTGTAAATATTTAGTTCGGCAAGTTTGCGTAAATTTTTTCCCAAAGCGGCAAGATAAACGCCGGCGGCAAGCGCGCAGAGGGCTTCGTTTGAACAAATGTTGGAAGTCGCCTTTTCCCTGCGGATATGCTGTTCACGGGTTTGTAAAGTCAGCACAAATCCGCGCCGGCCTTTTTTATCCTCCGTCGCGCCGACAAGTCTTCCGGGTATCCGGCGCATAAATTTTTCACGGGCGGCAAAAATCCCCAGATAAGGGCCGCCGTAATTAAGAGGATTGCCAAAACTCTGGCCTTCGCCCGCGACAAAATCCGCGCCGGCCGCACCAGCCGGTTTAAGAATTCCCAGGCTTGTGCTATCAGTGAAACCGGCAACAAGCAATGCTCCTTTTTTATGCACATCATCAGCAACAGGAGCAATATCTTCAATGACACCGAAGAAATTGGGGCTTTGTACCAACACAGCGGCAACCTGATCATCAAGCTCATTTTGCAAAGCATTCAAATCAATTTGACCGGACGGCATGTATGCCAGTTCAACAACTGAATAGCCGTTTGCCCAGCAGTAGGTCTGTAAAACCTGCCGATATTCGGGATGCACCGACCGGGCAACTATAATTTTAGTTTTGCCGGACATTTTCGCGCAAAGAACCGCAGCCTCGATCATGGCGGAAGCCCCATCATACATAGAAGCGTTGGCAATTTCAGTGCCGGTGAGATGGGCAATCATGGTCTGATATTCATAAATCGCCTGAAGAATGCCCTGGCTGATCTCTGCCTGATAAGGGGTATAGGCTGTATAAAATTCCGCTCGCCCCACAATATGCCCGACAACCGCCGGAATAAAATGATGATAAGCTCCCGCGCCGGTCAAAGTCAACTGCGGCAGTTTATTTTTTCGGGCCAGTTCACTCATGACAGAGACGGTTTCCAGCTCGGACATGGCGGATGGAATATCCGGAATTTGTTTTAATCTGAATTTTTGTGGAATATCGGCAAAAAGTTCATCAACGCCGGCAACGCCGATTGCTGCCTGCATTTGTTTGATATCATCCGGAGTGTGAGGGCAATAGTCCATCTCTATTTTTTTTCCTCTTTCAGCATTTCTTCATAATCTGCCGCGCTTAGCAGCATCTTTAGTTCGCTCGCGTCGGAGGGTCGCATTTTGACGATCCAGCCCTCTCCGAAAGCATCCTGATTGATCAACTCCGGCGTGTCTTCCAGCATTTTATTTACATCAATTACTTCTCCTCCAACCGGAGAGTAAATATCGGATACAGACTTTACCGATTCGACAACAGCCACCGTAGCCTTTTGGACAACTTTTCTTCCGATTTCCGGCAAGTCAACAAAAACAATATCTGTAAGCATTTCCTGAGCGTAATCAGTTATGCCAATGATTACAGTTGAGTCTCCATTATCTTTTACCCATTCATGATCGCGGGAATATAGTCTGTCTTGGGGGTTTTGTTTGGACATTATGTTCCTCCTTAATATTGTTTTTGCCCGTTTATAAAAAGGTCCCGGCATACGCCGGTCTGGCACTATCTGATATTACTGCCTTTTAAAAATACCTTTTACAGTTTATCGCTTTTCCCGTTTATAAAATGGGAGTTTCACAATTTTTGCCGGAATTAATGTATTGCGAATATCAATTTCTATTTCCGTATCCGGCGCGCTGAAATTAATATCTATAAATGCCAAACCTATCGCCTTATTCAATGTGGGCGAAAATGTTCCGGAGGTCACAACGCCGATTTCCTGCGTTTTATGAAAAACTTTGTAACCGTGGCGTGCTATGCCGCGTCCGGTTATTTCCATTCCTGCCAGCTTTTTTGTGATTCCGGAATTTTGTTTTGCTCTGAGCGCGGCAGACCCGACAAATTCTTTGCGCGCATCAACTATCCAGCTATAAGGCACTTCCAGCGGACTTACCGATTCGTCCATATCCTGACCGTTGAGCATCATGCCCCCTTCGAGGCGTAAAGTGTCGCGAGCACCCAATCCAGCCGGTTTTAGACCGGAAATAGCGCCTGCATCCATTAGCTTGTCCCATATTTCGCCAATAATATTACTTTCGGCATAAATCTCAAATCCATCTTCTCCCGTGTAGCCGCTGCGGGAAATGATGGTCTTAAATCCCGCAACATTAGACTCGCAAAAATGATAGAAACGCAGAGTTTTCAGATCAGCCTGAGTCAGTTTTTGCAAAATTTCTTCAGAACGCGGACCCTGTAAGTCCAATTTACCCGTATTATCGCTGATATCTTTTAAATCGCAATCAAATATTTTAGACTGTTTGAGTGATTTTATCCATTGCCAGTCACGTTCTCTGGGTGTGGCGTTGGTTACCAGCATGTAGGAATTCTCATTTATTTTATATACGGTTAAATCATCAATAACACCGCCTTCTTCATTGAGCAGAGCGGATAGTTTAACCTGCCCGATAGCTTGATCTGCTAAATTTCTGGTCAAAACCAGTTGTAAAAAGTCAAACGCCTGCGGGCCTTTGACTTCAAACTCCCCCATATGGCAGATGTCAAAAAGACCGGCGGCGCTTCTGGTTGTCCTGTGTTCATCAAGAACATTGGTGTATTGCACAGGCATAGCCCAGCCGCCAAAATCAATTATTTTAGCCTTTAGAGCGACGTGCTTTTCATATAATGGTGTTTTTTTCAATTTTATTTCACTCCGTGTTTAAAAATAAGCGATAAGAAAAGGATGAGCAGGCATATCGCCACAAAAAAGTAACTCTTTTAGAAAGAATTATTCTCCAATACTATACGATTGCAATGAAGGCATTGGATTTTTAACATGAAGCTGGTTTCTCCGGGGGGAATTTAATTCGCGGGAAATCTCTTCATTACCCCGGTATTTATTACCGGCTTGAGGACTACTACAACTTAGAAGAGATTTCAAGATTTAATCCAAAATTTCCAGCGGATTAATATTTAAAAAGTTTTTCAAAGAATTGCTGTTTACTTTTGGGATAGTACATGTCGCCTCCGTAATCAACAATCAGTTTGCCATCCAAATGATCAATTTCATGTTGAATAACGCGGGCGACAAAATCTTCATATCTTTTATTAACTTTTTCTCCTTTGGCGTCTAAAGCGCGCACTTTAATTTCAGGGAAGCGGCTTACTTCAATCTGAATTTCAGGACAGGATAGACAACCTTCAGGCATAGTTACTTTTTCACCACGCGCCTGATTTATCCGAGGATTAACCATAACTTCGATATCGCCGGCATTTTTTATCCTGCCCTTTTCTTCAAAACCCTTGTTGCGGAAAACAATTACTCTTTTATTAATGCCTATTTGCGGTGCGGCCAATCCCACGGCCTCATCTTTCTTTTCCAAAAAGGAATCTATTAATGTCTGTATTATTTCCCGCGATTCTTTATCCAGAGGCACTGGCAATTCGACGGATTTCTTTCTCAGGATAGAAGTATCCTTAGGGTTTTCTCCCTCATCATTCCATAGTGTTAAAACTCTTTTGGATGACATAAAACTTCACTTAAAAAATTATTTTGGAGCCATTTACCACCTATTCTTCATTATTTCAAGTAATTGTAGCTTGCAATTATCATACGTCTTTTGCTAAACAATATACAGGCTAAATTTTGTGAAAATCCACTTTGCAAGGATATGTCTTTGATTAATCAAATTGTTACCTACATGGTAAAATGGGAGTTTGCCCGCTCGTTAAAATTTGAAGAGGGAACGTTTCCGGAATTGCCCTCCTGTAACGATGATAAACAGCGGCTCCTCTATATACACATTCCTTTTTGTGAAGAACTCTGCCCCTACTGTTCCTTTCACAGGATAACCTTTGAACAAACATTAACTAAAAGATATTTTAATGCTTTGCGTCGGGAAATTAAGATCTATCACGAAAAAGGCTATAAATTCAAGGGCATTTATGTAGGCGGAGGCACCCCGACCGTGCTTATTGATGAACTGGCGGAAACTCTAAATTTGACGCGGGAAGTTTTTTCTATAACGGATATATCCGTAGAAACAAATCCTAATCATTTAAATTCAAAGAATATTGAAATTTTACAACAAAGCGGCGTCAAAAGGCTTTCCGTGGGAGTGCAAACATTCAATGACATTCTGCTTAAGATAATCGGACGCTATGACAAATACGGTTCGGGCAAGACTATCGTGGAGCGGCTTAAAAATACACAAGGCTGCTTTGATACCTTAAATGCCGACATGATTTTTAATTTCCCCGGACAAACATCGGAAATGCTCGACGCGGATTTAGCCATTCTGCTAAATCTAAACATGGAACAGGTTACCTTTTACCCTTTGATGATTTCCGCCTTAACTCAGGAAATAATGGGAAAAACCATAGGGAATATTGATTTTAGAGGCGAAGAAAAATTATATAAACTGATAGTTAGACGTCTGGAAAAAAATTATGATTTTTCTTCGGCCTGGTGCTTTTCCCGTAAAAAAACTCTGATTGATGAATATGTTGTCGATTACGACGAATATGCCGGTTTAGGCAGCGGCGCTATCGGCTATCTGCACGGAACCTGCTATTCCAATACTTTTGATATAGAAAAATATATAGCTTCTCTGGAACAGGGCAAACTGCCATTGCAGGCTTCCCGCAAGTTTGATCTTCACGATCAAATGAGTTATGATTTTATGATGAAATTATTCAGCACAAAACTTGATATCACGGCGTTGCAGGAAAAATATAACGGTAAGTTTTTAAATACTTTATGGAAGGAAATAGCCGCCTTTGAAATCGTCAGGGCTTTCCGTTATTTTCCCCCTTATTTGCATTTAACACCTCGCGGCCGTTATCTCTGGGTGATAATGATGCGGGAATTTTTTATTGCTGTAAATAATTTCCGTGATTATTGCCGTAAACAGGCCAGTTTAGAGTATTAGCGGAGTAATAATTTGGCCATTTCAAACGAACAATTTGCAAAAATAAGCTTTACGATAAACAAAAGTCAAATCGGCCAAAGGCTTGATATCTTTCTGTCGCTGAGCGACGCGGCAATTTCCCGTTCGCATGTCAAACAGATTATCGAAAAAGGCGATGTGCTGGTTAACGGCAAAGCGCCTAAAGTCAGCCAGCGCCTCAAAGATGGCGATGTCATCATTTTAACTCAAAGGCCGCCTGTGGAAGCTGCTGCCACGCCTCAGGAAATGCCTCTTAATATTGTTTACGAAGACGAGACGATTATTGTGATTAACAAACCGGCAGGAATGGTCGTGCATCCGGCGCCGGGCAACCCTGAAAAAACGCTTGTCAACGCCTTACTGTATCATTGCCATGATTTATCGGGAATCGGCGGTGTCCTCAGGCCGGGCATAGTGCACAGGCTGGATAAAGATACCTCCGGCCTGATTGTGGCGGCAAAATCAGACGACGCGCATCGCCGTCTATCATATCAATTTGAAAAGCATGAGGTGCAAAAAAAATATCTGGCCTTGGTCTGGGGTGATATGAAGGACAATCAGGGAGAAATAGTAAAACCGGTTGGCAGGCATACTGTTGACCGTAAAAAGATGTCTACAAAAACCAAGCGGGGCAAGGAAGCGCTCACCTTTTGGAAAGTAAGCGAACGTTACGGTGTGGCAACTCTGCTGGAGGTGGAAATTAAAACCGGTCGCACACATCAAATTCGCGTGCACTTGTCTGATCTCGGGTACCCGGTTATCGGTGATGCCGTTTACGGCAACTCCGCCAAAATCCGCGCTATTGCCGATCCCCTGTTGAAGATCCAGATGAAAGAATTTAACCGGCAGGCTCTGCATGCCGCGCATCTTTCTTTTATTCATCCGGCAAATAGCAGACGGGTCGAATTTAAAGCGGACATGCCGCGGGATATGGCTGATTTGTGCGCGAAGTTGCGTTTACACATTAATTCTATTAAATCCATCACTGCTAATCGGAAAGATAAATTGAGGTAAAAAAATGTTCTATCTGCATAAAAAACATTCTTTACAGTATTATGAATCTTCATTTTTGAGCGGATGCGATTTTTTAACTCATGCCTTCTGTACAAGACTCGGGGGCGCATCGGATGAAGATTACGCATCTCTGAACATGAGCTTCAAGGAAGGTGATTTGGAAAGTACCGTTTTACAAAACTGGAATCGCCTGGCTGTGGCATTTGGCATACCGCTGGATCAGTTTATCACCCTAAATCAGGTTCATGGAGATGCTATTTTTGTCATTAAACCTTATGGCGAGTATTTGCCAATGGATGGCGTTCTGAATTATGATGCCATTGTCACCAACCGCCAGAATCTTGCTATTTGCATCAAGACTGCCGATTGCGTGCCGGTATTTATTGTTGACCGGGTAAAAAAGATCATTGCCGCGGTTCATGCGGGCTGGAGGGGCACCGCGCTGGAAATCAGCGCTAAAGTCATCCGCCTTCTTTATGAAAAATGTGGTTCATCTCCATGGGATATTCTGGCAGCGATAGGACCGGCTATCGGCCCGTGCTGTTTCGAACTTGATGAAGAAACAGCATATGCTTTTCGAAGTCAGAAAGACCATAAGGATTTTCTATTTCCCGGTGAAGGACTGAACAAGTGTATGGTCGATTTGCCTGAAGCTAACCGCAGGCAAATCATGAATTGCGGCATTCCCGAAGAAAATATAGATGTTTCTAATTTATGCACTTCCTGCCGCCAGGATCAATTTTTTTCGTATCGCGGCTCGGGCGGAATCACGGGCAGGCAGATTAATTTTATAATGATTAAGGGGGATGCACCCTGCCGCGTTTTAACCGTCAGTAAAGAATCCCCGTGGATTCAATAAATGCAGTTTGCGGCGCAACGCCGCAGATGGGTGTTTTGGGACAGCTCTTTTTTTATTGACAGCATTCGTGTTCAGTATTACTTAAGGCTGTCTCATAAAAAACAAAGGAGCAAAGCAAATGATTATCGTTACAGGTGGCGCCGGATTTATCGGCAGCGCTTTTGTCTGGAAGCTTAATCAGGAAGGCATTGAAGATATAGTAGTCGTTGACCGTCTGGGAAAGACCGATAAATGGAAAAATCTGGTCAATCTCCGCTTCGTTAATTACATCCATAAAGACGAATTTTATGATTTGATTTATAACGACACGCTGTCTTTTGACGTTGAAGCGATAATACATATGGGAGCCTGTTCATCCACGACGGAACGCGATGCTGATTACCTCTGGCAAAATAATTTTGCTTATACCGGCCAGTTGGCCGAATGGGCGCTGGAACGCAATATTCGTTTTATTTACGCCAGTTCTGCCGCGACATATGGCGATGGCAAGCAGGGCTTTTCCGATGACCATAGCAAAATAAGTGAACTCAAACCAATCAATATGTATGGCTATTCCAAGCAGGTTTTTGATTTAAGAGTCTTGAGACATTCATGGGAAGACAAAATCGCCGGAATCAAATTTTTCAATGTCTTCGGTCCAAATGAATATCACAAAGCCGATATGACCAGCGTAATCTTCAAAGCATTTAATCAAATCAAAGAAACGGGTAAGGTCCGCCTATTCAAATCCTATTTGCCCCAATATCCCGATGGCGGACAGATGCGTGATTTTGTTTATGTCAAAGATTGTATAGATGTTTTATGGTGGCTTTTTAAGAATCAGGATATAAATGGTATTTTTAATCTGGGAACGGGAAAGGCCAGAACATGGAATGATTTGATCAGTGCTGTTTTTGCCGCCATGGGAACCAGGCAAAAGATTGAATATATTGAAATGCCCGAATCTATACGCAATCAATACCAGTACTTTACGCAGGCGGAAATGGATAAGCTGCACTCTGTCGGATATCCGGTATCTTTTTCTTCCATGGAAGATTCCGTGCGTGATTACGTGGTGAATTATTTGCAGAAAGACGACCCGCATTTAGGGAAGTAAAAATATTTAAGAAACAAAATAATAAGCATTTTATTCGATTATACTGTTTTAAGCGACTTCGTAAAAAGCTCCCCAGACAAGGCGCACAAAGCCTGAGGAGTGCGGCCTCCTTAAGCGTAGGCCGCAAGGACGAAGGATGCGGTGCAACGTAGTATATTGACTTTTTACGGAGTTGTTAATGAGAAAAATTGTTTGCATCATCCCCTCAAGATACGAATCCAGCCGTTTTCCCGGGAAACCTCTGGCTGACCTGTGCGGAAAACCGATGATTCAACATGTCTACGAACGTGTAGCAAAAGCCAAAGCCATCCCCTATGTGGCGGTGGCAACTGACGACCTGCGAATATTCGACGCTGTAAATAAATTCGGCGGTAATGCCATTATGACGTCAACCACGCATCGCTCCGGCACGGATAGAATCTCCGAAGCGGTAAAATCGCTTAATCTTCCTGCTGACGCGATTGTCGTCAATATCCAAGGCGATCAACCGATCTTTGAGCCCGTGCAGGTGGACGAAGTCATCCAGCCATTGGTTGACGACCCGGCAATTGTCATGTCCACGCTGATTTATAAAATTCTTCTTGATGAAGAAATAATCCATCCGCACGCGGTTAAGGTTGTCCTCGATCATCAGAACTTCGCCCTTTATTTTTCCCGGGCGACGATTCCTTACGTGCGCGACAAATCCCTGAAAGCAGATTACTATAAACATCATGGCATTTACGCTTACCGTCGTGATTTTCTCGATGTCTTCACCAAACTCCCAGAAGGAAAACTGGAAAAGCTCGAAGCCCTCGAACAGCTTCGCGCTCTGGAATACGGATATAAAATTAAAGTTGTCATCACTCCCCATGATTCCGTGGAGGTGGACAATCAGCAGGAATTGGAAAGGGTCCGCCAAATACTTGCGGCAAGAAAATAGAAAAACAAAAAAGAACGACTATACGAGAATTCTAAAAATCAGGGTAAAATACAGAATAACATTTATTTATCAGGTCGTGTCTTTTGCGGAGTGTTGCTTAAATATCCTTTTCGCTTAACCTTAAAGCATGTTGGATAGATCTAAGACTCGTTGCAGGCGATTACAAAACTTGCCTTTGGTTCAAACGGCTGTGGTCGCTTAAGCGATACATATAATCCCGTATAATCTATTTTGAAAAGATTACACATATAACATTGGATTGCCGGGTCAAACCCGGCAATGACAGTTACTTCTTATTTTATTCCTATCTCAAACCAAAGATTACTATATATACCATTTTGATTTCAATGGATAACGCGGCGGCGAGGAGTCGGCTCCGCATACGTATTTAAAAACATTTGGGGGCTGTTTAAAAACGTTCAGATGCAAGGCGCGCGAGCCTTGAGAAATGAGACGTATTTTGTGCATACGTCGCAATGACGAAAGGCGAAGCGCAACGCCGCAGATGGGCGTTTTGGGACAGCCCCATCAGTCTTTGAAGATTGCGCCCGTTGACGTCGACGTCACCAACTTGGCGTATCTCGCCAGATAGCCTGACGTTATTGCCGGTTTAAACGGCTTTAAACTCTTTCTTCTCTTAGCCAGTTCCTGATCGCTTACTTTCAGGTTCAGCTTTTTGGCCGGAATATCAATGGCAATAATATCGCCTTCTTTTACAAGCGCGATCGGTCCGCCTTCCGCGGCTTCGGGCGATATGTGGCCGATTGCCGCGCCCTGCGTGCCGCCGCTGAAACGTCCGTCCGTCAAAAGCGCCACTGTCTTATCCAGCCCCATTCCCACGATTGCTGAAGTGGGCGAAAGCATTTCTCTCATGCCCGGGCCGCCTTTGGGTCCTTCATAGCGGATAACCACAATGTCGCCGCCTTTAATCCTGCCGCCCAGGATTGCCGCGATGGCGTCATCTTCGCAATCAAACACGCGGGCCCTGCTTTCGTTTATCTGCATCGCCTGCGCCACTGCGGATTGTTTCACCACCGCTCCATCCGGCGCGAGATTACCGCGCAAAATCGCGATGCCGCCCTGCTGTGAATAGGCATTTTTCAAAGTTCTGATTACGTCAGTATTCAAAACACGTGCGTTTTTTAAATTGGCGCCGACTGTTTTGCCGGTTACGGTAATTGCCTTTTCATCAATCACGCCCAGGGCGCTGATTACTTTCATTACGGCCTGAATGCCACCTGCCGCATCCAGATCTTCAATATGATGATGTCCGGCTGGACTGAGCTTGCAGAGATTGGGCGTTTCCCCGCTGATTTTATTGAAGAGGTTTAAATCGAGCTTGATTCCCGCTTCATGAGCAACGGCGGGAATATGTAAAACGGTATTGGTGGAACAACCAAGCGCCATATCCACGGCGATGGCATTTTTAAAAGCGGCAAGAGTACAGATATCGCGCGGCCTGACGTTGCGCTTGAGTAAATCCATTATTTTCATCCCGGCATGTTTGGCCAGCCGGTGACGGGAAGCCAGCACCGCCGGAATAGTTCCATGGCCGGGTAATCCAAGACCAAGCGCTTCCGTTACACAGTTCATGGAATTGGCCGTGTACATGCCGGAGCAGGAACCGCAACCAGGACAGGCGCAATCCTCCAGCTGCTTCAACGCGGCGGCTGTCATTTTTTTGGCTTTGACCGCTCCCACACCTTCAAAAACGCTGATGAGGTCGACGCCTTTACCCTGAAGTTGTCCCGCCAGCATCGGACCGCCGCTGATGAAAATAGCCGGAATGTTCAGGCGCAATGCCGCCATGAGCATGCCGGGAATAATCTTGTCGCAATTAGGAATGAACACGAGAGCGTCAAAAGGATGAGCATTGGCCATAATCTCGATGGAATCGGCAATCAGTTCGCGGCTGGCAAGTGAATATTTCATACCGGCATGTCCCATCGCGATGCCGTCACAAACGCCGATAACCGGAAATTCCACTGGTGTGCCCCCAGCCGTACGGATTCCCGCTTTAACATCCTGAGTGATTAAATCCAGATGGATGTGTCCGGGAATAATTTCATTGGCGGAATTTACAACACCAATCAATGGCTGCGCAATTTCTTCATCCGTATAGCCCATCGCCTTAAAAAGTGAACGATGCGGCGCCCGCTCCAAACCTTTTTTCATGAGATCGCTTCTCATTGTTTACTCTCCCTTTTAATTTAACAAATTTCTTAATAAATAAAATACAGATTGCCATGCAGCATTACACCGGCCATAACCTCGGCAGGCTCCGCAGATGGACTCTTTACAGAGCCGTCTGTTATTTTTTTCGTTTTTCCGGTCTCAATTCGCGAACGGCGGCTCCCGCTTTCCACATTTCCGAATCACGCATTTCTTTGAGTTCTTTTTCCAGTTTAACTTTATAATCCGGAGCGCTGTTGACTCGCAACACAATTTCCGTTTCTTTGCCGTTCGCTACGGATTTATAAAGTTCGGTAAATACCGGCGCTACCGCCTTGCGGAACTTATGGCGCCAGTCCAGAGCTCCGCGCTGAGCCGTGGCTGAGCAATTGGCGTACATCCAATCCATGCCATTTTCCGCAACCAGTCGAATAAGGCTTTGAGTGAGTTCTTCAACTGTTTCGTTGAAGGCTTCGCTGGGAGTGTGACCATGTTTGCGAAGTTCATTGTACTGCGCCTCCATCATGCCCGCCAGCGCGCCCATGAGCACGCCGCGTTCGCCGGTCAAATCACTGTAAACTTCCTTCTGGAAAGTGGTCGGGAACAAAAACCCTGAGCCGATGGCGATGCCCAGAGCCAGAGTTCTTTCCATGGCTCGTCCGGTGTAATCCTGATGCACGGCAAAACTGGAGTTTATACCACTGCCATCCAGAAAATTTCTGCGGACACTGGTCCCCGATCCTTTAGGCGCGACCATGATAACATCTACAAAAGCAGGCGGAATAACGCTGGTCTGCTTTTTATAAACAACGGAAAATCCATGCGAAAAATAAAGCGCGTCGCCTTTTTTCAGATTGGCCTTGACCTTGGGCCAGAGAATTTTCTGAGCGGCATCGGAAACAAGATACTGAATAATCGTGCCACGCTGAACAGCTTCTTCAATAGGAAAAAGCGTTTTACCGGGCACCCAGCCATCGGCAATGGCCTTTTTCCAATATCGCTTATCTTCCTTTGCCTGACCGATAATAACATTGATACCGTTATCTCTCATATTAAAAGCCTGCGCCGGCCCCTGAACACCGTAACCCAGCACCGCAACGACTTCATTTTTCAAAACTTTTTGAGCCCTCTTCAAAGAAAATTCTTTCGATGTGATGACATCTTCCATAACTCCGCCAAAATTAATTTTTGCCATGATAACCCCCTATAATTAAATATTGATAAATTGTATTAGTTCTCCAAATTCAACGCTATAATTCCTGTTCTTGTTATATCAGCGATACCCAGCGGTTCCAAACGCGCCAAAGCAAAACCGATTTGTGACTGGTCGCCGGTTATTTCCAAAATCATATACGCATCGGCGGACACTATTACTTTCCATTTATTTGTGTCAACCGCTTTCTTTATCTGCTCTTTTTTGTCAGTTGTTAAATTCAGGCGAACAAGAATAAGCTCGCGATGAATCGATTCCACATTGGTTAAATCATCAACCGCAATAACATCAACAAGCCTTTGCAGTTGATTTTCAATACGAGTAACCGTTTCCTGAGAGCCCACGGTGGTCATAACTATTTTTGATATTTCGTATTGCGTGGTCGAATTCACGCTGAGGCTTTCAATGTTATAGCCTTTACCACCCAGCGTTCCGGCAATTCTGGCCAGCACGTCCGGCTTGTTGTGAACAAGTATTGAAATTATGTGTTCCTTTTTTTCCATTTTTTTAACCTCGTCATTATTTATTATTTTTTTAAAGGTTTCGTCAAAAGTTCCGGATACGAGGCGATCAAGGTATTTGCCTTGCAGCGCATATGCGAAGCAAGGCCATGCCCCCAGACTTTTCACGAAGTCTTTAGTTAATCATTTCTCTGCTCCCCAGCGACATATTGGCTATTGAATCGCCGGGATGCACCATAGGATAAACACCTTCTTCACGCGACACCCGGAAATCCATCAGCACCGGTTTGTCCATGGAAAGCCCCTTTTGAAGAACGGCTTCCACTTCTTCCGGTTTACTGGCACGCAGACCGACAACGCCAAACGCCTCCGCTAATTTAACAAAGTCAGGGGCGTAAGTCATATCGGTATGCGAATAGCGCTTCTCGTAAAATAATTCCTGCCACTGGCGGACCATTCCCAGATAGCCATTGTTCAACAGGACTATTTTCACGTTAATTTTGTATTGCGCGGCAGTGGCCAGTTCCTGAATATTCATCTGGATGCTGCCGTCGCCGGCAATATCCACAACCTGTTTATCCGGAAAGGCGCATTTGATGCCTATAGCCGCGGGCAGGCCGAAACCCATTGTCCCCAATCCGCCCGAAGAAATAAAAGTATTAGGCTTTTCAAAAGGAAAAAACTGCGCTGTCCACATCTGATTTTGACCGACTTCCGTTGTGATAATCGCGTCGCTTTTAGTCAATTTATGCAGAGTTTCAATTACAAACTGCGGTTTAATTTCTTTGCTGTTTTGGCAATATGTCAACGGCACTTTTTCTTTCCATTCGGCAATCTGCCCCAGCCATTCCTGCCGCCGGGCTGCTTCATATGTATAATTATGTTCATCCAGGAATTTAAGCAAATCATTAAGTACCGCTGTTGTATCGCCGATTATCGGCAAATCGACAGTAACATTTTTATTAATGGAGGATGGGTCAACATCAATCTGGACAATTTTGGCGTTGGCAGCAAATGTCTCAATGGTGCCGGTGACCCTGTCGTCAAATCTCACGCCCACGGCAAGAAGTAAATCGCAGTGGCTGATGGCCATATTCGCGTAGTAAGTGCCGTGCATCCCCAGCATTCCCAACCAGAGCGAATCACTCCCCGGAAAAGAACCCAACCCCATCAAAGTGCCGGTAACCGGAATCTGATATCTTCTGGCCAGCCCCGTTAGCTGCGCGGAGGCCTTTCCCAAGATAACACCGCCGCCGGTCATGATTAGAGGTCTTTTAGCGGAAGTCAGCATTTCAAAGAGATTGGACATTTTCTTGGGAGCCGGTTTGTATGACGCTTCATAGTTTCTGATTTTTATATTGGCGGGGTCATATTCTGTTTCCGCCACCATCACATTTTTGGGCAAATCAACAAGAACCGGCCCCGGTCTTCCCGAGCGGGCGATATGAAATGCTTCTTTAATCGTCGAAGCGAGCTCGTCAATATTGCGCACCAGAAAATTATGCTTTGTACAGGGACGTGTTATTCCTGTAATATCGCATTCCTGAAAAGCATCATTACCGATAAGTCCCGTGGGCACCTGTCCCGTAAAAATGACAAGAGGAATGGAATCCATATTCGCCGTGGCAATGCCGGTAACGGTATTGGTGGCTCCGGGACCTGAGGTAACAAGGCACACTCCCACTTTTCCCGTAGCGCGGGCGTAGCCGTCTGCGGCATGCACAGCGCCCTGCTCATGCCGAACCAGAATATGTTTCGTATTACTTTTATAAAGCTGATCGTAGATATCAAGAACGGCTCCCCCGGGATACCCGAAGATAATATCAACCTTTTCTTCTTCAAGCGCCTTCAGTAGTATTTGAGTTCCTCTCAGCTTCATCTTATATCTCCCTCAAAATGCAATTTATAAACTTAAATTCATTAAAACTAAAAAAACCGCCAGTTTCTTTTCGAAAAAGCGGCTTTTTGCCTGAAACAACAAAGCCGCGGGCTTCAGGAGCCTGCGGCTTGTATCTTTTGTTTTTATTTCCTAAAGATACAGAGCGGCAGACCCCGTAAGTACGACCACTACGAGGACCAATACTTTTTTCAGTATCCGGATAATGCCGCTGTCTAAATCTTTAAGAAACATAAATTTTCATTCCATTAAATTAATCTGAACAATAAATAGCGAAAAACAAAATGTTTGTCAACCACATTTTTAGCTCACATTATAACACCAGTTCGACCAGATTAAAGCATTGCGTAGGCGATGGAGGTGCGTTTTGAGATGAAGAGGTCCGGCGGACGCTTACGGAAGTATCGTTTTTCGGCTTCGTCGTTTGAAAGAAATGCTATATTTTTAAATCCCGCGTCACGCAATTTCCCTTCGATTGCGGCCAGAGTAAAGTAACTGACAAAAGGCTCTCCGGCATCGGTAACAACTTTGGAAAGTGAAGAATGAAACTTGCTTTCCGCCCCTGATAATAAATCCGGAGGTTGGGTAAAAGTGAATACGATTTCGCTTTGGGCCGGAAACTCGACAACTGTCCGGAGAACAGTATTAATCGCCTCTTCCTGAATATACATGGTAACGCCAAGCCAGGAAAAGAATGTTGGCTCGGTCATAGAAACACCGTTCCTGATAAGCCCGTCACGCAATGATTCACGTTCAAAATCAATAGCGGCAAATCGCAGGTTTGGCAAAATGACCATACCTGCCTCAGATAACCGGACGCGTTTCTGAGCCTGTGTTGCCGGCTGATCGATTTCAAAGATTTTCAAATTCCGGGCCCATACAGGCTGTCTGAAGGCAAAGGTATCGAAGCCTGCGCCAAGAATTACATATTGCACAACTCCCCGTTCAACGGCTTCGGCAAGGCGGTCTTCGGTGAAACGCGAACGCAGGACAACATGAGCGCGCAACGCACGCGCTTCAAGTTTGCGATGGTGTTTATGGCTTTTCTTAATCTGCCGCATAGCATCTTCCCCCAACAAGGTGAGGGCGGCAGGATCATCAAGGATTAAAGGATACGCGTCCAGCAATTGATGCACGGCCCGCATATATAATGTTCCTAAAGCGGTGCTGCTTGCGTTGCGATCTGACATCTTTCAAGTTTTCTTCTCGTCGGTAACAGGAATCATCAAAAACATTTTTATTAATTATTAAATTTAACTAACTTATTATGTTATTAAAACAAATCTTTATTTCTCACGGTGTTTTGCCGCTGGTATGTATAAAAACTTTTAGGAAAAGATTAATTTTTATCGGAATAAATCTTCTTTGTCGTCAGTCATGCCGCCGGCTCTTTCTTTTGGCGCTGCGCCTTCCAGGAAGGCTTCGGAAATGGTTCCTGCACCGCTTGACGGCTTTCCTGTCTGGGAATTAACCTTGACAAACACAATACCTTGCGGCACGGGAAATGATTCCACAGGCGTTTTTTGCAGGGCATTTTCCATAAAATAAAGCCAGATCGGAGCCGCCGTTTTTCCACCTACTTCCTGTTTTCCCAGAGTCATTTCCTGAT
Source organism: Smithella sp. (assembly GCA_049523355.1). Classification (GTDB taxonomy): domain Bacteria; phylum Desulfobacterota; class Syntrophia; order Syntrophales; family Smithellaceae; genus Smithella. The sequence goes on along the minus strand of JBEKMY010000001.1, from coordinate 108,551 downwards.
CAAAACCAACCCAAATTCCGGTAATCAGGGAGGGGGTGGCGCCGATAAACCAGGCGTCACGATTGTCATTTGTCGTTCCGGTTTTCGCGGCAACTGGTCTTCCTATGCCCCTAACAAACGTACCGGTACCCCTTGTCACAACATCCTGCATTACATGGGTTGTTATAAAAGCGATACGGGGATCAATAACCTGTTCCGACTGAACCTTTGTCTCTTCAAAAACATTACCGGTGCGGTCAACTATCTTTTTAATGAAATACGGCGTTACTTTTATACCCTGATTAGCCAGAACACCATAGGCCTGGACGAGTTCCTGCAGCGTTACGCCGGATACACCTAACGCCAATGATAATGTCCGCACCAGAGGTGAAGTGATTCCCATATTCGCAGCGTATGATACCACGTAATCCACCCCGATTTCCTGTAAAATTTTAACTGTAACAACATTGCGGGAAAGAACAAGTGCGGTCCTCATGGTAATCGGCCCCATGAATTTTTCATCAAAGTTTTTCGGTTTCCAGACACCGCCTTCCTGAGACGGATCTTCCAGAGAAATAGGAGAATCAACAAATACCGTTGCCGGAGTCAAACCCTTATCAAAAGCCGCTGTGTAAATAATAGGTTTGAAAGCTGAGCCGGGTTGCCTGCGGGACTGTGTCGCGCGGTTGAATTCACTTTTATTGAAATCACGTCCCCCGACCATCGCACGAATAGCGCCTGTCTTCACATCCATGCAAAAAAGCGCGCCCTGAACAAGACCGGGTTGATATTTCTCTCTTTCTTCCAAATCCTTTAAACCTTTTTCCATAGCTTCGCTTGCGTATTTTTGCGCGTTCAAATCCAGTGTCGTATAAATGGAAAGACCTTCCTTGTATAGAACGTCGGCGCCATATTTTTCCTGCACATAGCGGCGGACGTTTTCCACAAAATAAGCGGCAACCTTATCTTTGGGTCTTATTGGCCGCAATTTCAATGGAGCGACGGACGCTTTTTCCATTTCTTCCTTTGATATGTAACCGTCTTCCATCATACGTGTAAGAACATAAATTTGTCTTTGTTTGGCTTTTTCATAATGAAGAAACGGTGAGTAGGTGCTGGGAGCTTTAGGCAAGCCAGCCAGCAGGGCCGCTTCTTGCAGTTTCAAATCTTTGGCGCTTTTGCCGAAGTAACCCAATGCCGCCGATTCTATTCCGTAGGTGCCGTGTCCCAGATAAATCTGGTTTAGATATAAATTTAGAATTTCGTCTTTATTCAGGTACTTATCAATTTTATAAGCAAGAATTGCTTCTTTTAGCTTACGAGTATATTTTTTTTCTGGTGAAAGATACATCATCTTGGCTACCTGTTGCGTAATAGTGCTGGCTCCCTGGATTATATGCCCTGCTTCAAAATTTTTTAATACTGCTCGGAAAATGCCAAGTATATCCACACCCTTATGCTCATAAAAACGGGAATCTTCCGCGGCAACAAAAGCATGGATTACCATCTTCGGAACTTCATTGATCCGGACAAGTTTTCTATCTTCCAGAAAAAATTCATCAATTAATTGGTTGTTATTATCATAAACACGAGAGGCAATGCTTGGACGATAATCTTTAAGAGCGTCAATTCCGGGTAAATCCAGGGTAAATGCATAGTAGGCAACAGTTCCACCAACCGTCATCAGTAAAACAACAACAATCACACCCATGAAGATAGTAAAAAGAGTGGAAAGTTTTTTAACTTCTCCATCACCATCTCTTTCAATTTTTTTATTTGACCTTCTACGACGCAACGGCATAATTTTTACCAACCATTATTCTTTATTTTCGGATTCTACTTTTTTCTTCCCGGCAAATCGGGAAACAAATATACTAACTTCATACAAAAACATCAAGGGAATTGCCATTAATATCTGGCTTAAAGCATCCGGTGAAGGCGTTAAAATGGCGGCAACTATAAAAATGATTAAAATAGCGTACCTTCGTTGTTTGGAAAGCATTGCGGCATTTACTATCCCCAGTTTAGTCAGAAAAAAAATAAATACCGGCAACTCAAAAGATATGCCAAATCCCAGTAAAAATGTCACAAAAAGCGACAAATAATCCTTAAAGGACAGCATCGCCTGCAAATATTGATTATTAAAACTGACAAAAAACTTAAAGGCGGGCGGTAGAGCCACAAGATATCCAAATAAAACACCGCCTACAAAAAGCGAAGAGGAAGAAATCACAAAGGGAATTACATATTTTTTCTCTCTGGCATGAAGGGCCGGCGCTATAAATTTCCATATCTGATAAAGTACATACGGGCATGTAATTATGAGAGAAGCAAAAAAAGCTACTTTCATGTATGTAAAGAAGGCTTCCGTTAATCCGGTATAAATCAGATAGCTGTTCTTGGGCAATACTTGGGTGAGTGGTCTGGTAACTATGTCGAAAATGAAGTCTTTATAGTAATAACAAAAACAAAAACCGAGACAAATAGCTATTATAGACCGTGTAAGGCTCTTGCGTAGTTCTATTAAATGTTCGGTCAATGACATTTTTCTGTCTTCGCTGTTTTCGCTGTTTTCGTTATCTTTTTTATCTTCGTTATTTCCCATAATTTAACATTTCGCTTATATTTGGTTTTACAATCCGGAAAAATTTATATTGGGATTTATTGTTTGCAGGAAATTTTATTGAATGAATCCAGACTGGATTCTTCGGCATCGCTTTGTTTCAATAAAGGCGAATCTTTCAGTCCATCATCTTGGGGTTTTTCGTCTTTTGGCTTTCCCTCGTCTTGTAATGTTTGTTTAAAATCGTCGGTTACTCCATCAAGAGCCTTACGGAATTCATTGAATCCCCTGCCAAGAGTTCTGGCCAAATCAGGCAATTTTTTTGGACCAATAACAATCAGCGCGATCGCCGCAATTATAATAAACTTCAGCATTCCCACGCCAAACATTGATAATTAATCCCCTGCTTCCATATTTGACGTATACCTATATATTGATTGCTGTTTTTGTCAATGTTTTTTGTAGTCTGCCTTTATCAGGATTTTATCAAATTTCATTTATAAAAATTAATGGAAGCATAAAACAGATATTTAAAAAAACAGGGGAAATACTTTGCTCTTTGAAGCTATTTGTGATAAATGAACCAAAATTTAACTGATTGTTATAAAAGAAGGATCGCTTGTCCAGAAAAACAGGTATTGTCAAGGATACAAGGTATTTACAGCATTCGGCTGGATTTGCTCATCCGGAAAGCCCGGAAAGGCTTGCGGCAATTTATGAAATGCTGGATAATCCACTGGAATCCTGGAAATTCACTCATATAGAGCCTCGCGAAGCCACTCACAAGGAGATTGAAACTATTCATTCTCCTTCCTACGTGGAATTCATAGCGAGCACTGCGGGAAAGCGCAGTGTATATCTTGATCCTGATACTGCCACATCTCCGGAAACCTACGAAATAGCGAAACTGGCGGTTGGCGGAGTCTGTAATGCCATTGACAGCGTTATCGAAGGTAAAGTGGATAACGCGTTTGCTCTTGTACGGCCTCCTGGACATCACGCGGAAAAAGATACCGCCGCCGGTTTCTGCGTTTTTAATAATATTGCTATCGGGGCAATGCACGCCATTTTGAAATACAATTTAAAAAGAATATTAATAGTTGATTGGGATTTACATCATGGCAACGGCACCCAGCACAGTTTTTATGGCGATCAGCGTATTTTATATTTTTCCACGCACCAGTATCCCTATTACCCGGGAACTGGAGATTTGCAGGAAATCGGCCGGGGTCAGGGAGAATATTATACCATAAATGTTCCTTTAAGTATGGGAGCGGGAGATTCCTCCTTCGTAAAAATATTTCATAAAATTCTACAGCCGGTAGCTTTAGAATATAAACCGGAATTGATTTTATTATCCGCCGGCTTTGATACTTATTTTCAAGACCCGCTGGGCGGCATGCGCGTAACACCGAAAGGATTTGCCGCTATGACGCGCATATTACTCAATATTGCCGATGCCTGCTGCCAGGGACGTCTTGTAGCCGTGCTGGAAGGCGGTTATCATGTAGCCGGATTAACCAAGTCGGTAAAGGCTGTTCTGGAAGAGATGCTGGATGAAACACATTTTACGGAAGAAAAACTATCTTCACTGGAAAAAGAGACTGATGAGGAAGCCAGCCAATCAACTATTAATAAAGTTATTTCCAGAATCAGTCCCTGCTGGAAAGTGTTTTAAGGAGGATGTGCTTTGAAAATAAGCTCTGAGGAAGTTGAATATGTGGCGAATTTAGCGCGTCTGGAAGTAACAGACAAGGAAAAAGAAAAATTTACCGCTCAACTCAACGATATTCTGCTCTACATAGATAAGTTAAACGAGCTGGATACCAAAGGCGTGGAGCCGATGAGCCACGCGATTGCCATGACTAACGCGTTTCGCGAAGATAAAATATTGGATTCAATCGGCACGGAAAATTCATTAGCGAACGCGCCGGACGCGCGCGGCGAGTTCTTCCGCGTGCCCAAAGTCATCGACTAATGGCTTTGGTAAAAGTCCATATACTACGTTGCGCTGCAACCTTCGGCATTGCGACGTACGAAAAAAGTACGTCTCATCCTTCAGGTCTTGCACGCCTTGTGTATGAAACTTTTTCATAAAGTCGTTAAAAAAATATAAATAACTATTTATGCAAGACGTTATTAGAGGAGATCATGGAGTTACATCAGTTAACCATTCACGAATTGCAGGAAAAAATTAAAAACGGCAGCGTGTCGGCAACACAGATTACCGAGTCCGTTTTTTCACGCATTGATGCCGTTGAAGAACGGGTGCATTCCTACATCCGTTTAATGAAGGAAGAAGCTTTTGCTGCTGCGGCAAAAGCCGATGAAAATATTAAGAACGGCAATATAAAACCATTAACGGGAATTCCCGTCGCGTTAAAAGATCTTGTCTGCACTAAAGGCATTACCACAACATGTGGTTCGCATATATTGCACAATTTTATTCCCCCTTATAACGCGACCGTTATAGAAAAACTAACGGCTGCCGGAGCCGTATTTGTCGGCAAAACTAACATGGATGAATTTGCCATGGGCTCCTCCACGGAAACTTCATATTTCGGGCCTACCCGCAATCCGTGGGATTTAGAGCGAATCCCCGGCGGTTCCAGCGGAGGTTCAGCTACGGCGGTTGCCGCCGATGAATGTATCGCTTCCATTGGTTCCGATACCGGAGGTTCCATCCGCCAGCCTGCGGCGCTTTGCGGCATTGTCGGCATGAAACCGACTTATGGCCGTGTATCGCGCTTTGGTCTTATCGCGTTTGCGTCATCGCTAGATCAAATAGGTCCTTTTACCAAAGACGTGGAAGACTGTGCCATTATGATGAATGTTCTGGCGGGTTTCGATTCCAGAGAATCAACTTCCGTACCTACGGAAGTTCCCGATTACCGGCAATTTACCGGACGGGATATTAAAGGCTGGAGAGTAGGCATTCCCAAAGAATATTTTGTGGAAGGCATTGATCCGGAAGTGAACGCCGCCATTAAAAAAGCGATCTCTGTAATCGAACAAAGCGGAGGGCAATGCGTGGATATATCGCTTCCGCACACTCAATATTGTCTTGCTGTCTATTATATTATCGCTCCGGCAGAGGCCTGCTCCAACCTGGCGCGTTACGATGGCGTCAGATACGGCTTTAGAGCAACCGATATCCGCGATCTTCTGGATATGTACAAAAAGACACGTATGCAGGGATTCGGCGCGGAAGTTAAAAGAAGAATCATGATTGGCACCTATGCTTTGTCAGCCGGTTATTACGATGCCTACTATAAAAAAGCCTCACAGGTACGGGCATTAATCAAGCGGGATTTTGAAGAAGCCTTTAAAAATTGCGACGTTATTCTCACTCCAACCACGCCGACACCGGCTTTTAAAATCGGCGAAAAAACCGACAATCCATTGCAAATGTATCTTTCCGATATTTTCACCATATCAACAAATCTTGCGGGAATACCGGGAATCTCCATCCCATGCGGATTTACGTCAGGCGGCCTGCCGATAGGAATGCAGTTTCTGTCCAGCCATTTTGAGGAAGGGAAATTGATTCAAATTGCCTCTGCTTATGAGAAAAATGCTAAAATTGAAAAGAGGAGGCCTTCATTATAATGGAATTTGAAACAGTCATAGGGCTGGAAGTTCACGCCCAAATGTTAACGGACACAAAAATATTCTGCGGTTGTTCCACTAAATTCGGCGGAGCACCCAACAGCCACACATGCCCCGTTTGTCTTGGCATGCCCGGGGTTCTGCCGGTTTTAAATAAAAAAGTTGTGGAATACGCCATGAAGATGGCGCTGGCGACTAATTGTGAAATTAACAAATCATGCAGTTTTGCCCGAAAAAATTATTTTTACCCCGACTTGCCCAAGGGCTATCAGATATCCCAATACGCCTATCCGCTCGCGGAGCACGGCTATGTTTTTCTGAATGTTAACGGAGAGCAAACGAAAATAGGCATCACCAGAATTCACATGGAAGAAGACGCTGGCAAACTGATGCACGATGAACATAACCCGTCGAGTTACGTCGACTTGAACCGCACCGGCGTTCCTTTGATTGAAATTGTCAGCGAACCGGATATGCGTTCATCCGAAGAAGCGGCCGACTACCTCAAACGCCTGCACGAAATTCTGGTTTATCTGGAAATTTGTGACGGGAATATGGAAGAAGGCTCTTTCCGATGCGATGCCAATATCTCCATCAGACCAAAAGGCCAGAAGGAATTCGGCACAAGGACGGAATTGAAAAATATGAATTCCTTCCGCAATGTGCAGCGCGCACTGGATTACGAAATCAAGCGTCAACAATACCTTGTGGAAAACGGCGGCACCGTTATTCAGGAAACCCGTTTGTGGGATGATGCGCAAGGCGCGACAAACTCAATGCGCAGTAAAGAGGAAGCCCATGATTACCGTTATTTTCCAGATCCGGATTTAGTGCCGATTTTAGTCGATGACGCATGGATAGCAAAAATCAGAAAAGACCTTCCCGAACTGCCGCTGGACAAACGGGAAAGATTTGTTAAAGATTATCAGATTCCCGCCTACGACGCGGGCGTGCTAACCGCCGACAAGGCGCTGGCACATTACTATGAAGAAGTGGTAAAGTTCTGTTTGCAGCCTAAAGCAGCCAGCAACTGGATCATGGGCGATGTTATGCGCTTTCTCAATGAAGAAAAGCGCGACATTCGTCAATGTCCCATCACGGCTAAATCTCTGGCGGATATGATTCGGTTGATTGATGAAGGCGCTGTCAGCGGGAAAATGGCCAAAGAAATCGTTGAAGATATGTATAAAACGGGTAAATCGCCGCAGACAATTATCAAAGAAAAAGGCCTGGTGCAAATTACGGATGAAGGCGAGTTGATTGAATCAATCACCTCTATAATTAAAGCAAATCCCAATCAGCTTGCGGATTATCGCGGCGGAAAGGAAAAGCTTTTCGGATTTTTTGTCGGTCAGGTGATGAAGGCAACCCATGGCAAAGCCAACCCGCAGCTCGTTAACGAACTTCTCAAAAAGATGCTTGCCGGACAATGATTAAAACAATTGTTTGGAAAAATAATGCGGTAGTTTTAATTGATCAGAACGCTCTGCCGCTTGCCGAAAGATACGTTACCTGTAAATCCTATGAAGAAATAATTTCCTCCATTAGAGATTTAACCGTGCGCGGCGCTCCCGCTATTGGCGTCGCCGCCGCGATGGGCGCAGCTTTGGGAGCTCTGCGGCTTCCGTACGGACCGCAGGATATATTCCGGCGAGATTTTTTCGCTATTTGCGATAAAATTGCGAAGGCAAGGCCAACGGCACGCAACCTCTTCTGGGCGCTGGAACGCATGAAAAAAGTCGTTGACCGGACAAAAAAAGTAAACCAAAGCGATCAGGTTACAGAACTTATCAATGAAGCCAGGCGCATTTATTCGGAAGATATAGAAATCAACAGACAAATCGGAAAACACGGAAGCCTATTTCTTGCCGATGGAGAAAATATCCTGACTCACTGCAATGCAGGCGCTCTGGCTACAGCCGGATATGGCACAGCGCTCGGTGTCATTCGTGCCGCCCGCGAGCAGGGCAAAAAACTGCATGTTTATGTGGACGAGACAAGACCTGTTTTACAGGGAGCAAGACTCACAGCTTGGGAATTAAAAAAAGAAAAAATTCCCTTTACACTGATCACGGATAATATGGCGGGATTTCTCATGCGGCAGGAAAAGATTGACAAAATTATTGTGGGAGCCGATAGAATTGCCGCCAACGGAGACACTGCCAATAAAATCGGCACTTATTCTCTGGCGGTTCTGGCACGGGCGCATCGCATTCCATTTTACGTAGCCGCACCAACTTCAACAATTGATGTTTCTTTAAAAACAGGTGACGCCATCCCTATTGAAGAAAGAAAAAGTGAAGAGGTGACGCATTTTAAAGGAGTTCCCTGCGCACCGGAAGGGACAAAAGTTTATAATCCGGCATTTGACGTAACGCCGGCGCGATTTATCAAGGCAATTATCACGGAGAAAGGCGTTTTGAAAAAACCCTATCGCATATCCATCGCCAGTCTGCATAAAGGGGAAAAACTTTAATGAAGTTGTTTCTTTTTGATTTTGACGGTGTCATTGTCGATTCTCTGGATGTTTATGAAAAGACAGTAATCGATTGCCTGAAAGACATAAATCAGCCGCTGATTCTCGACCGGGAAAAATTTCTGGAGCTCTTCGAAGATAATTTTTATGAATCCCTCGTAAATAAAGGCGTGGATTTAGATGTGTTTATGAAAGCCTCTGAAGATATTCTCGCGCGGGTAAAAATCAAGGATATGAAACCTTTCCCCGAAGTCGCTCCGGTTATAGAAGAATTACACAAAAACCATTGCCTCATTGTTGTTTCCTCCAATGATTACGCATCCATTAAAGAAGCCCTGGATTTTTTTAATTACGATGAATATTTCAAAGAAATTCTTGGGTCAGATTTTATGTTCAGCAAAAAAGAGAAAATACTTTACGCAGCGAAAAAATATCACGTTGCGCTGGACGATATTTATTACATCGGCGACACAACCGGCGATATCAAGGAAGGCAAGGAGGCCGGGGTGAAAACTGTCGGTGTAACGTGGGGCTGGCACAGTAAAGAAAAAATGGCCGCGGCCAAACCCGATTACCTTTTTAATAATCCGGGGCAGCTACTTATATTAAATTAGGATGTTAATTTAAAGATGACGGATATTCTGAAATACATAGGCTCATGGTCTGTTCTTAAATGGATTGTCCTTGTCCTCATTGCCGGATTTATCGGCCAGTTCGGCAAGATGATGGCAGAGGCAATTGCCAAAAAAGTCCGGCAACGCCGCGCAGGAAAATCGCAGTTTCCAAATAAAGACATGCCGTCGTCAGGTTCAACAGCCAGCGTTGTCTCAGATTCCCTGAAGACAAAATCGTCTTCCATCATGCCTGACTCAGTAAAAAATCTCGATAAAAAACTTATCAAAGCAATGGCCAAAGCCAGGAAAAAAGAAGCGAAGAATAAATAAAAAAATTTAAAGATTAATCTTCTAAAATTTTCAGATGCGTTTCCAAAAGACGATTTTTATCAAAATCTTTGAGCTTCAGGTAATCGGGATTTGTGCCGGCAAAGGCGCATTTCGGCACCAGGCCTATTAATTCAGACTCCAATATTTGGACTCCACGTTTGGCAGCCAATTGTGCCACTTGATCAAAAATAACTTTAAAAGGCGTTTCCTTACAATTGGTGAGATTTATGGATACCTGCGCCACACCGCGGTTTTTCAGAATTACTCCAATTGCGCGAACATGTTTCAATCCGCCGTTTTTTTCCCTGATTTGCGAAGCGATATTTCGCACCAGACGCAAATCATTGGAATTTAAATCAATATTAAAAGCAACCAGCGGCTCACGCGCTCCTACAACGGTTGCGCCGGACCGCGCGTTAAACTCGGAATTACCAATATCGGGAGCGCCTTCAGGATTAATCATTTTACTTTGCAGCGCTTCATAACCGCCGTGGCGAACATCGGCTAATTCCTTTCGTCCGGAAACCATTGCCGCATGCCCGTAAAAATATACAGGAACACCAAAGCGCTTGTATAATTGACATCCGAAAGTATGAGCTAAATCAACGGCATCTTTCATCTTCGCTTTACCCAACGGAATAAAAGGCACAACATCAACGGCGCCCAGGCGCGGATGCACCCCGGCTTGTTCACGCATATCAATTAACTTCACAGCTTTGCCGCATGCGGCCAGCGCCGCTTCCAGCACATCCTCCGGCTTTCCAAAAAAAGTAAAAACACTCCGGTTATGATCGGCATCGCTGCTGAAATCGGCCAGCCGCACACCAGAGAATGATTTAAAAACGTGGGCAATCGCCGCGATTTTTTTTCGATCGCGTCCTTCACTGAAATTTGGAACACATTCGATAATTTTCATATCTACGCCTGATAAATCTTTATTTTTGGCAGTTCCACGCAGGTAAGTTTTCCGCCGTAAACGGCCCCAGTATCTATACCTATCATATTTTTGTTAATTAAAGGATTATTTAAAGGAGTATGGCCAAAAACAACTGTTTTACCGAAGTCATATTCCGCATCTATGAACTCGTGCCGTATCCATAACAAATCATGCATTGTTTGTTCTTGCAGTGATAATCCCGGCTTCATGCCGGCGTGTACAAATATGTAGTCCTCAGTTTCATAATACGGCAAAAGCGATTCGAAAAATTTCCGGTGCTCTGCAGGAATTTTACGCTTTCTTTCTTCAGTATCATCCGAAAGTATAATTTCATAGGAATGAAGAGTATTAATACCGCCATTGTTCAAATACATATCTTCATTCGTACCTTCCAGATAATGCGCAAACATGTCCTCATGATTACCCCGGAGGCAAACTACTTTTTTATATTCTTTCTGCAAGCGGATAACATGATCAACAACTTCGGAGCTGAATTTACCGCGATCAATATAATCGCCGATAAAGATTAATGTATCATTTTGATTATCAATACCGGTTTTCGGCATCAGATCCTTGAGCTTTTCCAGACAGCCGTGAATATCTCCTATGGCAAAGATTTTATTCATAATACCCTGCCGAAGTTTCGTAATGTTTTAATCTAAAAGAGCCTTTGCAAAATTATTACTGTCGAAAACGCGCAAATCATCCAACCCTTCACCGACTCCGATATATTGAACGGGCAGAGCAAGCTCACTGACAATCCGGACAATTACGCCGCCCTTGGAGGTTCCATCGAGCTTGGTCAAAACAATACCGGTCGCTCCGATTTCTTCTTTAAATATCTTCGCCTGAATGACGGCATTCTGGCCGGTTGTCGCGTCAAGAACCAATAATATCTCCGGTGACAATCCCGGTAGTTCTTTGTTAATAATTTTTTTTATCTTCTTTAGCTCTTCCATCAAATTTACCCGGGTATGCAATCGCCCTGCCGTATCCACGATAACAACGCCGGTGAAACCCGCTTTTATTTTTGCCATAGCGTCAAAAACTACTGCTGCCGGATCGGCATTCGTTTTTTGCTTAACAACCGGCGCGCCCACGCGTGAACCCCACACTTCCAACTGTTCAACAGCCGCTGCCCGGAAAGTATCGGCGGCAACCAGCATAATCTCGTGGCCATTACTTTTCAGTAAATTGGCTAATTTGCCAATGGTAGTTGTTTTGCCACTGCCATTTACCCCGATTGCCATAATAATAAAGGGCTTCCCTTGGGGAATGGTCATGGGCTTGTCCGTCTTTTGTAAAATAGCAGTCATCCGCTCCTGTAAAACACTTTTTATTTCCTGAACGTTTTTCAGTTCATTACGACTGACTCGCTGTTTGACATCATCAATTAAATCGTAAGTAAATTGGGGCCCCATATCCGCCGAGATGAGAAGCTCTTCAAGTTCGTCAAAAAGCTCTTTGTCTATGACCCTTTTACCGAAAATAAGATTATCCAGATTTTTCGTCAAAGCATCTCGCGTTTTGGTCAGCCCTGTTTTTAATTTTTCAAAAAAACTCATCTTCCCCATAGCAACACCTTTCCTGTATGATGATTAATTAATAACTATTTTTTATAAAGAAGTAAAGATTTCTATTATGCCATTTCTAAACCAAAGATGATATTGAGGCGGCCAGAATTAAGGCAACGAAGTGTATTTTATATACGTTGATGAAGCCCACAACAACGCCGACAAAAATAGTGCTTTGATTTAGGAATGGAATCAATTGAGATTGACGGAAACCAACGTTGATATCCCCTGTTTTTGCATGGTCACGCCAAAAAGTGTATCGGCAACTTCCATTGTGCTCTTGTTGTGCGTAATCATGACAACCTGAGATTTTTGGGCGACATCCTTAATCAACCGGTTAAAAAGATTGGTGTTGGCGTCATCCAAAGCGGCGTCAACTTCGTCTAAAATCAAAAACGGCGACGGACGATACTTCAAAATGGCAAAAATCAGAGCGACGGCAACCAGCGATTTTTCACCGCCGGAAAGCAAATTAACATTTTGCCTTCTTTTGCCGGGAACCTGGATATCAATATCCACTCCTGTTTCCAGCAAATCATTTTCATCAGTCAGCAGCAGTTCACCATGACCTCCCGGAAATATCTGCGCGAATACTTCTTTAAAACAGATGTTGACGGCTTCAAAGGTTTCGGCAAATCGGGCACGGGATATTTTATTAATGCGCGTAATCGTCCTTTGCAGAACATTGAGAGAAGAACTTAAATCGGCTACTTGCTCTGATAAAAAGCTGTAACGCTTATCAAGCTCTTCATATTCATTAAGGGCAAGCAAATTTACCTCGCCGAATTCATCTATCATTTGTTTATTCTTTTCCAATAAGGCGATAAGTTCAGCCAGTTTTTCTTCTTCAATCTTTTCAAATCCCGAGGCCATGCATTCCAGATCAACATCGTGTTTTTCGGCAATTACTTTTTTCAGATTTTCGCTATTTAAGGCCACTTCCCTGCACTGAATTTCCATTTCATTGATCTGCTGACGCAATTCATCAAGTTTCTTTTTTATTTCCCTGATTTCATTTTCTTTTATTTTCAGTTGCGCGTCTTCACGATTTTGTTCCGCTTTCTTTTCCACCAGTATCGTTTCCTGCGCCGCGAAGTCCCGATAAAGTTCTTTTAGCAATCCCTGCTCACTTTCGATTGTTTGAGTTAATTCCACAATTTGTGTTTCGCACGAAACAATCTCCTCGCCCTTAATGTTATTCTCAGTGGCAATGGCACTGATATCATTTTGCAGTCGTGATATTGTCCGCAGGTCAGCTTCTTTTTTTTCTTCCAGAGAAGCCATTTCTATTTTCTTACCCGTTAAATAACGTTCCTGCTCATCAATTTCCGCCCGGGACTGCTCTCTCTTGCCGTTAAAGATGGAAATGACTTCATTGATTTCTTTTTCCTCTTCATCCTTGCGTAAAATATCGGCGTTAAATATTTGAGATTTTCCTTCGGCTTCGGATTTTTCCGCGTTAAGATTTTGCCGGTTAAATTCCAAAACAACGATCCTCTGTTTTAACCTGTTCGTCTCGGCTTCAAACCGTTCGTGATCCTTTTTTCTGCCATTAACAGCAATTTCCAGCGAATGAATATCCGTTTTTATTTGACTGAGTTCTTCCTCCCATCGCGAAATAGTGGAAACAAGATTATTTTTTTGACTTGTTTTTACCTCCAGATCCGCGACCAGCGCCGATACTTCTATTTCCAATTCACCAATTTCTCTTTTTGTCGCCAGAAGGCTTTTCTCAACCGCAGAACCACTACCGCCCGTCAATACACCATGCGGACTGATGATATCTCCCTCCGGTGTGACAAAAGTGCCACGAAAACCATTTTTCTTCCACAGAGAAATGCCGTTTTCAATTGTCGGTATCAGCAAAACGTCGCCCAACAGACAATCGGCAATTTGTTTAAAATCTTCATGGACTTTAATTTTCTGCAATAGAGGTTGAGCTTCCTGGAGGTGTTCGTCACTGTATGTTTTCGCGTTGTTGTTTCTCAAATCTACCGAGGCAAAACTTCCTCTGCCCAACTGGTAGTTTTTTAAATAATCAATCGCGCGCACGCCGTCTTCCTGACTTTTAACCACCACATATTGTAATTTCTCTCCCAAAACAGCTTCCACAGCTGCTTCATATTCGCGCGGTACACTTATATGATCGGCCACAACTCCGTAAAATTTATCGCTGTGTTCCTTATTTTCGATTATTTTTTTGACACCTTCATTACACCACTTAGACGCTTCCTGAAACTCTTTTAAGGAAATTAACCGGGAAGACTTGACGCTGTTTTCTTCCTTGATTTTAGCTACATCTTCTTCGTTAAGCTGTAAATCTGATTTAGATCGCTCAAGCTCGCATGAAGCCATCACTTTTTTTTCTTCCAGTTTAATGATTTGGACTTCATCCTTCTTTAATTCTTCATTTACCATCTCCAGTTTGCTTACTAAATCAGCAAACATCTTTTTATCTTCATCCAGTTCACGTGTTTCTCTTTCCTCGCGCTTTACTAAATCCTCAATATTTTTGCTCAGACTGGAAACCATATTTTTAAGCTTGGCTTTTTCTGTCACGATATCAATATATAAAATCTTCTTTTCTTCCAATTGATTAATTACTTCTTTATTGGCATTGATAAGCTCTTGAACTTTTTGCTGACCTTCATCATGCTCAGCTTTCAAAACGGTGATTTTATTTTCGGCCTGGGCCGCGCTTTTTTGCAAATTTTCAATTTCGGCAATTAAATCGTCTTTCTTTGTCTGCAACAACTGAATTTCCGCCAAATCTTTTTGCTTGCGTTCGGAAGTGTCAATGATTTGACGCCGGGCAAATTCGATGCTTTTCTCTTTAATGCTTATAGTGTTTTTAATCTCGTAGAGATCATGCTGACTTCTGGCTATTAGCTCCTCATTTTCCAAAAGCTTCACTTTAAGCTCATCGATTGCTGATTCTTTAGCCTCGATATTCGCGTGTATAACGGCATCCTGATTTTGCAGATCCGCGCGCTCGGCCTGCAGCGAAGATCCTTTTTCGGCGAGTTCAATATGGCTTTGCAGGGCAATCGTTAATTCCGTTTCTTTGCTTTGCTGTTTTATGTTTTTATACTGTTCCGCTCTCTTGGCCTGCCTTGAGATGGCATTGAGCTGGGATTTCACTTCCTTAAGAATGTCGTTGAGCCGAACCATGTTTTGCTTTGTCGCTTCCATTTTACGGACAGCGGCATCCTTCCGGCTTTTGTATTTGGATACACCGGCGGCATCTTCTATAAACAATCTTCTATCTTCCGGTTTGGCTTCGACAAGATTGGACACATGTCCCTGTTCGACCAGAGAATAAGTTCTGGCGCCGACACCGGTGCCCATGAAGAATTCTTTAACATCAAGAAGACGGCAGGGAACCCTGTTGATATAGTATTCGCTTTCACCCTCAAGAACAACCTTACGGGAAATGGATATTTCATTCAAATCGGAATAAGCGCCGGGGAAACTGTTTCCATTGGCAATTAGGGTCATCGTAATTTCCGCCATACTTACAGGCGCGGAATCCTGACTGCCGTTGAAAACAACATCGTCCATCTTTTTACCGCGCAGAGCCTTAACCCTTTGTTCGCCCATTACCCAACGTATAGCATCAACGATATTGGACTTTCCACAACCGTTGGGACCGACAATGCCCGTTGTGCCGCTGGAAAAATCAAGGACAACCTTATCGCGAAACGATTTAAAACCGGATATTTCTAGCCTTTTTAAATTCATAAAAACATCTTTATAGTACTTGTAATAATTTATGGAAGCGTAACAAAAGATTTACCCTTTGTAAAGAAAAAAACACAATAAAATGTGGTGTCGTCATAATTATACCACAACATGTAGTGCTTTGATCTCTTTAAACTTTTTGGACAATTTTCCAATTGCAAGATAAATTGTAATCAAAATTTACGCTAAAGATAAATTCAGTAATATAAAAGGCAGGGCCGTCGCAACCCTGCCTTGAATAACAAAGGTGTAACTCTTTGATATCCTGAAAATTAATACCTTCCCGCGATGTAATTACTCAAGTGATCAATCAGCATATCCTTCTCGGAAATAGTTGACTTTACAACGTCTCCAATAGAAATGAGTCCCATAAATTTGCCATTGTCAAAAACGGGCACGTGTCTTATATGCTTACCCGTCATCAGGACCATACACTCCTCTACTGAAGTATCAGGTTTTACTGTAAACATTTTACTGGAAGGTGTCATAATTTCTTTAACAAGAGTTTTCGGAGAAGTTTTTCCTTTCAGGACAATTTTTCTCGCGTAATCGCGTTCCGTAATAATACCGGCAACCTTGCCCTTTTTATCAACAACCATTAATGCCCCAATTTCTTTTTCCGCCATGAGCTTCAGAGCATCAAATACCGAAGCGTCCGGCAGAATCGTCCACAACTCTTTCGTCTTGTTCTTTAAAAGATCGCTCGTTCTCTGCATAACCAAACACCTCCTGTTTAATCTATGTTTCGTACTAATTTTAAAAGAAAATTTAAAATATGGCAAGCATTTATAAAAATCCTATATCTCTTCCCCTGCCTTATGACCTTCGTGGATGGCCTCCAGAATACGGCGAGGGCTTTTGGCGTCGCCGACTATTCGATAGGGAATGGCCATATCTTTAAGTACATCTTCCAAAGCATTCTCCGACTTGGCGCCCATGGCGGTAATAATCATGGCCGCGTTCTCCACCTTTTCAGTATCCATCTGTCGATAGCGCACTGCGCCATCTTCAATGCCTGACACCTTGGCGCCAAAGAGTAATCTGCCGCCGGCATCCTTGATGCGCTTGTGCAGCCAGTATCCATGCGCGGTAAGCTTGCCTACGGGCGGAAAAGTCTGCATTTCCAGAACCGTGACCGCAACACCTTTGGCCAGCAGATAATCAGCGGTTTCCATACCGACATAGCCCGCTCCCAGAATCACGGCCGGACCCTTGGGTTCAACCTTTCCTGTAAGCACATCACGGGCATCCGCCACTATTTTGGAATCAAGACCGGGAATCGGAAACACAACCGGATAAGCGCCGCAGGCCAGGATCACGCTATCAGGCATTTGGTGCCGTATATCGCCGGCTCTCACCGTTTGACTGCTGTGTATCTCAATGGAAGCTTTCTTCAGGCGTCGCAGCGACCATTCAACCCAGTCCATGAAGGCCGCCTTGTGCGGCGGCCGGCTGGCTGATAACAACTGCCCTCCGGGCTGCGCTTCTCTGTCAAATACTTCCACCTTATGCCCACGCGCGGAAGCCGCCATGGCGGCTGACAAACCGGCTGGCCCGGCGCCTATAACCCAAACACGTTTGGGCGGAGCGGCTTTAGGCGCTTGTCCCTTATATTCACGGCCGCACTCTGGATTAAAACTGCAGGTTGCGGACTTCATCTCAAAACTCAGGCGTTCGATGCAACCTTGATTGCAGGCCGTGCACCAGCGGATATCATCAATAGCTCCGTCGCGGGCTTTGTTGATAAAATCCGGATCGGTTAGATGCTGACGGCCGAAACTGATCAGGTCGGCATCGCCTCTGGCAATGGCCTGATCGGCCAGATCGGGGTTATTGATACGGCCCACGCCGATAACCGGCACATCCACAACCTCTTTGAGCGCGCGGGCGCGGAACAGGTTGAATCCGGGATCGGTATCCATAGATGCAATAGCGAGGTTGCCGGGTGTGGAATAGACTCCGACCGAACAGTGGATGGCGTCAATTCCGGCTGTAACCAGCCTGGGAGCGAACTTCTGCATGAAGGACAGGTCATACCCCCCGCGCACCAGTTCATCGGCCGATACGCGAATCCAGACAGGAAAATCCCGTCCCACAATTTTGCGCACTGCCGCAACAATTTCCAAAATGAAGCGCATACGATTTTCATCGCTCCCGCCGTATTGATCATCGCGCTGGTTCGAAAAAGGGGAAAGAAATTGATTCAATAAATATCCATGCGCTCCATGAAGCTCCACGGCATCGAAGCCCGCCTGACGCGCGCGCGCGGCTGCCCGGGCAAAGGCACGGATAACCTCGGCAATACGCTCCTCCGACATAGCCTCGCAGGGCTGGCCCAGGATAACACTGGGTATGGCCGAAGGCGCCTCGGGCATAGCGCCGGCCGCAGACTCAAAGGTTTCGCGGCCGGCATGATGCAGTTGCAGCGCCGCCTTGGCGCCAAAGCGATGTAAGGCCTCCGGAATACGCGCCAATCCCGGAATAAATTCATCATTCCAGACGCCAATCTCGTTGGGGAAACCCTTGCCGCGCGGAGCGATAGCGCATACTTCGGTAATAATCAGACCGGTGCCTCCTTGAGCCCGCCGGGCCAGATAACTTACCAAACGGTCGCTGACCGTGCTGTCGGCATTGCCATATCCTGTACCCATAGGCGGCATAACCGCCCGGTTTTTTAAGGTCATCCCGTTAATGGTAACCGGTGAAAAAAGATGCTGTAGTTGCATATATTCCTCCTTCATTTATATACGAACTTCGTAAAACATAGGAATTTTTCCCTAAAAAATACCTTCCAGTTCCGTCCCGCATTTCGGGCATTTATTCCCTTTAAGGTTAATGCTGCTGATTTTATAACCGAGACGTTCAATCAAAAGATTGCCGCAATGGAAACAATATGTGCTTTCGCCTTCGTCACCGGGAACGTTGCCGCTGTATACATATTTTAATCCGGCCCGTTTTCCGATTTCTGCTGCCAGATGCAATGAAGAAAGGGAAGTTACCGGCAGGTTCTGTATTTTGAATTGCGGATAAAAGCGGCTGATATGCCAGGGAGTCTCGATGCCCAGCCCTGCAATAAATTGCGCGATGTCGTTGAGTTCTTCTTTGTTATCATTGAGTGTGGGAATAAGCAACGTGGTTATTTCTACCCAGATTCCCATTTCTTTCATTTTTTTCAAACTCATAAGAACCGGATTCAACCCGGCTCCGCACTGTTTTTTGTAAAACTCGTCACGAAAAGATTTCAAATCCACATTGGCGGCGGCTAAATACGGAGCTATCGTTTCAATGGTTTCGACGGTCATAAAACCGTTGGTGACAAATACGTTTTTCAAACCATTCTCGATGGCAATTTTCGCCGTATCGAAGGCCAGTTCAAAATAGATGGTCGGTTCGGTATACGTATAGGCGATTGTTTTCGAACCGCTTTTTTTCGCCCGGGCGACAATTTCCGCGGGCGGTAAATCAACGCCTGTTATCATTCGCGTTAAACGAGGCGTCTGCGAAATTTCATGATTCTGGCAAAATTCACAACTGAAATTGCATCCCGTTGTGGCGATGGAATAGGATTTGGAAGAGGGCAAAACATGAAAGAATGGTTTTTTTTCGATAGGATCAATGTTTTCGGCAATCAATGTTCCATAAACCAGTGAATATAAAATGCCGTCCCTATTTTCCCTTACTCCGCAGACACCACGTCTATCGGGTTTGATTACGCATCTGTGCGCGCATAAATTACAATGCACGCGCCGGTCATCAATTTTTTCGTAAAGCATCGCTTCTTTAATCATTTATTCGCTTGCCTCAACATATCCCGCACAGCTTCCGGAGCCGTGTCAGGGTTTTCTGTTTTTAGTTTTAATGAATTCATAATCGGGCTTTGCGCAGTCCGGTAAATGTATTTTACGGGAAAAGTCAGGCCAATAAAAGCACCAAATGGATTTTTTCGGACGGGAAACATTTCTTCCAGTTCTTCAAAAAAATCATAAACAATGCCGGGGAAATAAACAACACTACCCCACTTAATGGCAGTATCGCCTGCTGAATCCATCACCATATTTCTGATTTCAGGAAAACTGAAAAAGCGCATTTCCTGCGAGAGAGGAAACCCGAATATTTTTTTTAACCGTTGTTTTGTCCCCACAAAGGAATAGTTATTTAAAAATCCTATAAAAACACGGCCCCGGCAGACTCTGATGGCTTCTTCAATGACTTTTCGCGGATTATCCGCAATTTCCAAAAAATTAATTATGGTTACGATATCAAATTCATCGTCGGAAAAGGGAAGATCCTCTGCCTGGCCTGAAATGAATTCGGCGCGGTCGCCGTATTTTTGCCGTGCAATTTCCAGTTTTTCTCCGGAGGAATCAACTCCCGTTAAAAAACACCATTTTTCACTAAAAAATTGAAGATTATTGCCAGTGCCGCATCCTACATCAAGGATTCTTTCTCCGGACAGCGGAACTATCAAATCCAAAACAAGTTCTTTTTGCCGTGCAAAAACATAGTCCCTTCGCGGCGTCTTCAATCTTTCTCCGGAAAATCCGGTATTTTTTTGATCGAAAAACATTTGAGTTATCCCTGATTAAACTTTTACATTAAATCCATGATAAATTTATTGGTGATTCGCCGCCTCGCGACTAACCTGCATTTTCCGTCCGCTTTCCAGTAATACGATTATACTTTATTTCTGTGAAAATATATCCTTTTAATTACTGTTTTTCAACCGCCAATCTCCGATATATTCCGGCAACATTTTCTTAAACTATTTTCCGTACAGATCAGATCATGTTGTTTTGGTTTTAATCATATAGCGTCCACTATAAGCTTTTCTAATTCCGTATCGCTGCAATTTTCCCGCAGCGCCTTCCTTAAATCAATTTCCGTTTCCTTGAGCAGGCAAACCCTTAATTTCCCATCGGAAGTAAGGCGCAAACGATTGCATGCCAAACAAAAATGATCACTTACCGGAGTAATAAAACCGATTTAACCACGTCCGCCGTTTATCTTATAGATTTTGGCCGGACCGTCGGTTTTGTTCTTTTCATTTTTTATTTGTTCCAGTTCGAAGCTTTCGCTAATTTTCTCAATCAATTGCGCTGCAGGTATATAATCTTCGCCATAGTCTAATTTCGCCTGCCCGAGCGGCATTAATTCAATAAACCGCACCTGAAACGGTTTATTGAAGGTTAGCCCCGCAAATGCCAAAACTTCATCATCATTGAAACTCCTGATGGCATTTGTTTCAGCCTAGTAATAAAGCCGATGAAACCCCTGCGCACAAGCGGCTCGCCTCCTGTTATCCGCACCTTGACTAATCCCATTTTTACGGCGATGGAAACAATGCGAATTATTTCCTCGTATCGTAAAATATCGTCATGCCCCTTCAAAGAAATTCCTTCTTTGGGCCGGCAATAACTGCAACGCAAATTGCATCTGTCGGTTATGGAAACGCGCAAGTAATTTATTTCCCTGTTAAGCGATCAAGCATAATTTCTAAAAACCTTAATATTCATCAAGATTTTAATAGCATAATTGGCAAAACAGAACCATTAAATGTTTCTGTTAAATGTTGCTTGACAGGGTACTTATTCTCTACTAAACAAAGCTTAAGTAATTATCCTGCCCGTAGTTTTGAACAAATCACGTCAGGACGCAGCAAAATAATCTGGAGTTGCTATGGAAAAAATACCTATTACCAAAGCTGGTTTTGAAAAATTGAAAAAGGACATTGAAACAATAAAGAATGTGTCCATTCCTGAAAATGTTCGAGATATCGAAGTCGCGCGCGCGCACGGTGACATTTCCGAAAACGCTGAATATTCCGCCGCCAAAGAAAGACAGTCTTTTCTCTATGGAAGGAAGCAGGAGTTGGAAAATCAGCTCGCCATGGCCAACGTTATTAATTTAAAAGGGTTGACTACTGACAAAGTAGTTTTCGGCTGTTATGTCAGCCTGGAAGATACCGACAGCGGCGAAAAAATAAAATATCAACTGCTAGGCCCTTATGAATCCGACATCAATAAAAACAAAATTTCCGTGACATCTCCTATCGGCAAAGCCCTGATCGGTAAACGTATCGGTAGTGAAATCATCGTGCAAACACCAGGCGGTACGCGTAACTTTGAAGTCATTGACATTTCGATTGAAGAAGAATAATTTTTTAATTTAAACCTTTGCCGGAATTGATTCAATAGCCCGTTGGATTTCTTCCTTAACGATGCCCCTGCTGTCTTTAAAAAATTCTTCCAGTGCTGTCATCGCTTCTAAATTGCCTATGCGACCTAACGCCCAGGCGATCATGCTGTTAACACGCTCATCAGAATTTTCTTTAAACGCACGGATAAGATCCGCGACATAAACCGGATTAAGACTATTGCCCATGGCACGGGCGACATTCATCTTCCAGCGCCAGATATCATCTGCAGACATATAGAACATATGCGGCCATATTTTCTGCTCGAAATATGATTTATCCATATGCAGCAGACGGGAAAGATCAAAATCCGTGGATTTGGATAAAACACGTGGATTTAGGGGTTTTTCCTCTGTTATCCGATTTATATTGCGGGGACAGACATTTTGACAGCGATCACATCCATATACATACATACCCATCGGTTCGCGAAGTTTAAGCGGAGTTATTCCTTCGCCGTAATACGTTAAAAAAGATATACAGCGGCGGGGATCAATTTTTCCGTCTCCTTTGAAGGCGCGTGTAGGACATGCCGCCACGCAGGCATTACGGCACCAATCGGGACAGCCAACGGCAATATCCGGTTCATCCGCAGCAAATTCATGGTCAACAACAATAGCGATGGGAAAAACAAACGAACTTTTGCGGGCCACGCGCCGCGAGTAAAAAAGACAATTTTTGCCAAAAGTTCCCAATCCGGCACGAGCGGCTGAAAGTCTATGCGGCAAATTAAAGGGCACTCTGGAATCAACGCCGTTCGTCTGGAGAAACTTCCTGAAAGCCTTGATTTTAAGCGCCAGACGATCTTTAGTAATCCGGTCGTCATCAAGATAACAGCGGCCAAAATGACGTTCCATTTTCGGCGAAAAAGATTCTTCAAAATAAGATTCCAACAGCACAATTATGGATTTAGCATTAGGAAGAATACTGTGGGGATCTGTTCCCGCTATCAAATTCAAACCGGCTTGCTCCGCCCAGCCATATTCTTCCTGACGCGCCAGAAGGTATTCCTTTTGAGATGCAAAAGGCTCGGCATTAGTGAACCCGATATCGGCAAATTTCAACCGGCTTGCTTCCGCGATGATGTCTTGCTTGGTCAGCATAATATACCTCTTCATTCTTAACCGTTTTGTTTTAGATATTTGTTTCTATCTGCCATAAAATCTCTATATACGAGGTAATGGTCTGTCTGTTCGTATTTAATCCGCTGAATCGGAGAATTATCAAAAGTATAGATTATTGCCTGCGGACAGGCCAGCAAAATCGGCGAATGTGTGGCGATAATAAATTGCGCATGACCGGCAACGCTCATATTTTCTAAAAGATGCAGAAGCTCTATCTGTGAACGCGGCGATAGCGCTGTTTCCGGCTCATCCAGAAGATACAATCCTTTTATCCGATAGCGACTGCGAAAAAAAGACATTAAAGACTGCCCGTGTGATTGGGTGGTCAAAGACTTTCCGCCGAAATAATTTAACTGGCCCCGATCCGCCGCCGCCCACTCATCCAGCAACTCGGCAAAGTGCTGAAACACTCTCGATCCGAAAAAAGAGCCCGGTACGCGGCCATTTGACCACGCAACGGAGATATACCGGTGAAATTTATCCTCATATGGATTACAATCCGGCCTGCTTGTTGCCATGTTGTGCCAGATGTGAATATTGCAGGCGACGGCAAGCGCCTCCAGCAAGGTTGATTTACCCGTGCCATTTTCGCCGGCGAATAATGTAACCGGCGAATCAAATGTTATTTGTTTTGTTTCATGGAAAAGTGCCAGACTGAAAGGATAACAATCTCTTGCCGGATATTTCCCGGAATGAAAAGTAACTTCTTTTAAATGCATTGCTTTGTCTCAATATAATAAAAACTGATTTTACAGGATTTATACATTAACCTTGAAGTGATTACAAGAACATACGTTACTTGGGGGAAAAAAGGGAAGTCCTGTTTGAAAAGATTTGACAATATAGTTTATTGTCTAGTAAAGGCATTTCAGTGGTGTTTGGATTAAAATATCTTACAAAGGGATACAAATATTCTAATTAATGAATTGCGTAAAATGAATTTGAGATATCTGCTAGTCATAGTCTCTATAGCCTTCATATTTTGGGGATGTACGTCCTATAATGAGCAGGTAAAAAAAATCCCGGATTCAGGTGTGTCGGTCAAAATTAAAGAACTGAAGAAGACGCTGATCGCAAACGGAGTACCCGGGGAATGGTTCGATAAACAAATTCAACATGAAACTTTCCAGATTTACCCCAATATAGACCAATATTTTCAGAAATCCGCGGAAAAACTGACCGATTTTGACAAGAGACATGACATATCATGGTATTTTGCGCGAATAGGCGTGGATGCTAAAATCAAGAAAGGAAAACCATTTATTGAAGACCGCATCGAAATGTTTAACAGGGCAGAGGCAAAACACGGGATACACAAGGAATTGATCGCTGCGATCATTGGCGTCGAAACTAATTTTGCCGATCATCAGCAACGCGGTAGATTTTACGCGTTCAATTCATTAGTCTCTCAATACATTTTCACAAACCGGACAAAATTTGCCGTTTCTGAAATCACTGCTCTTTATAAATTTTCACAAATAACAAAACATCCGCCGCAGTATTTTACAAGTTCATATGCGGGGGCAATCGGCTGGGGTCAGTTTATTCCTTCATCCCTGCTGGCATTTTTCATCAATTCAAATGGGATTGATGATGATATTGATCCCTTCTCTATAGAAGATACTATCTTCAGTGTGGAAAACTACCTTTACAAACATAATCTATCAGGAGCAAACATCGGCGATGACGATATTAAATACAAAGCCGTTTTTTCTTACAACCACAGTGATGTTTACGTTAAGGCCGTTCTCTACATCTATGACGGGTTGCGGGATTATTTTTCTCCGGCAGAAACAGACGTTCGCGCGGAGCAGCCGGCTAATAATTAATATTTTGGAATTCCTTTTTATCTTTACGATATGCCAGATAGCTGTGCAGGAACCACCCGATAACAAAACCGATTAATAAGGTAAAAAAAATCAGCACCGCGCGCGACATCGATATTTCCCAGGATAAAAAGCTTACTGTGACAACTTGTATATTCTGAGCCAGAAAGATAAGACAAATACCGGCAAGAATCGTCACCAGTATGATTTTGAAGTTCATCTCTTTATCCTCCATCTAAGTAGACCAAGATCAAATAGATCAGGGTCATCCTGCCCCCCTATTTATTTATTCGAAGCCTTGTCGAAACCGGCCAGTGAGAATTTAAATAAAAATCTAGTGTCGGTAGAAGTCTGGGTAAAATCCAATCCCATACTCCAGCATTGTTTGTGATAAACAAATCCCAACGTGTTTTCTATTGTTTGGGAATTAAACAGATCGTGTCTCGAAATAAATGTGGCATCAATATTTCTGGCAATTACCGCTTTGAGGCTAAAGTCTAGTTCTTCAACAGAATCCACTGTATAGCGGTAACCGATTGACAACGAATCGCTGCGCCAATCTTTGACATTCACATCATAACTCGATTGATCCCAACCGCCGTAAACATTGTATAGATCACGCGCCACAAAAGAAAAATATTTATGAGGAGTAAAATCAAATTCCATCCCGACATCTGATACAGGCCTTCTTTCCGTAGTAATCCCCTCCATGCCTTTATTGGCCTCATTGATGTCATAAGTTTGAAATAATTTAAGCCGTAGAAACTCCATATAGCTGTATGCACCTGCTCCATCCTTTACTTTGGCCGTAAGGGTGTTTGTAAGTGACCAGGCAACGGCATTTTGTCCCTCTAAACCGTATGAAGAAGTTGTGACGGGAAAAGAAGAAAAAGTGCCAACAATCCCCTGTAAAGCTTTACCGGATGCAGTTGTAATGGGAGTTGTTCCAGGCATCATAAACGGTGAGAAAGCAGGCAAATAATAATAAGGTATGTTGCCCTGGGATACGTTGGGAACATAAGAATAGATTATTTCCGGTTTTATTTCGTGTCTTATTTTTTCCCAATTTATTATATTTACATCGAATACTCGGGAGACCTGACTACTCAAGGATAATGACGCGTTATAGATAGTTGTATCACCTGTTCTACTGTTTGAACCGATTTGATTGTCATCGCGGTCCCAAAGTGTTTCTTTGAGAGAAAACTGCGGAGTTACTTTAAGATAGCTGGATAAATTAAAAGGCATGGAAACGGTTGGTGAAAAATCAATGTAGTGTCCCTTTTGTCCTTCTCCGCTGTAGAAATAATCATAAGTTCCGGTAAATTCATAATATAATGGCGTATTCATAAATTGCTGTTTACTGCCGGTAAAAACAAGCTCCGGATATCGTTGCAAAGTTTGATCATTATTGACGGCATTAAAATCTTGTGTGGTGTTTATCGATCCCGTCAAACTGTAATTAGACCATCCTTTAAACACGCTGGCTGTTGATTCTAAATAACGAAGAGTCTGGTCGGCCTTGAAAGGAACATTTTTAAAATTGTCCCCTGTCGTTTCGGCATAATTATCAAGATAGTAATTACGAGCTGAAAAATCCTGAAAATACCATTTGTCGGATACATTTATTATATCGGTTCTTACATAAAATTGCGGATCAAAATTTGTTTGACTATTAAAATAATAAGACCAGCGCTTATGCGTGTCCTGCCAGTCGCGGCTTGTTGCCTCATAGGTTGTATCGGTGATACGCTCCGTGTCCTCGAGGTAATCGCCATAAAAAGTCCCGAAGGAATTATTCCCCAGATAGTATCTGTATTCCGCACCTTCTTGAAATCCTCTTTTTTCGATGTAATGCTGGTAAAAAGTCGCATCCATCTGGGGTGAAATAGCCCAGAAATAAGGAACTTCTATATCGATGCCATCATTACTTGAACTAGAAAAATATGGAATAAGAAATCCCGACTGACGTTCACTTTTCGCCGGAAATGGAAGATACGGGGAATAGAACACCGGCAAACCTTCCGCAAGGAACCGGGCATCTTTCATCATACCATAGCCTTCAACGGTTACATTCATTTCACTGCCGACGATTTCCCAATCAGGCTTAGCGCCATCACAAGTTGTGGCAACAGGTTGTTTTATAAAATATGTATTCTCTGCGGTTTTTTCAATTTTATCGCCCGTCACATAAAAATTATTCCTTGCGTAAAAGGCATGGGCCATATAAGCAGCGCCTGTTTTGTCTTCAATATTTAAAACAATTTTTTCGCCCCGCAGAGTATCTTCTCCCATTTTAAGAAACGCGTTACCCTGAGCTGTGGCAACATTATTTTTATTATCCAACTGCACGTCATCGGCCCAGAGAGCGGCTCCGCTGTAAATTATGCTTACTTTCCCTTTAGCGTGATACACATCACTAACATTGTCGTAATCCATGCTGTCCGCTTCGATATTCACATGATTCTCATTACTTTCAGCATCAAATTTTTTTGGAAGGACATTGTCCTTAACGGGAGCGGCTTCTTTTTTATTATTCAACTCATCGTCACCGGCATAACCAGAGTCACCGCTGTAAATTATGGTTACTTCCCCCTGAACGCACACATCGCCGGAAGTGTCATTGTCAATGCTGCCGGCCTCAACAGCAAAAGCTGCGGGAGATAAAAATAAAATTATTATCGCCATCAGAAAGGCAATCGTTAAATCTAATTTTAATACATAGATTATACTGTTGTTTTCTGATTTTAATATTTTATGTCTGCTTGCATTCATCATTTTATCTTTGTTTGATAAGACCGCCTTTTTCTTACTTTTTTATTATCATATAAGGTTATTTTATGAAATGGGATTGTTTAAAGCCCCGCGATTATTCACTGTTCAAAAATGCCAGAGATGCAAGGCGAACAAAAAACGAATCGCGAGGCGTATATAAAAATACGTTGAGCGGTGCGGTTTGCAGTGCAACGCGGCAGATGAGCGTTTTGCAAAACCTTTCGGCTTTTACCGGCAAAGAATATTACTATTCATCATTGCACCTCTTACCGGAGAGGCGCCCCCTGTTGACAGTCAATAAATGCCTGTTTTACTTCACCGGCTAAATAAAAAGAACCCGTCGCGCATATCAAGTCCTGTTTTTTTGCCAGTGCCAGCGCCTTCTTAATTGCCTGATTTACATCTTTAGTGATAATCGCCGTATAACCCATTTTTTTCACTGTTTCCATCATATCGTTCACCGGCAGAGCCCGCACGGTTTTTATTTGTGTTAATATTATTATTGAGGTCAGGGGAACTATTTTTTGCAGCATTCGCCGATAGTCCTTATCGGCAAGAGCCCCAAAGATAAGAATTAAACGTCGACGGGAAAAATCTTTTTTTAAAGACCGGCATAAAGCGCCAATGCCTGCGGGATTATGAGCTCCATCGAGAAGAAAAAGAGGCTGGTCTTGTAACATTTCCATCCTTGCTTCCCAATGTGTATTCTTCAATCCCGAATAAATCGCCGTATCATCAACATGGAAACCTTTATTTGCACAAAGTTCAATTGCTGCCAGAGCAGTAGCAGCATTGGATAATTGATGTTCGCCTCTCAGAGAAATTGTTAGATTTTTTATATTATGAAACAATCCCCGATAAGTAAAAAGACCGTCTTCCTTTTTTTTAATTTTTATATCGCGTCCGAGGCAGTAAAGTTTCGCCCGGCGGCGCAGACAGACGTTTTCCAGAATATCCAGAACTTTTTTTTGTCTTGCCGCTGTAATACAGATGCCATTTTTTTTGATGATTCCCGCTTTTTCGCGGGTGATTGATTCCAGAGTATTCCCCAGATAAGCTGTATGATCAAAAGTAATATTGGTGATTATCGAAGCCAAAGGCTGACAAACGTTTGTCGCGTCAAGTCTGCCGCCTAAACCAACCTCCAGCACGGCAATATCCACTTTCCGGTTTTGAAAATATACAAAAGCAACCGCAGTCAAAAATTCAAAATAAGTTACAGGCTGCTCCATTTTACTTTTCACACAAGCGATAGTCCGGTTAAACTCCTCCAGAGCGATTTTCTTGCCGCTTACGACAATCCTCTCCCGGACATCAACCAGATGCGGGGATGTATAAAGACCAACTTTATAACCGGCACTGCATAAAATCGAAGAAGTCATCGCCGCAGTTGATCCTTTACCGTTGGTGCCGGCAATCAATATTGTCTTATAGGAATCCTGCGGATTTCCCAGACTTAAAAGCAGTTGGGTAATTGCCTTAAGGCCGAAATGCATCCGGTCAACATTTAAACGGGTAAGATATTCGGATGGTTGAAATTTATTCATTTACTTATCGGTTGTTTAAATGTTTATTATTCCTCTTGAATTTTTTGTAAAGTAACACACCTTATCCAGACAGGCAACGAATTTGTAAAGCTGCGGAGAAAAATAACTAAAGAAAAGAGAGCCATGAGGCAATGAGATGGAACAAGCAACACAATTAATCTTCTATTTTTTTCATACTTACACGGAATTATAAATTGGAAACTTCCAGAACATCATATCGGTAAAAACTTTAAGACTTCTCACATCGGTTCGATGTGAGAAGTCTTAATCAGCAAAATCAGTAACTTTTTATACAGCTACCGGAGACTATTTCATCTCCTCTTCGTTAATCGATAAAACAATTCGATGTTTTATTTCCTTTTGCGTTAGTAATTGCGAGGAACTTTCTTTTACCAATTCCTTTTTCGTGTATCCCGTAAGAAAAATAAAGGTTAATCCAAGCACAACCATAGTGATTACAAAAAACAATTTTATTTTTCAAACTTTTTCCTTTTCTTTAAACATCTTCATTTCATGTTTGTCAGGTATTTATTTTAGTTAACAAACCCTTTTCAAACACAAAGAAAGCTTATTGCCAATAGAAGCGAAGACTTGATAAAACCATACTATCGTTGGCCTGAGGACCATTTGCAGCAGCAGTACCACTATAATTATTTCCACTAAAGTATGTGTTTTTTGTATAGGAATATTGCAAACCTGCCTGCATATTTCCAAATCTGCCCTGGAAAAATTTATACCATGCTCCGATAGTGAACTGATCAATCGAATTGATTTGGCCATTAAATGCTTTGCCTATGGTAGTGCCGGGCAAATCCATTTGAACATTATCTAAATTACTGCCATAACCATAAGCTTTACCACCGGAAGCCAGGTCTCTACGTTCAGCGTTTTCCCAACCGTAATAACCGTAGACAGTCAGGGAACTCGTGGGAGTCCAGTTTACGCCGGCAAGCAGCTGTATCTCTCGAATAGGAGTGATTTCGCCGTTCGCATATTGAGCGACGTCAGGCAATTGACCGGAACCATAACGCCCGATGCCTTCACCATACATACCGCTTAACTGCAGATTCAATTGTTTCGAAAGCAGCGGAAGAATAACGCCGCCGCCTAGGGCAGTGGTCGTAGTCTCATTACCATTGACGTTGCCGCTTGCGTCTTGCAAAGTTGACTTAAAGGTGCGGGTCAAGTCAAAAACTTCAAAATGTCCCCAACCGGGATCGTATGCCGCCTTTATGACCAAATCAGGGTAGGTGTTCGCGGATACATTGACGTTGGTAAGACTGCCTCCGCCGGGTTGACTAAGCGACGAATTGGTCCCCACCGTGTTTGGTGCGGTTGCGGCAACGGTTTGGGGAGTTTCGATGGAAACTGCCAGCCAATATGTCTTGTTCCAGTCTTTTACAAGACGCAACTGCGGTTGCCGCGCCCAGGAAAAGCCGGGTACGTACTGGGCGTCAATCGTCAGCGGAATATCTTCTTGACGCGGAGTGATGCCATGATTATTCATCGTGACCAGCGACCATGTTTGACCGCCTAATAAATGCAGGCCGAAGTTATCCCAATCAACCGTTGAGTACAGATGACGAATCCGGGGGTTATAGGAGTCACTTTCTTGGGAATTGGCGGTAGAGGCCGCGCCCAAAAAGTCCATCTCATAGAATCCGGCCAGGTGGATCGTGGGGCTGTAATCACCCTGCGCCAAGATGTTAAGCCTGGATTGCCTAGCACTGAATCTTGTTTCGTCCTGGTAATAGCCTACTTGATTCGGCAGAGGAATTGCATTAAACTTCGACGAAATATCGGAATTTTCATTTCTGGCGCGGTAAACACCTTCCGCCGCCAGGAAACCGCCAAATTTGACGTTGACCCCCATCATTTTCACGGCTATGCCCGTATCCGTAGTTGCCGCCGGTTGACTGTTTGCCGGTACGGGATCTGCTGGCTGATTATCCGCCAGTGCCGGCGTTGCCAGCAGTATTAATGCGGCAATTAAAATAAACCTTTTCTTCATTTTTCCCTCCTGAATTATAATTATTTTCTTGTACAATTACAGAAGCAATGTATTTGTTTTGTGTTACAGAATGATGACGATCCCGTTAAGGTATAAAGAAAATATTATTAAAGATTACCGGCAAAGGGTTTTAACGGCTATGATGAGAAGTGCCTCATCATGAGACTATCGCCTGCAAAAGAATAATATTTCACAAAAGCCGAATTGTTTTTAATACACTGGTTTTATGCATCTGCTCAATAATTTAGCTACTTGGATCGAAAGATTATTTATTTAAAATATGCCGCGTTTCTTTATGGTCACTTCCATATCGTCCCTTTCTCTTTCTATTTTAAGAAAGAGAAAGGGTCTTTATCCAAACCCTGGAAATTTAAAAAGTGTTCAATATGCTTCGATCTTTGTCATCAAAAGGGATCACTATACGAGGATCGGGTTTAATAACGGGCATGGTATTTATTTTCTTTTCTTTGTACGCGGGACCCATAAGCAAACTCTTCGATTGTTTACCTCTGGGCAGCACATGGTCTAAATGTCCTGAACCGTTAAGTTTGAAGCTGGCCACCATGCTGAGCATTTCTTTGGACTGGGAAGACATCTCCTCCGCCGAGCTTGCCGATTCCTCGGCATTAGCCACAGCCTTCTGAGTAAGCCCGTTGAGCTGTTCTACGGCCTTGGTCACCTGGCTTATGCCCTCATCCTGCTGTTCCGATGCCACAGCTATCTCTGCCACTACATGACTCACTTCGTTGGTCTTCTCGCTAATCTCCCGGAATTTCTTCAATACCTCGGCATTGATGTTTACTCCGTTTTCCGAGTTCTTGACTGCTTCTTCAATTAAATTGGCCGTGTTCCTGGCGGCCTCCGCGCTACGCATGGCCAGATTCCTTACTTCCTCCGCCACTACCGCAAATCCTTTGCCGGCATCTCCGGCACGGGCGGCTTCCACAGCGGCATTCAGCGCCAGCAAATTGGTCTGGAACGCGATCTCGTCTATGGTCTTGACTATCCTGGCTGTGGAATCCGACGATGATTTGATCTTGTTGATGGCTGATGACATCCGGTTCATGCTCTCTATGCCTTTATCTGCGCTGGTCCGGGCAGCTTCAGCCACACTCTTTGCTTCACTGGCGTAAATCGCGTTTTGTTTTGTCATCGACGATATCTCCCGCAGGTTGCAGGAAATATCGTCCAGAGCACTCGCCTGCTCACTTGCCCCTTGTGACAGGGACTGCCCGCCGGTGCTCACCTGAAGGCTTGCCGAAGTCACCTGCTGGGCCCCGATAGCAACCTGCAGCAAAGCATTGTCCAGATTCTCCACCGCCAGATTGAGGGTTTCTTTGATCCTTGCATGATCGCCCTTGTAATCTCCCGTGACACGAGCTGTCATATTCTTATTGGCCACTTCAATCAGAACGTCTGAGGACTCTTTTATTGGACCCATCAACGCATCCAGAGTCTTATTGACGCCCTGAACTATGTCCTTGTAAACGCCCTTAAACTCCTGATCATTGCCACGGACATCCAGTACGCCTTCCATTGCCGATTCGGCGAGAAAATTCATTTCTTTGACCAGCTTACTCAAGTTTTCCACCATGACTTTTATAGCCAAACCGATTTCATCTTTTTCATTTATTACAGGCGTCTCGATATTGATGTTGCCTTCCGATATCTGTTGCATTCCTTTTACGACATATCTTTGAAGATCATTAGCTAACTGATCCGTGGTATTGGCTAACATTCCTATCTCGTCCTTACGGTTAATATTCAGCCTATGGGAAACGCGGCCTCTGCCCAATTCCTGCACTCCTTGGACGATTTTTTCCATTGGTTTTAATGACCACCATACTACCCCTGCTATAACAGCCGCTATGCAGACGATCAGGCCCAGCATCGCCATAGAGATCCAAAGAACGGAATTTCCGAAGATTTTGTCGATCATCACAAATACTTCGTTTCTGGGAATTCCTACATATAAAATCCCTATCACTGCCCCTTTGCTATCTTGCAAAGGTTTATAATATGTAAGATACGATTTACCGAGAATATTGGCCTCCCCCATATAACTGCCGCCATTGATTACACTTTGGTAAACCTTGCTATCAGTCCCAAGTTTGGTCCCATCAGCCCTTGTGCCGTCTTCCTTTTTAACAGTAGTTACTATCCTTCTAAAGTCGTTGCCGTCGCGGGCAAATATTGAAGCTGTACTGGAAAAACGCTGGGATATCCGATCCACCAATGCATAGCGCGATATCCGATCCGTCGACTCATAGCTTTTGGCAAGTGGCTCACCACTTTGATCGATTAGCATAGCGCCCTGCAGTTCCATCTGACCGTGATCCCGCTCCATCTCGTATTGGAAATTTTCCATTGCTACTGAAAGCTTCTGTTCCAGCACATGATTTGCCACCGCCGTTGCTGTCGACTTCAACTGTATATCAGCGATATAAAGAACTACGACTGTACAAAATACTATTGGAATCACGCAAAATAATATGATCTTAAAACCTATACGCATAATTTTTCCCTTCCTGAAATAGTTTCCTTCATACACAATTCATTATTTTACTTAATCGGTATTTACTTGTTATTAGTTTTTTGATTCTCCGGATTCGACTTCAGCTTTATTGTTTTCCGGGCCTGCGGCTTTTTTCATATTGATGATGCTGGCGGCGGTTATCACCTTTTCGATGTCCAGAAGCAGCCTTATTCGTCCTCCTGTCTTGCCCACACCCAATAGATATTCAGGATTCACATCCATACCAAAGGATGGGGTATCCTCAATGTCCCCTGAAGACATTTTGATCACCTCGGAGACCTTATCCACTAAAATCCCCATCATTAAGCCGGATGTTTTTATGACTATGATGCAGGTTTCGCCGGTGATGACAGTTTGCTTCATACCTAACTTTACCCTTATGTCCATAATAGGATGAATCTTGCCCCGCAGATTGATGACACCCCGAATATACTTCGACGTCAGCGGTACCGGTGTGATCGGCATCCGGCAAATGATCTCTTGAACCTTAAGTATCTCTACTCCATATTCCTCGCTGGCCAGAAAAAAAGTCAGGTATTTACTGGCACGTGGATCAACATTTATGAACTGATTTCCCTTAACTGAAGTTACGTTGTTCATGCTTTTGCCTCCTGATGGAAATAACTGACTCATTTAGTATTCCTGTTTAGCTTTTAATTTTCTGAATTTCACAGAAAGCCAACTGTTGTATATCTCCATGAATCAAAGACCCTTATTATAAGTTCGGATAGTTTATAGAATAACTTTGTTAGCGCGTTATAACGGTCTTATTAAATTCTGATGACAAGAATAAACACTTTCCCGGAGATGATGTCAGCTCGTAGCGCTGCAAAGGTGACAATGAATAGAAAAATAAATTCACTCAATAACGATTACTATTTGCAGGTTGGGTACCTATAATATTTCTCTGACGTTTTTTATAGAAAAAAGAGATGAAAAATTAATGCAGCTGGTTTTAAAATTATAGATTGCTTCTTTGTTCGCCTTTGGTAAACTCACTGCAGCAGAGAGATGATTAAGATTGATAAAAAAATGATCGACTATGGTTTTTCTTTTGCCGGATCGATATCAGTCAGCAATTAATAGATAACTGACGTTTTCGGGCATCTCAGTCAGAGGCAGCGCCTTAAGAAACTTATCGGCAAGTTTGGAAAGATTATACTTTATGAATCGGAAAAAATAAAGACACTTTAGTGCCGTGACCCAACTGGCTTTCGATCTCCATCTTGCCGCCATGAGCTATCATTAGATGCTTTACTATGGACAAACCTAAACCTGTGCCGCCCAAATCACGTGAACGAGACCGGTCCACCCGATAAAAACGCTCGCCCAAACGCTGAACTTCTTCTTTTGATATACCGATGCCGGTATCAATTATTGTCAATACAGCATCGCTATCTTTTTGTCCGGCCTCAATATAAACATCACCGGCTTCAGATGTAAATTTAACGGCATTGTCTAATACATTTACAAGTATCTGGGCAAACCTGTCCCTGTCAGCACGAATGTATGGCATGTTCTCCTGGACGTCGTTATGTATGTTTATCTTTTTTAATCGGGCTTTCGCTTCAACCAAGGGGATGACACCTTCCAAAGCATCACGCAAAGAAACTTCTTCAAAACGGAATTGAAGTTCACCCAGTTCGATTTTCGATATGACCAGTAAATCTTCCAGCAGGCGATTCAAGCGCTGTGCTTGTTTCAAACTGATATCAATAAATCGTTTCGCATCATTATTATTAACGGTTGCGCCTGTTTTGATCGTTTCCAGATAACCAATAATTGCTGTGAGCGGAGTTCTGATTTCATGCGTGACATTGGCTACAAAATCCACTCGAATCTGTTCGAGTTTTTTAAGCCGTGTTACATCGTGAAAAACAATCATCGTTTTTTCTTCTTCAGGATAACCATGAACGGCAGAGATGCTTACACTTAAAATAACCGGTTCTATATTACCAAGAGTAATTTCACAGAACACATTTATTCGCGTTTGCTTAAAGTCCAGAAAAGCTTTTTGCAGGTCAGCGTTTCGGAAGGCTTCCATCAGAGTTTTACCGTTTATATCTCCGTACTGCTCTGAGAATATATTACTCAGTGCCTGATTGACAAATTCGATTTTATCTTCCGCATTGAGAATCAAAATCCCCTCTGTCATGCTGGTAAATGCTGTCATTAATTTGCTCTTCTCTTCATTGGCCAGCCGAATCTGGCTTTGCAGTTCATCCACCAGATAATTGATATTATCGGCTAGCTTTTTCGTTTCGTCCGCCGTCTCTAATAAAATGGCCCCAACCGGATATCCTTGACGCAGTTTTTCAGTGAATCTTTCCATTGCCAGAATAGGCGCTGCCAGACTGTAAGAAAAGATCAGAGCAATGACAAGTGCTATAATCCCAACAATTATCATTGCCAGAAAAAAAGATTTATAGACTGTTTCAATAACGCTTTGCACATCATGCAGAGAACGCGCCAACCTTATATAACCGGTGGTTTCCCGTCCATCTTTGATCGCAATGGCTACGTAGAGCATATCAATACCGATAGTGCTGCTGAATCTGACCGACCTGCCCATGCCCTTAAGCCTGGCTTCCTGTACTTCCGGCCGGTTTAAATGATTTTCCATAAGAGAAGATTCTTTTTCCGAATCAGCAAGGACCTTCCCCCGAGCGTCAATCAGAGTGACCCTGGAGTCCGATATCTTTGCAATTTGCTTCAGCTGTTGAGCAATTTTCACGGAAGAACTCAGGTCAAGGAGCTGAGCATAGGAAAACAATTCCGTTTCAACTTTGGAAGTGAGCACATTCTTTATTTCATCGCGCACAAACAAATCCAAAAGGAAAAAAGACAGACATATAATGACAAGATAGCTAAAAAATATTTTGTAAAAAATATTTTTCTTCACACCGTCTCCTTCGCGCTGATATCTCTGGTCTGATGTCGAACGTTTTCACCCGTTACCATATAAGTTACCATATCCGCAATACCTTTGGCATGATCGGCAATGCGCTCCAGATTTTTAGATACGTGCATTATCAGCAGAGCCCTGTGGATGCATTTGGAATCTTCCATCATAAAAGTTAAAAGCTCACGGAAAATTTGTTCATTAAGGTCATCCGTTATCTGTTCCGTTTGACGGACTTTTTCGGCAATATTCAAATCACTTCTGATAAAACTATCCAGCGAATTATTAACCATCTCTACAACAAGGTCGGCCATGCGGGGCAAATCAATGTAGGGTTTGAGTTTAGGCTCTTCGTTTAACTGGATAGCTTTCTCGGCAATATTCACCGCCATATCGCCGATTCTTTCCAGATGGCCGGTAATCTTGATCGCCGTGGTAATAAACCTCAGATCGATGGCGGTCGGTTGACGCAGCGCCAGATTTCGAATGCAACGTTCCTCCATCTCCGTATCGAGTTTATCGATTTCATCATCGTCTTTGATTACCTTATGCGCCATCTCGGAGTCTCTTTCCGAAAGGGATTTCATCGCATTCTGAATGGCCTTTTCGGTAAGCGCGCCAATGTAAATAAGTCCGTTTTTTATTTCCTGCAGTTCTATTTCATAATGCGAACTGGTGTGTCTTCTTTCTTCCATCATTATTCCTCCAACGGATTCTCAGCCGAATCTGCCTGTTATATAATCCTCTGTTTGCTTTATATCCGGATTGGTAAATATTTTATCAGTTTTATTATACTCGACAAGATTTCCCAGATAAAAGAACGCCGTCTCATCGGAAATTCTGGCAGCCTGTTGCATATTATGCGTCACAATAATAATAGTATAGTCCTTTTTCAACTCTTCAATCAACTCTTCAATTTTCGCCGTGGAAACAGGATCAAGCGCGGAAGTCGGCTCGTCCATTAACAAAACATCCGGTTTCATAGCCAGCGCGCGCGCTATGCAAAGCCGCTGCTGCTGTCCTCCGGAGAGAGCCATTGCCGATTTATTCAATAAATCTTTTACTTCATCCCACAAAACAGCTTGCTTTAGGCTTTGTTCCACCAGAGTATCAAGATCGCTGTTTCCCAATCCGTTTAGTTTAGGTCCATAGGAGATATTATTATAAATAGTTTTCGGAAAAGGATTGGGTTTTTGAAATACCATACCAATCTTGCGGCGAATTTCTACCGGGTCAATGTGATCGCCATAGATATCTTTTCCTTCAAAAACGACTTTCCCTTCCACTCTTGTCCCGATAATAAGATCATTCATTCGATTCAACAGCCTCAGCAATGTGGATTTACCGCAACCTGATGGACCAATAAGCGCGGTCACCTTTTTTTCAGGAAAATCCATGGAGATGTCATTCAGGGCTCGTGACTGGCCGTAGTAGAAATTTACATTATGCAGACTAATTATCATGTTCACATCCATACTTACCACCTTTTATTTCTTCTCATGCGGCTGCGGATAATGATGGCTAACAGATCGATCCCGAGAACAACAGCAATAAGAACAAGCACGGTCCCAAATTGCATCGGTCTGGTTTCCTCAATATGAGTGCCCGCCGTAGCCAGAACGTATATATGATAGGGCAGAGCCATAACTTCATCAAAAATGGAACCCGGTAATTTTGCGGTAAAGAAAGCCGCCGCTGTAAACATAATAGGCGCAGTCTCTCCGGCAGCGCGGCCGATGCCTAAAATAGAGCCTGTCAAAATACCGGGCAGGGCGTTGGGTAAAACAATCCGGAAAATAGTTTGCCACTTGGAAACGCCCAGCGCCAGAGACGCCTCGCGGAATGTTTGCGGCACAGATTTCAACGCTTCCTCGGCAGCGCCAATGATCGTCGGCAGAATGAGAAATCCGAGGGTTAGTGAACCGGCCAGAATGCTCGAACCAAATTTCAGCATTACTACAAACAAACCAAGACCAAATAGTCCGAAAACAACGGAGGGTACTCCTGCCAGACAATTTATGCCTATCTTGATAATTCTGATCACCCTGCCTTGTACGGCATATTCCGTTAAATAGATTGCCGAAGCCACACCCAGCGGCAAACCAATGCAAATCGCCCCAACAGTTAAATATATAGTGCCCACAATGGCCGGCATGATCCCGCCTTTCGTCATGGAATCCGTGGGCATTTTGGTGATGAAATCCCAACTGATGACGCCGATACCGTTAATTATAATATATAATAAAAGTCCGCCCAGAGAAAGAGCAATGATCAAAAAAGATAATCGCACAATGCCGAAGAAAAGTGTCTGTTTTAAATATCGCCACTTCATTGAACTGCTCATTGATTCATCCATATATCAATCCAATCAAAGCGTTGCCGAACCTGATTGATGAAACTTATGAGAAAGATAATCGGCAATCAGATTAAACGCCAGTGTCAGAAAAAACAAAACTATGCCGATGGCGAACAAAGCGTGATAATGGGCGCCTCGAAAAGACGCCTCTCCCATTTCCGCGGCGATGCTGGCCGGCATTGGCCGAACCGAATCAAAAATACTTCCCGGAATTGCCGCCGCTCCGCCCGCAACCATCAAAACAACCATTGTCTCACCAATCGCTCTGGATA
The DNA here is from genome assembly GCA_049523355.1 of Smithella sp. Classification (GTDB taxonomy): domain Bacteria; phylum Desulfobacterota; class Syntrophia; order Syntrophales; family Smithellaceae; genus Smithella. The sequence goes on along the minus strand of JBEKMY010000001.1, from coordinate 69,186 downwards.
TTCCCAGTATTACCGCTGTGGAAATGCCCGATAGCGCGGAAGGCACAATCACCTTGGCAATGGTTTCAAATCTGGTTGCGCCCAAAGCATAGGACGCTTCTTTAAATTCGTTGGGAACGGCGTAGAGAGCGTCTTCCGAGATGCTGGATATAGTCGGTATTGCCATAATTGCCAGTATCACAGCGGCATTTATAATGTTCAGACCCGTAGGCAAATCAAAAGTCTGCTGCATCCATGGGGCGACAATGACCATGCCGAAAAAACCTAAAACTACGGAAGGTATTCCGGCTAAAAGCTCAATAACCGATTTAAGTATCTCTTTTATTGAAACCGGCGCGATTTCCGCGATGTAGATCGCTGAAAGAACTCCCAGAGGAACGGCAATTACAATGGCCAGGAAAGTAACAATAACAGATCCCACGATCAGGGAGAAAATGCCGAAAGATGGCGGATCGGATGTCGGATACCAATCTTTTCCTAAAATAAAATCACTTAAGGAAACTAATTTGAATATCGGCATTCCTTCGCGGAAAAGAGAAAGAACAATCAGGCCCAGCACAACAATCGACACCAGCGCAAAAGAAAAAAAGATATATTTAATAATATTTTCTCTGGTTTTTCTCTTCATTATTTTCGCCTTTAAACTCTATTCCTCTCAATATTAGTTTTTCCGGGAGAACGCCGTTTTTATTTAAATTTTCATTCGATTTATTTTTTATTTTATCACGGATTTTTCTAAATCCGTTAACAATATCTTATAGTGACCCATAGTCACTTAGATATTCTTTCGTAAATGTAAGCGGCAACCCCGTTAATGCGGGGTTGCCCGATTAAAGCAATTTTCTAAAAAATTTATTTTTTAGCTTTTTTGCTTTCTTTGGAACCCGTAAGCGGCACAAAGCCTTCTTTTTTTACAATTTCCTGTCCTTTGGGACTTTTAATAAAAGCGATAAATTTGGCAACTTCACCTTTAGGTTGGCCGTTAGTGTACATGTAAAGCTCCCGGGACATTGGATATTGTCTGGATAATGCAGTCTGGGCTGAAGCCATGACGCCGTTTACTTTCAGTCCTTTAACACTGCTATTTACATAACCCATACCGAGATAACCGATAGCATATTTATTTTTGGAAACCGCTGTGACTACTGCTCCGTTGGATGCCAGCATCTGTGCGGTCGGAGCAACTCTGGCTTTTTTCATAACAAAGTTATCCCATGAATCGAATGTGCCGGAGGAAGAATCTCTGGAGATAACGACTATTTTTAAATCAGCGCCGCCTACTTCCTTCCAGTTGGTAATTTTCCCCTGATATATCTGGCTTAACTGATCAATTGATAAACCTTGAACATTATTTTTCGGATTTACTACCGGCATAATTGCATCATAGGCTATAACATGGGCAACAGGTTTGACTCCCTTGGATTCAGCTAATTCGATTTCTTCTTTTTTAATCTCTCTGGAGGAATCGGCTATATCCGTGGATTGATCGATTAATGCTTTGATTCCCTCACCGGAACCTCCGCCCGATAAAGAAATCTGGACGCCTTTATTTTCTTTCATATAGGCTTCGAGCACAGCCTGCGCAATAGGTAAAACGGTTGTCGATCCTTTAATGACTATGGAATCGGCAGCAGCAGCAAAGCCACCCATAAAAGTTACCAAAGCCATGCCGAAAATTATTTTCTTAACAATATTAATCATTTTCTGTTCCTCCCTGATTTTTTTTAAAAATATCATATATATTTAATGTTACAATTTGATGACAAAATGATAAATAAATATAAATAAATTATGGCTGCTTTAATAATATGAATGATTTTGTCTGTCTTGGCATGGAAGCTAAATATTCTTCTCTACAATTTGGATATTTATTGAAGAGCAGGTTACGCTACTCTTACCTGCGTATACAAAGGCAACTCCCCATAAAACCACCAGAAAAACAATTATACCGGGATTCCAGAGTGAAATGACACCATTTAACAGATTCGGAGAACCGTAATCTGGTTCTTTGATAAGTGTAACCATCGCGAGGGTATAACAAATTGCAATCAATGTCATAATCTGGTAAGAGGAAATGAAACCATGCCCCCGATAATCGGCTCGCAGAAATTCTGAAGCGAAACGCCAGCCCTGCGTCACAATAAGAGTGATTATCAAAGCTGCGCTTGAAAAACCTTTCAGGAAAAGATAGAAGCTTAAAAACCCTGTTCCAGTGTAAACAACAGATGTGAGTGCTTGAATGGGAATAACAGCCTGACCTTCAAGTTGCTGGGCATAAGCAATTTTTTTCGTCTTTCCCCAAAACACAAAATTCCACTTACGAAAGATTCTTTTAATTAACGGATGACATGCGGATATAGGTTTCCCGTAACAGCAGCCAAAACTGATACAGGCAAGCCGCCCCGTTCCTTCGCCGAAGGCATAAGCAATAAATATTACCGCCAGTGTTTCCAAAACCGGTAAATGAAACGCAAGCGTCTCGCCTAATGTCATATTGACCAGCCAGATGATCCATGGTGCAATCAGGATGCCGGCAAAGGAAGCGCCGCCCACAGAAAACGTGTGGCGTTTTTTTTCCACCAGGCGGGCAATCAGGCGGGAAGCCAGCATGCAGATCGCTAAAAATGGTATAACAAGGGATAGGGTGCCTGCAATCTTAATATTTTGAGAACTCATCATGATCAGGAACATGACAACCCCAAACAGATAGGCAAAAGCATTAAAAAATCCGTAATAGGTTAAATTAATGCCTTGCCAAGTTCCGTCTAGCCCCTTGCGTATAGGCAGACAGGCAAGAACTTGCCAATTTTCTTCGGGCAGTGTTCTAAAAGCCCATGAAAATAAAACGACTATCGCTCCTGCAAGAGCCAATGTAAAAATTTCATTGTACATGATTATAGGATATACTCCTTGCAGCTGATCGTCTGCTCTTTTGCTTATTATAAATCTCGCGTTCCTCCTGGCATTCGACACACAATTTGCTCATCGGTTCAATTAACAGTCTTTTTTCATGGATGACCCTGCCGCAATGGTCGCAAATGCCGAACAAGCCCCTGTCAATGCGCATAATCGTTTCCTTGATGTCGAGGATTAATTCTCTTTCTCTATCCCTGCAGGCCAATTCAACAAATTTATTCGTCTCGATTGCAGCCTGGTCAAAGGGATCGGCAAATTTGCCTTCGGTATTTTTCATTTTAGAAATTGTATTGTCCGCGCTCGACCAGAGTTCTTCCATCTTTTTTACCAGAGCATTCCTGATAAACTGTATTTTTTCCTGCCTCATAACTGTTACCTCCATCTCATGATTAAAAAATAATCTCATATGATCTTAATGACTACAAGAAGTGGCAATATACGATCTGACCTTAACATCGGTTTCGACCAGCGATTTGCCAAAACCATTGCTGAAAATGCTTTCGGCGGAAGGCCTTAACATGTTGGCAGAAATATCATCCGCAAATCGCACTCTATCTTTTTGAAATATTAGAACCACTGTAGAACTCCCGGGACGAAAAAGACTTTTGGGAACACCCTTATTCACAAACATTCCTGTTCCAATAGGCATGGGACTCTCATATTTCTTTTCGCTGTAGCACTGCACTATATCGCCGATCATTAGCGCTACTACTTCAATCATGGCCACTAAACCAGCTCCAGTCCCGCCTTCTACATCCGTATCAAAAATGGTAACGAAGCGCTTGTTTTTGGAATAAGGCGTTACAACGGAAACAACGGCATTGGGATTACATGCGTGATAAGTACCCGGGATTTGGTAAAAATCGATAATTTTTCCTGCAACGGGTGTATGGTTGTAATGATATTTTTCCGGTGTCAACCTGAAAACGGCAAAGTCACCATCCTGAAAGGCGGTGAGCCACGTGCGTTTATCACAGCCAAACATCTCTTCATAATCAAAAAACTTTCCCTTAACAAACAAACCAGATTCTTCCAAAAACGATCCCAGCAGCATCCGAGAATCGGCTGGTGATATAATAGCGCACGGATCATTGGGCATGGGACGGCATTCCCAATAACGAATTTTTCGTTCGAATATTTTTCTTAGAGAATCCAAACGCTCCGGTGCATCCAGGCATTCTTGCGGTTCAATATTCAATTGTTTATGTATATCAAGATAATGCTTCATTCTTGCGGCAAGGATTCCATCATAGTTCATATAACTAAGCACACGCGAAACTCTGGCGCTTGTCAATTGGCGAAAGAGCCACGAAGATCGCTCCCGGATATCGGCATATAGAAATTGTACAGCCTGATCGCCGTAAAATTGTTCTTTTTTTATTTGGCGGGTATCCCGCTCGATATAATTATGCTGCATAGTTTTTTTCCCTGTCATTAATCTCTTGAAATTTACGGTTAAGTTCAGTCTTATAATGGATATGCACTAAAATAATACCGGCCAGTTTTTCCAGCGTCTCTTTGGACGCGGTTTCTTCAATGATTTCCCGTTCGGCCTGATTTAAAAATTTTGTTATATTTGTTTCTTTCAATACGGCATGAAGCAAACTTCTGATGTCCTGCCGTAAACCATCGGATTTATGATCCAGCTTGATCATATCTTCGCCAAGAAGTTCAAATGCTTCCCGAATATGCCCATTGCGGAGATCTGTCCGGTAATATTTCTCTGCCGCCTCATTAAACTTATCGGCAGTCAAATCAAGCGGCGACCTGGCTTTTGCCGTGTTAAGAATGCCACTCGTCAGCCTGCCGCAGGCAGAATAAAGTTCCGGCTCGTTAAGACGGAATTCAAGCTCGTCGATGCTCTCTCTCATTGACAGCATTTCAATAAGATCTGCCGCATCTTCACGCAGAATTTTCAAAAGCGCCTGCCTGTATTCGATGTTGTAAATGCGAACGTATCCCGGATAGCGTCGACTGGAGCGCACGCGATTTGTCTTGCCGATAATCTTTTTTATTAAGGTATTGCCGGTTTTGTTATGCACAAAGAAAGTCGGAATACCTATCGCCGAACCGAAAATTATCTGCCTTCTCTCGCTTTCAACGGAAGGATCATCCGGAATATTCTCATGACTTATCTGACCCGAGAAAATATATTTAAAAGCTAAAAGATAGAGAAGATTCTGCATAGTTACAGCCTGCCCCATATCCTCGGTAAAACGTTCAAAGAGGCTGTAATGACGCCCTTCAAAACCGGAAAAGCCCATGACTTTATACTCGCGAAGCTTCTCGAGAAGATAAAGCGACATCTGCGTGTCAAAAACGCCAAGATCGGCAAGGTCTTCTTTTAAAGGCTGGCTGTTATACAACTCGCCGTTTAAGGCGGGACTTCTGTCCGTGCTCATCAAGACTATCAGATAATCAATCAGCCGGAAGTCGGGAATAAAATCTCCTTTTAATCTGAAAAACACACTGATTAAGTTATCTATCCATTTGGGACCAAAAGGAGTTATGGATTTGCCTAACATGGTCAGATTGGCTTTCTTCTGCCACCGCCGCCAGAGCATTCGTAAATGAGTATAATCCAACTCATGCGGAAGAAAGCCAAGGGCTTTCTCCGGATGGAAATCGGAAAAATCCATACGATAAGGCGCGGCGCTGTATGTACCGACAAAAAGCGGTAGAAAATGCTCGACAATTTTAACGACCAGATCACCGATATTTTTTTCATCTTTTACAGAAAATCCAGATGAAGAATCCTGTAGCATACTGCTTATTTTCCGGCTTCCCAAACTTACATGTGTCCCGTTATTAGCGAGGCTGATATTGGATAAATTAGGCAGCGATACCAGATTGCTGGTAATGATTCCCGCTTCCCGGAGTTTCAGGACAGCATTGAATTGGCTGCGGCTCAAAACACGGTGACACAGATGCATGTATTCATGCTTTTCTTCTCCTTTATCCCATCCGGAAAGGCAGGGGTTCATAAACAATTCCCGATAAAAGGCATCAGAAACACAATTACTTAAAATTTTCTGTCTCATCGGCGGGTGCGGTGAAGAAAATATCATTGCCTTTTGTCCGGTTTCCTCCAAGGCATATTTTTGATTGGCATACATGATCAGCAACTGGCTTAATAAAAAGCGGACAGCCGTCTCCTTGGCTACGACACGCCCCATGCCGGCCTCCGACTGCATGGAAGCAACATAAAAAGATGAAGTTTCCGGAGATGTATTATCATTTAAAAAATATTGAATGATATTCAATCCGGTCTTGCTGATCAGAGGATGTACTTTTTGCTGCGGATCAATTATCTCCGCCAGAGCCAGCTTCAGGAGATAACTGATCGGAACCCGGATATATTCAAGATCGTTTTTCTGAAAAATGAATTTGTTTAAATCCAATCTAAGGCCCGCAGACGGATTTTTTTTGTCCGCCAGAATATCCTGATGAAAAATATTCTCGGCAAGTTTTCCCATCTTATACCGGGGAAAACGAACCTGGCTGTTTTCCCAGACACCTTCAGTGTTCGTATTCAAGTATTTTTCCAGGCCGGTCATTACTTTTCTGGACGTATCTCCGGACTTTGCCCGCCGTTTGGTGTTAGCAAAATAGTTGGATTGTTCTATGAAAATGGGCAGGTCAACATTGTCCCTGCTGCCCACTACTACCGTCTGCATTTCCGATTCGCTGCCCGCGGTAGTATCCGAAGGCGCAAAAGGAAGTGATGCGGCATTTAAACCCAGATAATCATATTTAACGCCGATCAGTTCCGCTATCTCTTTAACGGATTTGGGAACAATATGATCCAGCCTTGCCGTATAATTAAATGCGGTCGTGTTGATTTTACTCAAATAATATCTCCTCCCAATATATTCCTTTAACTTTGCGGAAAGATAATAACTTTTCAATGTTTCATTATGATGAAGGACTAGATAAGATTTGAATACACATAAAAATAAGATTTACTTGGGAAAATGATTTTCCGGGGATTTATTACCGAAATTCAGCTATTTAGAAAGTTTGTGCCATTTTTTTATGATTAAATAATAATATTTCACTTAATTAAAAATGTTCACAACTCTGAAATGATAGCCTGTCCACGGATAAACTAAGCATCATTTGAGGAAAAGGGGCTTCATTTGATCTCGGTAAATTTATAACCGAATCCCCGAATTGTCAAAACATAACGAGGATTTTCCACATCTTTCTCAATCTGGCTGCGCAGGCGGCGAATGTGAACATCCACCGCGCGGTCGGTGATAAAAGTATCATCGCCCCATACCTGATCAAGAAGCTGATTTCTCGAATAGACTCTGCCGGGATTACGGGAAAAAAAGAAAAGAAGTTTAAGCTCCGTGGGGCTTAACGTTACGGGTTTGCCGTCAACCTTCACGGTGCAGGAAGAGTAATTTATTGCCAGCCCCTTATAATTAAACTGTTCCTGCAATGCAGTTTTGGGCTTGTCCTGCGAACGCCTCAAGATAGTTCTAACACGGGCGACCAATTCTTTGACACTGAAAGGTTTGGTAATGTAATCATCGGCGCCGATTTCCAGCCCGATTATTTTATCTAATTCGTCGCCCTTGGCTGTAAGCATGATTATCGGCAAATCAGCGGTCGCCGGATTGGCACGAATCTTCTTACAGATGTCCAGCCCATTCATGCCGGGCAACATCAAATCCAGAATCAGCAGGTCAGGTTTTTTCGTCGCGATTATATTGAAGACGGAAACACCGTCATAGGCTTTTATTGTAGAGAACCCTTCTTTCTCCAGATTATAAGAAATGAGTTCTACTATGTCCTGTTCGTCATCAACAATCAGAATTTTAGACATAAAAAATTAAACCATTGGCAAGAGATGTAATAAGTGTCGCATTTTAAGTGAACCACTTCTTTAACTCGTTGCAAAAAGGAACTTACAAAAGTTCGAAACACATCAACGAGACGGAATTTAATCCGGTATTATTTTAAACACTTCATCGCCCGGACGAACGCGATCGGAAACTTTGACACCAATGAAGTCGCCGGCTACAGCCTTTTGAACGGATTTATTTTCTACTTCCATTGATTCGATAACATCCGTGAAATCAGTAGTATGTCCGGATAATTTTATGCTGTCGCCTACAGATAATTCGCCTTCCGTTATTTTTACCGCCGCCACGGAAGGTTTCGAAAAATACTTCATTACTTCGCCAATTTTCTTTTCTGCCATAATCAGACCTCCACTGTTATTTTGTATGCAAATTAATGCTTCAACAAAACAATTCATCGAAATGGCATTAGCAAAAACGCCTTTAAAAAGTTAATACATTTTTTGCCGCTAAAAAACAACAATAAAAAAGGGATGGTTATAACCATCCCTTTTCATTCCACAATGTATTATCAGGCTTTTCGGGTTGCCTTTGCTTTCATGTTTGCCTTTGCCTTATAAGGAATTGTTTCATTCACTTCTGCGATCACGTACGTATAAGCTTCCGGGCATTGATTTGGCGTATTGCTTTAACTTCGCCCCTCTGCTGGATATATCTTTCATGTCCTTTCCGGTTTCAGCGATACAGTCAAGAACAGCCAATGAAACGGAAACAAAGGGAAACCATCTCTCTTGTCCTGAGCGGTCACAGGCCATAATACCGCCTGCCTGTCTATCTTCAAGACTGTATAAATCCTTAATACCGGAATCGAATCTTTCTATCAAAAAGCTGCACAATGAATCAACTGTATCATCTGTTGTAAAAATAATAAAATCATCTCCTCCTATGTGTCCGAGAAAATAATAATTTTTACAGCATTTCTCAAGTCCATTTTTAAGTATATTAGCTGTATAAATAAGAACCTCATCGCCTTTTTCAAATCCGTATTTGTCATTATAAGATTTAAAATTATCAAGATCGATAAAAATGACACTGAAAGGTTTGTCATTTTTAGCGCATCTGGAATGCTCTTGCTCTATAGCAATATTGCCGGGGAGACCTGTCAGCGGATTGGCGCCTTTGGCCAATTCCAACCTGATTCTTGTCATGGTATCAAGAATGATTTGAACACTGACAACTCCGTGTAGCAATTCATCTCTGGTGACTATGATACTGTCATAGAGGTTCATTTTATTACGGTTCATGGCGATCTGAGATACAAGTTCGATAGGTGTGTTGTCGGCTACAATGAGTGGATTTTTATTCATAATTTTGGAAATGGGTTTATCACTATACAATGCATATCCGTATTTTCTTCCAAGATGCTTGTCCAGATGCTGGCGCATGACCAAGCCGCAGGGTTTATTGTTTTCAACAACTACAATTCCGGAGAGTGCTGTGTTTTCTTCAAATATAGCCTTCACATCCTTTACTACTGTTTGTTCGTCGATACCGACAACTTTATCGACCATGTCGCCTATAGGAAATGCTTGTTTGAAAAGGTTATGACGTCCATTCGTAACAAAATGAAGCGTTTTCAAATATGCTTCTTCCGGAGTAATTTGTTTGGGGTAAGCCGGTTTGCCAAAGAAATAACCTTGACCGTAATGCACACCAATGTCGACCAATGCAGCCATCTCTGCCTCTTCTTCTATACCTTCAGCAATGATTTCAGAGCCGATCTTTTCGGCAAAGGTGACAAAGGTTTCCATCAAAGCTTTCTTGACGCCATCTTTATGAATTCCCCTGACCAAAGACATATCGATTTTGATATAATCAGGGCGGATTTCAGCGATGGACTGAAGATTGGAAAAACCGCATCCTAAATCATCCACGGCTATCAGAAACCCCTGATCACGATAGTGTGTCAGTGTTCTGTTTAATGATATAAAATCATCAATATGATGCCTTTCCGTGATCTCAAAAACAACATTTTTAGTTTTGATATGAAGATCTTGGATGATTCTGATGGTTTCTCCTTCTGTAAAAGCAGGATCATTAATAGTATTCGGATGGACGTTTATAAATATCTTCTGGTCTGATCCGAGTTCTCCAAGATTATTTAAAGCCGATTCGCGGCATATTTTTTCCAAAGGAAAAAGGAGACCTTCAGACTCCGCAAATGAAAAAATGTTTTCAGGACCTTGGAAATAACTGTTTTCAGCACCCCTGATCAGGGCTTCCCAGCCCAGGATAACAGCGGAACGAATGGATATAATGGGTTGGTACACAGAATACAGTTTCTTCTGGTCGAGGATGTCTTTGAACTCGGGAAGATACTTAACAGATTTCATGTTAATAAATCCTTTTGCTATGCCAAATGCTCTCTTTATTGCGTTGTAAAGCTGCATTTCCACGTTAGGGACACTCTCGGTAATTATTGAGTAACCGACATGTACATCCATATCCCGTCCCGTGAGACGCAGAATTTCTTTGTTCATGCTTTCTTTAATTTGTTTACGGTAAGCAGTAGAAAGATATTCCAGAGTTGCCAGTGTAGGAAATTTGATAGTCTCAGCAAAGACAATGAAATCATCTCCCCATAGACTTTCAACAGATAATATACTAATTTCTTTTTTGTATAATTCTTTCAGGCCATACGCTATCGTTTCATTAAATAAATCAATAATATGCTGGGCGCTCTCAAAACCGGCGACTTGCTGGATTTCATGAAATCGGGCAATGTCAAAATAAAAAAGAATAACACATTTCCCGCTTTTAAGGCTAATGTATACCTTCGATAATAGCTCAGGGTGTTGGCTTATTTGATTTATGCTTCCTCTTTTTTCAATATAGCGGCTACTTTCTTTTCGCATAAACTCAACTTGGTTAACAGAATTCAATTTGTAATCCTCCGATCAGCGTATATTAATGTATATTAATATATATACGCATCCGATGATACAGGCGTATTACAGTTATCTTAATTTTATGTTAAAAGATTTTTGAATTAATTTTGATATCTACAAATACAAGAAAGCCATGGTTATAAAAGGTGAATGGTTAATAATATAAAAATATTTATAATAAAAAAGGCAGGGTTATGACCCTGCCTTTTTTCACTTTCTAATGTATGAACAAGCTATTCAACTGTCTTTTCTTTCACTTTTGATTTCGCTTTAGCTTTTGGTTTTGCTTTTTCCTTCTTTTTTTCATCAGGAATAAATTCTAAAATTGAAACAGGAGCGTTATCACCAAAACGGTAACCCGCTTTGACAATTCTTGTGTATCCACCTTCACGGTCGCGGTAGCGTTCGGTAAGTTCGCCGAAAAGTTTACCAACTAAAGTTTCATCCCGGACAACAGCCAAAGCCTGACGGCGCGCATGCAAACTGCCTCTTTTTCCCAAAGTAACCATCTTATCGGCTATTTTTCTTAACTCTTTTGCCTTCATGTCTGTCGTACGAATACGTTCATGTTTTATAACAGAAGTCACCATATTACGAAGCATCGCTTCCTTATGGCTGGAAGTTCTGCCTAATTTACTGCCCGTTTTACCATGATGCATCGCTGATATCTTCCTTTCCTAACTGATTAAATTAAAAATATTTCCTGTGTCAATATTACATTGATTTTTTATTCTAATTTTCGGGATTAATATCCATCCCAAAAGTAAGATCATATTCGTTAAGAATATCTTTTATTTCGCTTAATGATTTACGCCCAAAATTCTTTGTTTTGAGCATCTCCGCTTCTGTTTTTTTCACTAACTCGCCTATGGTATTGATTCCGGCATTTTTCAGGCAGTTGGCTGATCGAACAGATAGTTCTAAATCTTCTACCGAACGCAACAAGACTTTATTTACATTATCTTGTTCATCCAGTTTTTCCGGTATAATTTCTTCCTCAATTTCCTCAAAGTTAATAAACACGTCTAACTGTTGTTTTAATATTTTCGCGGAATAAGCAATGGCATCTTCAGGTTTTACACTGCCATCCGTCCAAACTTCCAGTGTAAGTTTGTCATAATCGGCAATTTGACCTACGCGCGCATAGGAAACGATATAATTCACTTTTTTAATCGGTGAAAAAATAGCGTCAATATTAATCGTACCTTTAGGTTGGTCAGGCTCAAGTTCCTTTTTGGCAGGCACGTAACCCTTGCCCATTTTAACGATCAATTTTGCCTTAAAAGAACCGCTGGATATAGTAGCAATATGATGATCCGGATTCAAAACCTCAATATTGCTGTCAGTGATAATATCTGCAGCTGTTATAGTTCCGACACGAGTTACATCAATACTAACCTCTTTAGTGCTCGCTTGTCCCATTTTAAAGCGCACACCTTTTAAGTTCAAAATAATATCTGTCACATCTTCTTTAACTCCGGGTACAGTTGAAAACTCGTGCAATACGCCTTCAATCCTGGCGGAAACAATAGCACAACCCTGAACAGAAGAAAGCAACACTCTCCTTAACGCATTACCTAAAGTAATACCAAAACCCCTTTCCAAGGGCTGAATGGCAAACTCTCCATATAAATTCGTATGAGTCGCTTCATCAACATCAATACGCTTGGGACGAATCAAACTTGACCAGTTCCTTTGCATAATTAAACCCATCCTTTAGTAGCTGGTTTATGAAAATAATTTATTTTTACTTCGAATAAAGTTCGACAACAAGTTGTTCCTGAACCGGCATTGTTAAATCTTCACGCACAGGCAACATTTTAATAGAGGCCTTGAAGTTATCTTTATCCAATTCCAGCCAATGAGGCACGCCACGTCTTGCCACCGTTTCAATTGCTCCCATTATACGAGTTATCTTACGGCTGCCTTCTTTAACGCAAACTTCATCTCCGGCTTTAAGCAAATACGATGGAATATTAAACGGCTTGCCATTAATTAAAAAATGACCATGACTGATTAATTGCCTTGCCTCAATTCTGGAATTAGCAAATCCCATACGAAATATCATATTGTCCATTCTTCTTTCCAGAAGTACAAGCAAATTTGTTCCTGTAATGCCCTTTTGCTTATCAGCCTTTTCAAAATAGCCTCTAAACTGCTTTTCCAAAAGCCCGTACATTCTCTTGAGCTTTTGCTTTTCACGTAATTGTACACCATAATCAGAGCGCTGCTTTTTATGCGCCTGACCGTGATCTCCCGGAACATAATCCCTTCTTTCGAAGGAACATTTTTCCGAATAGCATCTGTCGCCTTTAGAAAATAATTTTAATCCTTCACGTCGACACAATCTGCATGAGGAATCCGTATATCTTGCCAAAAAAAGCCTCCCTTATTATCTAAAATATTATTCGTAATTTACGATTCTGTTATACTCTGCGACGTTTCGGGGGTCTGCATCCGTTATGCGGAACCGGCGTCACATCGCGAATCAGGGTAATTGTAAGCCCGGCAAGCTGTAATGATCGCAATGCCGATTCTCTCCCCGATCCGGGACCTTTTATATATACTTGCACTCTGCGCATTCCTTGCTCCTTGGCTTTACGCACAACATCTTCCGCAGCCATTTGCGCGGCAAAAGGAGTGCTTTTACGCGAACCCTTAAAGCCCTGTAATCCGGATGACGACCATGCAATGACATTACCACTCAAATCAGTTATTGTAACAATAGTATTATTAAACGTGGATTGAATATGCGCAATACCATCGGTAATGTTTTTCTTTTCCTTTTTTTTGCCAGTTTTTCTGACTGCCTTAACCATTATGCCTCCAAATTACTTTTTCTTGCCTGCAATAGCGCGCCGCGGACCTTTTCTTGTTCGAGCGTTGGTGTGCGTTCTCTGTCCATTTACCGGAAGTCCCTTACGATGCCGCAATCCCCGGTAAGTGCCAATATCCATCAATCGTTTGATCGACATGGATACTTCCCTGCGCAGATCGCCCTCCACTTTGCCCTCTTTATCGATGATGCCTCTGATCGCCGATATTTCGGAGTCGGCCAGTTCGTCAGTTTTTGTATCCGGGCTAACACCCGAATCTTTCAGGATTTGCTTTGCCCTCGTTTTGCCGATACCATAAATATAAGTTAAAGCAACTTCCATTCTTTTATTTTTCGGTAAATCAACACCTGAAATTCGTGCCACCTATAAACCTCCTGAATGTTAAAAACTAGCCCTGACGCTGCTTATGCTTGGGGTTTTCGCAGATAACCCGCAAAACTCCCTTGCGTTTGACTATTTTGCATTTCTCACATATTTTTTTCACTGACGATCTTACTTTCACGATTTTGACTCCTTATTTTCAGTAAAAAAATATTTTTTACTTAGTTCTATAAGTAATTCTGCCCCGGGTTAAATCATAAGGGGAAAGTTCTACCGTCACTTTATCCCCCGGCAATATCTTGATAAAATGCATGCGCATTTTACCGGATATATGAGCTAATACTTTATGCCCGTTTTCGAGTTCTACCCTGAACATTGCATTGGGTAATGGCTCAATAACCCGACCTTCAACTTCTATTGCTTCCTCTTTGGCCATACTTTTTATCTGTTTTACTTAAATAATTTTACCTTTCAAATCAAGGAAATCATCAATTCAATTTACTTAATATGTCCGGTCCGTTATCAGTAATTGCTACCGAGTGCTCAAAATGAGCCGATAAACTTCCATCCTCTGTAATCACTGTCCAGCCATCCGGTAAAACCTTTACTTTATATTTCCCGGCATTTACCATCGGCTCAATGGCCAAAATCATACCTCTTTTCAGTTCGATTCCTCGTCCTTTTTTCCCAAAATTAGGAATCTGCGGATCTTCATGCAGATCCTTACCTATTCCATGACCAACAAAATCTCTGACTACCGAATAACCGGCATCTTCGACTACATATTGAATAGCAGCTGATATATCGCCCAGTCTATTACCATCTTTGGCTTGTTCTATACCTGCGTATAGACTCTGTTCAGTAACTTGTATAAGCCTTAAAGCTTTTTCATTCACTTTACCTACCGGCAACGTTATAGTCGCATCTCCGAAAAAGCCCTGATAACAAACACCAAAATCAAGTCCCACAATATCGCCTTCTTTCAATACACTTTCTTCTGAAGGCATCCCGTGTACTACTACTTCATTTACCGATATACAAAGGGAATAAGGATAGCCATGGTAACCTTTAAATGCCGGTTTGGCTCCTCTTTTTTGGGAAATTTCCTCGGCAAATTTATCCAAGTCCCTTGTTCTGACACCCGGCCTTACTTTTTCCCTGAGCTTACTTAAAACCTCTGCAACGATACGATTACTTGCTCTCGCTTTTTCAATTTCATCCGGAAGTTTCAAAATTACCATTATTAATAACCAACAATCTTCCGTTATCTCCTGCGGACAATATGTCCCTTTTTCATGAATCCTTCGTATTGCCTTGTAAGTAAATGCGATTCAATTTGACTGGCTGTATCCATTGCCACACCAACAACAATCAAGAGCGCCGTTCCACCAAAATAAAAAGGAACATTCAGTTTAGCAATTAAAACGCTGGGCAGCACGCATACTATGGATACGTAAATAGCACCACTAAAAGTTAGTCTTTCCAGAACGTTTTCAATATATTCAGCTGTTTTTTTGCCAGGCCTTATACCCGGCACATAACCGCCAAATTTTTTCATATTGTCGGCAACATCATCGGGTTTAAAGGTAACTGCCGTATAAAAGAAACAGAAGAAAAAGATAAAAGCTACATAAAGCACTTCATAAATAAGCTGACCAGGTTTTAAATGGCCGGCAATAGTTTGCATCCAGCCCTGCGGCGCAAAATTTGCAATGGTAGCCGGAAACATAATCACCGATGATGCAAAAATCGGAGGAATAACTCCTGAAGTATTTACCTTCAGAGGCAGATGCGTGGTTTGACCACCATACATTTTACGCCCCACGATTCTTTTAGCATATTGCACGGGAATACGGCGTTGACCACCTTCAACAAAAACAATCGCGCCTACCACTAATACCATTAATATGGTAACAAATAAAATGACCAGTACGCCCAGTTCGCCGGCTGCAGCCAATCTGAATGTACTGCCAATGGCCGCAGGTATTCGACAAATAATACCTGCAAAAATTATCAGTGATATACCGTTGCCAATACCTTTTTCCGTAATTGTCTCGCCAAGCCACATAATAAAGGCTGTGCCGGAAGTTAATGTGATAACTGTCAGGATTATAAATGACCAGCCGGACTGCAAAACAATCGGAGCGCCCGACGGCCCAGTCATTTGCTGTAAACCAAAAGCAATACCAAAACCCTGAATCGTACTTAAAAGAACTGTTCCATAACGGGTGTATTGAGTAATTTTGCGCCGTCCCGTTTCTCCTTCTTTAGAAAGTCTTTCCAGATGAGGAACAGCAATAGTTAATAACTGCAAAATGATCGAAGAACTAATATAGGGCATAATGCCCAAAGCAAAAATAGAAAAATGACTGAAAGCTCCACCGGCGAACATGTCCATCAAACCGAATAAGGAACCTTTTGCATGTTCAAAATACGCCAATAAGGCCACATTATCAATTCCCGGAGTCGGAATATATACACCGATTCGATAAACACCTAAAAGAAGGATCGTGAATAAGATCCTTCTTTGCAATTCAGGAATTTTAGATACGCTACCCAGCCCTTCTAACAAATTATATTACCTCTTCTATTGAACCACCGGCGGCGGTAATTTTGTTTTTCGCGGCCTGACTGATTTTGGTTAGTTTTAAGGTGACGGGAAAATTAATTTCTCCCTTGGCCAAAATTTTAACGTTGCTGCTTTTTTTCTTTACAATGCCGCTTTGCAAAAGAGCCGCTTCATCAATAACCGCTCCTTTACTGAATTTCCGGCATAAATCCAGAATGTTTACAGCAACGAATTTTTCGCGGAAAAGATTACGGAAGCCCCGTTTGGGCAAGCGGCGGGCCATCGGCATTTGTCCACCTTCAAATCCAGATCTCACCTTTCCACCTGAGCGAGCCTTTTGTCCCTTATCGCCTCTGCCGGATGTTCCGCCATGACCGGAAGCATCACCACGCCCAACGCGCTTCCGTTTTTTCGTCGCACCAGCAGGAGATTTCAACGAACCCAAATCCATATACTACTCCTTTGATTCTTCCACAGAGACTAAATGAATAACCTTATTTATCATACCGCGCACCTGCGGAGTATCAGCTAAAGTTACAGTGCTATTTAATTTGTTCAGTCCCATTCCTCTTAAAACTTTTCTATGTTTTTCAGGACGACCAATCTCACTTTTCACTTTCTTAATTTTCAACATCTTACCCACTCTAATCCACCTCATCGTATGGTTGACAGGACTACTTGCCTCTTTGCACCGCTATTTCCTCTGGATTTTTTAACTGACAAAGGCCTTCAAGAGTGGCTTTCACCAGATTATGCGGATTATGAGATCCCAGACATTTCGTTAAAACATTATGGACACCGGCAACTTCCAACACTGCCCTTACAGCCCCACCTGCAATCAAACCCGTTCCTTCGGATGCCGGTTTTAATAGAACTTTGCCCGCGCCGGCGCGGCCAATTACTTCATAAGGAATCGTTCTTCCCACAATGGCAACTTTCACCATATTTTTCTTGGCCATGTCCATGCCCTTGCGAATGGCTTCCGGCACTTCATGAGCTTTACCCAATCCCGTCCCGATCATACCTTTGCCATCACCTATAACAACAATGGCACTGAAACGAAAACGCCTTCCGCCCTTGACTACCTTCGCCGTTCTGTTAATGGCAACAACCCTGTCAAGGAATTCCACATCTTTCATTTCTCTCTTATCCAAAGATTCTTCCTTTATTATCGATTAATATTTAGTAAATTTAAAATTTCAGACCACTTTCCCTTGCGGCATCTGCTAATGCCTTTACGCGGCCATGATAAAGAAATCTCCCTCTGTCAAAAACTACTTTATCAATTCCCAAGGCTTGTAATCGCTGCGCGATTAATTTGCCTACTTCCCTGGCTATATCTACTTTCTTCTTGTCTTTAATCTTTTTAGCTAATTCTTTACACAGAGTAGATGCCGTTGCCAACGTGCTCGCCTGTGTATCATTAATGGCTTGAGCATAAATATGCTTATCACTCCGGAATACGGAAAGACGAGGCTTTTCTTGTGTTCCGACAAGTTTTGCCCTTGTTCTTTTCTCTCTCTTTTCTCTGATCTTTAATGTCTTTTTGGAAGCCAATGTTCTACCTCTTTACGGGTATATAATTTTTTACTTAATTAAGCGCTCGCCGACTTACCGGCCTTACGCTTAATATATTCGTCAGCATATTTAATGCCTTTGCCCTTGTAAGGCTCAGGTTTTTTTAACGCTCTGATTTCCGCGGCAACCCTGCCAACTAATTCCTTATCAATACCGGAAACGACTATATTAACTTGCTTGTCCACTTTAACATCTATTCCCTTGGGAATATCGTACTGCACAGGACTTGAAAAACCTAAAATGAACTTTAAGCTCTTATCAGCAAATTCAGCGCGATAACCGACACCGGATATTTCCAGCTTTTTTTCAAAACCAGTCGTAACACCCGTCACCATGTTTCCTACTAAGGTTCTTGTTAAGCCATGATAGGACCGCACACGTAATTCTTCAGAGGTTCTTTCAACCACTAAGTTGCCGTCGCCTATTTTGATAGTAATTCCTTCCGGCAATTTAGAAGACAGTGTCCCTTTGGGACCTTCCACTTTAACTAAACCAGCACTCTGGCTGATTTTAACATTCTTGGAAAAAGTTATTGGTTTTTTACCTATTCTCGACATGAACAAGCGCTCCTGCTTAATATCATTTTTTGAAAATTACCAAACGTTACAAAGAATTTCACCGCCAACGTTTAATTCCCTGGCTTCCGCATCAGTAATAACTCCTTTTGAAGTCGAGAGAATAGAAATTCCCAAACCATTCAAAACTTTAGGAATGCTGTCTGAAGGAACATAAACCCTGCGGCCCGGCTTACTGATTCTTTTAATATTTGTAATCACGGTACGTTTGGCGTCCGGATATTTAAGAATGATTTCTATCATCTGCTGGCCTTTTTCATTTTTTACATTATCATAATTACTGACATAACCAGCCTTCTTCAATACTTTGGCAATATTAATATTCATCTGGGACATATTAATATTCACCGTTTTGAAACGGGCCTTATTCGCGTTTCTGATTCTGGTTAACATATCGGCAATAGGATCAGTCATTCCCATGCTTTTTTCTCCTTAAACTAAAGTTACCAACTCGATTTTATTACCCCGGGAAGTTCTCCCTGCAGGGCAAGTTTACGCAAACAAATTCTGCACATATCAAATTTTCTGTAATATGCTCGCGGCCTTCCGCAAAGCGGGCACCGGTTATATTGCCTAACCGAAAATTTCATTTCCCTCTTCGCTTTTACAATTAATGACTTCTTTGCCACATCAAATTCCTCCGGAGCTTCACTAAATTATTGTTTAAAAGGAACCCCCATCAGCTTTAGTAAAAACCTGGCTTCCGCATCAGTTTTTGCCGTAGTCACGATGGTAATATTCATTCCTCTTACTTTATCCACTTTATCATATTCAATTTCAGGGAAAATAATTTGTTCCTGTAAACCTATAGAAAAATTCCCCCTGCCGTCAAACGCATTGGGTGATATACCACGAAAATCTCTTACCTTGGGCAAGGCGGCATTGACCAAACGATCAAAAAATTCATACATATTGCTTTTTCTTAAAATAACCGAACAACCAATGGGCATGCCCTGCCTCAACTTAAACGTCGCAATGGATTTCTTTGCCTTGTTTATTACCGGTTTTTGTCCGGTAATAGCAGCCAACTCCTGTACGGCGCCATCAATAATCTTTACATTTTGAATGGCTTCGCCTAAACCCATGTTGATGACAATTTTTTCCATTTTCGGCACCTGCATCGGATTTTTATAATTAAATTCCTTTGTCAGAGCCGGAACTACTTTTTCCAGATAATAATCTTTGAGTCTTGCCATATTTAATTAACCTACATTAATTACGTCGTTGCATTTACTGCAGATGCGTATCTTCTTCCCGTCATCGAGCGTTTTGCTCTTTATCCTAACAGCGGCATTGCATTTGTTACAAATCAATCCGACTTTAGAAATGTGAATCGCCCCTTCTTTTTCCACAACGCCGCCTTTGCTTTTCTGATCCGGCCTTTTATGTTTCTTAATTAAATTAACTTTTTCTATTACTATTTTGTTTTTCTCGGGAATAACCGTTAATACTTTACCCGTCTTGCCTTTATCTTTACCAGCAAGAACTTTAACCATATCCCCTTTTTTCAATTTGCTTAAACTCATTTTTTCCCTCTGCAAAGCATTTTTACAAAACTTCTGGCGCTAGAGATATAATTTTCATGAACTGTTTTGCTCTTAGCTCACGAGCAACAGGTCCAAAAATTCTTGTTCCAACTGGTTCCATCTGATTAGAAATTAATACCGCCGAATTATCATCAAACTTCAAATAAGAGCCGTCCGGCCTTTTTACTTCCTTAACTGTGCGAACGATAACTGCTTTTATCACGTCGCCTTTTTTAACTTTGGAATTCGGAATTGCTTCCTTTACCGAAACCACAATAACATCACCCAAACTTGCGTAACGCCGCTTCGATCCACCCAGCACTTTAATACAAGCAACTTTTTTGGCGCCGGAATTATCCGCAACATTTAATACGGTCTGCATCTGAATCATAAAGAAATCCTCATAAAACTACTTGTCCAAACAAGTCAATCAATCTATTTTGCTTTATCTAATATTTCCAGCATACGCCAGCGTTTTTCTTTACTTAACGGTCTTGACTCAATAATCAAAACCGTATCTCCCAGTTTGCTCTGATTTTTTTCATCATGAGCCTTATATTTCAAGTGTTTACGAACATATTTGTGAAAAATAGGATGTTTTACCAAGCGCTCTGCTTTAACCACTATTGTCTTATCCATCTTGTTACTTACAACGACGCCCTTAATAGTGCGTTTATTACCCCTCTCAGCCATGCGTTATCCTGCAGCCTCCTTTTCCTTCAACACGGTGTTGACACGGGCAATATCTTTACGGAAGCGCGCAAGCATCACTGTTGATTCCAATTGCCCTGATGAATGTCTAATCTTTAATCGAAAAAGTTCTTCACTTAAGTCAGCGATTTTTTGTTTGAGCCCGCTTACATCGAGAGCTCTGATTTCATCAATTTTCATCAGATATCTCCCTGGATAAAAATTTAGTTGCTATGGATAATTTATGAGCTGCCAGGCGAAATGCTTCTTTGGCAACGTCTCTCGTTACACCTTCCATTTCATATAGAACCGAACCGGGTTTAACCACAGCCACCCATCCTTCGGGAGCGCCTTTTCCTTTACCCATACGGGTTTCAGCAGGTTTGCTCGTCACTGATTTATGAGGAAACACTCTTATCCAAATCCTTCCGCCACGTTTGACGTGACGGGTCATAGCAACACGAGCGGCTTCGATTTGTCTTGCAGTAATCCAGCCGCACTCTGCCGCCTGCAATCCGTATTCACCAAAAGCAATTGAACTTCCCCTGGTTGCTTTGCCACCCATTCGGCCTTTTTGCAACTTTCTATATTTTACCCTTTTTGGCATTAACATAAGCTAAACTCCCGTTATTCCTACCTATATAATTCCTTACTCGGTATAATCCAGATCAATAAACCGGCAGGGAAGACGAACTTTATTTTTTATTCTTCGTTGGTAAAACTTCTCCGTGGAAAATAAAAACCTTAACTCCTATCAATCCGTAAGCCGTGCTGGCCTCAGTAAATCCATAATCAATATCAGCTCGTAACGTATGTAACGGCACGCGACCTTCCCTATACCATTCAGATCGCGACATTTCCGCGCCGCCTAATCTTCCGGAACAGGCTATTTTTATTCCCTTAGCGCCAAATTTTAGGGCGTAACCTACGCATTTCTTCATCGCGCGACGAAATGCAACTCTTTTCTCCAGTTGCATAGCAACATTTTCCGCAACAAGCTGGGCATCTACTTCCGGTTTTCGTATTTCCAAAATATTGACAATGATTTCCGATTGCGTAAACTTTTCCACTTCCGATTTCAGTTTTTCGATTTCGGAACCTTTTTTACCTATTATTACACCGGGTCTGGCCGAGTAAATATTTACCTTGGCTTTATTGGCAGCTCTTTCAATTTCAATCTTAGAAATCCCTGCATGATACAGCTTCTTCTTGAGGTACTTTCTGATCTGTAAATCCTCATGCAACACTTCGCTATATTTTTTATCGGCGAACCATACTGATTGCCACTTCTTAATGTAGCCTAATCGTAATCCTACCGGGTTAACCTTCTGACCCAATATCGTACCTCCTTACATTTCATCCAAAATAACTGTAATATGTGAACTTCTCTTTTTAATGCCTGCCGCTCTTCCCTGTGCTCTTGCCCGCCAACGTTTTAATGACGGCCCCTGATCTACGAAGATTTCCTTTACATAAAGAACATTTTCGTCAATGTTAGGATTTTGGGCGGCATTGGCAACAGCGGATTTCAGCACATTAGCAACGATACCTGCCGCATATTTTCTGGTGTAAAGAAGGATACTGCGTGCTTCTTGCACCTTTTTTCCTCTTATTAGATCAACCACAAGTCTAACTTTCTGTGATGACATCCTTATATGTTTTGCAACTGCCTTTGCTTCCATATTTATCCTCTGTGTCTTCGGAATATCTAAGCGTGAACTTTCGTCTTTCGATCACCTGAATGCGAATAAAAAATTCTTGTCGGCGCAAATTCACCAAGTTTGTGCCCCACCATATTTTCTGTCACATAAACAGGGATGAACTTTTTTCCATTATGAACGGCAAAAGTATAACCGATCAGTTCCGGTGTTATGGTCGAACGCCGTGACCAAGTCTTTATGACATTCTTGTTGCCTTCAGCTTCCATCTTTCTGGTTTTTGCCAGCAACCTTTCTTCAATATACGGACCTTTTTTGACCGAACGTGCCACGCTTTTTAACCCCTTCTCTTGATAATATATTTATCAGTTCTCTTGTTTTTCCTCGTTTTGTGACCCTTTGTTGGAATACCCCATGGCGTACAGGGATGCCTGCCGCCTGAAGACTTACCTTCGCCTCCACCCATGGGATGGTCGACCGGATTCATTACGACACCACGATTGTGCGGTTTTTTACCTAACCAACGTTTTCTTCCGGCTTTACCGATACTAATATTTTCATGCTCATTGTTTCCCACTTGTCCTATGGTCGCCATGCAGTCAATAAATACTTTGCGCACTTCGCCCGAAGGAAGTCGAACTTGAGCATAATTTTCTTCTTTTGCCATTAACTGACCATAAGCACCGGCAGATCTTATTAATTGTCCGCCGCGGCCAACCTTTAATTCCACATTATGAATTAATGATCCCAAAGGTATGTTTTTTAGTGGTACGGCATTACCTGGCTTAATATCGGACTTATCACCACTGAATAAAACATCCCCGACATTAACTTGCGCCGGCGCGACAATATATCTTTTTTCACCATCCCGATAATTAAGCAGAGCAATTCTAGCCGTTCTGTTTGGATCGTATTCGATTGTGGCAACCGTAGCAGGGATATCGGCTTTGTTACGGCAAAAATCTATCACTCTATATTTTTGTTTATGACCACCGCCAATAAACCGGGCTGTAATTCTCCCATAAGAATTACGGCCGCCTTTCTTCTTTAATGGCCTCAGCAGCCTTTTCACCGGCTCAGATGAAGTAATCTCTGCAAAATCCGAAACACTTTGAAATCGTCTGCCCGGTGATGTTGGTTTATACTTAATAATTCCCATCAGTCTAATCCTTAAACCAATTCTTATACGCCTTCAGCAAATTCGATACTGCTGCCGGCATTTAAAGTCACTATAGCTTTTTTCCAGGAACTCTTTTGACCCACAACTCTTCCCATTCTTTTCTTTTTTCCTAAAACCTGCATAACATGAACGTCAACAACTTTGACTTTAAAAAGCTTTTCCACTGCTTTAGTTATTTCAACTTTATTTGCTTTGCGGTCGACTTCAAAGAAATATTTATTCGATGTCTCCCGCGCAGTTGTGCTTTTTTCCGTAACCAGTATTTTCTTAACAACTTTATTAATTTCCATCATACCAGCAATGCCCCCTCAATCTTTTTTACAGAGGGTTCAAGAAGGATTAAATGTTCATGGTTTAAAATATCATAAACGTTAATACCCTCTGACCTGACCATCTTGACATTTTTTATATTTCGCGATGACTTTAATAAAACTTCATTGTTATCATCCAGAACAAAAAGTGCTTTCTTAAGGCTAAAAAGATCAAAAACACTTTTAAAGACGCGCGTACTGATTTTATCCATCGGAAAATCTTTCAAGATCACCATTTTGTTCTCTTTTAATTTCATGCTCAAAGCGGATATCAAAGCCTTCTTACGCACCTTCTTGGGTATGCTGTAAGAGTAATCCCGGGGATGCGGACCAAAAACAGTTCCACCGCTTCTCCAGATAGGTGATCTCGACGTTCCAGATCTGGCCCGGCCGGTTCCTTTTTGACGCCAAGGTTTTTTTCCGCCGCCACTGACATCGCTTCTCGTTTTCGTTGAGGCAGTGCCGGAACGGCGCGAGGCCAATTGCATTTTCACTACGTCGTATATAATAGCTTCATTGACTTCGGCGGCAAACACAGCGTCATTCAAATCAACCTCTGAAACTTTCTTCTTTTCAATATCAAAAACATCCACAACTGCCATGTCTATAACTCCAGATGTGACTTAAGCACTCTTTTTCTTTGCTTTTTTAATTAATACAAAACCGTTTTGGCTTCCAGGAACCGAACCCTTTAACAAAAGTAAGTTTCTGTCTGAACGAACCTGCCATACCTCTAAATTTTGGATAGTTTTACGAACATTGCCCATTTGACCAGGCAATTTAGTTCCTTTAAAAACACGCGATGGATCCGCACTGGCGCCAATGGAACCTGGTGCCCGATGGAACATGGACCCGTGTGTCGCCCTGCCGCCGCCGAAACCATGCCTTTTAATAACACCCTGGAATCCTTTTCCCTTCGACGTTCCGACAATGTCAACATAATCGCCAATCTTGAATATATCAGCGGTAATTTCCTGTCCCACCTCGTATTTTTCAGATTGCACAGGAAATTCTTTCACAAAACGGAAGAATCCTTTATTGGCCTTATTAAAATGACCCTGCAGTGGCTTGGTAACATTTTTTTGTTTGATACGGCCATAACCAATCTGAATGGCATCGTAACCATCCTTCGCTTTTGTTTTTACCTGCAAAACAACGGATGGTTCAACCTCAATAGCAGTAACACCAACCGCAGCTCCGTCTTCGGCAAACACCTGAGCCATTCCCAATTTTTTTCCAATAATTCCATTACTCATCTGATATTCCAGTATTCCAACTTTTTAAATAAATTAAGTCAATAACATTCAATTTGAAGAATGGCGATTACATGATGCCATTTCCCAAAAATCTAAAAGCATGCCTACGCCTTTATTTCCACATCCACTCCGGCGGAGAGATCCAGTTTCATCAAAGCATCCACAGTGGCTTGAGTAGGCCCAACGATATCAACCAATCTTTTATGTGTTCTTATTTCAAACTGCTCGCGAGATTTTTTGTCCACATGAGGTGAGCGATTTACACAATACTTATTGATTTCAGTAGGAATAGGGATAGGACCGGCAACACGTGCACCTGTTTTCTTTGCGGTTTCCACTATTTCTTCTACAGAACGATCTAATAGTTTATAATCGTAAGCCTTGAGACGAATTCTAATCTTTTGCTCTTTCATTAATCAAATAACCTATTCCCTGTTTCTATTCAATAACCCTGCTTACGACTCCAGCGCCTACTGTTCTTCCACCCTCACGAATAGCGAATCTTAACTGCTGTTCCATGGCTATGGGCATAATTAACTCAATGGTCATTTTGACGTTATCACCGGGCATGACCATTTCTACTCCTTCAGGAAGCGTGGCGATTCCCGTCACATCGGTTGTCCGGAAATAAAACTGAGGACGATAACCGGAGAAGAATGGCGTATGACGGCCGCCTTCTTCTTTGGTCAGAACGTAAACAGCCGCTTCAAATTTGGTATGAGGAGTAATGGAACCGGGTTTGGCAACAACCTGACCTCTTTCCACTTCTTCACGTTTGATTCCACGAATCAACAAACCGACGTCATCACCGGCACGGCCTTCGTCAAGTGTTTTGCGGAACATTTCCACACCGGTAACAACCGTCTTGATTGTCGGTCTTATTCCGATGATTTCAACTTCCTCACCAACCTTTACAATGCCTCTGTCCACTCTACCCGTAACAACCGTACCACGTCCGGAAATAGTAAAAACGTCACCTACAGGCATAAGGAAAGGTTTGTCTGTATCGCGTTTGGGTTCGGGAATGTAATTATCCACAGCGTCCATCAGTTCCTCAATGCTTTTCACATCGGGAGAATTGACATCTTCGGCTTCCAGCGCTTTGAGCGCGGAGCCGCGAATGATGGGAATGTTGTCACCGGGGAATTCATATTGAGTTAAGAGTTCCCGTAATTCCAATTCAACCAGATCCAAGAGTTCAGGATCGTCAACCAGATCAACTTTATTCAGATAAACAACAATATAAGGAACCTGCACCTGACGGGCAAGGAGAATATGTTCACGTGTTTGAGGCATAGGACCATCGGAAGCGGCAACAACCAGTATCGTTCCGTCCATATGGGCGGCACCGGAAATCATGTTTTTGATATAGTCGGCATGGCCGGGGCAGTCTACGTGCGCGTAATGTCTTTTTGCTGTCTCGTATTCCACGTGGCAAATATTGATGGTAACGCCGCGTTCTTTTTCTTCCGGAGCGTTATCAATCGAATCAAAAGCCCGGAATTCCGCCAAACCCTTCTTCGCCAGATATTTTGTGATTGCGGCCGTTAATGTGGTTTTACCATGATCCACGTGACCGATTGTTCCTATATTTAAATGCGGCTTAGTCCTTTCAAATTTTTTCTTTGCCATCTCACCTTTCCTCCTTAACTTTGAATGGTTGGTTTCCTTATCGTTTAAAATAGTCTCTTAAAATTTATAATGGGCAAAAGCCTTATTTGCTTCAGCCATCTTATGCACAGCTTCTTTTTTCTTGATCGCTCCACCCCGGTTATTTGCGGCATCAATTAATTCACCGGCCAGTTTTTCACGCATTGCTTTTTCCGTGCGTTCCTGAGCGTTGGATATCAACCAGCGAATTGCCAGCGCAGTGCGTCTGGCCGGGACAACTTCTGTTGGTACCTGATAAGTAGAGCCGCCGACGCGCCTCGATTTTACTTCAATAACCGGCTTTACGTTATTTAAAGCCTTTTCGAAAAGTTCAACCGGCTGCTCTTTTAATCTCTTTTCGATAATATCAAAAGCCCCGTAAAGAATGCTTTCCGCAACGCTTTTTTTACCTTGCTTCAATAAAGAATTAACAAATTTTGCTACCAGTTTATTATTAAACTTGGGATCGGGCAAAATATCTCTTTTTTCAACTTCCCGTCTTCTCGGCATTTAATTATCTCCGTTTAATTTAGCTTGGCTTTTTTGCACCGTACTTTGATCTGCCTTGTTTGCGGTCCTGTACTCCAACAGTATCAAGCGTACCCCTGATAACGTGATACCTTACACCAGGCAAATCCTTAACTCTGCCTCCGCGCACCAGAACAACGGAATGTTCCTGCAGATTGTGACCGATACCCGGAATGTAGGAAGTAACCTCATAACCACTGGTGAGACGCACCCTGGCGACTTTCCGCAAGGCCGAATTCGGCTTTTTGGGCGTCGTCGTATAAACTCTGACACAGACACCGCGACGTTGCGGTGAACCCGCCAGTGCAGGCGTATTGGTTTTCTTTTCTACTTTGATCCGGCCTTTCCGAATCAACTGACTGATTGTCGGCATTTTCCTCCTAAAACAAATCGCTGCTCTTTAAATTACTATTTGCAGCAGCGAACCGGTGGTACGTACCAGTTCAAATTTTATATGTCAAGCTTTTTCTTAATAAATTTTATTTATTCCGCATCGGCCTGGGCTTCTTCATCAGCCGTCTTAATACCCAGCTTCCGGTACATCACCAAACCGGTACCCGCCGTTATCAATCTACCCATAATAACGTTTTCTTTAAGCCCCCTTAAATAATCGGTTTTACCTGAAAGGGCAGCTTCAGTAAGTACTTTGGTTGTTTCCTGGAACGAAGCAGCAGAAATAAAACTCTGGGTACTGAGAGATGCTTTAGTAATACCCAAAAGCATCGGCTCTCCTATAGCAGGACGGCCACCTTGAGCTACAACCTTTTCGTTTTCTTCCTGAAAACGGTAACGCTCGATCTTTTCATCGGCAAGAAATGTCGTATCGCCCGGATCAATTACCTTGACTCTGCGGAGCATTTGACGAACAATGACTTCCATGTGCTTATCGTTGATCTTTACTCCCTGTAAACGGTAGACTTCCTGCACTTCATCAACCAGATATCTGGCCAGTTCTTTTTCGCCCTTTATGGATAGTAGATCATGAGGATTATTTACGCCGGACATCAAGGCATCGCCCGGTATAACCTGGTCGCCTTCCTGAACACTGATATGCTTGCCTTTGGCAATAAGGTATTCCTTTTCTTCTCCAACCTCCGGAGTGATAATTATCTTACGCTTACCCTTGGCATCTTTGCCGTAGGAAACAACACCGCTGATTTCGCTGATAACAGCAAAATCTTTGGGTTTGCGAGCTTCAAAAAGTTCGGCTACGCGAGGCAAGCCACCTGTAATATCCTTTGTTTTTGTTGTTTCGCGTGGAATTTTCGCAATAATATCTCCGGCCTTGACCTCGTCTCCTTCAGAAACAACCAGATTTACTCCTACAGACAAGAGATAACGGGCCACAGCATTCGAATCTGGCAATTTAGCAGTTTTACCTTTGTTGTCCTTGATAGAAACACGCGGCCTTAAATCTCCACCTTTAAATTCGACAATGATTTTACGGGACAGACCGGTAACTTCATCAACCTGTTCCTGCATTGTTTTTCCTTCGGTAATATCATCAAATTTAATTGTTCCATCAACTTCAGCTAAAATCGGTATAGAGAAGGGATCCCATTCGGCAATTAACTGACCTTTTTTAATATAACTATCTTCATTCACTTTCAGATGGGCGCCGTAAGACACCATATATTTGCCACGACTGCGTTTCTGTTCATCAAGAACATGGACCTCACCATGACGTTTCATCACAACCAGATCGCCTTCTCTGGTTTTTACCGTATTTAAGTTAACAAACTTAATCACTCCATCATGATGTGCTTCCAGAGTGGAATGTTCATCAAATTTCGCTGTACCACCGATATGAAAAGTTCTCATGGTCAACTGCGTACCCGGTTCACCAATGGATTGAGCCGCAACTATACCGACAGCTTCACCAATATTTACCAGATGCCCATGAGCCAGATCGCGTCCATAGCACTTGGCACAAACGCCATGTTTGGAACGACAAGTTAAAACTGATCTAATGTTGACCTGTTCGATACCGGCATGGTCGATCTTTTCAACCAGAGCCTCATCTATATCTTCATTGGCTTTAACAATGACCTCACCGGTAAATGGGTCTTTAATTTCCTGCAACGCAACCCTACCCAGAACACGCTCTCCGGCGGTTTCGATAATTTCACCGCCTTCCATAAGCGCGGAGACATACACGCCATCAACTGTCTCGCAATCATGCTCCGTAATGATGCAGTCCTGCGCAACATCCACCAACCTTCTTGTCAGATAACCGGAATTGGCTGTTTTCAACGCCGTATCGGCCAAGCCTTTACGCGCGCCGTGAGTTGAGATGAAATACTGAAGAACGGTAAGCCCTTCGCGGAAATTAGCTGTAATCGGCGTCTCGATAATTTCACCTGACGGCTTAGCCATCAAACCGCGCATACCGGCCAATTGCCTGAGTTGCTGCCCCGAA
Organism: Smithella sp.; assembly: GCA_049523355.1. Classification (GTDB taxonomy): domain Bacteria; phylum Desulfobacterota; class Syntrophia; order Syntrophales; family Smithellaceae; genus Smithella. The sequence continues at coordinate 39,413 of JBEKMY010000001.1, read as the reverse complement.
CCGCGGGCGCCTGAATCGGCCATCATGTAAATCGGATTGAAACTTTCAATTCTGCGCTTTTTCCCATCAGATGAGGAAACTTCTTCAGTGCTGATGTCCTTCATCATCTCGGAAGCTATTTTTTCTGTAGCCTGCGCCCAGATATCCACGACCTTATTATAACGCTCACCATCGGTAATTAAACCGTCCATATACTGTTTTTGGATTTTTAAAACATCTTTATCGGCCTGAGAAACAATGCGTTTTTTGTTTTCAGGAATAATCATATTGCTAATAGCAAAAGAAATCCCGGAAACAGTGGCATATTTAAAGCCCATATCCTTAAGTTTATCGGCTAAAATAATAGTTGCCTTATCTCCGCACAAACGATAACAATGATCAATTAAATTGGTCAGTTCCTTTTTATTCATCAACTTATTGATCATATCAAAATTAATTTGTTCGGGAACTATTTCTGAAAGTATAATTCTTCCCGCTGTTGTTTCTTTTAATTCCGAATTAATGCGCACTTTAATACGTGCATGTAAATCAATCATGCCAGCATCAATGGCCGAACGCACTTCATCCGGACCAGCAAAAAGCATTCCTTCACCCTTAGCTTCTGTCTTCACTCGTGTCAGATAATAAATACCCAAAACGATATCCTGACTGGGAATGATTATCGGACTTCCGTTTGCCGGAGAAAGAATATTGTTGGTAGACATCATGAGGACGCGAGCTTCCGTCTGCGCCTCAATGGACAGCGGAATGTGAACAGCCATTTGATCTCCATCAAAGTCCGCGTTAAAAGCCGTACACACCAGAGGATGAAGCTGTATAGCTTTACCTTCAATTAACACCGGTTCAAAAGCTTGTATGCCCAAACGATGCAGGGTTGGAGCGCGGTTTAGAATAACGGGATATTCGCGCACCACTTCATCCAATGCATCCCAAACTTCGGCTGTTTCCTTTTCCACCATTTTCTTGGCGCTTTTTACGGTAGTTACATATCCTTTTTCCAGCAAGCGATTGTAGATAAAGGGTTTAAAAAGTTCGATCGCCATTTTCTTGGGCAAACCGCACTGATGCAGCCTTAAATCAGGCCCGACTGTAACAACTGATCGTCCGGAATAGTCAACTCTTTTCCCCAGTAAATTCTGGCGAAAACGACCCTGTTTGCCTTTGAGCATATCGGATAAGGAGCGCAGAGGCCTTTTATTGGTTCCGGTAATAGCCCTGCCGCGACGGCCATTATCAAAAAGAACATCTACCGCTTCCTGCAACATGCGTTTTTCGTTGCGGATAATTATTTCCGGCGCATTTAATTCCTGCAAACGTTTCAAACGATTATTTCTGTTGATAACACGCCGGTATAAATCGTTGAGGTCAGATGTGGCAAAACGTCCTCCATCCAGAGGAACCAGTGGCCGCAAGTCAGGCGGAATAACGGGAAGTACCGTTAAAATCATCCATTCGGGCTTATTTCTGGATTTACGCAACGCTTCCACGACCTTCAACCTTTTAACAAGTTTCTTTTTCTTGGTATCGGAAACGGCGCTGACAATTTCCGTGCGCAGTTCTTCGTAGAGCTTTTCTAAATCAATTTCTTCCAATAACTGTCTGATGGCTTCGGCGCCAATTCCCGCAACGAAGCTATCATTACCATATTGTTCTCTTGCTTCATCGTATTCTTCATCCGTAAGCAGATCTCTTTTCTTTAAGGGAGTGCTTTTAGGATCAAGGACGATCCATGATTCAAAATAAAGAACCTTTTCCAGTTCCTTTAATGACAAGTCTACAGCATTGCCAATACGGCTCGGAAGGCTCTTCAGAAACCAGATATGAGACACTGGGGTCGCTAAGGTAATATGTCCCATTCTTTCCCGGCGAACCTTGGATTGAATAACTTCTACACCGCACTTTTCGCAAACTACCCCACGGTGTTTCATTCTCTTGTAACGTCCGCAAAGACATTCATAATCCTTTACCGGACCAAAAATCTTTGCGCAAAAAAGTCCATCTTTTTCCGGTTTAAATGTCCGGTAATTGATCGTTTCCGGTTTCTTTACTTCGCCACGTGACCAGGAAAGAATTTTCTCCGGTGAAGCAATGGAAATTTTCATTGCATTAAATTTTACTTGATTCTTCGGTTTTTCAAAATAACTGAAAACATCTTCCACGGATTTTCTCCTGTGCTATTAAAGCTTAAGTGAAATTTTTGAGTTACTTCTATTCAATTGTCTCCCGCGGGCCGCCAACTTCAGCTTTTCAGCTCAAGTTATCAGCTTCCTCAATTAATTCCACGTCTAATCCAAGTCCCTGGAGTTCTTTAACGAGCACGTTAAAGGATTCCGGCAGACCCGACTCAAATGTATGTTCGCCCTTTACAATAGATTCGTAAATTCTGGTTCTCCCCGCCACATCATCGGATTTGACTGTGAGAAATTCCTGTAACGCATAAGCCGCTCCATAAGCTTCCATAGCCCATACTTCCATTTCTCCCAACCTCTGACCACCGAATTGAGCCTTACCACCTAACGGCTGCTGTGTCACCAGTGAATAGGGGCCTATGGAACGCGCATGAATTTTATTATCAACCAGGTGGTGCAACTTCATCATGTAAATAATGCCCACTGTAACTTCCTGATCAAAGGGTTCGCCTGTTCTGCCGTCAAAAAGAACGGATTGACCTGTCTGGGGCAAATCAGCCCTTTTTAACATTTCTCTGATTTGCTCTTCAGGACATCCATCAAAAACAGGACTGGCTACGAGCATTCCTTTCTTTAAACGGCCCATAAATCTTCTGATGTCTTCAGCGGAAGCCTGATCAATAAACTTATCAAAATCCGGAGAGGAATAAGTTTTTTTCAATTCGACTTTAATATTATTTAAATTTGAGTGCTTTTCCCAAAGTTCGTTTAAGCTCTCCCCTATTGATCTTGCCGCCCAACCCAGATGAGTTTCCAGAATTTGTCCAACATTCATTCGCGAAGGAACGCCCAAGGGATTCAATACAATATCCACAGTAGATCCATCAGCAAAACATGGCATATCTTCTTCCGGTAAAATACGCGATAAAACGCCTTTGTTCCCGTGACGGCCTGCCATTTTATCACCTACGGAAAGTTTTCTTTTAATAGCGATATAAACCTTGACCATTTTAATAACACCCGGAGGAAGCTCATCGCTGGCTTTGATCTTTTCTAATTGCTCTTCAAAATGAGCATTGACGAAATCAATTTTTCTCTCCAGGGACGCAATCAGGTTATTGATCTTTTCTTCTGTGCTGTCATTTTCAGCAATGGTAATTTCTTTCCAGCAGGAGAAAGGCAAATCATTCCAAATCTCTTTTGTGATTTTATCGCCTTTCTTTAAAATTGTTTTCTTTTTAGCATCTACTATTTTGGTGGCTGCCGTTTTTCCAATAATAATTTTTGTAATATCTTTCTTAATTGTTTCAGTCAGGATACGGATTTCGTCATCTCTGTCTTGAGTTATTTGTTCAATAGCTTCACTTTCGATGGCTTGCGAACGCAGATCGCTTTCGGCGCCTTTTCTCGTAAAGATTTTAGCGTCAATTACTGTACCTTCAACGCCGGGAGGGACGCGCAATGATGTATCTCGCACATCGCTTGCCTTTTCTCCGAATATCGCCCGCAAGAGCTTTTCCTCGGCAGATAACTGAGTTTCACCTTTAGGGGTTATCTTCCCGACAAGAACATCTCCAGGCTTCACTGAAACGCCAATGCAAATAATGCCGCTTTCATCTAAATTTTTGAGGACTTCTTCACCGACGTTCGGAATATCACGAGTAATTTCTTCTTTGCCCAATTTAGTATCACGGGACATTGTTTCAAATTCTTCAATATGAATTGATGTAAAAATATCTTCCTTGACTATTCTTTCACTGACCAGAATGGAATCTTCGTAGTCATAGCCGCCCCATGACATGAAGGCAACCATAACATTTCTGCCGAGTGCTAATTCACCGTTATCAATTGCCGGACCATCAGCCAATATATCTTTTTTGTGAATGCGTTGACCGGCATTAACTATCGGTTTTTGATTAAAGCAAGTATCCTGATTAGATCTCTGGTATTTGGCTAAATTATAAATATCAACACCGCTGTCTATACCATCTTCTTCTATACGGTCCGCACGGACAATAATTCGCGAGGCATCAACGCTTTCCACAACGCCAGATCTCCTTGCTGCAACAACGGCGCCGGAATCACGGGCAACAATAGATTCTACACCTGTACCCACTACAGGAACTTCCGGTCTCATTAACGGAACCGATTGCCTCTGCATATTTGATCCCATAAGAGCACGATTGGCATCATCATGTTCCAGAAATGGGATTAATGCCGCGGCGATACTGACAAGTTGGGTAGGCGAAACATCCATCATTTTAATTTCTTCCGGCACGACAGAAATATAACTGCCGCCTTTTCTAACTGATATCAACTCTTCAACAAATTTGTCCTGCTTATTCAAAGGACGGTCTGCTGAAGCAATAATTTTATTTTCTTCTTCAATTGCTGTTACAAAACGGACATCATCAGAAACACGGCCATTTTCTACCATCCTATAGGGTGTTTCAATAAAACCAAATTCGTTTACCCTCGCATAAGTGCTGAGAGATACGATCAAACCGATATTAGGTCCTTCCGGTGTTTCTATCGGACAAATACGGCCGTAATGGGTAGGATGAACATCTCTGACTTCGAATCCTGCCCTTTCCCTGGTCAAACCACCAGGGCCTAATGCTGATAGACGTCTTTTGTGCGTAATTTCAGATAGAGGATTAGTCTGATCCATAAACTGAGAAAGCTGGCTGGAATTAAAGAATTCATTAACAACAGCGGAAACGGGCTTAGCGTTAATCAGGTCGTGCGGCATCATTGTTTCGATATCCTGCAGGCTCATTTTTTCCTTGATAGCCCGCTCCATACGCACTAAACCAATGCGGTACTGATTTTCAATAAGCTCGCCGACCGACCTCACTCTGCGGTTCCCTAAATGATCAATATCATCAACATTGCAATCTCCAACACCATTTTTCAGGTCAATCAAATACTTAACCGCGGACAAAATATCTTCATTACGCAATACCGTAATATCAGTCGGCACATTCATGTGTAATTTGTAATTCATTTTTGCGCGACCGACATTTGACAAGTCATAAGTTGCCGGTTCAAAGAACAGGCTTTTGAAAAATTTATCTCCCGTTTCCGGAGTGGGGGGATTGCTCGGACGCAAACGGCGATATATTTCCATTATTGCATCTTCTGTGGTATCAATTTTATCCAGCAGCAAGGTATCTCTGATGGAAGCATTATCCATATCTTCATCAATATGGATAATCTTTAATTCTCTGACATTCTTTTCCCTGATTATTTCCAGGCAGTTTAAAGGCAATTCCTCGTTGCAACGGAAGATAATTTCATTTGTTTCCGGATCGCGAATATCCTGAGAAGGAATTTTACCGGCCAGTTCACTCTCGTTAATCGCAACACGCTTGATGCCCACATCAACTATTCTCTTCAAAAGAGGCTTTGTAAGCTTGCGGCCTTTTTTAACAATTATCTCAGCGTTTTTGGGATCTTTTACGTCTTCGGGCGCTTTTTGACCGACAAGAGAATCGTCAACGGTAAAATAAACTTTCTTATTTTCAATTACAACTGTATTGACACTGTAAAAATAATTTAAAATAAATTCTGTCGATTTACCCAGCGCTTTCAACAGGATAGTGACAGGCATTTTTCTACGGCGGTCAATTCTTACATAAAGAATGTCTTTGGAATCAAACTCTAAATCCAGCCAGGAACCCCTGATAGGAATAATTCGCGCTGAATATATCAACTTCCCGCTGGCGACAATTTTACCTTTGTCGTGATCAAAAAAGATACCCGGCGAACGATGCAGCTGGTTAACAATAACCCTTTCCGTCCCGTTAATGATAAAAGTGCCATTTTCAGTCATCAGCGGAATTTCACCGAAGTAGACTTCCTGCTCTTTAATATCGCGGATCTGCTTTGTTTCAGCTGTTTCGCGGTTACTTTTGCCGTCAGCCGGACGGTCAACTTCAAAAACAACCAGCCTGACCACAATTTTCAAAGGAGCAGCATAGGTCATCCCTTTTTGAATACATTCCTTCACGTCATACCGGATATCACCCAGCTTATAACTTACAAATTCCAGAGAACACTTTCCGCTGAAATCTGAAATGGGAAAGACACTTTTAAAAGCGCCTTGCAAACCAAGATTGTCCCGCTTTGCCGGCGCTATTTCCTTTTGAAGGAATTTTTCATAAGATTGTGTCTGAATATCAATTAAGTTGGGGATATCCAGTATCTTTTTTACCTGACCAAAATATTTTCTAAAGTCACCCATAGCATCCTTAAATAAAATTATATGTTGAAGATTGCGTTATTTAACCTCAACGGTCCCGCCAACTTCTTCGATTTTCTTCTTGATTTCCGCGGCTTCATCCTTGGAAACACCTTCTTTAATAGGCTTAGGCACGCCCTCCACCAAATCCTTTGCTTCTTTAAGTCCAAGGTTGGTAATAGCGCGAACAACTTTAATTACCTGAATCTTTTCCGCGCCGAAACCTGTGAGAATTACATCAAATTCTGTTTTTTCTTCAGCCGGAGCCGCAGCGGCAGCGCCAGGAGCGGCAACAGCAGCCATCATGGGAGCGGCCGCGGATACGCCGAATTTTTCTTCTAATTCTTTTACCAGAGCAGAAAGCTCTAATACAGTCATTTCTTCAATAAATTTAACTACATCATCTTTAGTAATTTTATCTGACATTTTTCTATCCCTTTCTGTATGTTTTATTAGTTTAAAGTTTTTTTCTTATCACAATAGGCATTGAGCACTTGCACAAAGCTTCTCGGAACGCCACTTAAAACGGTCACGAACGATGTCGGTACCGCCGCCATTACCGAAACTAATTTGCCCAAAAGAACCTCTTTGCTGGGTAATTCCGCCAAAACAGTAATATCACTCTTCGTTAAAAGCTTTTTATCCAGTACGCCAACCTTAATTTCCAATTCCGGATTTTTCTTGGCAAAATCAATCAGAATCTTAGCCGGCGCCACAGGGTCTTTATAGCTCAGAACAACCGCAACAGGCCACTTGAAATGATCAGCAAGAATGCTAAAATCTGTGCCATCTGAAGCAATTCTCAAAAGAGTGTTTTTTACAACCTTCCATTCAGCATTGGACTTGCGCAGCTCATTTCTCAAGGTTTCCATTTTTTCGACATTCATCCCACTAAAGCTGGTCAGAACACCTAGGTTTGCTTCTTTGAGTTTCTTTTGCAGTTCGGATATAATTTGCTCTTTAGTTCTCCGATCCAATCTATCAGCCTCCTTTCAAAGTTATTTTATTTCTTGAGGCCGGAGATTCTAGCCACATACAGAACAAAAAAACGGTAACCTTGCCCAATCCGATTCCCGTTTTATAAAAATTGCTTACCTTCATAAAAAACAAAGTAACTATTTTCATTTTACGAGTCTCGGCAGGCCGTATTACGTTTAAACTTCTGTACCTGCTGTCTTCGACCTCATTCTATTTCAAAAAAACTCTCAATATTTTTTCATTAAGCAGCTTTAATATCGAGAGGGTCAATTCTCACACCAACACCCATTGTGCTTGAAAGAGAAATACTTTTAATATAAATGCCTTTACTTGATGCCGGCTTTAACTTAATAATTGTTTCCAACAAAGCGCTGACATTTTCTCTTAATTTTTCAGCGCCGAAAGATACTTTCCCCACGGGAGAATGAACGATTCCCGCTTTTTCAACGCGAAATTCAACTTTGCCAGCTTTTAGTTCCTTCACCGCATTGGCAACTTCAAAAGTTACCGTTCCTACCTTGGGATTGGGCATTAAACCGCGTGGGCCTAAAATTTTACCAATCTTTCCCACGGAACCCATCATATCCGGAGTCGCGATAACACGATCAAACTCCATCCAGCCGCCTTTAATCTTTTCAATAATATCGTCATTACCGACTAAATCCGCACCGGCTTCCAGAGCTTCTTTTTCCTTTTCCCCTTTAGCAAATACTAAAATCCGTACTGTTTTTCCCAAGCCATGGGGCAAAACTACACTGCCCCGCACCATCTGATCGGCATGAGCAGGATTGACGCCTAAGCGAATGGCCGCATCCACAGTTTCATCAAATTTTGTTGCGGCCGTCGATGTAACAATTTCCGAAGCCTCTTTCAGTGAATATCGTTTGCCTGGTTCAACCTTAGCTTTCGCTGCCAATATACGTTTGCCTTTTTTTAACATGATAAAACCTCGTAATTATTAACCTGTGATTTCAATTCCCATTGACCTTGCCGTACCGGCAATTATCTTTATAGCGCCTTCAATATTTACAGCATTTAAATCTTTATACTTTAATTCAGCTATTTCTTTCACCTGCCCGGCCGTAACTGTTCCAACTTTTTCCCTCTTCGGATCGCTGGCTCCTTTGGCAATTTTAGCCGCTTGTTTAAGCAACACGGATACCGGAGGTGTTTTTGTTATAAATGTAAACGATCTGTCGGCATAAACGGTAATCACCACAGGAATAATCATTCCTTCCTGATTTTGCGTCATAGCGTTATAAGCTTTGCAGAATTCCATAATATTTACGCCGTGCTGTCCCAACGCCGGACCGATAGGAGGCGAAGGAGTTGCCTTACCCGCTTTTATTTGTAATTTAATATTCGCAATAATTTTTTTTGCCATGTTGAATCACCCTGATCTAAATATTTTTAAAGCTTATCTGTTCCGCCAATAAACACATTAACCCTGAGTTACCTGAATAAAATCCAATTCCACCGGTGTCGGCCTGCCAAAAATACTTACGATAACTCTTAATTTACTTTTTTCCGGTTTTAATTCGTCAATAATTCCATCAAAATTAGTAAAAGGCCCGTCAATAATTCTTACATGATCACCTACATCGAATTTGAACTTAGGTTTTGGTTTTAAAGTCCCTTCATCAATCCTGAACTTTAAATTTTCCACATCTTTATCAGGTATGGGCGAAGGTTTATCTTTGCTGCCGATGAAACCGGTAACTTTGGGAGTATCTTTTACAACGTGCCAAGCCTCATCATTCATTTCCATTCGGACAAGAATATACCCCGGGAAAAACTTACGTTTGGAATTTTTCTTTTCCCCTGAAATCAATTCCACAACATCTTCCTCGGGAATAAGAATGTCAGAAAAATAAGCCTGAGTGCCCGTTATCTCAATTCTTTCCTCTAGACTTATTTTTACCTTATTCTCATATCCGGAATAAGTATGAACAACGTACCATTTAAAAGCCATTTTTCTAACCTAATATAAGTTTAACCGCTTTGGCGAGGGCAAAATCAAAAATGCCCAGAATAATTGAAAGAATGAAAACTAAAATTATTACAACTGCCGTAGAAGCCATCGTTTGTTTCGGAGTCGGCCAGGTAACTTTCTTTAACTCAATCTTAGCTTCTTTGATAAACTGAGTTATCTTTTGAATCGCTTCTTTTATTTTTTCCATATTTTAAAATCCTTAAATAAAGAAAAAATGGCAGGCCAGGAGGGACTTGAACCCCCAGCATCCGGATTTGGAGTCCGGCGCTCTATCCATTAGAGCTACTGGCCTATACCAAATTTACTACTTGGTTTCCCTGTGCAGTTTATGCCCTCGGCAAAACTTGCAATATTTTTTCATTTCCAGACGGTTTTGCATGGTCCGCTTATTTTTTGTCGTCGTATAATTTCTTTGCTTGCATTCCGTACAAGCCAAAATAATATTATTTCGCATAATTCTCCTTAACTGGAGCCCACGACCAGGATTGAACTGGTGACCTCATCCTTACCAAGGATGTGCTCTACCAACTGAGCTACGTGGGCGCAATCTTTAATAAACTTTTGCCCTTATTCTATGAAATATCTGGAGCGGGAAACGGGATTCGAACCCGCGACCCTCAGCTTGGAAGGCTGACGCTCTAGCCACTGAGCTACTCCCGCTTATTTCAATTTCAAATAATCCCTGGTGGAGGGGGGAGGATTCGAACCTCCGTAGGCTCCGCCGGCAGATTTACAGTCTGCTCCCTTTGGCCACTCGGGAACCCCTCCAGTATATAAGTTAATAGACAAACTGGAGCTGGCGATGGGACTCGAACCCGCAACCTGCTGATTACAAATCAGCTGCTCTACCGATTGAGCTACGCCAGCAAATCCCACCTAAATATCTTTTTATATCAACAATTTACGCTTTAAAATGCAAAAAAGCACACAACTACGCCCTTAAGCGAATTGTGGAATCTAATTTTTATAGATGTTTTTGTCAAGTAAATTTTTTAAAAATCTTATAGATAAGCTTTAATCCTGATAGGGAGCTTGAATAGACAAAAACCTTCTTATATTTTTCATGGAATGTACTTTTCGGACAATATAACGCCAACATTAAATAAATTCTAAGAGACTTCCGCTGAAACGACTTAGTGGGCAATATTCTTCGAATTGTTTAGTTATTTTGTATCAATGGTTGCATCCCCAATAAAATCTCTTTCTCCAACACTTAATCACCCTTTAATCTTAACTTCAATTCATAACTCATAATGCTATCATACTGTATTTCCTATTTTTTATTAACGACTGAAAACTGTAATTATGTGAACCATAAAAAAATAGCGCATTTCTTCAGACTATAAAAACATACTGTCATCAGTGTGAAAAATTTTTACCAAGTCTAAAAAATATTTTGACAATAATTATTTTTTGCATTAGTATTCATTATTATTTTAACGAAGGCTGTAAAAACGATGTCGGACATAGCGAAAAATCAGAAATGTGCAATCAATATCCTGCCTCTGCTTCTGGGAATCGCCCTGTTGCGCCTTTTAATTAAGGCCGCCTACCCATCGTTTTTAGGTCATCACTAGCATTTAAAATAACTGATTACCTAAAAGGCCGTGGGTGAAAAACCCATGGCCTTTTTTATTATAACTTTAAGAGGTACAAATCCCGATATCTTTGGCTGCGGGATCAATTCAACCGGAAGATATTGTTGCACTATGCTTGCAATATCCGGGTTTCATTGAGGAGATGAACATATGAAGAAGGATAAAAATCGCGTTTATATTTTTGATACGTCTTTGAGAGATGGCGAGCAATCGCCCGGCTGCAGTATGAACACTGAAGAAAAATTGATTCTTGCCCGGCAACTCGAAAGGCTTGGCGTTGATATAATCGAGGCGGGATTCCCCATCGCTTCCGAGGGAGATTTTGACGCGGTGCGGCAAATCGCCAAAGAGATCAAGAAATCTCAGGTAGCAGCTCTTGCCCGAGCCAGCAAGCTTGACATTGATCGCGCCTGGCAGGCAATAAAAGACTCGGCTCATCCCCGCATCCATACCTTTATTTCTTCTTCTGATATTCATTTAAAGTATCAGCTCAAAAAGAGCCGCGAGCAGGTGCTCAGCGAAGCCATCGCCGCTGTCAAGCTGGCTCGATTTTACACAGAAAACGTCGAATTCTCACCGATGGATGCTACCCGTTCTGATAAAGACTATCTTGTAGAAATGGTGTCGGCGGTTATTGATGCCGGTGCCTCTACCGTCAATATTCCCGATACGGTCGGATATGCCACTCCCGAAGAATTCGGCAACTTGATTGCTTACCTGTTTGCCAAAGTTAAAAATATGGGCGACACGGTTATAGCCACTCATTGCCACAATGATTTAGGTCTGGCTGTAGCCAATTCACTGGCCGGAATAAAGAATGGGGCGCGCCAGGTGGAATGCACGATCAACGGAATCGGTGAGCGGGCCGGCAACACGGCAATGGAAGAAGTCGTCATGGCGCTGCAAACGCGCAAAGACCTCTATGGTCTTCACACAAAAATCAATACCGATCAGATATACAAAACATCGCGCCTGTTGACACAAATTACCGGAATATCGGTGCAGCCCAATAAAGCCATCGTGGGAGCAAATGCTTTCGCGCATGAATCCGGCATTCATCAGGACGGTCTGATTAAAGAAAAAATAACTTACGAAATCATGACCCCACAGTCCGTAGGTATAAGCGATACACATATCGTGTTGGGCAAACACTCCGGCCGTAACGCTATTTCGCATCATCTAAAAAGAATGGGCTACGTCCTGAATGATGAACAACTTGGCAAGGTCGCGGCAAGAGTAAAGGATCTGGCAGACGTCAAGAAAGATATTTATGACGAAGACCTAGAAGCGATTCTTGCCGAAGAAATCTACCGGGGTGAAGATAAATACAATCTGGTTTACCTGAATGTGGTCAGCGGCAATGTTGCCATTCCCACTGCAACTATGGAAATGCAGGTAGGTAAAGACGTTGTACGGGAAGCCGGATTCGGCAACGGTCCGGTAGATGCCACTTTTGCGGCGATCCGTAACATCACCAAGACTAATTATCCGTTGATGAAATATATCGTCAACGCTATAACCGGAGGATCTGACGCGCAGGGTGAAGTTACCGTCCAGCTCAAATACAACGGACATTCAGTTGTAGGACGCGGCGCGCATCCGGATGTTATTGTCGCTTCCGCCAAGGCCTATATAAACGCGTTAAATCGTCTGGAATTTTTAAAGGAAAGCGGTAACAAGGTTAGAGTTGAATAAACATTTAAAAAAGTATAAAGATAAAGTTATATACCATTTTGTTTGGAATCTGCCCTCTGACAAGCGTCAATCCCCGGTAAGGATGTTTATTATTGCGTTCCTTTTAAGTTGCGCATCCGGTCAAAGGATAACGAGGCGACAAGGAGGAGGCTTTGCAGGCGTATTATCAATTTGCTAAGGAAGCCGACGAACCTGCCAACAAAGTTAGCCAAAGAGAGCAAATGGATATTATTTTTCACAAGGAGCATAAATCGTGGGCAACACTATTACGGAAAAAATTTTAATGGCTCATACCGGACTAAAAAAAATCGTTGCTGGTCAGTTGATCAACGCTAGAGTGGATATTGCTTTAGGCAACGATGTCACCGCGCCTATAGCCATTAATGAATTCAAAAAAGCTGGCGGGAAAAAAGTCTTTAACAAAGACAAAGTTGCTTTAGTTTTAGACCACTTTACACCTAACAAAGACATTAATTCCGCCCAACAATGCAAGGCTGTGCGCGAATTCGCGAAAAAACAGAAGATAACTCATTTTTATGAAGGCGGCCAAGTGGGCATTGAACACGCTTTATTGCCTGAGCAAGGCATCGTCCTGCCCGGAGATTTGGTCATTGGGGCAGACAGTCATACCTGCACTTACGGGGCATTGGGCGCGTTTGCCACCGGAGTGGGCAGCACCGATCTGGCTGCAGCCATGCTCACCGGTGAATTATGGCTTAAAGTGCCATCATCCATAAAATTTATAATTTTTGGTTCCTTGCAAAAATGGGTTTCGGGCAAGGATTTAATTTTACATATTATAGGCCGCATCGGTGTTGACGGAGCTCTTTATAAGGCAATGGAATTTACCGGAGAAACAATCGGCAAATTGCCAATGGCCGGCAGACTTTCAATGGCCAACATGGCCATCGAAGCAGGAGCAAAAAACGGTATTTTTGCTCCTGATAAAATTACCAGAGACTATATCAAAAAAAGAGCGAAACGCGATTATAAATTTTATTCTTCAGATACGGATGCCGTCTATACCGATACCATTGAAATCGACGCCGGGGAAATCGAGCCTCAGGTGGCTTTCCCCCATTTGCCTTCTAATGTTAAAGGAATAAGCAAAGCGGGCAAGGTTAAAATCGACCAGGCGCTCATTGGCTCCTGCACCAACGGCCGGATTGAAGATTTGAGAGTCGCCGCACAGATTTTGAAAAACCGCAGGGCAGCATCCAATGTAAGGTTGATTATTATTCCGGCAACCCCGGAAATTTACAAACAGGCTTTAAAGGAGGGACTTATTGAAATTTTCCTGAAAGCCGATGCAGTAATCAGCCCGCCTTCCTGTGGCGCATGTCTGGGCGGACACATGGGAATTCTGGCAGAAGGAGAAAGAGCTGTCGCTACTACAAATCGTAACTTCGTTGGCCGTATGGGACATCCAAAAAGTGAAGTCTACCTTGCAAACCCTGCAGTCGCGGCAGCTTCAGCTGTATTAGGAAGAATCGCATCCCCAGAGGAACTGTAAAACCATGGACATGACGACCTGCGCTTTGCGGGATAGATAAACTTACCAATTCCAATGCGTTTCGTTTTTGGAATTAGCGTTTTATTAATAAAGGAAAAAGGATTTCTTGCAATGATATTCAAAGGGAAAGTATGGAAATTTGGAGATAATATAGATACAGACGCGATTATTCCGGCGCGCTATTTAACGACATCGGATCCGCGCGAGCTTGCCGCTCACTGCATGGAAGATGCTGATCCGGATTTTATTACCAGGATGAAGACGGGTGATATTATTCTGGGAGGAGAAAATTTCGGCTGCGGCTCTTCGCGCGAACACGCGCCTATCGCGATTAAAGCGGCTGGCGTTTCCTGCGTCATAGCTAAAAGTTTCGCCCGCATTTTTTATCGCAACGCTTTTAACACGGGACTACCTATTTTTGAATCCAAAGAAATTGGAGACGCGATTAGCGAAGGGGAAAAAGTAACTGTGAACGGCGCTAAGGGAACTATTACCATAACCAGCTCAAACAAAACTTTCATAATTAATCCCATTCCGCCTTTTATGGAAAAACTTATTGCCGATGGTGGTTTGATGAAGCATATTGCCAGAAAAAGGGGAAAGAATGAAACAAGGTGATTTTAAAATAGCCGTATTTGCCGGTGATGGCATAGGGCCGGAAATAATGAAAGAAGCTTTAAAGATTTTAAAGATTATTTCTGACAAAAAAAATATTGACCTGCAACTTACCGAAGGACTTGTCGGAGGATGCGCCTATGATCATTTTAAAGTACCCTTGCCGGATTCGAGCATGGAACTTGCTTTGCAAAGCGACGCGGTTTTACTGGGAGCCGTCGGCGGTCCCCGATGGGAATCGCTGGATTATAAAGTCAGACCCGAAAGAGCGCTTCTGGGCTTGCGAAGCGCATTGGGTATTTTTGCTAATTTGCGGCCGGTTGTTGCTTTTGACGAGCTTCTGGAAGCGTCTCCGCTCAAGAAAAATATCGTGCAGAGAATTGATATTATGATTGTCCGCGAATTGACAGGTGATGTTTATTTTGGCAAGCCGCGCGGCATAAAAAAGGGGAAAGACGGTAAACGCAGAGGCGTTAACACGATGGCTTACTCGGAAGATGAAATCCGCAGAATTGCCGTTCGCGCCTTTGAAATTGCCCGAACGCGTAAAAAGAATCTCCTTTCAGTAGACAAAGCTAATGTTCTCGAAACTTCCGAGCTATGGCGTGATGTGGTGACAGAGGTCGGCCATAATTATCCGAAAATTACCCTGAAGCACATGTATGTTGATAACTGCGCCATGCAGCTTATCCGTAATCCGGCTCAGTTTGACGTAATTGTTACATCCAATTTATTCGGAGATATATTAAGCGATGAAGCCGCTATGCTGACCGGTTCTATCGGTATGCTTCCTTCAGCCAGTCTGGGCGAAAAAACCGCTTTATATGAACCCATTCATGGTTCAGCTCCGGATATAGCCGGAAAAAATATTGCCAATCCGCTGGCCACAATTCTGTCGGTGGCCTTAATGCTGCGTTATTCTTTTTCCATGCCGCTGGAAGCCGGCTTGATCGAAAAAGCCGTCGCTGAAACATTAAAAGAAGGCTTTCGGACACAGGACATTCATCAGCAAAACAAAAAACTTGTCGGCACCGGAGAAATGGGTGATAATGTTGCAAGAAATCTGTGTAAACTCTTAAATTAGAGAGAGTCTTACAAAAGCCGGCCAGAAGAAACTCCCGTGAGGATGAAAAAGATGGGATCTGCTATTTTTCTTGAAAAGATATCGATTGATCCTCCCCCCGAAAAAATATATCAGCGGCTCGGCTACAAAAAAAGAACAACCGAAATCTTGGCAAAGCAGAAAGAAGAAACCGACCGTTTTATAAATGAAGCTTTTTCTTTTATTTCACTCAAGGGGGTTTTTTTGCGTCTCACCATTCATCATAACGACGGCGAGAAAATAATTCTGACCGGAAATTTGACCTTCAACAGTAAAAAACTATCGGCTTTTCTGCGCGGTTGCAAAGAAGCTGTTCTTATGGGCGCCACGGCAAGTAACGCCGTCATGGAAGCAATCAAAGGGAAAACCCGTCAGGACGATTTAGCTGCTGCGGTCGTTTATGACGCCACGGCCAGTGAGATGACAGACGCTGCCATGGACTGGATTATGGATTATTTTAATCAGCTCATTCGCCGTGAAGGGAAAACTCTTTTGACAAAACGTTTTTCGGCTGGCTATGCTGATTTTAATCTGGAAAATCAGAAAGCAATTTATGAAATGCTTCAAATGGAGAAATTAGGTGTAAAGATCACTTCCAACTTCATTCTCCTTCCGGAAAAATCAGTTACCGCCATCAGCGGCATTCGCGGATAACACAAAAAATAATTGCCACCCCACAAAAAGGAAAGAAACCACATGAAGCGTATGATCATCAAAATCGACGAAGAAAAATGTACCGGCTGCGGTTTGTGCGTGCCGGAATGCCATGAGGAGGCCATAAAAATAATTGACGGCAAGGCCAAACTTATCAAAGATGCTTTTTGCGATGGCCTTGGAGCATGTCTGGGAGAATGTCCCGAAGGAGCGCTTTCCATCGAAGAACGTGAAGCCGAATCTTTTGATGAAACATTGGCCAAGGAAACCATTGAGAGCCGGAAGAAAGAAGAACCTTGTTCTCACAGCAGCCAATCAGCGCCTCAGAATCTTCATGTTATGAGTTCCGCGGGTTCCTGCCCCGGATCTGCCCAAGCCGTATTTAAAAGAGAACCGCCATCCGCCGCAGACGCATTTTCGACAGACATAAAGCCGTCGGAACTCACACACTGGCCTATTCAAATGCACCTTATAAATCCGGCGGCTGATTTTTTTCATGGAAAAGATATGGTGCTTGCAGCTGATTGCACAGCCTTTGCGCTTGGTGATTTTCATGCAAGATTCCTGAAAGGAAAAATCCTGGCGATTGCCTGTCCGAAACTGGATGAAGGACAGGAAGAATATATAGAAAAGATCCGACGGATGGCGGATGAGGCCCGAATAAATACACTGACTGTTATCATCATGCAGGTTCCCTGCTGCCGAGGCCTAATACAGATTGCCCAGGCAGGCCTTAATAAAGCAACAAGAAAAGTGCCGCTCAAAGCCGTGATCGTCGGCATCAAAGGAGAGATACTCTCGGAAGAATGGATTTAGCAAAGCATCTCTTTAATAATCAAATAAACTTTATTATCTTTTTTACAAAACACTATATTTTTACTTTCAATAAAAAAAACACACTTCTTGCTTAAAAAATGTTATAAGAATACTGTAAAAATAAAAACTGCTTATTGGTATTATACGAAAATTCAACGATTTTATATCTATTCTCATTTCTCTTTACCGTTATAAAAAGCACAAAAGGATAAATATATGGGGGAAAACGCCGCTTCGAAAATCAGCAATCAGCAATCTCTACGGGTATTAATGATTGATGATTCGGAAAATGATGTACTGCTTATAATCCGTGAACTTAAAAAAGGCGGATACAATCCGGTATATGAACGGGTAGAGACCGCCGTTGCGATGAAAAAAGCCCTTAAAGAAAAGCAGTGGGACATTATTCTTTGCGATTATAAAATGCCTAATTTTAACGCTTTCTCAGCCATTGCTATATTGAAGAGGGCAAATATCAATGTCCCTCTTATTCTTATATCGGGAGCTATTGGTGAAGAAACAGCCGTTGAGTGCATGCGTTTGGGCGCCCAGGATTACATCATGAAGCCTAACTTTTCCCGTCTATGCCCGACCATAGCCAGAGAATTAGAAGAGACAGAAGTTAGAAACAAGAAAAAGCTGGCGGAAGAAGCGCTGCATCATAGCGAGGAAAAACATCGAGCCATTCTGGAAAATATCGAAGAAGGCTATTACGAAATAGACCTTAAGGGTAATTTCATTTTTTTCAATGACTCAATGTGCCGAATCCTTGGATATAAACAGGAAGAAATGATGGGCGCCAACAGCCGTCAGTTTACAGATAAAGAAAATGCAAGAAAACTTTTTAAAACATTTAATGAAGTCTATCAAACAGGGAAACCTGCCAAAGGATTCGATTGGTTGGTTACAAGAAAAGATGGAACTCAAAGATATATTGAAGCATCGGTGTCACTGATAAAAGATTCATCAAATAAACCGGCGGGATTTAGAGGAATTGCACGTGACATGACCGAACGTAAACTCATGGAAGATAAATTGCACCAGGAGGAACAGCGTTTTAGAGCTTTCATAGAGCACTCCTCCGACATAATTGTTGTCGTTGATCTGACGGGCACCATCATTTACATAAATCCTGCAGTGGAGGATGTCCTGGGATTCAAGCATGAAGAAAGAATCGGCCACAAAGGATTTGAACTTATTCATCCGGATGACCATAAGTTTTTAGTTGATTCGTTCACTACTTTAATCTCGAATATAACCCCCCTTGTCGTAAGAGGTGAAATACATCTTCGTCATAAGAACGGAACCTACCGCACTTTGGAAGCGGTAGGAAGCAACTGGATAAGCAACAATGTTGTTCAAGGTATAGTTCTCAACTACCGTGACATCACCGAAAGCAAACGTACGGGAAGAACTCTGAAAGAGAAAGAGAATCGTTTGCGAGGCATTACCCAAAACTTACCGGGAATTATTTTTCAATTCTATGCAAAAGACAACAACGAATTTGGAATAAGTTACGTCAGCGAACGCCTGACGGAATTTCTGGGAATAAAAGTAAAAGAAGATGATCCGTTTTCCATATTCCTTTCTCATGTCCTTGAGGAAGACAGGAGCAGATTTCTGACCTCAATTAAAACAGCGATGGAAACAGGAAATTCCTGGAATTTTGAAGGCCGGGTCGCCATACAATCGGGCGAAATAATCTGGTTCCAGGGGCTGGCGACACCGACGCGCCAAAAAGACAAAGTGATCTTTGACGGAATTTTGCTGGATATTACCGAGCGCAAACAGGCCGAAGAAAAATTTCATAAAATATTCATGACATCCCCGGACTGTATAGCAATTACACGTATGAAGGATGGACTCCTCATTGATGTGAACATGGGCTTTGAGGAGATTACTGGATGGAAGAGAAGCAATGCCATAGGACAAACCTCTTATGAAATAAATTTCTGGAGTAATACAACCGACAGGGATTTCATGGTCAACGAATTGGCGTCCGGCAGAGATATCCTGCATCGTGAATTTGAATTCCGGCGAAGTGACGGCTCTGTGCGTGCCGGTATCTATTCTGCCCGATCTATAAACATCGATGGTGAAACATGTCTCATTTTTATCCTGCAGGACGTCACCGAGCACAAGCGAATGGATACAGAACTTCAACGTACTCTTGACAGCCTCAGAAAAGCCTTTGGCACGACCATTCAGGTCATGATATCCGCTATAGAAATGAGAGATCCCTATACGGCCGGCCACCAGAAAAGGTGCGCGGACATTGCCAGAGCCATTGCCACGGAGATGGGATTCACGCAAGAGAAAATTGATGGAATCCGCATGGTAGGCACCATCCATGACATCGGAAAATTATCCATACCTGCGGAGATATTGACCAAGCCTATAAAACTGACAAAAATAGAATTTTCCCTGATTAAAGAACACTCCGTAAGTGGATACGATATGTTGAAGGATATAGAATCCCCCTGGCCATTGGCAGAAATAATTTACCAGCATCACGAACGAATGAATGGCTCCGGTTATCCAAGAAAACTGAAAGGGAATGAGATTCTTATCGAGGCCCGCATCATGGCTGTGGCGGACGTTGTGGAGGCCATGTCTTCTCATCGTCCTTATCGTGCGGCGTTGGGTATTGAAGCGGCTCTTGAAGAGATCGAGAAAAACAAGGGAATACTTTACGATAATGTTGTTGTCGATGCCTGCCTGAGTTTATTCCGGGAGAAGGGCTACAAACTTCCCTGAGATGAAAATTGCAAAATGATTGGCATTACAGGCAGCAAAAGTGATTTAGCTCCTATTGATAATATCTTATCAAATCAAAACACTTACAACAACGGAATGAATTTGTTTTTGCCTGTTTGTTCTAAAAAAAATCACACTTCTTGGTTCAAAAGTGGTATAAAGACGCCGTAAAATAACTATTAAAATTTCAGGAGGAATATTGTGGTTGAAACCCGCAGGATAAAAGGCCTTTTGGCGAAAAAAATTGTTGTTCTGGACGGTGCCATGGGCACGGAACTGCAAAAAATGGGAATGCCTGACGGCGTTTGTCCTGAACAGTGGTGTCTCGATAATCCACAAAATATCCGTGAATTGTACTCATCCTATCAAAAAGCGGGAGCGCAGATAGTCTATACCTGCACATTTGGCGCAAATCGTTTTAAATTAAAACAACACGGCATTAAAGAAAATTCCTATCAAATCAACAATGAATTGGCGCGTCTGGCCAAACTCGCGGTTGGTAAAAAAACTCTGGTTGCCGGAGATATAGGCCCGACCGGTTTATTTATCGAACCGTTCGGTACACTGGCCTTTGAAGAAGCCGTGGATGCATTTAAAGAACAAGCGCGCGGTTTGATTGACGGCGGCTGCGATCTGATAGTTATCGAAACCATGATTGACATTCAGGAAGCTCGCGCCGCGCTGCTGGCGGTCAAAGAAATTAAAGATATTTTTACTATTGTTTCCATGACATATGAAAAAGACGGTCATACTCTTAACGGCACTGATCCGGTAACCGCTCTTATCACACTGCAGAGTCTTGGCGCAAATGCTGTGGGCTGTAATTGTTCAACCGGCCCTGAAAAAATGGTGGATTTCATCGCAGCTATGAAACCATACGCTACTGTGCCGCTGGTGGCAAAACCCAATGCCGGATTTCCGCGGCTCGAAGGCGGGGAAACCATATTTGAAATGGATGCGAAAACGTTTGCATCCTTCGGACGCAATCTTGCAAAAGCGGGAGCTAACATGCTGGGCGGATGCTGCGGAACAACACCCGTGCACATCCGGGAACTTGCCCGGGCAATCGCGGTTATTAAACCCAAATTGCCTGCAAAAAAATCGATCAGCGCTCTGAGTTCGGCGCGCGGATTTCTCCATTTCAGCGAAAATCAACCTCTTTTCATAGTCGGTGAAAGAATCAACCCCACCGGTAAAAAATCCCTGCAACAGGAACTGACGGAAGGAAAAATGTCCATTATTCGCCAGATGGCTGCCGAGCAGGAAAATCAAGGCGCGAATTTGCTGGATATAAACGTCGGCCAACCCGGCATCGATGAAGTTAAAACAATCAAAGAAGTAATCGGTCTTTTAACCACAACCACCAAACTGCCACTTGCTGTGGATTCTTCCAACATAAAAACAATTGAAGCCGCATTACGGATTTATCCGGGCCGAATGCTGATTAATTCTATTTCCGGAGAAAAAGAAAAGATAGCCAAACTTTTGCCTCTGGCCGCAAAATATGGAGCCATGTTCATTTTGCTGCCTCTGACTGGCGGCGAAATACCGCAAACAGCGGAAAAGCGGCAGAAAATTGTAAAAAATATTTTTCAGAAAGCGAAAATTTTCGGCTTTACCAAAGATGATTTCATTGTGGATTGCCTGGTTATGGCTGTGGCGTCCAACCCCAGTGCCGCACAGGAGACACTTAAAACTCTGCATTGGTGCGCACACACTTTTAAAAGTAAAACGATCTTTGGACTCTCCAATGTGTCTTTCGGCATGCCAGGACGTCCATGGCTTAACGCGACTTTTCTTGCAATGGCACAATTCTGCGGATTAACAATGGCCATTGCCAATCCCGCAAGCCAGGAAATGATGAATATAAAAATAACGGGAGATGTTCTTCTTTCCAGAGACAAAGACGCATTGCGCTTTATTAAACATTTTTCCGCGCAGATTAATGCTGATTCCGTAACTGCCGCGATAAAAACTGTTACGCCGCAGGAAAAGATCGCTGACGCGATAATGAATGGCGACAGAGAGAATATTTTGCCTTTAATAGAAAAATCGCTTTCCACCGGTGTTTCGGCTCAGGATTTGGTTGATAAGATTATGATCCCTTCCATCGTTCGCGTGGGCGATTTATACGAAAAGAAAATTTATTTTTTGCCACAGCTCATGTCCGCCGCAGAAGCAATGAAAAAGGCGCTTGCTTATCTGGAGCCGCATCTGAAGAAAGGATCTGCCGGAAACAAGGGTAAAATAATACTGGCAACTGTGAAGGGTGATATTCACGATATCGGGAAAAATATTGTCGCTTTGCTTTTGAGAAATTATGGCTATTATGTTATTGATCTGGGCAAAGACATCGCCGCGGAAACAATAATAGCGAAAGCAAAAGAGGAAAACTCAGATGTTATCGCCCTTTCCGCATTGATGACCACAACGATGGTAAATATGAAAGATGTGATAACACTGGCACGGGCAAACGGAATTCAAAAGCCATTTATGATTGGTGGCGCGGTAGTTACCGAAGCTTACGCGAAATCTATCGGGGCATCCTTTGCCAAAGATGGCGTGGAAGCCGTTAAGGTAGTGGAAAGATTAATTAAAAAATAAAGCTTTTTCCCATGAGATTTACAAAAACGGAAAAGAAAAATCATTCAATAATATCCGCTGCGTGCTTGTCCCTGACGATTCATTTTATTGTTGGAGCGCTTCTAGTGTTTAGTTTATCAAATAACTTGATAACCCCTCTAAAATTAAATGGGTTAAATCTGGTATGGGTCTGCCTGGATACTAAAATTAAAAATAGCGGCGTTGCAATAAAAAATACCCGCGCTAAGCAATCATCTGTTGCTATGGAAAAAATAGCCAAGATAAAAACAGATATTGAAAAGGCGGCAGGCGCTCCGGAAACCTCACAAATTTATGCGGCGGCAACAAAAGAATCGATCAACAACATTACACCGGCAAAATACGACACGTCCGGCACAGGGACGAAAGAACAGCCTGATAATATAACAGGCTCCAGCGCTAATAAAACAGCGGGTGAAGAATCTAATCTGAGTACTGTGATTGCTTACCCTTTATATAAAGAAAACGCGCCGCCTGTATATCCGGAAATAGCGCGCCTTCGCGGCTATGAAGGTATTGTTTTAGTATTTGCGGAAATTTTACCGGATGGACGTGTAGGAAAAATAAAAATAGGGAAATCATCCGGGTACGCCATCTTAGACCAATCGGCAATTCAAGCGGTAAAGCCATGGAGGTTCGAACCTGCAAAAAAATCAGGCAATCCGTTTGCAGCATGGGTGGAATTGCCCATTAAATTTATTCTGCATAATAATAGTTCTCAATCATAAGTTTGATTTAAGCGGAGGGAAATACAATGGCCATTAATAAGATGAAAGAAAGACTGGGCGAAATAATTCTCGATCGGTCTTTTAAATATAGCGAAGATCCGCCCTTTACACTCGCATCCGGAAAGAAAAGCAATTATTATTTCAATTGCAAGCCGACCACGCTTGACCCCGAAGGCATGAATCTTATCGGTGCGATCATTTTTGACATGCTCAAAGATACTGACATAACAGCAGCAGGAGGACTTACTCTGGGGGCTGATCCGATAGCCAACGCGCTTTCTGTGATATCATACCAGAAAGGAAAACCAATTAAATCTTTCATTGTTCGAAAAGACATTAAAGCTCACGGCACTAAAAGCGCCATTGAAGGCAGTGTCGGGACAGGTGAAAAAGTCGTCATTATTGACGATGTTATTACCACCGGCGGTTCCACTATTACCGCGATAGAACAAGCACGCATGGCAGGACTCATCGTCGAAATGGTTATCACGCTGATTGACCGGGAAGAAGGCGGCAGGGAAAATATCCTTCAATATGTTGATAATATCAAATCCATATTGACCAGAACCGAGATAATGAAACTACGCGCAAGAAAATAAACCTGAAGAACGTTAAATGAACAACACATCTGCCTTAATCTTACTTTTTATTTGGGTACTGGATTCAGGAACAGATTTCTCTATTCTTCTCGCAACTAAATTTACTTAAATTTGAAATGTCCAACGCAATTTTCTATTATTATCATGCACCGGCATATGATTCACATTGACAGATTATTAATATTATCTTATGTTAGTTTATAATTATTAACTCTTGTGTCAGGCAAATATATGGCAAATAAAACAGTAACTTTATTGTTTTTAGTTTTCCTGCTTCTTAACGGATGCGATGCGGCAATCAATATGAATGGTAAAATTGCCAGCATTAATTCCGGAAAATTCCTTTACCAGGATGGAAATCTTGTCAGCAACTATAAAGCCAATATTGATATGGTGTGGCAAGCCTGTGAAAAATCGGTGGCTGAATTAAAGGCGACAGACATTCAAAAAGAACGTAAAATTTCCACAGGTATGATCAAAGCCGTCATTCAGGACGAAAAAGTGGTTATAAAGGTTGAATATATAGACAGGGATTTAACTTCCGTTTCCGTATTCGTCGGAACGGTCGGCAATAATATGGCTTCCCGCCTTATTCATGATAAGATAATTGGCAATCTGGGAAGAAATTAACTATAACTCCTGATAACATCAACTATTGAAGATCGTTAGATCATCCGATATTTGATGGCTGTTCGCCAGGTGTGACCCTCCCGCAAGGGTGGCGCAATAATGAACAATAATTTTCCTTGCCGGTAAAAGCCTTCCCTATATCTGGATTAATTTTTCCTGGTCAAGAGCAACCCCTTAAGATAGCGCCCCTCGGGATGTCCTAATAAAATGGGATGATCCGGTCCGGCTTCTAATCTTGTTAAAAGCTGTAAATCAGCGTCGGCATCCCGCGCCGCGGCAAGGACAATTTTATAAAAAAGATCTTCCTCGATAAAATTAGAGCAGGAAAAAGTAGCTAATATACCGCCTTTTGTAAGATGTTTAATTGCCTGTAGATTAATTTCCTTATAACCCCGGGAGGCTTTAGTCACATCTCTTTTTGTTTTGGCAAAAGCCGGAGGATCAAGAATGATCATGTTGAAGTTTTCCTGCATTTTGCGCAAATAATCAAAAACATCGGCTTCGATTACCGGATAATTTTCAGCGGAAAACCAGTTGAGATGCAAATTTTTTCTTGCGGCGACGCAGGCAGATTTGGATATGTCCAGAGAAACAACTTTTTTTGCTCCGCCTTCAGCGCAGTAAACGGAAAAAGCCCCGGTATAAGAAAAGCAATTCAATACACTGGCATCGCGACTCAACGCTCCAATCTTTTCCCTGTTGAAACGCTGGTCAAGAAAAAAACCCGTTTTTTGGCCTGAAATAATATCAACTTCAAACCTCAGTGAGTTTTCCATTATTTCCACGGTACCGCTTCTGTTTTCGCCAAAGACTATACGACTGCTATTTTCAAACCCTTCCAACGTTCGCGATCGGCTCTCGCTATGTTCATAAATCCATTCCGGTTTTATTTGGGAAGCAAGGGCATTTAAAATATGATTTTTTTGTTTTTCCATTCCAGCGGTGGCAATGGAAAAAACCAGTGTCGTATTATACACATCAACAATCAGTCCGGGAAATCCATCGCCTTCGGCATTAATCAAACGATAGACGTTTGTCTGCTCGCCGATAATCTTTTGCCGTAATTTGATTGCGGCCTGCAAACGAGCTTGCCAAAAATATTGAGAAATATTTTCTTCACATTTTCTTGTTAAAACACGAAAAGCTATATCAGTTTTCGGATTAAAAAATCCTAATGCCAGAGGATTGCCTGCCGAATCTCTGGCTAAAACAATATCGCCCGCGCCGGGATTCCCTTTAATCGCGGCTATTGCGCCGGAGAAAAC
The DNA here is from genome assembly GCA_049523355.1 of Smithella sp. Lineage (GTDB taxonomy): Bacteria > Desulfobacterota > Syntrophia > Syntrophales > Smithellaceae > Smithella. The sequence goes on along the minus strand of JBEKMY010000001.1, from coordinate 13,476 downwards.
CCATGGATGACCTCGCAGTATAGCGGCATCCCGCCCCTTTTTAAGAGTTATTTCTGAATATATCATTGTTGACATTATGTTTTTAAATATATTTTCCAGCTTGAAATTGCAAGACACATTATACTATAAGCGTTAAGAAGTAGCATCGTAATCTTAAAGAGCCAGGGAGTTTAAATAATGTACGCGGTAATAATGGCCGGTGGAAGGGGCGCAAGATTCTGGCCCCGCAGCAGAGAAAAAAAGCCTAAACACTTATTGGATATACTAAGCGAGAAAACTATCATTCAGGAAACTGTTGACCGGATCAAACAACTGATCCCTCCTGACAATATTCTGGTGGTAACGGGGGAAAAACACGCCGGCGCCTTAATTAAACAGCTTCCGGAAATTCCATCGCGAAACATTATTATCGAACCCGAAGGAAAAAACACCGCGGCCTGTATCGGACTTGCCGCACTGCATATTTGCAAAATGGTTCCCGACGATATCATGGTTGTCCTGCCCTCCGATCATGCCATTAATGATTCTCAAAAATTCATTGATATTATTGATGCGGCCGCAAAAGTTGCCGCTCAGGAAGATGGGCTGGTAACAATAGGCATCAAACCTTCCAGCATTCAAACGGGCTTTGGATATATTGAACAGGCAAATTCCTTTAAACACATAGCCGGTGAAGAAGTCTTTCACGTAAAATCTATCCGCGAAAAACCAGATTTTCAGCAAGCGAAAGAATTTGTTCAAAGCGGTAACTTCTATTGGAATAGCGGAATGTTTATATGGAAGGCCTCGATTATATTAAAACAAATCAGCCGCCTGCTACCGGATTTATACGCAGGATTGATGAGAATAAATGAGGCGCTCGGCTCGCCACGGGAAGCAGTGATCGTGCCTCGTGTTTACAAAAAGCTTGCATCCATTTCTATTGACTATGGTGTTATGGAAAAAGCGGATAACGTTTTTATGATTCAGGGAGATTTCGGTTGGAGTGATGTCGGAAGCTGGGATGCCCTTTGGGAAATATCGCCAAAAGATATTAAAGACAATGCGGCGCTTAGCGGCAGTCAGGCAATTCTTGAAGATTCAGAAGGCTCTCTTATTTACAACCCGCGGAAGTTAACAGCATTGGTAGGGGTAAAAGATTTAATAATAGTTGAAACGAAAGACGCTTTACTTATATGTAAAAAAGGCCGCTCTCAGGATGTCAAAAAAATTGTGGATAAACTGGATTCGGGGAAAATAAAGAAATATCTCTAATATTTATTTCACATAAACCGGTTTCCCGTTTATTTTATTTCCTCCTTTTTCGAGTTTGTTGATAATTGTATCAAGGGCGGTGATTTTGTCATCAAAAGTTACTGTTAACAAATTTTTGTCCCCGAATTGATATTTTTTTACGCCTTTGGTTTCTTTCAGGATAGCACCTATCCTGTGTGAAGCGCCGCAAGCGACGCAACCGGGGACGGTTAACTGAACAATTCTTTCTGCAGCCACAGCCACGCTTAAAAAACTCGCAAGTATTGTTAAAATTATAAATGTAAAAAATGTTTTTTTCATCATCCACTCCATGAATGCTTTTTGTTTTATATTAACGACAATCTTTATCGAAATGCAATTATAATTTACAATTGACAGGCATCATTAAATTTGTGATAGACAACAATAATATTGTCGAAAAGATATATAAAATTATGCCTATTACTTCCAAAGCTTTATTTGTTCTGGCATCCGAGTCGCCGCGCAGGCGGGATATTCTTGAATCCGTCGGTTTGAAATTCAAAATAGTTCCGGCTCACGTCAATGAAGATTATCTTGCCGGAGAGAGTCCGCAGGAGCATGTAAAAAGGCTCTCGCGTGATAAGGCGACGGTTATTGCCTCAAAATATCCCGAAGCGTGGGTGCTGGGCGCCGATACAATTGTCGTAATTGATGGGATTATCTTAGGCAAACCTAAAAACAAAGCACAGGCAAAGAAGATGCTCAAAAGGCTCAGCGGTCGTGAACATAAAGTCTTTACAGGTTTTTCCATTACCAGTATTGCTTCCAAAGTTTTTCAGACTAAAGTTATTCAATCCGCCGTGAAGTTTAAAACGATAAGTCCTGAAGAATTGGACTGGTATCTTGCTTGTGATGAACCATATGATAAAGCCGGCGGATATGCTATACAGGGAAGGGGCGCCTATTTTATCCAATCGATTCGCGGATCTTATACAAACGTGATCGGATTGCCGCTTTGCGAAGTTTTGGAAACATTAAAAAAATTTAACGCAATCGATTTTCAATAAATTCCGTTGGATAGTTTTTGATCTTGAAACGGAATTTATCCAACAAGACTGTCTAACGGAGTAAACTTTATATGGAAGCAGATATTACCGCTAATATAAATAAAATTAAACAACGGATAGCCGCAGCTGCCGAAAGATGCAATCGCGCTCCCGATTCCATTAAACTTTTAGCAGTGACCAAAACAGTCCCCCTCCCTGCCATCGAACAGGCAATTGAAGCGGGCATAACGGCGCTGGGAGAAAATTATGTTCAGGAAGCAAAAGAAAAAATTGCCGTTATCGGAGGGCGCGTTTCGTGGCACATGATCGGACACCTTCAAACCAATAAAGCAAAATATACCGTAAATCTCTTTGATTACATCCATTCCGTAGATCGTCTGGAACTGGCTGCGGAAATAAACAAAAGAGCTCGCCTGATCGGCCGTAAAATAAACATTTTGATTGAAATCAATGTAAGTGGTGAAAAAACAAAAAATGGCATAACGGCGTTGGAAGCTATTGAATTAATTAAAAATGTCTCCATGCTGGATTACGTTTCGATCAAAGGATTAATGACGATGGCGCCTTATTCCACCAATCCCGAAAATTCCCGCCCGTATTTTTCCGAACTTAGAAATCTTCGCAACAAAATCATAAGCGAGGGAATTACGAATATTCAAATGGAAGAGCTTTCCATGGGCATGACCGATGATTTTGAAATCGCTATTGAAGAAGGAGCAACCATTGTACGTATCGGCAGAGCAATTTTCGGACAGAGGAAATAATAAAAGAAGTTAATCTGGAAAGTGCATGGTAATTGTTTCTTAATTTTCAATTCAATTAATGCTGTCTTTAGCGGTTCTTTTATAAATCTTTAAGCAGGCGTCCACAACGGAAGGATCATATGTTACTCCTCTGAATTTTGTTATTTCTTCAATCGCCGCATCAACCCCTAAAGCAGGCCGATAAGGCCGATAGGAAGCCATAGCATCAATAACGTCCGCGACCCCAATAATTCGGGCTTCCAACGCAATATCGTCTCCCTTTAAACCTCGGGGATAACCTGAACCATCCATTCTTTCATGGTGTTGATAAATAATCTCTGCCACCGGATAGGGAAACTCAATATTTGCAAGAATATCATTGGCAACTTTACAATGCGTCTTGATTATTTCCCTTTCCAGATTAGTTAAAACGCTGGGTTTGGTCAATATTTCTGAAGGTACGGATATTTTACCTATATCATGAAGAGTGGCGGAAATATAAATGGACGAGACCTGCTCTTCAGTCAATTTCATTTCCTTGGCAATCTTGCAGGCAATCTTGGCTACCTGATCCTCATGCCCTGATGTATAAGGATCTCTTGTTGCTACAATCTTTGACAACGTCTTGACTATACCATCCAAAATTAATTGTGATTTTTTATAACTGTCCTTGAGTTTTTCAGTTTGAGCCAGAAGATCATTTGTTCTATCGTTAGCTTTTTTTTCAAGAGTTTTATTTAATTTAACCAACTCTTGATTTTTAATCTTTATTAATTCAACAAGACGTTTATTTTCCGCTAATATTTCAACTTTGGAAAGTGATTGCTTAATATGAAGCAGTATTTCTTCTTCACGCCATGGTTTTGTGAAATAAAGATGAACCCCGCCTTTGTTAATGGCATCAATTATAGCATTTGAATCGGCATACCCCGTCAAAAGTATACGGACAGCATCCGGAAAAATATCCTTGGCTTGAGCAAAAAATTGAACACCACTCATCTCCGGCATTCTTTGATCGGAAACAATAACGGAATAAGGCTTTTGAGCCGTGCGCAGTTTATTCAGCCCTTCCGAACCATTATTCACAGCGTGAACTTCATAATCTTCATCGGCTAAAATGCGCTGAAAAGAATTGAGGATAGACTCCTCATCATCGACAATTAATATAGAATGTTTATATTGTGAATATTTCGACAGTTCAAGATCCTTTCTGACATGAATCACAATAACATAGCTTTTTATATAGTTAAATATAAAACTATTTTAATGATTATGTCAAGACGTCATTTATTACTGACTAAGAATTATGAAGATTTTTCTTTATTATTTTTTACCAATTAAAATATTTTGTAAATTTGTAAAACGTTTAGGATAAATTTAATATGCAGAAAAATAAAAATGCTCTCAGACGGAAATAATTTTCCGCAAAAATTGACCTGTTGAAGATTTTTCTTCCTGTGCCACTTTTTCCACCGTGCCTGAAGCAACAATTTCACCGCCCCCGGAACCGCCTTCCGGTCCGAGATCAATTACATAATCAGCACACTTAATAATATCTAAATTGTGTTCTATTACGACCATGGTATTACCCATATCCACCAGTCGCATTAAAACATCCAGCAATTTTTGAATATCCGCGAAATGCAATCCAATGGTAGGTTCATCTAAAATATAAAGAGTATTGCTGTTTGTTTTCTTACCCAGTTCCCGAGCCAGTTTTATCCTCTGCGCTTCCCCACCGGAGAGAGTAGTCGCGGACTGCCCCAGATGAATGTAGCCCAAACCAACATCGTTTAGCAATTGCAAATGCGATTTAATTGAAGGAATATTGGAAAAAAATACCAGCGCCTGATTGACCGTCATGTCTAAAATCTCGGCAATATTCTTATCCTTATATTTGATATCCAGCGTATCTGAATTAAATCGTTTGCCGTGACAAACGTCGCAAGTCACATAGACATCGGGCAAAAAATGCATTTCAATCTTTATCAAACCATTACCTTCACAAGCCTCGCAGCGTCCGCCTTTCACGTTAAAGCTGAACCGCCCCGGCTTATATCCGCGCATCCTTGCTTCGGAAAGGTTGGTAAATAAATCCCTGATATAAGAAAAGATTCCCGTATAAGTTACCGGATTGGATCGCGGCGTACGGCCAATAGGATGCTGATTAATCATTATGACACGTTCAATATCTCCCAAATCTACAACCCTCTTAATTTTTCCCATTGATCCGGTATGCTGGTTCAAACGACGCGCCAATACTTTATAAAGAGTTTCAATGATCATTGTGCTTTTACCGGAACCTGATACGCCGGTTACCGCAGTAAATATTCCTACAGGTATTTTAATATCAATATTCTTGAGGTTATTTTCACTGGCTCCCTCTAAAATAATATGTCTTTTCGGAATTGACCGTCTTTTTGACGGCAGCGCGATGGACTCTTTCCCCGATAAATATCTGCCTGTGAGCGACTGATCGCTTTGCAGGATTTCCTCGGGAGTTCCCTGAAAAACTATTTCTCCCCCCTGTGTTCCGGCGCCCGGACCTATATCCACAATATGATCGCAGGCAAGCATCATATCGGCATCATGTTCGACAACCAGCACGGTATTGCCCATATCGCGCAGCTTTTTTAAAGTATCAATCAGGCGAAGATTATCTTTCTGATGCAGTCCAACCGTCGGCTCATCAAGCACATACAAAACCCCCATTAATCCCGAACCAATTTGCGTGGCCAGCCGGATGCGCTGACTTTCCCCTCCCGATAAAGATGATGTAGATCGCTCCAAAGTCAGATAATCCATGCCGACATTCAGCAAAAATTGAAGCCGGCTTTCAATTTCTCTGATAATTCTTTCGGTAATATTTTTTTCCTGCGGTGATAGTTCCAGTTGTTCGAAAAAATTAAAACAGTCGCGGATGGACATTTGGCAAAGCTCGTAGATATTCTTGCCCATAACTGTAACAGCAAGTGTTTCTTTTTTTAAACGCGCTCCATGACAAGTATCGCAAGCGCTTAAATCGTTGTAACGCATCAAATCATTACGCACTGCTGTCGAAGCTGTTTCTTTCCAGCGGCGTTCCAGTTGTTTGATCACTCCTTCAAATGGCCGGTGAGCAAAGTATCTTTTGTTTGAACGATCATGATAAAATTTAATATTTTCCTTGCCTGATCCGTAAAGAAGAACTTTTTGAATTTTTTCCGGCAATTTATTAAATGGCGTGTTAACATCAAATCCATAATGGGTGCTAAGCGCGTCTAAAATATTGTAATAATAAAGAGAGTTTCTGCCTGCCCAGGGAGCGATAGCGCCTTCCCTCAAAGACAATCCCGCGTCCGGCACAACCAGATATTCCGTAAAGCGCATGCAGGAACCAAGACCGTTGCAATCAGGACAGGCGCCATAGGGACTGTTAAAGGAAAACATGCGGGGGGTGAGCGCGGGTATGTTTATTCCACAATCCGGACAGGCATATTTTTCGCTGAAAAGCATTTCTTCACCATTTACAGGAACTATGCGCACTAGCCCTTCAGCGCGACTGGCGGTAATTTCCAGAGAATCGCGTAATCTTTTTCTCACACCTTCTTTTAACACCAGACGGTCAACAACCAGATCAATATCATGGCGCTTATTCTTTTCCGGAACAATATCTTCTGCCAGATCACAAATTTTTCCGTCAATCCGGACACGTGCAAATCCTTCTTTCTGAAGTTTTTTTAATTCTTTCTGAAATTCACCTTTTTTCCCGCGCACAAGCGGCGCCATAATGCTGAATGACGTATTCGCCGGAAGGGAAAGAACACTCTCCAGAATACTATCTATTGTTTGCGATTTAATAACGCGTCCACAGCGGTAACAATGACAAACGCCTATAGCGGCGTAGAAAAGACGGAAGTAGTCGTATATTTCAGTGACTGTACCTACTGTTGAACGCGGATTATGGCTGGCTGTGCGCTGTTCTATAGCTATAGCGGGCGATAAGCCTTCTATTGATTCGACATTCGGCTTATCCATTTGTCCGATAAACTGACGCGCGTAAGTGGAAAGTGATTCAACATATCGCCTTTGACCTTCAGCATAGATAGTATCAAAAGCGAGCGATGACTTGCCGGAACCACTCACACCGGTAATGATCACAAACTTATCTCGAGGTATATCTAAACTTATATTTTTTAAATTATGCTGAGAGGCCCCTCTGATTTTTATCGCGTCCATATTTTTACTTCTATAATTTTTTTACAATCTTGTTTCGATGTGCGACTTAGCCCGAATGGAAGACATCCATTCATCAAATTTCTTATCTAATTTTTCATCTTCAATTTTTGTCTTTATTTCTTGCCGCACCATAGCAATCGGTTTCAATCCGGCGCCCTTTTTATCAACCACCTTAATGATATGAAAGCCTAAACTTGATTCAATTAATTCACTTACCTGATCCAGGGGAAGGCTAAAGGCCGCTGCTTCAACTTCCGGAATAATTGTTCCTTTTTCGATAAATCCAACATCACCGCCCTGCGCTGCCGCCGGTCCCTGAGAATATTTCGCGGCCAGTAAATCAAAAGATTCTCCATTCATAATAAGTCCGCGCAAGCGCAGAGCTTCATTTTTTATTTTCATTTTTGTCGTTTTATCCGCGCCGGGAGGCAGCAACAACAAAAGTTGTTTCATCCTCACACTTTCCTTGCCTTCATATTCCTCGCGGTGTTTGTTATAATATTCACCAATTTCCTCATCACTTACAAGTACTTTATCTTTTACTTCCCGTCGAAGCAGCCGCATACGAACCAACTGCGACCTTATCTCTTTTTTAACAGATTCAATGGAGTTGTCCTCCTTATCAAGATTTTTCAAAAAATCCTGCATACTCAATTTTTGCTTAGTCATTATGTCCTGAATCACCGCCATAACATCCGTATCCTTGACGGTGTCGCTAACACCCGTTTTTTTTGCCTCTTGTTCGATCAGTATGCCATCAATCATTCGTTGAAATAAGGTATCTTTCGTCTGTTTTATTACAGCCTCTTTATCATTGCCTTTATAAGTATTTTCGATGTTTTTCCGATAAGGTTCAAATGCCGCGTTAAATTCGGAAAGCGTTATTACCTCATCATTTACCACAGCAATAATTTTATCCACGACCTCGGCGTAAGCCGGCATGCACAAGAGCATTACACTCCATGAAATCATAATAAACATTTTGTAAAACTTCACAACGATTCCTCCCTTGTTTAATTTTACTCATTTACTTTCTTTAACTTTATATTGGTTTGTTTTTTTATGACTGCCTTTTTCTTTAAATCTTCCAGCCAGCTTATAAAAGCCGCGTCTTCTTTCTGCAGCCTGATATCGGCAATCACATCTTCCCGGACATCCGTAAAATTTCCGGCTCTTGCCGGCTGACTCTCCAAAACTTTAAAAACGTGAAATCCATAAGAACTTTGCACGAGCGGACTTATCTCATTAACCTGCATTTTGAAAATAGTTTTATCCAGGGGTTCCGGCATTACCCCTCTGGTAACAAATCCCAGATCTCCACCGTGGTGAGCTTCCGGGCCGATGGACATACTGGCGGCCACTTTAGCGAAATCTTCTCCGGCGTTTAATCTTTCCACTCCTTTTTTAGCTGCTGCTAAATCCCGGACAACGATCTGCGCGACTCTTACGCGGGATTCCTTTTTGTAATTATTACGGTGTTCATTAAAATAATCTTTAGCTTCATCATCTGATATTTTAATTTTGGCATTGACATCCATTGCGATGAGCTTTTGCAAAAGCATCTCTTTCTTGAAGTCTTCTTTCCAGTTTTCATATTTTATATTTTCCTGCGCAAACAGGCCGGTAAAATCTCTGCCGTAATCTTTTTTAATTTCCTTGATTTTATTCTCCAACTCGATTTCGCTTACGGATATATTCAACTTCTGCGCCCTCAAATACATTATTTTTTCCGTAATCATGTTGTCTAAAACTTCTTCTTCGAATCGTTTCATATATTCCGGTTGAACTAAAATATCTTTGGGCACCATATCCATTTTTTGATCTAACCGGGACTGATAATCATCAAGATAAATTTTGGAACCATTCACCGTGGCGACGTAAGGCCGCGAAAAAATATTAATCTTATCGCAGGCAACAATAAAACTCAGCATCAGCAAACATGGAACAGCGTAACGACTCAGGGCTATCCTCTTTGATGTCCGGGTGATTGAAAATATATCAAAACGCGATTTTGTAATAATCATAACATTTCTTTATACCCTGCTTGCGGTTATTGGGCAAGCATCTTTAATAACAACCTGGCTTGTTCTAATATTTCCTTTCCGTGAATGGCCGGCGCGGGCACATATAATTTATAATCCGGCGTAAAACGTAAATCCTTAATTTTCTTGTGATAAAGCGCGATAATCTTTGCGGGATCAACCTGAGAATTATCCCGGAAGAAAATATATAAATATTTGCCGTCATAGCCCATCTTTTTACCCTTCAACGGTTTAAGACAATTTCTTATGCTGATGACCTGCAAAAGATTATCCACGGATGCGGGCAAATCCCCGTAACAATCTTGCATCTCACTTTTAATCTGATTAATGTCTTCATCACTTCCGGCCAGAGATATTCTTTTATACAAGACCAGCCGTTGATGAACATCCTGAACATACTCTTCGGGAATAAAAGCAGAAATTCCCAACTGAATTTCAGGCAGTAATTCCTCTTCACCAATTTCTTCTCCCTTAATTTCCCGAACCGTCTTTTCCATTAATTCGGTATAAAGTTCATAACCAACAGCGGAAATATGACCTGACTGGGAAATGCCTAACAAATTTCCTCCACCGCGGATTTCCAGATCATTATATGCTATCCTGAATCCGGAACCGGGTTCGGAAAATTCTTTAATGACCTGTAATCTTTTCATGGCTTCGCGGGAAAGCATCGCTCCCCGGGGCAATAGCAGGTAAGCAAAAGCTTCCTGACTGGAACGTCCCACGCGGCCGCGTATCTGATAGAGTTGCGCCAATCCAAACTTTTCGGCGCGGTTGATAATTATTGTATTGGCGCCGGGAATGTCCAAACCAGAGCCGATAATAGTGGTGCAAACCAGAACGTCACATTCATGCCGGATAAATCCGGTCATTGCTTTTTCAATTTCCGCGGATTTCATTTGACCATGGACCACCCCCACTCTCGCCTGTGGCACCAGACGCTGCACAAGACGGGCCATCGAATAAATTGAGCGCACCCGGTCATGAACAAAAAATATCTGTCCCTGGCGAGCCATTTCTTTCTCTATCGCGGCTTTAATCGCGTCCTCATCGAATTCCAGCACATACGTTTTTATGGACACACGATTTTCCGGCGGCGTATTAATAATGGATAAATCTCTGATGCCGACAAGCGACAGATGAAGCGTGCGCGGAATCGGTGTTGCTGAGAGCGTGAGCACGTCAACGAGCGTCCGCATTTTTTTTAATTTTTCTTTATGCGCCACGCCGAAGCGCTGTTCTTCATCAATGATTACCAGCCCTATATCTTTAAATTCGATGTCCTTTTGGAGCAGGCGATGTGTCCCCACGACAATATCCACCTTTTGATTTTTCATCTCTTCAATAATTTTCTTTTGTTCGGCGGCGCTTTTAAAACGATTCAACACCTCAACACGCACCGGAAAATCCCGGAAACGACGGGAAAAAGTCTGATAATGCTGTTCCGCCAGAATAGTCGTGGGCACTAAAACGGCAACCTGCTTGCCGTCCATCACAGCCCGAAAAGCCGACCTGATCGCGACTTCCGTTTTACCGAAACCGGCATCGCCGCAAATCAGCCTGTCCATCGGTTTGGAATCATCCATGTCCAGATGAATATCTTCAATCGCTTTGTCCTGATCTGGTGTTTCTTCAAATTCAAAAGTGGAGCAGAATTCCTCGTAAATCCGGTCCGGCGGCGCAAACGATTTTCTTTCCAGCGTTTCGCGGGCGGCATAAATGGCGACAAGTTCCTCGGCATATTCCCGCACCGATTTTTTAACTTTTTCCTTTACCGCTTCCCAGGAAGTCCCGCCCATCCTGTCAATTTTCGGCACATAACCGTCGGGTCCGAGATAGCGCTGAATTTTCTCCAGAGAATTAACAGGAATGTAGAGTTTGTCGCCGTCCAGATACTCAATGATTAAAAAATCGTTTTCGATATTGCCCACGGTAATTTTTTTCAATCCGCGATAAATACCGATGCCGAAATCAGTATGAACGATGAAATCATCTTCTTTTAAATCACCGAAAGACTTAATAAAGTAACCTTCCCGCATCGGCCTGACACGCCGGCGGGTAGCTTTTTTAACAAATATTTCTTCTTCGCTTAAAAATACCAGCTTCATTGCCGGTATAATAAAGCTGGTGGAAATTTCCCCTTCCAGCAAAACAAGCTGAGGACTCCCCTGAAAGCGGTCAATGATTTCGAGAACTGAATCCCGGGAAGATGAAATCTGCACCGGTAAATCATAGGACAAAAGCAGATGCTTCATCCGTTGAAGAGCCTCCGGAGCCGGACAAAATAAAAATATAAACATATCTTCGGACAACCATGACTTAATCTTTTCCGCGGTCCACCGCAAATACGCGTCTTCCTTAATCTCCCCGGCCAATAATTCTCGCGTGCATAAATACTGGTGAGTGTCAAAAGAAACCGCAGTGACCGCGCCATCCGGTTCCTGATCCAGATTGAGGCCGGCAAGAGAAACCTGTCCGAACCTGTCCAGACCTGCCGCGATGCCGGTTGGATCAACATAAGTGTTTTCTTTTTCGAGATAAAATTTGCCGCTGTTTTTAGTTTTAAACAACAACTTGTCAATATGAAGCCCTGCATTCCCGATGGCCTGATTCACGGCCAGCGGGTTATCCAGAATGACTAAAGTATTTTTCGAAAGATAATCAAAAAGACTCGACAATTTATCGCGCGAAAGCCCGCTGTTATTATCGTATGATTCATAAAACAGCGGTAAAAATATCGGATTGATGGAATTGGTCAAACCGTTCTTCAGGGAATCCACCAGACGGTTGCGAATCTCGCCGGGCACAGAAAGATCATCGGCACGCCGCCTGATATTTCGGACCGCCAGTTCTAAATTTGAGGGATTGATGATTACCTCACTGGCAAGCCCGACGATGAAGGCATCCGTTGCGCCAATCGAACGCTGAGAGAAACCGTCAAACGTCCGGATGGATTCGATATCATCGCCAAACATTTCCAGACGCAGCGGATATTTTTCAGCCGGAGGGAATATATCAATAATGCTGCCTCGGATGCTGAACCCCCCCTTTTCCTCTACCAGGCTTTCTCTTTTATAGCCGCCTGAAATCAGGCGGGAGCAAAAGTCGTCCCTGTTTAGAGTATCGCCTGACGAAATGATTTGCAGATAGTCATTAAACACGGCCAGAGGCGTCACTTTTTGCATCAAGGCTATTACAGAGGTAACCACGATGGTTTTTGTTTTTATTTGCAGATGGGTAAGGACTTCCAGACGGGTTAATTCTTCCTCCTTCTGAAGAGCAAACATGTCAATTGTCAAAAAATCGAGCGAAGGATAATGAAATACGGATTCTTCCCCCAGAAACAAAGATAAATCCCGCGCGAAGGCCGCCGCTTCTTTCTCTTCGGGGCAAACAATAAGCAGCGGCCTTTCCAGCCGTTCAAAAAGAAGAGATACTAAAAACGGACGAGCCGCGCCGTTAAGTCTGCTGACATCAACCTTTGCCGAACCTTCACTGATTTGCCGGATAAGATTATGGAGATGCTCGGTACCTTTATTAATTTTTTTTGTGATAAGTTTTCGCACTGATTACAACCAAACTTTCTTTAAAATAGCACAACACCAAAACCCATTGTGTCCCCTTCTGAATGAAAAACAGCTCTTCAATCCAGAATGGGCCAAAATGGGTAAGTTGAAATGTTATCTAACCTTGTTCCCCTGATAATTCAATTGAAAATTTCTTTTTCGGAAATTACCATTGAAAATCAATGCCTCCCAATATCTGTTGACATAAGTCTTGTCTTTGGTAAACTGTCGCTCATAAATTAAATGGAGATTAGAAATGATTTCCGTGGAAAAGGCTCTAAAGACAATTCTTGTCGATTTCCAGCCGCAGGATAAGGAGGATGCCATGATATGGAGGCTCTACCTTGCTCTGCGCAAAACGGACAGATTCCTCCATCTGCGTATGCTCCGAGAGCCGTGTGTTTATAAAATACCGGGGAAAATTAAAAGATAAGGATTTAATGGCCACTGTGTTATCATAAGCATCTATGCTTCCCCTGCACAATATAATCAAGCAATTAATCTCTTTCCCCTGAAAATGTACCTTTTAAAATAGATATTGTTAAAGAGCTGTATGTGATCAACAGGAGGCCGGGCAGATCGTAAAAATTTCCCCTGCGTGCTCGTGGCAACATTCCTTTGTTCT